>CALUOH010000073.1 GCA_944322025.1 uncultured Bacteroidales bacterium | reverse complement strand
GCCAAAGAGTTTAATAAAACGGGACTCCTGCAAAACACAAAATGCCCTATTGCATATCAAAATGATGCGTTTTTAAAAAACGGCTTTCGCAGAAATCTCAAAAACGTTCTATTGACCGATTTGGGTTAAAGCCTCTCAACCCTGCCCCGCAGCCACAGCCGGCATGCTGCACTCTCATCGCACCCTCCCCGCACCCTCCATGCACTCCAACCGCCCCCTCATCATACCTTTACTACACTTCCACTGTGTCCCCACCACACCCTTACCGTGTCCCCACTGCATCCTCACCCTCTCCTCACTACCTCCCCATCCCTCCTTCTTTCCTCCCCATCGCACCCCCGTCCCACTTTCACCACGTCCCCACCATACCCTCGCCGCACCCTCATCGCACTCTCACCCCCTCCCCTCCACGCCCTATCCCCCTCCTCTACCATCTTCACCACACCCCCAATAGCACTGCTCCTTTGCACATTTCTTTGAGAGTTAAATTGGGTTAAAAAGACGTACTCTCGACGGAACGCTCAGGGAGCCCATACGGAGCCGCAAGCCAGCGGAAGGGTACCGGGAGGCCAGCTTGAGAGTACGTCTTTTTAACCTTTATTGAAGCATGGAGACCGGAAGCCAATACTCTCCCCCTGCTCCATTGCCGTGCCCCTGCCCTTCCAACGGGGATGCCGCCCTGCCTCTCAGCCTATGCAGGAAAGCAGCCGGGACGAGGGGAAACAAGTGTTATCATATATTAATGGGGAGGGGAAGACAATGTTATAAAAAAGAAACGGTGTCCTACCCTTGCCGTGCAGTGACAGGCTTTTGCTGCTTACGAGGTAATCGCCTGTAAATCAATAGTGACAGTGTTGACGGACAAGGGTTTCATGGCAATGGGGATGAGGCCTTTGCCGCAGCGGATTATTATGTTTTTTTATTTGGATATTATGGAATAAGGTTATATTTTTGCCGACGTATAAATACCACTATCCATGGAGGGATAAAGTGGTATCATTATTTCAAAAACCTAATAAAATCATCGTCATGAAAAAAGCTAAGTTGTTATTAGTGATTGCGATATCAGTTCTACTGCTGTCATCGTGTGAGGATAGAGTCAGTAAGGAGGATGTGCGTGTAGATTACAGTATTTTCGTTGATTCTATTCCTGAGGGCAGGGATGTGCTGCTGAGCATATGGTTTGACGGGGAGTGTATAGTTGATGGAAATCTTCGCTGTCCGCGCGGGGAAGAGACGGAGGAGTGGGAGATAGAATATACGGAGAACAGATATGGTGCGGGAGTTATGAGCAGTGTCGGCTATGATACTCGGAAGCATAAGGAGATGATAGTGGAGGGCTGTTTTATAGGCGGTATTCCGATAAAAGGATTTGTTCTGGAGTATCCGTTTGAGCCAGAAAAGACATACCACAAGTTCAATGAGCGTGGACGGTTGAGGTTGGTGAATGAGGATGGTGTGCTTCATTATGAATATGTGAGGACTTACAGCAACGAGAACAGCGACAATGCGGTGAAAGATTGAAACGCGGACACGTGTTTTTTGAGCCGGTGCGGACGTAAAGGTCTGCACCGGCTTTCTGTTTGTGGGGGGAGGGGGTTAGCGGGCTAATATCCAGTCGGCGAGGTTGGAGATGAGGGCGGAGTCGACGGGGAGGGGGCGTGTGTATTCGTCGGGGGAGGAGGGGGCTGTGCCGGGCTGGTAGATGTGGTTGAGGGAGGGGTAGTAGCGGAATGTGGCGCGAGGGTTGGCACTGAGCGCTTTGCGCCAAAGGGAGAAGTCGGTCTCAGTGACCTGATAGTCTCGGCCGCCCTGTATGACGAGGAGGGGGATGGTGAGTCGCGCGGCGCAGGCGGCGGGGTCGTAGCGTTCGAGGTAGTCCCAATAGGAGTCGGGAGCGGCGGCGCGGAGCATGGCGAGCTGCTGTGCGACGGCGGCACTGTCAGGTGTGCCGCCGCCGAGGGAGGCGAGGTAGCGGAGCTGGATGTCCATGAGGGTGAGTATGTCGCGGGCGGGGGCGGAGAGGAGGATGGCTCCGGCGAGGCTGCGTGGGGAGCGGGAGACGATGCGGGGGAGCATCTGTCCGCCGAAGCTGTGGCCGGCGATGAAGATTTTTGCTGTGTCTATCACGGGCAGGGTTGCGGCGAGGTCTATGGCGGCGAGGGCGTCGTCGACGGTCTCATAGTCGGGGGTAATGGCTACGGAGTCGGGCATGGTGCGGTAGACGAATGTGCGCTTGTCGTAGCGTATGGAGGCTATGCCACGGCGGGCGAGGCCGTGGGCTATGTCGCGGAAGGGCTTGTTGGGGCCGGTGGTGCAGTCGCGGTCCTGCGGCCCTGAGCCGTGGACGAGTATGAGGCAGGGGAAGGGGCCGGTGCCTTCGGGGAGCGTGAGTGTGCCGGGCAGGCGGTATGTGCCGCAGGTGACGGTGAGGGGCTGTTCGCGCAGGCCGCTGTCGGCGGGGACGGGGGCAGGCTGTGCTGGGGGCGTCTGTACGGGGACGAAGCGCAGGGTGTTCATGAGGCCGTCGGGGTCGAAGGCTGTGAGCATGCGGAGGGTGGCGCGGGGGAAGGTGAGGTCGCAGCAGTAGATTTGGAGCGCACCGATGTGGTCTACCCGCCATGTGCTTGTCTTTTCGAGCGCGCCGAGCTGCATTTCAAGCTGGGCGAACATTGGGGAGAGCTGCGCTGCGGGGACGGCGGCACGCATCTGGGCGTTGAGGAGGGCGTGGACGCTGTCGCCCTGCCCGGCGCGCATGAGTTCGAGGACGTGCTGGAAGAGGCGTATGTGGAGCGCGGTGTCGGAGGGGGCCGGGGGCGGCGCGGCGGCAAGGGCGGGGGCGGGGATGCCGGGGAGGGTGAGGGTGATGAGTGTGAGGAGGAGCGTGACTGTGACGCGGGTGATGCAGGAGTGTTTCATAGCTGTGTGGGTTTTGGTCGGGTGCAAAGGTAGTGAAAGTCGGGGGATGTGCCAAATGGGGTCGGGTTGGGATGGGGAGGGGCTTCGGAGGGTGTCCGTAGGTGCTCCCTGGCCGCTCCGTCGAGAGTACGTGTTTTTAACTCTGTTTTGCATTTGAAGATTTAGGCTCAAATGCTAAACTTTTTTCATTGAGGAGTTCTATCGGGGCGTTCCGCCCTATGCCCCTGACCCCTTTTCTTTAGATAAGAAAGGCTTCGCCTCAACAGTGTCAATGCAAGCAAGCTTGCCCGCCACTGTTTTCGGCTTGCACTTTCTTTGCACAGCCAAAGAAAAGGGGGAAAAGAAAGCTGCCGCCAGACTTCGTGGCCTCAAATTGTATGACGCTCGGCAGCTAAAAGTCTTAAGCCAGCCCTACGCTCCGCTGCGGGCTTAAATAGAAAGACTTTTTTAACGCTGTGTCTAGTCCTAAAATAGCGTTACAACTAAAAAAGCAAGACAATGGAACATACAGGGAACAAGTACGTTAAGCGTGCAGAGAAACA
>CALUOH010000072.1 GCA_944322025.1 uncultured Bacteroidales bacterium | reverse complement strand
CGAAGCACGGGTTCAACACGAGCCTCGCCGGCATCAACAAAATCAAGCTGCCGTCGGCGAACCAGTGCGACTCCGTGGTTGTGCTTGACCTGAAGCTGATACCGGCGGTTTACACGACCGTGGACACTACCATCTGCCAGGGGCAGCACGTGGAGTGGAACGGCAAGGAGTATGACCGTACGACAGTTGTGACAGACACGCTGGAGCGCGCCGACTGCGGCTGCGACTCGATAGTGACGTTCGTACTCGATGTCACGCCGGCGGTGGAGTACCCGCTCAACGTGACGATATGCCACGGGGAGAGCTACCCGTTCGCGGGCGAGGAGCTTGACAGCACGGGTACGTACAGGGGCGTGTTCGAGACGGCCACGGGCTGCGACTCGATAGTCAACCTTACGCTGACGGTACTTCCTGACTACAGGAGCACGATACACGACGTGCTGTGCGAGGGCGAGAAGTACAACAAGCACGGGTTCACGGGCGTTGTAGGCGCAGGGCCTCACACGCTGCCGCTGAAGTCAGTGGACGGGTGCGACTCGACAGTGACCCTGTACCTGACGATACTGAACGGCGACACGACGTATGTCGAGGAAACGATAACGACAGACGAGCTGCCTTACGAGTACATGGACCTGTACTATGGCGAAGATACGGAGCCGGGTACGTACACCGACACCCTGACCGTGGACGGCGGCGAGGGCGGCTGCGAGAGCGTCATCATCCACACGCTGACGGTTGAGGAGGCGACATGGTGGCAGGGCACGAGCCGGAAAGAGCTGACGCTCACGCCGAACCCTGTTAGGATACACGAGAGCGTGAGGGTACACCTTGAGCTGACGGCGGCGGAGCGCGAGGGTCTGACCGTTCAGGTCTACAGCAACTCGGGTGCACTTATACGCCAGTATGAGCCTGACGGCGAGCCGATAACGATAGACGGCCTTGATGCAGCGGGCGTATATCTTGTCCGTATAGTGGATGGCTTAGGCAATCTCTACACAGGCAAGGTTATTGTGAGATAGTATCTAATCGGCATGGAACAGGTCTGTACATTGGTATGGCCAGTTCCATGCCGATTATAAATTAGTGTAGCTGTAAAATTATGCGCCAACCTCTTTTGGAATATAATATTAACATTAAATCTGAATTAAAGAGTATGAAAAACTATGCTTTTGTATCTATGTTGTGCTTCATGATGCTGTCTGTATGCAGTTTCAATGGCTTCGCACAAGGGAAAAAATATGGTATATCACTGAATGAGAGTTTTGAGGATGGAATCCCATCTTCATGGAGTCAGGAATTTGTGAGTGGAGAGCAAGAGTGGACTGTGGAGAGCGGCGACCTGACCTATCCGGCAGGAGCTGTCGCTGGAGATAAACGCGTTGCCCTCAGAAACGCGACAGACCATACTCTCGGTTATGTCACGATGCTGGTGACCCCAGTGATGAACCTCGACACGATACTAGACCCGATATTGACGTTCGCGTACGCATCGGACAAGTGGACGGGTGATTTTGATACTTTGAAGATATACTACCGTACATCGGCAGATGTGCCATGGATATTGTATGAAGATAACATATATGACTATTATACATCCCGTTGGAAGCGGGATACGGTGAAACTGACCGCTCCGTCCTCCACATATCAGATCGCATTCTGCGGCTCAGACAACATGGGGCGCGGGATAGTGATAGACGATGTGCAGGTCAGGTCTGCTCCGAACTGTCAGAAGCCATTTGGCCTTGATGTTACGAATTTATCAAACGATTCGGCTGTATTGATGTGGAATTCGTATTTCGATGCGATAAATTTCCATGTGAAGGTTAGCAGTATGCCGTTGACGGTCGAACAGCTGGAGACGGATGGTGTTCAGGCAGACATTGCGGACAGTGTGATGCCTGCGATGACGAGGTCACTTGCATTGCGCGGGCTGACTCCGGCCAAGACATATTATGCGTATGTCAGAAGCCAGTGCGGTAACGAGTATTCGGAATGGAGCGAGGAGTATGAGTTTTCCACAACGAATACGATCAGCGTGCCATACTTAATGGACTTCAATATGGAATATTTGCCCGGCTATATCAGTAGGCCGGACACGTGGTATTTTTCTACAACATCGGATAAGTTTACCCCGTTTGTGAATACTAATACTAATGACCTTTCGCTTTCGACATATTCACATAACGGGAGCCGTGTGCTTGTTTTCGGCAACGGAAGCCTATTGACTCCGATACCCGCCGGAAAATTGGCGTATGCCGTAGCTCCGAGTGTGGACAATGCGGAGATCAAGGATTTGCAGGTCTCTTTCTGGGCTGGGCATAACAATGAAGACGCGACCATATCTAAAATCATAGTGGGAGTTATGGGAGAACAAAGCGATATAAGCACGTTTGAGGCTATAGATACTGTGGAAGTGGAGCGTCGTGCAGTGTGGCAGGAGTATACTGTCAAACTCGACAGTTATGAGGGGAATGGGAAGTATATAGCATTAGTGTCAAATTTTGCCGAGGAGAATTTCATAATAATAGACGATGTGCGGATATGCGAAGTGCCCGATTGCGAGAAGGCGCGTGATATAAAGATAGGTTTCCGGACGGCATCGGAGATGACCGTTTCTTGGTATGGCAGTAATGAGGCCGAGCTGATATGGACGAGTGAGGAGATAACTGATTTCGAGAATATAGATCCGACCTTGAAGATAAAAGAGGCTAAACTGACCTCCAATCCGCAGACATTAGACGGCATAGAGCCTTGGACGGACGGCTATCTGTATATCAGGAATGTGTGCGGAAGTGAGTCCGGCGAGTGGAGCAATCCTGTTTATGTACGTAGTCCGGAGAAGTTTGACGCTCTGCCTGATACGCTGAACTTCGAACTCGTCAGCGGCAATTATTATGTGCCACTCCAAGCAGGCGGGGAAAGCGTAATAAACGGCATACTTGTTCATACCAATACGGTGGATTACCCGCATTCGATGAAGCCCACAACGGACAAGCTGTATGCAGATGCGGGGTATTCTTTGAGGATGCACGTTTTTGACCCTGGAAATTGGGCATACGCAGTCTTTCCTGAACTTCAGAATGTGGAGAAGTGTAGGATAAGTTTCTATGCAATCACGCAGGAATATTACAAAGGAAGTTATTTCGTGGTCGGACTGATGAAGGATGCCAATGACGTGAGTACGTTTACGCCAGTAGATACGATAAATGTGACGGATGTATGGGAGAGATATATGGTGTCATTCGATGATTATGCAGATGCGGGAAACTTCATAGCTTTCTATGTGGTTCATGACAGGATGTTTGGTGACGGCAGCAGTACGATTAATAATGTCAATATGAGCTGGTTGGATGATATGGTAGTTGAAGCCAATCCAGATTGCAGGGAGCCGGATGTATTTGAAGTAGAGGCAGGTGATACGACAGCAGTCATAAAATGGGATGCCGTAGGAATGGATAGATGGGAAGTGAGAGTATGGGATAAAGAGATGGAATACGAACTGCTTTACGACCCGGATTATGATGATTATGTGGCAGTCGATACGGTGGATGAGGCTCAACTGACAATTACGGGTTTACAGGCAGAAGGAAAACAATATTATTATTCTGTCAAGCCATTGTGCGGCAGTACGGCAGGAGCATGGAGCTATCCTCAAAAATTTACCACGCAGTGTTGGGGAACATACAAGCTGCCGTATGTGATGAATTTCGATGACGGATATAAACTTTTTTCACAGCCGGAATTTGTAGTCCCATGTCTGTATACAGTATTAGCGGAGGCGGATAATTCGTATTATCCATACATAAGTTCGACACATTATAATGGTTCGGCATCATTGCAGATGAATTTTGATGATGATCCAGATGCTCCGTTCTATTCATACGTGGCATTGCCATTGATGGAGGAGAGTGATGTCAGACGGTTGTCATTGTCATTCTATATGGAATCGTATTATGTGACGGGAGCACAGCCGGGACTGACAGTAGGAGTAATGAGTGACCCATACGATATCAATACTTTTGTTCCTGTTGCGACAGTGGATAATGAGAAGAAGGGCGAGTGGCAGGAATTCATAGTGAATTTTAATGATTTGTCAGGAGCGTATGAGGATGTACATATAGCGTTGAAAACGAACGGTACGGGTTCGTTCTATTACTACATCGATTCGGTGGTGGTAGACTATAAAGATGACTGTTTCAAGGTACAACGGCCTAATGTCATATCGTGTACTGACACATCGGCTTTGCTGTCATGGATAGGTGATACCGAGACCATGTGGGACATTGTCGTAAGTACGGAGGCACTTACTCCTGAAATGGCAAGCTCATTTATGGAGGACGGCATACAACCAGAAGGGGCTGTTATGTATAAGTACAATGCCGGAGAGAATCCATATAATGTCACTGGCCTTAAGGATAATACTCAGTATTATTTCTGTATAAGGGCTAATTGCGGCAGTAGTGTAGGAAAGTGGTCGACAGTAAGCCAGTTCCGTACAGCCTGTGTCCCGATGGTTTTGGGAGACGGGTCGATACAAGGATTTGAGACTGACGGTACGGCATGTTGGATTGTCGGCAATGCGGAAGGAAGCGAATCGCCAGTCCCGACAGTATCGACGCTATGGCATAATGGAGGGTCGAGAAGCCTCAGGTTCTATAATACGGCCACGCATCCGACAATTTATGCAGTAGCTCCGCTGCTCGATGTAGATTCGATTAAAAAGGTGGAGATGACGTTCTGGGGTTCATCGTCTGAAGATTACGGTGAGAGATTTGACTGTTCGGGACAGATAAGGGTAGGTGTCATCACATCGCCGAATGACCTTGCGACGTTCGAGGAGATTGCCCTGCTGGACGGATATATGAGCGGACAGCCATATAGGGTAAGTTTTGATGAGTATGTGAGCGATTACAATGGCGATGTAGGCAAGTATATAGCTTTCTTCGCATCCGATTTCGCGTTGACGAACTATTTCTATATCGATGATGTGGCGTTCAATCTTATTCCGGAGTGTCCCGCTCCTGTTGATTTGAAGGCTGAAGATATAACAAGCAATTCGGCTTCAATCACATGGAGGCGTGGGGAGGCTCCGTTTGAGGTAAGGATTGCGCAACGTCAGTTGAGCATCGAGGAACTGAATGCCGATGCTACGGAAGGTGTAAAGGCCGATGTCGCCAATGAGGCTCATTATACCGCAGATGGATTGGCGCATAATGCCACGTATTTCGTATATGTAAAATCATCATGTGATGAAGGTGCATGGTCATCGCCCTTGCGTTTCAAGACTTCGTGTCCTGCTGTTTATCCGTTGCCGTACAGTGAGGATTTCGACTCATACTTACACACGGGCACGGGTTTCAACCCTGACTGCTGGATATCGCATTATGCTGGGGGTGTTACTGATGTCGAGCCTGATTATCCGAACATTGTAGTTGCTGGGACGGGCAAGGCGCTGTATGTCTATGTCCTTAATGCTACAAGGCAGTCATACGCTGTGATGCCGGAATTCGAAGAGAGCATAGACAAACTTACGTTGGCATTCGACGCGAAAGAGAATTTAGCTACAGCCAAGCAAAGGTCTGTGGTTGTCGGGATTAGCCGCGATGTGTCTTGCGGTGACAGCATAGCCGCGACTTTTGAGCCGTTGGATACGTTTATACTTAACCAAAAAACTTTTGTCAGACATCTGATGAACCTTGGCGAGTACGGTTGTAAGGAAGGGCGGATAGTGTTCACATCGTGTTATGACCTCAATCTGACAACAAGCGATACGAAGCAGGCAGGAGGATACCATCTTGACAATGTGGATGTGTATGTAACACCGGCATGTGCATATCCTGAGAGTTTCAAGGTCACAGACTATACTGAGAACAGCATAGAGGTAAGTTTCATAGAGTTCGGGTCTGCAACTAAATGGCAGATAAAGTATGCGGAGGCAGGGCTGGATGAGGAGAGTTCGAAAGTTATAGATATTGATACAACAGTGGCTGTAATCTCCGGTCTTACGGACGTTACGTCATATAATCTCTGGGTACGTTCGATATGTGACGAGGATACGAGCGACTGGAACGGGCCGATTACGCAGACTACCGCAGTAATCCCGCTTTCTGCCCCATGCACTTATGGATTTGAAGATGCGGAAGAAAACGCGCTGTGGCAATATTCGCAGGTGTCGGGGACTAACGAGTGGTATATAGGCGAGGCATATCCGAAAGACGGTACTCATTCTCTGTATATTTCCAATGACGGCGGCAAGACGGCAGAATATGAGGTGGATGATATAGCTTCGTATTCGTGGGCTTACAGGACTGTACGCCTTGATCCTGGAATTTATACCGTGACATTCGACTGGCTTTGCTATGGAGACAGGACGTTAGATATCATGCGGGCGGGACTTGTGCCAATAATGACTGAGTTTGCAGGCGGGGCTGACGATGTGTATCAGGCGGACGGACAGACATTTTCGCTGGCTACGTCTGCAAGCTCTACTCCTGACGTATGGCTGCCTTTGGAAGGTACGGACTCGGACGGCGATCAGCTGTATAAGATGAACGGAGTCAATACATGGACACAAAGCGTATCCAGACACGTCATAACAAACGAGATGGCGGGTGTCTACAAGCTCGTGTTCTATTGGAAAAACAATACATCGGGAGGAGATTTCCCGAATCCTTCTGCTGTTGTGGATAATATATCCATACAGTTTGACCCATGCGCAAGTCCGACTGTCGTAGAGGTGTCCGAGATAACGAACAATTCTGCTGTTATAGAGTGGAACAGGATAGGTGAGGCGACAGAACAATATGTCGTATTCTTGACATCTGACGAGTCGCTGACATCGCCCGATGCGGCTTCTGCCGGTGATACGGTGTTCTGCGATACGTTGGAGAGTACTATATGTGAAGTGGAACAGCTGGATGACAATACAGTCTATTATGTATTTGTTAGGTCGTTATGCGGAGAGTCCACATACGGCGAATGGAGTGCCCCGATTATGTTCCGGACGGATTGCGATGCGAAGACGATACCTGCTTTCTGGAGTTTCGAACCGGCAGAGGGACTTAGGGACGGATATAGTGACAAGTACCAGATACCTGATTGTTTCGTACAGGGGCATGATACCAAGACTCCGATAGGTAACGGGACTCATTTCCCATACGCATACGAGTCGACGAACAATACCAAGCGCGCAAGGACTGGCGATTATAGCCTGTATTTCTATTATGCTTCAAAGACCAATCAAGGGGGCTATATAGTGTTCCCGGAACTGGATGCTGATATAGACACTTTGCAGATAAGTTTCTGGATGCGTGCCGGATATGAAGGGTCTACAGGTAAACTTACGACATATAATACAAGCAAGTATGCGCGTTCGGTAGAAGTTGGGGTCATGGATGATCCGACAGATCCCACGACATTCCGGAATGTGAGGACTGTAGTTTATCCATACAGTTCAGAGATGCTACCGAGCAATTCTACTGTCGATAGTGACCCGGATAAGGAGAAATGGTGGGTAAAACAGACTGTTTCATTCAATGGTGTGGAAGGTAAGTATATAGTAATTAAGAATGGGGCATCAGAATTGACATCCAATACGATTTATATAGACGATGTCACTATTGAGCCTGTTGTTGTCTGTGAGACACCATACGATGTGACTGTGTCGGGAATCGATACAGACGGAGCGAATGTATCGTTCAAACATAACGATGGTGAGAAGTGGGCAGTGTACATAGCTGAGGGTGATGATATGTCCGACAGTTTGCGGATTGATACCATATACAGCAGCGAGAACGCACGGATAGGAGGCTTGAAGCCGCATACGGAGTATTCGATAACTGTGCGCCAACTGTGCGATGAGGAGAACTGTTCGGAGAGTTCTGATGTGGTCACATTCGTGACTTCAGCGGAAATACGTTTTAATGAAGTATTTTCTGATATCAGAAATATACCTGTATATTGGACTGGGTCATCACAAGAGGCAGAGGACATATTCGCAGGAGAAGTGATGAATGGAGAGACAGTGTCTTTCAGATCTTTGTGGAGCAGAAACGATGACGGTCTCGGACTGTCCTCACCGCATCAGACAATATCTCTCGACTATTTCGGTATTTGTGGCGCATGGTTAGTGACTCCGACAATATCGCTTGCGGGCGAGGAGCAGGTACAGCTGACGTTCGACCTCGCGCTGACGGCAGTGGGCAGTTCGGCTGCGATGCCGGAGAACTACCGCGGGTCGACGGACAAGTACTTTATGGTTGTCGTATCGGCCGACGGCGGGTCGACATGGAGGCAGGAGGACATCGTGGGCCTGTGGGCCAACGAGGGATTCACTACATACCAGGCCGATTATGTTCTTGATGACATTCCGACTGCGGGCATGAAGTACAGGATAGACCTGTCTGAGTACGCGGGCAAGACTGTCAGGGTAGGCTTCTACGCCGAGAGCCTCAATGACGATGCGGAGTACGACATACACCTCGACAACGTGCAGGTTAACAGCTACGTTGTCGAGACCCCGAAGGAGAGCCTCTGCCAGACGTGCGACTACGAGAGCGAGCTCATCACCGTGCTGAGCGAGGATCTCGAAGTGGGCGACAACGTCTACGAGATACTCGACGTGTCGGACGACGACAGCCCGGACGTGAACTGCACACT
>CALUOH010000071.1 GCA_944322025.1 uncultured Bacteroidales bacterium | reverse complement strand
CCTATAATGAATATTTTGTCAATCTTATTCATAATTTATACTATTGGACCATAATCTATCTTTCTCCACTAATTTTACAAAACAATTCATGACATTACGTTTTATATTTCTTAAATTATCATAATTTTGATAGTTTTCTTCCATAATTTGTTTTTTTATTTCACTTTTATCTAACTCGCCAATATATTCAGTATATTCATCTAACAATTTATCTGCTAAATCTGAAACAAACTTCATTTTTTCTTCTAAACATAACGGCTGGAACTCATAAGTCATATCGAATCTTGAAAATAGCGGTTCTGGAATAATATTTTTAAAATTACTATTATTTAAATTTGCAGTAAATATAATAATATAACCATCTAGATCAATAACTTTTCCGTCTAAATCAGTATATTGTCCATCTTCTAACATTTCATAAAAGAAAGTAAATATCGCTTCATCTGCTTTGTCTAATTCATCAATTACAATAACCTTTGATTTACTATTTATAATCTTGTTTGTCAATTCTCCTCCTTTTTCACTACCCACATATCCTTTTGGAGAACCGATCAAACTCCACAGAGATCCTTTTCCTGAATAATTCCCAAAATTAATTTTAATAGATGATTCAGTAGGATACATCTCTTTTTGAAGAATTCTTGCCACCTCTGTTTTCCCAATTCCTGATTTACCACATATTAATATTGAAAAAACTTTTTGTATTTTCATCCTATGCAATAATATGAAAGCTTCTAATTGATCTTTGAAATCTTTTTTAAATTCCTGATGGCCATATAATTGAGAATTTAACTGTTTAAGAATATCATCAAATTTTTCTTTACTACAGTTCACAATAGCAAATTCGTTTGATGTTTCATGTATACTTTTTATTTTCTCAACATTATCTGACACTTTATCAATTTTTTCATTTTTTTCAAAATAGTAACTAAATATCTCCCATGCATCATGTAAATACGTTTTCTCCACACAATAATCAATATTGTCTTCATTTTTTTCATTTAAACAATTAATCCACGATTCATAAATTAGACGTAAATCTTTTCTCTCACGGGCAGACATTACCAGTGCAGTTATATCAATAACAAAGTGTTTAACTTTATCAATTCCTGTATATTGTAATGCAATATTTTGATTAGTTAAATATGAGATAGGGAATACAATACGATTTCCCTCTGGAAATTGTTTCGCAAATTCATCAAACTTGTCTTTCTCGTAATATAATATTTTTTTCTTTTCCATATTTTTTATTTTTCTTCTTTTTAATGTTTTGGATTAATCTCTTGAATAATAGCAATCACATCGATAACTTCTTTATATTTTTCAAATTGATTATTTTTGTAATTGATACCATCATTTATTCCTTTTTTACTAGATGATTTCAATTTAAAATTACTATCTTCATAACTATTTGCTATTATCTGCTCATTATTTCCATCAAAAATTTCTTGTAAACTTAATCTTTTCTCATATTGTCGTTGCCCTTTATAAATACCCACTACAGACACACTTCCTACCTGTAAATCATATATGTTATAAGAATTTTCAAAATCATTTTCAAATGTCATCGGAATAGTCAATAAATAACTTTTATTATCAACTTCACATCCTAATTCATAGGCACAGTCTTTTAATAAAGAATTTATCATTGCAGATAAGTCAAATTCTATTTTCATATCATCTAAATTACTGCTAATTTTTGTATCTTTAAATGCTCCATTTAATATCATTCTTGTTACAGCATAAGACTCTTCTGCATTTAAAAGCTTTAATGAAACATTTTTCATCAAAATTAAATCTCCTACTTCTACATTTTCTTCTTTATATTCATTTGCTTGTGTAATAATACTTGCTAATAGATTAGATTTTGTAGTTTTTACGTCAAAATTTTCTAACACCTTATTCTTTACACTATTATGCATTTGCGTATTTTCTGACAAACTAATATTTCCTTTTACAAACTCTAAATAGCTTAAATTACTATTAATTCCAATATTAGTTTGCTTATCCATACTTGAATACAATTCGTTTTCATTTGTTCCTCCAGTGACAATCTTATTATTAAGAAGCATTGCTATTTCATATACTTTTTCAGTATTTATGTAATACAAACTAAATATTTTCTTCTCATTCTGTTGATTATTACTTTCATTTTTTATTGAATAAGATTCAATTTCTTTTAACTTATTGTATACCAACATATAAATTCCAGTAATCAAATAAATAGCAATCTTACCTTTTAATGGTAAACTCATTTTGTCAAGCATAACAAGCACTAAGTATTCAACAATTGACAACCCTAATGCATAACATGCATTTTTTTGAATATTTATATTTTTTTCTTCAACACAAAACAGTTGTAACAAAATTATAAATAATATAGGTATAAAAACAATATATGCTCTATAAAACATTGGTATAGAAAATATTTGCACTATATCTAATAAAATACATGCTATTGTCATTGAAATAAATACTATAAATAAAACCTCTTGATAATTTCGAATAATAGTCTTCTTGGACTCCGTCAATTTTATCTCTCCTTTTTTAATTAAAATCTAAAAATATACTACTTAAAAATACATCCATTTTATAATCATTTAGATTTACTCACAAATTTAAAAGACAATTTTATTTTTCAATATCTGCCAATCTTTTTCATTTTGTTGTGGTTTTATTCTATTTAAAACCCTATTTGATACTTCAGGAGACCAATATATATTTAAATATTTTTTTGAACGTGTTATAGCTGTATAAAATATACTATGTGTAATTTGTTCTTCAGATTCATCGGAAATAATAATTTTTACCGATTCATATTCTAAACCTTGTGATTTATGTATAGAAACAGCATAAGCAACTTGGAAAGGCACCACATGATCCAAATTTTCATCATCTGAATCATTTTCATAGGGCTTAGTTTTATTTACTTTAAAATTAATTAAAGTTGTTTCATCATCACCATCAATATAAATCAAATCATCTCCACATGAATCAATTAGTTGTTTACTAAATTCTGCAAAAACTCTAACAGTAAAATCTACATAATCTCCAAAATCTTCAATATCTTCAATAACTCCTTTTAAATTATTATTTAATAACTCAAATCTTTCTGAATCGTTAAACAATACTGGATCATTTATTTTGAATGTTAGCGGACCTAAATTAATTCCTTTTGATACATTTCCACACTGCATTAATTTGTTTATATTATTCAAGCCATATAATCCATTATAATTTAGGCACAGAATAATTTCATCTTTACTTTTTCTTGAAAATATATCATCATCTATCACATGACTATAATTGTTTTTTATCATCAACTCCATAGCCAAGTTATCCGATTTCATATTGCGAACTTCTTTCAAAAAATCAGTTAAAAATGTATCTTTGCTCCTATGAGTAATATCAAGTTCAATAATACATTCCTTTGGAAGAATTTTTTCACATAATTTAAACCAATTTCCATATCCAATAGATTCTATTTGATAAGTATCTCCTGCCAAAATCATTGGAATTGATTCAGAACATTCAATTAATTTAGCCATTGTTTGATCATCAACTGTACTACATTCATCTAAAACTATTAAATCATAAAGAACTCTTTCTCTTTTATACTTTCTAATAAAGTAATCAACCGTAACAAATTCAAATCTATCCTCGTTGTTACAAATTTTTTGTCTTAAATTTAATACAGCTGCATTTGTTTTTGACAAAAATATAATAT
>CALUOH010000070.1 GCA_944322025.1 uncultured Bacteroidales bacterium | reverse complement strand
CGCGATGCCTCCTGTTGCAGTGTGCTTGTCGTGAAAGGAGCAGCGGGACTCTTACGTGCAGGATGAGTCTCAATGTCTTCAACGGTGAATGTTGTATTTTTGCAGAGTTCGAGGAATGCGAGCGCGTCCTTTTCTTCAGAGAAACGGTTTTTCAGTACTGCGTCAAGGAGAGTCTGTTTCCCGTTGGCATCAGTCACGTTGAATATTGCGGACACGCGGAATGTGGCTTCAGACTTGAAGGCGTTTATTTCACGCTCGCGTTCGACTACGAGACGGACCGTCACCGACTGTACGCGCCCGGCAGAGAGCGAGGGCTTTATCTTGCGCCAGAGAACCGGGGAGAGTTCAAAACCGACTATGCGGTCGAGAACGCGGCGTGCCTGCTGTGCATTGACGAGGTTGATATCTATGTTACGCGGGTTGGCTATCGCGTTGAGTATGGCGGTCTTGGTAATTTCGTGGAAGACAATGCGGCGGGTCTTTTCGGGTTTCAGTTTGAGTTCTTCGTAGAGATGCCATGCTATCGCTTCCCCTTCGCGGTCTTCATCGGATGCCAGCCAGACAGTTTCTGCCCCGTTGGCTGCCTTTTTAAGTTCATTGACGAGTTTCTTCTTGTCGTCAGGCACTACGTAGTCGGGCTTGAAGTGATGTTTCACGTCTATGCCAAATTCCTTCTCTTTAAGGTCGCGTATGTGTCCGAAACTAGACATCACGTGATAGTCTTTCCCTAAGAACTTCTCAATCGTTTTGGCTTTTGCCGGTGACTCTACAATGACCAGGTTTTTTTCCATAAATCTTTGATATATGTGCCGGAACGGGCTTGACTGTTGTGGGTGTCAGCGCGTTGGGCATGTATGTCGGTAAAACTCGCATTTTGACCACTACGGTTTTTGCGGCGCAAAGTAACAAAAAGTTTTCCTATCGCGCCAAATTTCGCGGTTGCGATTGTATTTTTTTTAGGATTTTGTACTCCATTCTTTTGAAATGCTGAGTGTGGTTGAGCTGTCATGGTGCGGCAATGTGTTCAGCCTTTATCGGTGTATTGAGGAATATCGATGCGGAAGCTTGGAATTTGTCCACATTTTCGGTGGTGAAGAAGTGGATTGTGCCGTCTTTTGTACAAGATGTCTCTATTTCGGGGTGACGGAGAAGGTAGCAGGCAAGGCTTTCCGCCACTATTTCGCCTTGTGTCACGATGTTGACTCCGTGTGGTGTATAGTTGCGTATCTTGTCGATGAGCAGTGGGTAGTGCGTGCAGCCGAGTATGATGGTGTCGATACGGCTGTCTTGCGCGAAGAGGTCATTGATGTATTTTTGGACGAAGTAGTCGGCTCCTGCGCTGTGATGCTCGTTGTTTTCTATGAGCGGAACCCACATAGGGCAAGGCTGTCCGATGACCTTTATATCAGGGAAGAGCTTTTCCGTTTCCAAAGGATATGACTGCGACTGTATGGTGCCGTCAGTGGCCAACAGGCCAACAACGCGTGAGCGCGTGAGCGAGTCGAGAGCCTCGACTGTCGGGCGTATGACACCCAGCACGCGCAATCCTTCGCCCATGTGAGGAAGGTCGGTCTGCTGTATGGAGCGCAGGGCTTTGGCAGAGGCTGTGTTACATGCAAGTATGACGAGACGGCAGTCCATGGAGAAGAGCCGTCTGACGCATTGTAAAGTGTATTGGTAAACTACTTCAAATGAGCGTGTACCATACGGTGTACGGGCATTGTCTCCAAGGTAGATGTAGTCGTATTGCGGCAGTCTGTCCCTTATTTTGCCAAGGATTGTGAGCCCCCCGTAGCCTGAATCGAATACGCCTATTTTCATTTTTTCAGGCCGAGAGCCGTTATGACGTGGGACGTTAGGTCAATGCAGTCCGGCGATGTATATAGCGGTGTCGCGGCATCGAAGAGTATAGTTATCTCCTGTTCCTGTGCTACCTGTCTGATGGCATCGTCAAGGCGTTTTTGCAGAGGCTCGTATGCATCTGTTCGATATTTGTCCAGTGCGTTCTGGTAGCTTTCCTTGTATTGTTGGATGCGTTTTTCCATTTCGGTTATTTCTGCCTGATGGGCGAGGCGTATGGTCTCGTTCAGTTCCCTGTCTTTCTCGATGTATGCTTTTACTTTCTTGTTGTAGTTGCGTACCATGAGGTCGTATTCCTCCTTGTATTCCTGCCTGAGGCTTGTCAGTTCGCGTTCTATGCGTTCGGTTTCTGGCATTGTACGGAAAATGCTGTCGCGGTATATATAACCGATGCGTAGTGGCGCGGCGCAGGGCAGTGTTTCCTGTACGGCTATGGATGTGGTGTCTGTAGCCGCCGAGACTGACGCGGCGAGGAAGATGAATAACGCTGTAAGCAAGTTGGTCTTCATTGTCGTGGAATGATGTTATACTATGAGAGGCAACCGCTTATTACTGCCGGATGCCTCTCTGTGTATTCTGTGTGAAAAGACAATTGTGTCCGATGCGTTTATTGGAGTATCCCAAGCTCTTTCTTTACCATAGATGTCACATCGACAGCCTTGTCACTCTTGTAGACTACGCTGCCTGATGCGAGGTCAAAGACAAAGTAGAGGTTGTTTTTCTTTGCTACAGCGTCTATGGCAGCCAGCATTTTCTCTCTGAGCGGCTCGATGAGCTTCATTTGCTGCGCCTGTGCATCTTGTGCCATGGTCTGCTGTGTAGTCTGGTAACGAGAGTACATGCTGTTCAGTTCGTCTTCTGTCGCTTTGCGTATGGATTCTGTAAGCGTTTCCCTTTCCTGTTCGTATTTAGTGGCCTTTGCCTGTATCTCGTTGGCCATCTGTTCGAGATATTTCTGGTTCTTTTCGTTGAGCTCCGCCATCTGTTTTTCCACATCACTCACTTCGGGCATCAGCATCATCACTTCCTGTGAGTTGATATATCCCATTTTTACCTCTTGTGCTATTGAGAACAGCGGCAGGAGCGCCACAGTCAAAATCAAAGCGATTCTTTTCATCATAGTTATTGTGCCGTTTTTCTGTTAATTGTTATATCCTATTCTAATACGTGGCAAAGATAGCCATATTATTTTGAATAACCAAGCTTTTCGAGCAGATCGTCGCTGACATCCAGTTTAGGCGCGGCATATATGAGGTTTGAACTTGATGCCTTGTCGAGTATCATTTGGTAGCCACCGGCTTCGCAGAGTTCCTGAATGGCGTTGTATATCTCGTCCTGAATGGGTTTAATCAGGCTCTCGCGCTTTTTGAAGAGCTCGCCTTCCGGACCGAAGTATTTGCGTTTAAGCTCTTCGGCTTCTTTTTCTTTCGCCACTATCTCCTCTTCGTATTTCTTTTTCATCTCATCGGAGAGCAGGGGCAATTCTGTCTGGTAGTTCTTGTACATGGTCTGTGCCTCGACAAGCAGAGCCTCTACTTCTTTCTGCCATTTTGAGGAGAGCTGTGAGAGCTGTTCGTTTGCAGTCTCATACGCCGGTATGGCACTCATCACGTAGTCCATGTCAACAAGAGCGAACTTCTGCGCGTTGGCGAACATAGTCATCGCAAACAGTGCGAATGAGAGAACAATAGCTTTTTTCATAGTCGTAATAGTTTAATGTTTAAACTTATGCCCTTCCTGTCCGGGCTTATGCTGTATCTCTTTGACTCCATGAAGTGAATGCGGTTTAATGGTATGCCGTGGGACAGTCCTTTTAGAATTCTTGTCCGAGGACGAATGTGAATGTACTGCCGCCTATACCGCCGCCCTGATTGTCGTTGTCAAATCCGTAACCCCAGTCGATGCCGAGCAGTCCGAACATGGGCAGGTAGACGCGCACGCCGACACCCGCCGCCCTTTTGAGGTCGAAGGGGTTGAACTGCTTGAACTCGCTCCAACAGTTTCCGGCTTCGAGGAAAGCGAGTGCCCAGATGTTGGTCGACTGGTTCATGAGGATTGGATAACGCAATTCGAGCGCCAGTTTTGTGTACAGGTTACCGTTATAGCCGACAGTCCCATATTGCTCAGACATAGGAGTCAGCGACGCGCTCTGGTATCCGCGCAGACCGATGGTCTCGGAGCCTATGCCTCCGTATGTACTCATACCGTCACCGCCGACCTGGAACTTGCCGAAAGGAGACCTTTTGTTCTTGTTGTAATAACCGAGGAAACCATATTCCACGCGCGTCATAAGCACGAGTTTGTCGTCTTTTGTCAGCGGGGTGAATATTTTGGCGTTGAATTTCCATTTGTGGTACTCCACCCAGCGCATACGCAGTGCATCATCGGCTTTTGAGTAGTCAATGCCGTCCACGAGGGAGTAGGGGAATGTGGCACTGACTGACAGTGAGATATTTGAACCACGGCGCGTATATATAGGGTTGTCTATGGAGTTTCGCGCAAGGTTGAGTGTGAGCGAAAGGTCGTTGGCTACGCCAGTCTCAAAGCCATAGTATATTGCATACCAGTTCTTTATGTCGTAGCGTTGGTATGCCAATTCTCCGTAGAGTGTGAAATAGTCGTCAGGCCATTTGAGGCGAGTACCCATGCCGACAGCAGCACCGAATGTGCGGGCGTATGTGTTCGGGTCATATTCGGCATCCCACCAAGCATTGTTACCATAGTAGTTGTTATAGCCATAGCCGTAACCGTATCCATAGCCATAATAATTGTTGTAGTAGTTGTACATGGAGTTGTTCATTGCATTTATCCAACGGTCAGACATACCAGTCTGTATGGAGTAGAACAATGATACGGAGAAGCTGTTCGGCCTCTTGCCTCCAAACCACGGGTCGAAGAACGATATACTGTAATTCTGATAGTAGACGCCGTTGGTCTGCGCCCTTATGCTGAGTGTCTGCCCTTCGCCCTGCGGCACGATGCGGTACATCTTTGGCTTGAAGATGTTCTGTATGGCGAAGTTGGTGAATTTCAGTCCGAGAGACAGCACTATACCGGCGCCTCCGTAACCGGCAGAGAATTCTACCTGGTCACTTGTCTTGGTTTCGAGGTTGTAAACTATGTCAACAGTACCACTTTCATAGTCAGGCAGTATGTCTACACCTGAGTATATTTTCTCTTCATCAAACTGCTGCAACTGGGCAAGTTCGCGGAGTGTGCGGATGAGGTCACCCTGGCTGTACAGCGCGCCGGGCTTGGTACGCATCTCGCGGCGGACAACGTGTTCATAGAGGCGGTCGTTGCCGTTGATTATCACGTTGTTGATAGTCGCCTGCTTACCTTCGAAGAGCCGCATCTCTATGTCTATAGAGTCTCCATCGAAGCCTACTTCCACAGGATCGAGGTTCATGAAGAGGTAGCCGTTGTCCTTATAGAGGGCGGAGACAGCATCGGGGTCTTCATAGAGCCTCTTGTTCAATTGTTTCTGGTTGTATATATCGCCTTTGTTGATGTTGAGTACGCGATTGAGGTATTCGCTGGGATAAACGGTGTTGCCCACCCACGTCACGTTGCCGAAATAGTATTTTTTGCCCTCATTGACTGTAAGGTACACGTCGACTTTGCCGTCTTCGTAGGGGGCAATGCTGTCATATATGATTTCAGCATCGCGGTAGCCTATTTCGTTGTACTTGTCGATGAGCAGTTTCTTGTCGTTTTCAAACTCCTTGTCGACAAATTTCTTTGTGCGGAAGATGTTCAGTATGTTCTTAGCGCGGTTGGTTTTCTTCATGGCCCAGTCTATCTGCCTGAGGCTTAGGGCACTGTTGCCTGTGACATAGATTTCGTGAACCTTAACCTTAGAGCGCTTGTCGACATTGATGTCCACGATTACCGCTCCATCAATTTTCGGGTCAGGCTTCTGATAGATGTATATGTCGGCATTGCGGAAGCCTTTGTCAGATAGGTATTTGCGGATGGCAATCTTGGAGCGGTCTATGCCGTCGGCGTTGAGCTGCTCGTTTTTCTGTATCTCGATGGTCTCCTCCAAGTCCTCTATCTCGCCTTTTTTTAGGCCGTAGTAGTTGACTGTCGAGACGCGCGGCAGCTGTTTGAGGGCAATGGTGAGCCAGACGCTGTCGTTCTGCACCTTGTCCATGAGTATCTGGACATCGGAAAAGGACTTCTGTTTCCAGAAGCGCGTGACGACATCGGATATCTCTTTTCCCGGTATCTGTATCTTCTGCCCGACGGAGAGGCCGGAGAAGTTGATGAGCATGAAGTCCTCGTATGTCTCTGCGCCCGTCACTTTTATGTCGGCTATGATGTATGTCCTTACGGGCATGGTGTAGTCTACAGTGAAGCGTGCCTCGTCGCCCTGTGCGTATGCAGGCACGATGCAGGCGAGGAGAGCCGCCAATAAGAGGGGGAATAGAGTCCTGTTATATGTCATAGTATCTGTTCGCTTGTCTTTCCGAAACGGCGTTCCCTGCTTTGGTAGTCTATGATGGCGCGGTATAGGTCGTCCTCCCTGAAATCGGGCCACAGTGTGTCGGTGAAATAGAGCTCGGAG
This sequence comes from uncultured Bacteroidales bacterium, assembly GCA_944322025.1. Lineage (GTDB taxonomy): Bacteria > Bacteroidota > Bacteroidia > Bacteroidales > Paludibacteraceae > Aphodosoma. The sequence continues at coordinate 1,751 of CALUOH010000070.1, read as the reverse complement.
TATGCTATCTGCCAAAGCAGGAAGTTGCTTATACGTATCTCTCCGCTTGTGCGTATGAGCAGGTCGGGGTCGGGAATGGCTTTGGTGGTCAGGTAGCTGCTTACTGTGTTCTCTGTTATTGATGCGGGGTCGAGCCGTCCGTCTTTCACGTCGGCAGCCATGTGCCTCATGGCTGCGGTCAGTTCCCAGCGCGAGGAGTAACTGAGCGCGAGGATGAGGGAGAGGCCGGTGTTGCCGGAGGTTTCTTCAATACAGGCTTTCAGCCCTTTCTGTGCATTGTCCGGCATGCGCGCCGTGTCGCCTATGGCCAGGAATCGTATGTTGTTCTTGTGGAATGTGGGTGTCTCTTTCTCTATGTTTTCAACGAGGAGCTCCATCAGTCCGTCGACTTCGTCCTGCGGTCTGTCCCAGTTTTCGGTGGAGAATGTGTATAGTGTGAGGTATCGTATGCCGAGTGCGGTGGCGGCTTCGGTGATTTTGCGTACGGACTCTACGCCGTTGTAATGTCCGTACAGTCTTTCCTTGCCGTGCTTTTTCGCCCAGCGTCCGTTGCCGTCCATGATGATGGCTATGTGCCCCGGCAGTCTGTCTTTGTCTATCTGTTCTTTAAGCGATGACATGTCTTTGAAAACGCATTCTCTTAATGTACAACGAGGAAAGACACTCTGCCTTTCCAATTAAAACTTAACCCGGCCGTCCCTGCACGGTGTGCATATCTTCGCGAAGTTGAAGCCGAAGAAGATTTTGACCGTGGAGTTCCAGTCGCGATTGTTCCAGAAGCCTCTGTTGAGCCCTATGGGGTCGTCCACGTAGTCCAATCCGTCGTTGAGGACTTTTGCCACGGTCCACATTGCGCCCATCGTGAGCCTGTCGGACAGCTTTATCTTGACCCCGAGGCCCATGGGGATTTCGGGGACGACAAGTCCGTTGAAATATATCATTCCGAGCCCGGCATAGACGTATGGCGTGGCCCATGTGGAGTTTGCCTCGAAATATTTCGCGCCAAAGTTGAAGAAGTTGAACTCTCCCAACACTTCCAATGTCAAGAAGTGTGTGCGGCGGTATGTGCCGTCCACAATCCCGACTCCTGTCCATCCTCCTTCGAAGTTGGCCGTCACGGCGTAATGTCCGTTTATCTTGTATTTTACGTATGCCCCGGCCGCCGGTTCCAAGTACTGGAAAAGGTTGCCGTTCACATCACCGAGACTGAACCCGCCCCCACCGCTGATGCCTATTTCGGCATAGTATGTGTCTTGAGCCAAGGACGGTGATGCGGCTGCTACGGAGAAAAACAGTACAAGGCTTGTCAGGCGTATGTTTTTGTGCAATAATCTTGTCATACCACAATATAAACGTACTGTCTCCGCAAAAATTGCAACAAAGATACGTAAATTATTGCCATGTCAAGTGTTCTCGGTTGTTGCCCGGCTGGATTTTACGAAAAAATAACTAAGGGGCAGGCGTGGGGTTTCAATGGCAGGAGGGGGGCTGCGGCGGTGTGAGGGTGGGGAGGGGCTCCGTAGTGTGTCCGTATGGGCTGGCTCGAGAGTACGACTTTTTAACCCAAATTTGCAGTTGGGGAGCGGGGCGGGATTTGGTGGATGAGGGGCGGGGATGAGAGGACTGTCTAGTCCTGAATAAGCGTTACAGTTATAGGACAAAAATAAATCGTTCGTCACGTTGTTCCGTCAAGGCCGGCCTTGACGGAAGGCCCGCTCCTGTAACACCTAATCCTGAGCCGTCTCTGGAGA
>CALUOH010000069.1 GCA_944322025.1 uncultured Bacteroidales bacterium | reverse complement strand
GTGGATGTGAGTGAGCCGGAAAGGCGGCTGTCAATGGTGTATCTCACCCACGATGTCGATTCTATCGCCTCGTACAGGCACTTGCGCGGTTTCGTCGGAGGCTGTGTCAGGTCTCTCGCAGGCCGTGGCGGCGCGTCAATGCGTGATGTTCTCGCGTCTGTGCGTGACATTCACGCCGACCCTATATATACGTTTGATTTCTTCCGTGCGGAGGATGCCAGAGTACCGTCGGCAGAAAAGGTCTATTTCTTCAAGGCCGGCAGAGGCCGGGGGCATGACTATCCGCAATACGGGCTCGGCGGCAGGGACTTCTCTACGCTGCTCCGCGAATTGCGTTCTGACAGCGGCACGACAATAGGCCTGCACGCCAGCTATGAGGCAGGCAGCCGCCCACTGCTCATCCCCAAGGAGAAAGAGAGACTGGAAAAGGCTGTCGGCGCGGCGGTATGCTGCAACCGCTACCATTTTCTGCGGACGTTGCACCCCTCCGATTTCAGGTGGCTTGCCGGGAGCGGCATGACAGACGACTTTACAATAGCATATCCCGACGTGGCGGGGTTCAGGCTCGGCACATGCCGCGCCGTGCGGTGGATTGACCCGGAGACAAGGCAGCCTACGCGGCTCACCCTCCATCCGCTGACCGCCATGGACTGCACCCTGTCCGACAGCCGTTACATGGGCCTCTCGCAGCGGGAGGCATACGGCTATGTCACAGGGCTGATAAGCCGCACGGAGGAGCACGGCGGGGAGGTCACCCTGCTGTGGCACAACAGTACGGTCACCAGCTCGTCCGGCAGCAGTTTCTACCACAGACAGTTCTATTCCGATATCATTAACTTCCTGATAGAGAGATGCCAGACAAGAGAGTACTGATATTGTGCGACCCCTTCGCCCCGCCGCTCTATTCTCCAAGGATAATGTGCATGTGCGGCAACATAGGCCGTTACGGCTGGACGCCGGTCATCGTCACGGAGAGGCTGCCCCATGTCAGTTTCAGCACATCGGTGTGCCGCATGGTGCAGTTGCCCTACATCCGTTCGCGGGGCGTGCTGTCGCAGGTGGAATGGGGGGTAAAGACACTGCTGGACATACTTTTCGGGTACAAGGAGCGGTGGTTCGTGCGGCGGGTGGTCAGGAGCGTAGATATAAGGGAGTTTGACCTGATATTCTGTTCCACATGCATGACCTTTCCCCTTGGTGCGGCCCGCAGGCTGTCGCGGCGGTATGGTGTCCCGCTTGTCGCCGACTTGCGTGACATCATCGAGCAGTACGGCACGACCGGATACATGGCCCACCGCCTGCCGCGCATGTTCGGGCTTGGGGAGTACATAGCCGGGCTGTATGAGCGGATGAACATCCGCAGGCGCGACCGCGTGCTTCGCACTGCATCCGCAGTCATATCCGTATCGCCGTGGCACAGGGACTTCCTGAAAAGCGTGAACGGCAATTCGCACCTGATATACAACGGCTACGACGAGAAGACGTACATCCCGCAGGACACTGTGTCCGGCAAATTCGAGATAGTCTATACGGGGCGCATCATTGATATAGAGTTCCGCGACCCGACAATGCTGTTCGAGGCTCTCGCTCAGCTTGTCCGCGACGGCGCAATCAGCGAGGACGATTTGCAGGTGAGCTGGTACATAGAGGACAAGATGCACGGGCGTATAGAGCGCATGAGCGCGGAAGCCGGGATGGCCGGGTGTACGCGGGTCAACAGTTTCGTCAGTCGTGACCGTATGCCCGGCATATTGCACCGCGCCTCCGTCGTGCTGCTGCTCACCGGCGAGACAAAGGACAAAGGGCCGCACGGCATAATGACCACCAAATTCTTTGAAGCCCTCGGCGTGGAGAAACCCATATTGTGCGTCCGCAGCGACGGCGAATGTCTCGCGTCTGTCATGCACGCTACCAATGCCGGGATGGCCGCCACATCTGTGGACGACGTGAAACGCTTTCTCACAGAGAAATACGCGGAGTGGAAGCGCGCCGGATTCACGCGCCAGAATGTCGTGCCGGAGGAAAAGGCCAAGTTCTCCCGCCTCTATCAGGCGCGGCAGTTCGCCGAGGTGTTTGACAGGTGCGCCGCAACGTGAAAAACAGACCAAGCCATGCTCTCCATACTGATACCCACATACAACTATGACTGCTCACGGCTTGTGCGTGACCTCCATGCGCAGGCTTTTGCGTGCGCTCTTCCCTTTGAGATAATCGTTGCCGACGACGCTTCGCCCGCCTATCCCTCCGCCCTTGACTCCATAGCGGACATTGACGGCTGCTGCCTTCTGCGCCTCGAACAGAACATGGGGCGTGCTGCCATACGCAATCATCTGGCCGCCTGCGCGCGCTATCCTTATCTGCTCTTCATCGATTCCGATGCGGAGGTGTGCCGTCATGACTTCATAGCCAAGTACATAAGCCACTGCCGTCCCGGTTGCTGCGTAGTGGGAGGCACGGCCTATGATGAAAAGGAGTGCCGCCCGGAGTTCAGCCTGCGTCTCAAATACGGGCGCAGCCGTGAGGCGAATACTGCCTATGCAAGAAAGTTCACGGCATTTAATTTCTTGATAGACAGACAGCTCTTCCTGTCCGTCAAATTTGACGGAAGCTTCAAATCCTATGGCAACGAAGATTTCCTTTTCGGTGAGGACAGCCGCATAGTGCAGGCCATGTCGCTTATAGACAACCCCCTGATACATACTGGCTTGGATGACAACATGAGCTACATCCGAAAGGTAGAGGAAGCTTGTGCCAATATGCTCAGAATATATCGTGACAACCGTCTGCCGGAGCTATGCTCTTCGTCCAGATTGCTCGGCTGCTTCCGTCGTGTAGAGCGTTGTCGGCTCATCCGCCCCGCCGCCGCGCTCTATCCCCTGCTCAAGTCCTGGCTGCTGTGCAATCTCACATCGCCCGACCCCTCGCTCTTCCTCTTGGACATATATAAGCTCCTCTATACCTGCCGCATAGCGGTGCATGGCCGTTAGCCGCGCCTGTCGCGCCAGCCTCACTCGTTCCGCCCGCCCCATTCATCTACATTGTGAATATATTGTTGGTGTGTACAATGTGTCGTATCTGTTTTTTGCCTCTCCTCATTGTGTGCTTTTCTGTGTTGCTAACCTTATGATTGTCAGACCGTTTACCTATGCTCCCGCTACCTTTTAGCTACCTCTCCGCTACCCTCGCCTTAGCGGTTCGTCGTTTTTGTGCATTCTTTTGTCTAAAAGTTTCAAAAGTGACAGCGCGTCGTGAAATGCACTGTTTTACATATTGCCCGATTGCTGTGCAGCCCTTCGTTCCCCTTCTCCCGCATCACCGTTCCACTCTCCGCCATCTGCCAGCGGTAGGCGGTATGGTTAGTGACATATTGTCAGCCCCTTCTCCTCCGCAGGCCGCAGTAGTGCGACAATATTGCATGAATACGCCTTTGGCACGTTATGTGCTTATACCCCTACGGACTTCATAAGTCTGAAAAGCGAAAACAATAACAAACAATAAAAACTTAACTACTATGAACATTAAACCATTGGCAGACCGTGTGCTGATAGCTCCGGAGCCGGCAGAGGAGAAGACTGTGGGTGGAATAATCATCCCCGATTCAGCAAAAGAGAAACCGTTGAAAGGCAAGGTTGTCGCTGTGGGTAGCGGTACAAAGGACGAGGAGATGGTCCTCAAAGCCGGCGACATGGTGCTCTACGGAAAATATGCAGGTACTGAGATTGAGATTGACGGTGAGAAATACCTCATCATGCGCCAGTCTGACGTACTCGCGACACTTTAATCACTTAATGTTTAACATCTTAAAGACAAACAATCATGGCTAAGGAAATTTCATTCAATATAGATGCCCGCGACATGCTCAAAAAGGGTGTCGATGAACTTGCAAATGCGGTGAAAGTCACTCTCGGACCAAAAGGCCGCAACGTGATAATCGAGAAAAAATACGGTGCGCCTCACATCACTAAAGACGGCGTGACCGTTGCTAAGGAAATAGAGCTGGACGACTCTGTTCAGAACCTCGGTGCACAGCTCGTCAAGGAGGTTGCTTCCAAGACAGGTAATGATGCCGGCGACGGTACGACCACAGCCACTGTCCTCGCACAGTCCATCGTGGGCGTAGGACTCAAAAACGTTACTGCCGGTGCTAACCCGATGGATTTGAAGCGCGGTATAGACAAGGCCGTTGCCAAGGTTGTGGAGAGCATCAAGGCTCAGGCTCAGGAAGTTGACAATAGCTATGACAAAATAGAGCAGGTGGCCGCTATCTCTGCCAACAACGATGCCGAAATAGGTAAGCTCGTGGCTGATGCCATGCGTAAGGTATCTAAGGACGGTGTCATCACCATCGAGGAGGCGAAAGGCACAGACACCACCATCGATGTGGTTGAGGGTATGCAGTTCGACCGTGGGTACATCTCTCCATATTTCGTTACCAACACGGAGAAGATGGAAGTGGAGATGGAGAAACCATACATCCTCATCTACGATAAGAAGATTTCTAACCTCAAAGAGCTCCTCCCTGTACTCGAACCGGCAGTACAGTCCGGCCGTCCTCTGCTCATCATCGCTGAGGATGTTGACAGCGAGGCTCTGACCACGTTGGTAGTCAACCGTCTCCGCGCACAGCTCAAGATATGTGCGGTCAAGGCTCCGGGCTTCGGCGACCGCCGCAAGGAGATGCTCGAGGATATCGCCATACTGACCAACGGTGTTGTCATCTCTGAGGAGAAGGGCATCAAGCTCGAAAGCGCAACCCTCGACATGCTTGGCACGGCTGAGCGCATCACTGTGACGAAAGACCATACTGTGATAGTGAACGGTGCCGGTAAGAAGGACGCTATCGCGGCGCGTGTGGCTCAGATTAAGGCTCAGATTGCCGCTACGACATCTGACTACGACAAGGAGAAACTTCAGGAGCGTCTCGCCAAACTCGCAGGCGGTGTTGCAGTGCTCTATGTAGGTGCAATGTCAGAGGTTGAGATGAAGGAGAAGAAAGACCGCGTTGACGATGCGCTGAGTGCAACTCGTGCGGCGATAGAGGAGGGTATTGTCCCCGGTGGCGGTGTGACCTACATTCGTGCCATCGATGCCCTCGAAGGCCTCAAAGGCGAGTGCGATGACGAGCAGACAGGTATCGAGATAGTGAAACGCGCTATCGAAGAGCCTCTCCGCCAGATTGTTGCCAACGCCGGAAAGGAGGGTGCTGTCGTGGTACAGAAAGTCCGCGAAGGCAAAGGCGACTTCGGATACAACGCACGTCTCGACAAATACGAGAACATGTTTGCCGCTGGTGTCGTAGACCCGGCCAAGGTTGCACGTGTTGCCCTTGAGAATGCGGCTTCCATCGCTGGCATGTTCCTCACCACGGAGTGTGTCATCGTAGAGAAGAAAGAGGAGAATCCTGCTCCCGCAATGCCTCCTATGGGAGGCGGCATGGGCGGCATGATGTAATCCGTCTTTCACAAAAGACAGAGAGGCCGGCAGGGATATTTCCCTGCCGGCCTCTCTGTCTTTTGTGAGAACCTTGGCTTTGCTGTCTCCCTTTTTATCTCTGGACTTTCAGTCCACGTCTGCCCCATCTGTACAACAAGTCCGCTACAGCGACAACCACAGCCATCAGTACTGCAATTATTGCTGCTAATATCATACCCGTCTCAGAGAACCCGATTTGAGGGTACAGGGTCAGAACTTCACATCCCCACAGGGCAATTGTGCCAATGCCGTAGAACAGTATCGGATGGCTTTTGCACCTCAGCGTTGCGCATATTCCGTACAGTGTTATGGGCAGGAAGTACAGTATCTCATACCATGTCTCTACCGGCCCCGGTACTGCTCTCACTTGCATAATCACCGCTATAAACGCTAATGCACAGACCAATACCACATACTTTCTTTTCGGATAAGTGACAGGGATGCCCTCTGCTCGGTATGACGCATCTCTCACTCTCCATTCCTCATTGATACTGCCTGTCTCTTTGAATAGGAGATACATTACGGCCACAGTTGTCGCCGAGAGTATTGCGGTCACGGCAAGGTTGAGCCAGCTGAAGCCATAGTATGGTAAGAGGCACATGAATATCAATGCCGTCATAATGGGCAGTATGATTTTATACAGCCGTTTGTCCCTGCTTCCCCAATACAGGGCAAAAAACATATACGCGAATATCGGTATCTCCCAAAGTATCCAGTGGTAGCCGGCCTTTCCCTCATCAGTATCTGCGAGGCTAAGCAGCCACGGAACAACTGCACAAATGGCCACTGATAGTAAGGCCAGCCCTGTGGCTATGCTGCGGTCTTCTTTTGAAATGTTCTTCATAATATACTGGTGTTAAAGTGATAAATGTCAAAATGCAGGACACGTATAGGGTTGCTATCAGTCAGATACATGTCACCGTACCCCCTTCCCTGTTATATTTGCCTTCCTGCTTAGCAGGTCGAGTATTGCGACTGCCAGCACTGACACTACTGTCACTATCATGGACAGCATATGGTTATCCACGCTGAACCCCATGCGCGGTGAGAGGCACAGCACAAGAGCCGCCCAAAGTACTATCGTGCCTAAGGAATAGAACACATACGGGTAGGGCTGGCAGTACAGCCATGCGCACACTGCAAATATGCAGAGCGGCAGAAGGCAGAGTATACCGTGCCACTCCTCTACATGGCCGGGTACATAGCCGGACTGCAACAGGAACAGTACGGATAGAAATACCAGTGCGCCTATCTTCTCCATTCTGCATATGTAAGGTGTCATACGTAGGCTCGTCGTCTTTCTCCTCCTCTTAGTCCGTCGTCGTCTTGACCGGTTTATTTCGCCGAACATCAGATAGCCCGCCAAGGCCATTAATCCCGACACGGGCAGGGAATATAGGGCGGCAAGTCCTGTCCCGTACATCGGCACCAAGCATAAGAACTCCGCTATTGCCATAGCCGGCAGGGCAATTGTGTATAGCTTTTTGTCATTGCCTCCCCAGTACATGGCCATAAGGGTGTAAGCCAATGCCGGAATCTCCCATATTATCCAATGGAACCCTTCCATGTCTACACTGCCGTCAGTCCTGGTCATGAGAAAAGGGATGATGACACAGACCAGAACGGACATAACAATAAGCCCGGCAGCAATGCCGTATTTGTTGTTGAACTTGACTTCCATAATGTTAGCGAAATTTGAGGGTTTGTTGTATATGGGTTTTCTGCATGTTGTCTGGCTGTGCTGTGTGGCCTTTGCCATGTCCGTAAGCCGTTTTACTCATCGTGTCGGTATCCTGTGGTCGTAATTGCGGCGGCACTCTGTCCGAATGTCTCGTGTAAATAAATGTTGTCCGGAAACAAAAGTGCCGGACTTGTCTGAACGCTTTTGTTTGGGGAGGTTGCCTATTTCGTGAGGCGGCACAAAGAGAGTGCGGCTGCCGCACGAAGTGGCAGTTCCTTGATTATCTGGAAGAAAATATGAGAACAGAGACGTTTCATATTCTGGTACATCTAATCCTTACGGAAGTTCTTTTGACAAAAGTACGAATAGTTTTTAATATTTGCAATAGGCTGGTGGATATTTTTATAAAAAAAGTCCTCGCCGCCAAGGCAAGGACTTTACAGCTCTTAGATTATTTTTTACTTCTCAACTGGAAACAGGCCTCTCTCCGCGGCCAATTTCAGCAGAAGTTCATACGCCGCATCGTGTTCATTGGGTATCTTGCCGTCCAGTATGGCATCCTTAATTTGCGTTTTCAGTTCGCCTATGATGTTGCATGGCGGTATGCCGAACACGCGCATTATCTCGCTGCCGTCCACTGGTGGCTGGAAATTGCGTATGCGGTCTTTCTCTTCAAGCTCTTTCAGTTTGCGGCGCACGAGCTGGAAGTTGTCTGAGAACCTCTTCACCTTCTCCCTGTTCGCGCTTGTGATGTCGCTGTCGCACAGTAGCATGAGCTTGTCTATGTCTTCTCCCGCGTCGAACAGCAGCCGCCTCACGGCAGAGTCGGTCACCGTGTCTTCGCTGAGCACTATGGGGCGCATGTGCAGGTCTACCATCTTCTGCACAAACTTCATCGGTTCGCCCAGAGGTAGGCGCATGCGGCGGAATATGCCCGGTACCATCTTGCTCCCTATGTAATTATGGTTGCGGAATGTCCATCCCGCCTTGTTGTCCCACTGCTTCGTGGCGGGCTTGCCTACGTCGTGCAGCAGTGCTGCCCAGCGCAGCCAAAGGTCGTTGCTCTTCGCCGCCACGGAGTCCACCACTTTCAGCGTATGCAGAAACACATCCTTGTGTGCCCTTTCGCCGCGCTTTTCCACACCCTTCATCCGGTCTATTTCAGGAAATATACGTGCCAGCAGTCCGGTCTGTTCCAGCAGCAGGAAGCCGGTCGAGGGGTGCTCTGCCCGCATTATCTTGTTCAGTTCATCGGTGATGCGCTCTTTGGTGATGATTTCTATCCTCTCGCTGTTGCGACCTATCGCCTCGAATGTCCGTTGCTCTATCATGAACCCCAGCTGTGTGGCGAAGCGCACGGCGCGCATCATCCTAAGAGGGTCGTCGGAGAATGTCACGTCCGGGTCGAGAGGCGTGCGCAGTATGCGGCTCTCCATGTCGGCCAGCCCGTCGAACGGGTCTATCAGCTCCCCGAACCTCCCCTTGTTAAGGCACAGGGCCAATGCGTTCACTGTGAAGTCTCTGCGGTTCTGGTCGTCTTCGAGTGTCCCTGCCTCCACTGTCGGGTTACGGCTCTCGCGGTGATAGCTCTCTCGCCGTGCGCCGACAAACTCCACCTCCAGGTCGCCACGCTTCACCTGTGCCGTGCCGTAGGTCTTGAACACGGCTATGTTTGCCCCCCTGCCGAGCTTGCGGGCGAAGGCTTGGGCCATCTCTATGCCGCTCCCGACCACCACTACGTCTATGTCTTTCGACGCTCTGTGCAGCAGCAGGTCGCGCACATACCCCCCTATGGCGTAACACTCCATTCCTAACTCGTCAGCCGTCTCGCCCAGCAGGTGAAACACCTGCGTGTCTATCTTCTCTGCGAAGTTCATCTCCTCACTTTCTCAATGTCAACAGTACTACATTCTCCACATGGTGCGTGTGCGGGAACATGTCCACGGGCTGCACAGCCTCCACCCTATATTTCGCGTCCATCAGTTGCAGGTCTCTCGCCTGCGTTGCCGGGTTGCAGCTCACGTAGACTATCCGCCTCGGCTCTGCGTTCAGTATCACGTTCACCACGTCCTCGTGCATACCGGCCCTCGGCGGGTCTGTGATTATCACGTCCGGCCTCCCGTGTTTCGTGATGAACTCGTCCGTCAGTATATCCTTCATGTCCCCCGCGTAAAACAGCGTGTTGCCAATGCCGTTGATGCGCGAGTTCTCCTTTGCGTCCTCTATGGCCTCCGGCACATACTCTATGCCGATGACCTGCCGCGCCTGCCGGCTCACAAAGTTGGCTATCGTCCCCGTACCCGTGTACAGGTCGTAGACCAGCTCCTCTCTCGTCAGCGCGGCGAACTCCCGCGCCACTTTATACAGCTCGTAGGCCTGTTCCGAATTGGTCTGGTAGAACGACTTCGCCCCTATCTTGAACCTCAGCCCCTCCATCTCCTCGTAGATGGCCTCAGCCCCCTTGTAGCAGTGTATCCTCTGGTCGGTTATCGTGTCGTTGCACTTGCCGTTTATCACATAGAGCAGCGATGTTATCTCCGGGAACTTATCCGCCACATGCGCAAGCAGTGCCTCCCGCGCCTCCTTCTCCTCATGGTAGAACACCACGACGGCCATAACCTCGCCCGTCGATGTCGTCCTTATCATCAGCGTCCGCAGGAAGCCCTCCTGCCTTCTCAGGTCGAAGAATGTCAGCCCCTTCTCTAGCGCGTATGCGCGTATCTCGTTCCTTATCCTGTTCGAGATATCCTCTTGCAGCCAGCACTTCTCTATATCCAGCACCTTGTCGAACATCCCCGGTATGTGAAACCCCACTCCGTTCAATGTCTCCGGCGCGTTCCCGCTCTCCATCTCCTCAAACGGCACCCACCTCCTGTTCGAGAAGGTGAATTCCAGTTTGTTACGGTAGAAATACGTCTTCGCCGAACCCTTTATGGGCGAAATCTCCGGCAGCTCCACATGCCCCAGCCGCCTCAGCGCGTCCTCCACCTGCTTCTGCTTGTGCCTCAGCTGCGCCTCGTATGGCAGTATCTGCCACTTGCATCCGCCGCACACGCCGTAGTGGCTGCACACCGCCTCGCATCTCTCCGCGCCGTACTCGTGAAACCGCGTCACCCTCCCCTCGCAGTAGTTCTTTTTCTTCTTCGTCACCTGTATGTCCACCACATCGCCCGGCACGGCATACTGTGTGAACACCACCATCTCGTCCACCCTCGCCAGAGCCTTGCCTTCCGACGCAACATCGGCTATCGTCACATTCTCCAGCACAGGAAGCTGCCTCTTCTTTCTGCCCATATATCTATATATCTTGTCAGCTGTAATTATTCAAATCAAAAACCTCATCATCACCCATTCTCCCCTTGTCCGCATGGAGTAGGGTAGTCTCCCTCCTACCACACAATCGGCTCTATCCCGTGAGCCGACAGATACTCGTTCGTCCGGCTGAAATGCCTGTTCCCGAAAAAGCCGTTGTATGCCGACAGCGGCGACGGGTGCGCCGATGCCAATATGAGGTGTTTCTCCCTGTCGATGACCGCCCCCTTCCTCTGCGCGTACGCGCCCCACAGTATAAACACCAGATGCTCACGCCTTTCCGACAGCAGCTCTATCACCCTGTCCGTAAACTGCTCCCACCCTTGTCCTTGGTGCGACCCCGCCTGATGTGCCCTCACCGTCAGCGTCGCGTTCAGCATCAGCACCCCCTGTTCCGCCCATCGCGTCAGGTTGCCCGACTGCGGCACTGGCCTGCCGAGGTCGCTCTCTATCTCCTTGAAAATGTTCTGCAACGACGGCGGGAATCGCACCCCGTCATTCACCGAGAAGCACAGCCCGTGTGCCTGTCCCGGCCCGTGGTACGGGTCTTGCCCTATGATTACCACCTTCACCCTGTTGAACGGGCACAGGTTGAACGCATTGAATATCAGCTTGCCCGGCGGGAAGCACAGCCCTTTGCCATACTCCTCCCGCACGAACTCCGTCAGCCGCACGAAATACTCCTTGTCGAACTCCTCGGCCAGCACCTCGCGCCAGCTCTCTTCTATCTGTACATTCATAGCCTCTTGCTTTGCTTTTCCCGGGACAAAGGCGTGGGCCATGGCAACACTCCCGCCCGTTTCCCATTGCCTCTCCGCAGCCTGTATATTGTTTTGCCGAGGTACATCCTGTCTTGTGTGTTTCGGCACACAAAAGTACAAAAAACTTGCTGCTTCCGCAACTCTCCAGCTCCTCCCATGCCCCCATTTCCCCGCCCACTTACCCCACCCCTTTCCATACTGTGAAAAGTGGTTAAAAACACGTACTCTCGCCGAAGCGGCTCCGAAGCCCCTACGGACACCCTCCGCAGCCTCTCCCTGCCCGCCACCCAGCTCCATGCCACACCATCGCCATCCCCTCCGCACATTTTGCATAATTGTCAGCCGCCACTTTGCCGTTTGGTTTATAATGCCTATATTTGCAATTCGTTTGACCGTAATTAGTAATAGCACATTGTGTACTTCCTGCGGTAGATTGTGTATCCACACAACCTGCTGACTGACAGTGCTCAATGCGCAAAAAACATAGTAACCATGCACATAGCAATCGTAGGGACAGGATACGTGGGTCTCGTATCCGGCGCATGTTTCGCCGAGATGGGCGTAGAAGTGACATGCGTGGACATTGATGCCAACAAGATACAACGCCTCACAAACGGCGAGATACCCATCTACGAACCCGGTCTCGATGACCTCGTTCGCCGCAACACTACAGCCGGCCGTCTGCATTTCACTACAGACCTCGCCGCCTGCATCGACGATGTTGAGGTGGTCTTCTCCGCCGTCGGTACGCCGCCCGATGAGGACGGCTCGGCCGACCTCAGCTATGTCCTCGACGTAGCGCGTACCTTCGGGCGTAACATAAAGAAATACACCATACTGGTGACCAAATCCACTGTCCCCGTTGGCACGGCGCAGAAAGTCAAGGCAGTCATACGTGAAGAACTCGACCGCCGTGGAGAGACCGTGGAGTTCGAAGTTGCCTCCAACCCTGAGTTCCTTAAGGAGGGCGCGGCCATAAAAGACTTCATGTCCCCCGACCGCGTGGTTGTGGGCGTAGAGTCTGACCGCGCACGCGAGGTGATGACCAAGCTCTACCGTCCCTTCCTGATAAACAACTTCCGCGTCATATTCATGGACATACCCTCTGCCGAGATGACCAAATACGCCGCGAACGCCATGCTCGCCACGCGCATATCCTTCATGAACGACATAGCCAATGTCTGCGAACTCGTCGGCGCGGATGTCAACATGGTGCGTCGTGGCATAGGCTCCGATGCCCGCATCGGCAGCAAATTCCTCTATCCCGGCTGCGGCTACGGAGGCTCATGCTTCCCCAAAGACGTTAAGGCACTGATTAAGACCGCCTCGCAGCACGGCTACGATATGCGCGTACTCAATGCCGTCGAGGAGGTAAACGAGCGTCAGAAGAACATACTCTTCGAGAAATTCTCGCGTCATTTTAACGGCGACATAGCTGGGCGCAAGGTTGCCCTTTGGGGACTCTCCTTCAAGCCCGAGACCGACGATATGCGCGAAGCGCCCGCACTCGTCCTCATCGACAGCCTCCTCCGTGCCGGCTGCACAGTCTGCGCCTATGACCCTGTCGCAATGGACGAATGCCGCCGCCGCATCGGTGACAGCATCTCTTACGGCACAAGCATCTACGACACAGTCCTCGATGCCGATGCCATATTCCTCGTCACCGAGTGGAAAGAGTTCCGCCTCCCCAATTGGGAAGTCATCCGCCGTGCCATGCGTCCCTCCCCCGTCCTCTTCGACAGCCGCAACCTCTACTTGGAGACCGATATGCCTGGCGTAGAGTATCATCGTATAGGATGAAAGTTTAATTGCTGGCTGGTTATGATGCGACTGTTCTTTTTGCTGTTGTATTATTCGTTTGCAAGATATCTGCCTTGCAGTTATAAACCATGGGGGGGGTAAAATGTCCAAACGAATAAGGTATTTCTGTTGTAAACATATATTTAAGGAATGCGGAACGAATGTCAATGTAGAGAGAATGGCTTTTTTTCGTACAGGAAAAGATGTCATAATTGGAGAGAATTCTAGTATTGGCATTAGGTGCAGTGTGCCTGATGACATTATTATAGGTTCAAATGTTATGATGGGACCAGATTGTTACATATTGTCCCGAAATCATAAATTTAGCAGAACTGACATACCTATGATTTCTCAAGGGTACAGTAACGGTATGCAGACTGTTATAGAAGATGATGTTTGGATTGGGATGCGCGTCTTGATGACACCAGGTCGTCATGTGAAAAAGGGGACTATTATTGCAGCAGGAACAGTATTGTGTAAAGATTTCGATACATATTCCATAGTTGGGGGAAATCCTTCTCGATTGATAAAAAAGAGGCTATAGCTATATATAGAATGACTAATGCTCAGCGGGTTTTATTGAACACAGTTGCCCAATACTCGAGAACGATAATAAACATCTTATTGTCGCTCTACTCGACACGCTTGATATTAAGTGCATTGGGACAATCGGATTATGGTATTTATGCCCTTGTTGCAGGAGTCGTGTCTATGCTGTCTTTTGTGACAAACGCATTGGTTGTTACTACGCAACGCTATCTTTCGTTTTATCATGGACGTAATGATACTGAAATGGTAAAAACAGTTTTCGGTAGCAGTTTGGCTCTTCACATTATACTCGGCGTGCTGTTGATGTCCGTGCTTTTATGTATTGAACCGTTGCTTTTCGATGGATTTCTTAATATCGATAAATCTCGTGTAGAGGCTGCCGCATTCGTTTATAGGTTTGTTTCATTGATGTTGGTCATGACCTTTTGTACTGCCCCATTCAGGGCTGCATTGGTCGCACGTGAGAATATAGTTTACATATCAATTGTTGATGTACTTGACGGTTTACTGAAAGTTGCAGTAGCCTTGAGCATATCAAGTTATTCCAATGACAGATTAGAATTGTATGCCGTCTTGATGACTGGCATATCTTTGTTCAACCTTCTTGCGTTTGGAGGCTATACTTCTACCCAATACAGTGAGTGTAGCTTTAGATATATTGTTAGGATAAACTCTTCCTATCTCAAAGAATTAGGTGCTTTTGCTTCATGGACTATTTATAGCACTGGCTGCATATTGGCGCGTACACAAGGATTGGCGGTTCTCTTGAACCGTTTTTTCGGTACAGTCGTCAATGCATCTTATGGTATAGCCATGCAAGTCTCTGGCTCTGTCAATTTTCTTGCCAATTCGATTACAAGCGCACTAAATCCTCAGATTGTGAAGGCCGAAGGCGCAGGAGATAGGAGTCGTATGCTTTACCTTTCTACTGAAGCAAGCAAGTTTGCTTTTTTGTTATTATCTATGGTTTCAGTACCTGTTATATTTGAAATGCCGACTCTTTTAGGACTGTGGTTAGTTTCCGTACCGGACAATGCTGTTATGTTTTGTCGTATGGTTATGATAGCCTCCATGTGTGATCAGTTGACCATTGGCCTCGGCTCTGCTAATCAGGCTATAGGTAAGATACGTAATTACTCTTTGGCAATAAATACGGTTAAAGTTTTCACTCTCCCAGCTGCGTGGATATGTCTTCACGTGGGTTTTCAATCCACATCTGTGATGTATTGTTTTGTCATTTTTGAACTGCTTTGTGCGCTTCTCAGATTGCCGTTTCTGAAAGTGACTGCTGGTTTGAAAGTGACTGTATATTTGGAAAAAGTGTTTGTTAAGGTCATACCTCCAGTAATACTTTCTGTCATAGTGTGTTGCCTATGCATTCGTTTCGTTGATATTCCATATCGTTTTTTGTTGACTGGATCTGTTTCAATGATGTTTTTTAGCATTGTTGTATTGACATATTCTGTGTCTATACAGGAGAGAAATATAATATTGAATGTCATAAAAAAAATATTGGGAAATTAGATGGACGATTGTAATATAATGAGTTGCAGTGTAGTGGGCTTTTATTTGTGTTTGAGATAGAAGGAACAAAGAGTAGTTTATTACCGATTAAATATAAAAGATATGAATATTACAGTAATTGGATGCGGAAATGCCGGATTAATACATGCTGCGAAGCTTATAGATAGCGGGCATAATGTCGCTTTATTAAAAACATCTCTCAATGTGCATGGAGAATTTTTTTCGATAATACAAAGAGAAAATGGATATAATGTTAAAGATGAAACGGCAAGCGGTAGGCGTTTTTTTGTTCGCCCCTCAATGATTACTACAGATGTGGAGAGTGCGGTTGAGTTTGGAGATATACTGTTTGTATTTGTAACTACCGCTCAGCATGAAAAGATAGCTAAACTGATATCGCCTTATGTGAGAGATGGGCAGATTATAGTATTGATTCCAGGGTATATGGGCTCTCTGATTTTCAAAAAATATATAGACAAGAAAGTTTTGTACAGCGAATGGGAGACCACAGCATACAATGGCCGTATAGTCGACTCTATGTATGTAAGGATTACATTCTATAATCCCCGTAATGCTATTTCAGTTTTGCCAGTTTCTGAAAGTAATAATGTCTTAAGTGTATTGAACCGATGCTTTGAAAACACTAAGTATTTGCGTAGGCACATTTTGGAATCAGCTCTGCATAACCCGAATATGATGGTTCATACAATAGGTACACTATTCTCCGCATCTCGTATAGAATATTCCAAAGGGGAATTTTGGATGTATAAGGAAGCGTTCACCCCTTCCATTGTAAATATTATAAAAGAGTTTGATGTGCAAAAAAATGCAGTACTGAAGATGTTCGGATGTGAGCCATTAAATTATTTTGACGCTGCTAAATGGAGAAACGAGGAGGACTTGACTATTGATGCCATGACAGTATTCCGCTCTTTTGCCGATTCATCCAATAAGGGTCCCTCATCTTTGAACAGCAGGTATTTGACTGAAGATGTTCCTGTTGGATTGGCGTTATTTAGTTCTATTGGCAAGGCAGTTGGGTGTAATACTGATATCGCTGATTCTATGATTATATTGACATATGCTCTTTTATCAGAAATTGATGTGAAATCTCGTGAAAGGACGATTAATTATTTGTTAGGTAAGAAGAATGTATCTTATGATGATATTGTTATGGCAATAAAAGCGTAAAGAAATGTCGTATAGTATAAATACAATGATGCGTACATTGAGCGGTTTATTTTGTTCATTGTTGACTTTGATATCTCCTGTCCTTAATACAAAGTTTCTGTATTATAGACGTTTCGGAAAACGCTTGGATTTGGCTCATCCGAAAACATCTAATGAAAAGGTTCTGTGGCTGAAATTACATACATACTACAACAATCCTTTGGTCACACAGTGTGCAGACAAATATCGCGTACGCGAATATGTAACTGGTTGTGGTTGCGGTGAAATTCTGAATGAGTTGTATGGCGTATATCAGAATGTAAATGATATAGATTTCAGTGCTTTACCTGATAAGTTCGTATTGAAATGTAACTACGGCTTCAGCATGAATATAATATGCAGAGATAAGAAACAATTGGACGAGGCAAACGCCAAGAAAAAAATGAAATCATGGTTGCATAGTAAACAGCATTTGTATAAGTCAGAAATGCAATATGCCGAGATACCCAAGAGGATTATATGTGAGAAATATATTGAAACCGAGGATGGCAATGCTCCCGATGATTATAAGATATATTGCTGTAATGGCGAGCCTTGTTATGTGATGGTATGTATTGGTCGCAATTTAGGGCATCCCAAATTTTATTATTTTGATGTCGAGGGTAATATCCAAAGGAAGATGTCAAGAGATGGTTTAGCCGTTCCTAATGATTTCATTTATGAAATACCTTCTGGTTGGCAGGATATGATACGCTATGCAAGGATTTTGTCCCGTCCATTCCCCTTTGTAAGAGCGGATTTCTATCTTTCTCAAGGTAAGGTGATATTTGGAGAATTGACCTTTACTCCTGCTGCGGGATTGGATAATAGTAAATTACAATATACGGATTTATTGTTGGGACAAATGATAAATTTAGATTATAACGCATGAGTTCTGGAGTGTTTCTGTATGGTGTTGTCCAAAACTAATATCAGAGTGTTTATAATATTGTTCGTCCTTGTGGGGCAAACTATATTATGTTTGGATTATATTCCTGTATTGGATATAGCCTTTTCTGGTTTGCGTGTGTTATGTTTTGGAGCTGTTTTTGTTTTGTTTCTTAGGCATCCGAGAATGAATGTGTTTGATTGGTTGTTTGTATCGTTTGCTATGGTTATGTTTATTGCTATTATATTGAATGGCAATAGTCACAGACTTGTGCAATGGTCTTCCATTATAATGGATATATCAATATTGCTTGGTGTCTTTGATATTTATTTCCGGCGTATAGGTAAAGATTTACTCAGGATATTATCTGCCATATTCTCTTTGTTCGTTTATCTGAACTTTGTGTTGTTGCTGATATTTCCCAATGGGTTATGGATCTCTGATTCTGGTATGGGACAGTACGTGATTGGTGGAAATTATAATCAGATGGCAATGCCTTTGTTAGCGGCAGTGGTTACAAATTATATGTATTGCTGTATGAGAGGAAAATGGGGATGGAACTCCCTTATAGTTACTGTCGTCATAATCTCTACAGCATTAATATGTGGTTCAATGACGACTTCCGTAGGTCTTATCTTGCTGGCATTATTCGTTCCCTTGTCTAAATTTAGAGTAAGTCGGGTTGGATTGGTAATGTTTTTTATAGCTGTTTGTGTATGGCATTTGTTTGTCGTAGTTATGCAGACCGATATTACAAGTAAATACTTGGTCTATTTTATAGAGGAAGTATTAGATAAAGATTTGACATTTACATATAGGACAGAGGTATGGAGTGATGCTATGGAGTTGATTGCTAGTTCTCCTGTCATAGGTTATGGTTCGCAAGGCCCTGATTTTTATGAGGAACATTTGGGCTTTTTGACTCCTCATAATATGAATTTTCTTGTTCTGATTGATGGCGGTGCTGTTTTATATACTGTAGTTGTTTTGATGGTTTTGGTTGCTGTGCATAATGCGAACGAAAATAAGTGTCGAGGTGTGAATATCTTGCAGTTTGCGTCAGCTACTTGTTTTCTGATGCTGGCCTTTGAGTCTTATTCTTATACTCTTATATTTTATCTGTTGATATTGATGTATTATTCTGATGTTATAGCTGATGATAAACTATACGTTTATAATACCGCACCGCAATATTCCTGATCTATTGAAAAGGTGTATTGATTCTATACCTGAAAGGGATGATGTGCAGATTGTTATTGTTGATGATAACAGTGATTCTGATGTGGAGGCTTCCGATAAATTCCCTGGGTATGGCAGAAAGAATACTGATGTTGTCTCCGTTAAGGAACATCGGGGTGCTGGATATGCACGTAATCAGGGTCTGAGTATTGCCCGTGGAAAATATGTACTTTTTGCCGATGCGGATGACTTTTTTTCGGATGATATTGGTATGTTGCTTGATGAGTATGTGAATAGGGATTTTGATATTGCCTATTTTAATTATGGTGTGGTTCTTAGTGATAAACCTAATGTTAGTAATACGCATCGGAATTTTCGGAAATCCGTCGATTTTAGATCGGACAGAAAAAAATTGGAGGATTATTTCCGTTTTGAATTGGGTGTTCCATGGGCTAAAATTATTTCATTGTCGTTGATTAGACAGCATGGGATTTTGTTTGATGAATGTATGAAACATAATGATACGATGTTTTCTTTGCAGACTGGGTATTATGCAAGAAATATATTGATGGATGATAGATTGCTGTATTACAATACGTATAGAGAAGGTTCTATAACCACAAATAGGATACATCAGGATGATTATGTATCTCAAGTTTTGGATGTTGCCGTAAGGTATCACCGTTTTTCCAAGGAACATGATATACGAATAAATAAGTGGAATATATCCATGTCTGTGGAAACTTTGCTTCGCAGAGACGGGATTATGTACCTGCCACGAGTTCTTTCTGCTTTACGAGAAAACGGTTTTTTGTGGAATTTCATTTTGACATTGCCGGCCTATATAGTGCATCGTATGTGCAAAGTGTTGGGTGTCAAGACCAAATATTTGTTTTAGTATTGTGATGTTATGCGTAAACGTGGAGGATTGCTCGTATTAGGCAATTTTGGGTATGAGAATAACCAACTTGATGGACAGACTATAAAGACTCGGAATGTGTATGAATTGGTGACTCGATACAAGTCTGAGGAAGTTGAATATTTTGACACACAGTGTTTGCATAAAAGGCCATGGATGATAGTGAAGCTGTGCTATTTAATAATAGGATGCAATACGTTATTGTATTTGCCTGCGCAGAATAATCTGCGATATTTTCTTCCTGTAATATATTTATTGTCAAAATTGTTTTCGTATAGCGTAGTATATATCATGATAGGGGGATGGTTGCCGGAGTTTCTGACTACACATAATCGCTATCTTAAGTATATTGCCTCAATGCGTTGGATTTTTGCGGAAACGGAAAGGGTTCAGATTGAATTAGAGAAAAAGTTTGATCTAAAAAATGTAGGTTTGTTGCATAATTTTAGAATGGTAGATACTCTGTATGACGGGAAGGTAGGTCGATGGACTTCATTGCGAATCGTTTTTATGGCAAGAATTATGAAACAAAAAGGATTGGATTATATGTTCGCCTTGGCTCAATATATCTGTGAGAATGATTTGTCACGTGATATGCAGGTTGATTTTTATGGACAGATTGCAAAAGATGACAAGCCATATTTTGAGGAAAATCTAAAAAAATATTCCTCATGTTCGCATTATATGGGTGAATTGCAGCCGAATGAGATATATGAAACTTTGTCCCATTATGATGTATTGGCCTTGCCGACACATTTCTATACTGAGGGTTTTCCTGGAAGTATATTAGATGCATATATATCGGGGATTCCGGTTGTAGTGACTGAGTGGAAACATGCGCATGAATTTGTAAAAGATAGCGTAACTGGCATAATTGTACCGTTTGAAAATGGAGAAGGTCAATTTGTACAGGCATTTAGACTGTTATATCGTGAACCTAAGTTTTTGCAGGAATTGAAAATTAATGTTCGTGATGTAAGAAAGAATTATATGCCTCAGCATATATGGCAAGTTTTACAGTCAAAATTGGCATAAAAGTTTTATCTGATTCTTTGTATGAAGTCAAATCTGGTATCTATTATAACACCCTCATATAATTCATCGGGGTTTATTGCTGATACAATTAATTCTGTATTGGTTCAGTCATATACAAATTGGGAACTGCTGATTACTGACGACTGTTCTAAGGATGAAAGTGTTAAGATTATTAGTGGATTTGTAGGGCGTGATGAGAGGATAAAACTGTCCGTTCTGAAAAAAAACTCTGGTGCTGCCGCAGCTCGAAACAATTCTATCGGCATGGCAAAAGGACGGTACATTGCGTTTATTGACAGCGATGATATATGGATGCCGGATAAGCTTGAAAAGCAAATAGCATTTATGCAGAATAATGGCTATGCCTTTTCTATGACGGAATATTCACTTATGGACGTGAATGGTAAACCGCTTGGAAAAGTCATGCATATGCCAAAGAGTATGACATACAGGCAGTATCTTCGGAATACGGCGATAGGATGCCTTACTGTTGTAATCGATAGGGAAAAGACTGGCGATTTTCGTATGCCGGATATACGCACAAGTCAGGATATGGCTCTTTGGCTTGATATACTTAAAAGAGGCTTTAAGGCGTATGCCTTGAATGAGTGCCTTGCATCGTACAGATTAGTGCCTACATCTAATAGTGCTAAGAAACTGAATGCCGTTAAGGATGTTTGGCGTGTCTATCGTCAGATAGAGGGATTGAATATAGGTTATGCTGCGTTTAATTTTTGCGGTTATGCTTTCAACGCGATACTTAAAAGATTGTGAAAATGAATGATTATAAATTGTATAAAGGCGCATGGGTTTATCTTGGTAAACCGCACGAGGAGACTTGTCTTACCTCTCAACAAATAAAAGAATTGTTAAAACGGGGGGGGGGGGGAATGGTGAGAAATTGTTATGATTATGACTGTTCTGACGATACAGCTTTCTGGTATGTGATAAAGGATAGTTTTGGAGGAATGGACGAATTATCCTCTAAAGTAAGAAATATGGTTCGTAGGGCAGAAAAGATGCTGGATATCAGACGAATTGGTAAAGATTGTTTATTGGAGCAAGGATACAGAGTTTATTGTTTGGCGTGCGAGAATTACAGGGTTAAATCTACTATAGTTGGTGAAGATGCTTTTAGAGAACGTATTTTGGCGCATGCTGATGATCAATATGAATATTGGGCATGTTTTGATAAAGAGCAGGGTAATTTGGTCGCATATTCAATTAATGCGGTTGATAGTGATTGGGTAAATTACGAAACATTTAAGTCTGATCCTAAATATCTTAGAGGCGGATATTATCCGTTTTATGGTCTGTTATATGAAATGAATCGGTATTATTTAGAAGATAGGCGGATGTTGTATGTGTATGATGGGACACGTTCTATAACGCAGCATTCTAATATTCAATCGTTTTTAATAGACAAATTCAGGTTTCGTAAAGCGTATTGCCGATTGCAGATAGGATATGTATGGTGGATGAAGCTTGTAGTGTATATGCTATATCCGTTTAGAAGATTAATTTCTAACAATTCAGTAAGGGCTGTCTTAAATCAAGAGGCAATGCGTCGCAATGATATGTAATCAAAATTATTATGAAGTTCCTGTTTGATAGATTTATGGCCTTTGTGGGTTTGTTGTTTCTCTCTCCAGTTCTATTGGTCGTAGCTATTCTGATTAAGATAAAGATGCCTGACGGTGCTGTCATTTTTAAGCAGAAGAGAGTGGGGCGCAACGCGAAGCTGTTCACTATGTATAAATTTCGCTCTATGTCTGTCGGGCATGGCGGTTCGTCTGTCTCTGTGGCTGGTGAGAGTCGTATCACACCGCTTGGTGCGAAGCTACGCAAATACAAACTTGATGAATTGCCCGAGTTATGGAATGTGCTTATTGGAGATATGAGTTTTGTCGGCCCTCGTCCCGATGTGCCGGGTTATGCTGATAAATTGGTTGGGGAGAATAGGCTGATATTGAAACTGAGACCGGGTATTACTGGCCCTGCATCGCTTAAGTATGCAAATGAGGAAGAGATTTTGGCGAAAGTGGATGACCCAGTGAAATATAATGATGAGGTTATATTTCCTGACAAAGTACGCATTAATTTGGATTATTATTATAACCATTCTTTTTTAGGAGATATAAAGCTGATATTTAAAACGGTATTCAGATAAAATCAATAATTATGAACAAACGTATTTGGCTCTCTTTGGCTCACATGAGTGGGCGGGAGCAGGATTTTATAAATGAGGCGTTTGATTCCAATTGGGTCGTACCCCTCGGGCCTAATGTAAACGGCTTTGAGGATGATTTGGAGAAATATGTGGGGGAAGAGAAGAGGGTAGTGGCACTCTCTGCCGGCACGGCGGCCCTACACCTCGGTCTTGTAATGTTGGACATAAAGCCGGGCGATGAAGTCATTTGCCAAAGCTTCACTTTCTCGGCTTCGGCCAATCCGATAGTCTATGTCGGTGCTAAGCCTGTGTTTGTCGACAGTGAAGAGG
Source organism: uncultured Bacteroidales bacterium (assembly GCA_944322025.1). Taxonomy (GTDB): domain Bacteria; phylum Bacteroidota; class Bacteroidia; order Bacteroidales; family Paludibacteraceae; genus Aphodosoma. The sequence goes on along the minus strand of CALUOH010000069.1, from coordinate 1,839 downwards.
ATACGTGGAACATGTCACCTCAGTTGCTTGAAGAGGCCATCATTGACAGAAAGAAAGTCACAGGGCGTTATCCAAAAGCCATAATCCCTGTCCATCTATACGGCATGCCAGCTAAGATGGATGAGATTATGTCCATTGCGGACAGATATGGCATACCAGTATTGGAGGATGCTGCCGAGGCCCTCGGCTCGGAATATAAGGGGCGTAAATGCGGTACGTTCGGCGCGTATGGCGCGCTGTCGTTCAATGGCAATAAGATGATTACCACCTCTGGGGGCGGCGCGTTGGTCTGCTCGTCCGATGAAGAGAAGATGCGTATAATGTTCTACGCCACTCAGGCGCGGGAGAACGCTCCGCACTATCAGCACGAGAAGATAGGCTACAACTACCGCATGAGCAATATATGCGCTGGCATTGGCCGTGGGCAGATGTTCGTGCTTGACGGACATATCGCGCACCGCAGGATGATACATAAGTTCTACACCGAGGCCTTTGCTGACATAGACGGCATCGACATTATGCAGAACCCTACTGATGATTATAACTCTAACTTCTGGCTTTCCTGCATGACCATCAATCCTGATAAGATAGCCGTATCGAGGGAGGATATCCGTATTGCGCTTGACATGGCAAATGTGGAGACGCGCCCTTTGTGGAAGCCCATGCACCTGCAACCGGTCTTCAAGGATGCTCCTGCCTATGTAAACGGCGTTAGCGAACGTATGTTCGATAGGGGGCTATGCCTGCCTTCTGGCCCTATGGTATCGCTTGCCGATGCGCAGTATGTTGTTGATAACATCCTGAAACTGATAAGCTGACCTCTCCCGCTTGGGAAATGGTCGTTCCCTCGACTATTAGTAAATCCGCATCATTTTAGGAGCGGGATAAAAGGCAATGCGGGGCGGAGAATATTCTCCGCCCCGCATTGCCTTTACAACTCTACCTATGAATTTACTTCTTATATGCTTCCAATGCCTTCTCCAGATACTCTATAAACTTATCCGGGTCTTCATCGAACGCGTATGAATGCGTGATGGGTTTCGCGTCTGCATCCAGTATCACATAGAACGGCTGTGCATTCGCGCCGAACTTGCTGCGCTGTATATAGCTGTTCTTCTCGCCCACAGTCTTGAAGGTCTTCTCCACACCGTCTTCGTTTACAACAAACGGCTTGGCGAGCGGCGTACGGTCATCCACCATCAGGCTGACAAGTATGAAGTCATTTCTCAGCATGTCGGCCACATCATTGTCCGTCCATACGGCTGCCTCCATCTTGCGGCAGTTCACGCAGCCGAAGCCTGAGAAGTCTATAAGCACGGGCTTATTCTGCGTCTGCGCCATCTGCATTGCTATCTCATAATCGCTTGTAACCGGGTGTACCTCGTTTTCATAGAGATTGAAATCCTGGGTGCTGAGCGGCGGTGCGAATGCCGAAGCTGAGCGCAGCGGCGCGCCCCACAGTCCGGGCACAAGGTATATCGCGTATGCGAACGATATGAGCGCGAGTATCAGACGCGGCACAGACACCTTTTCTATCTTGTCGTCATGCGGCAATACGATTTTGCCGAGAAGGTAGAAGCCAAGCATGGCGAATATCACTATCCAGAGCACTATGAACGTCTCCCTGTCGAGTATCCCCCAGCCGTAGGCCAAATCTGCCACCGAGAGGAACTTGAGCGACAACGCCAGTTCAAGGAAACCGAGCACTACTTTCACCGAGTTCAGCCATCCGCCCGAACGCGGCATCGATTTCAGCATCGATGGGAACATCGCGAACAGGCTGAAAGGCAGAGCCAATGCAAGAGCGAAGCCGAACATGCCAACCGCCGGGCCTAACCA
>CALUOH010000068.1 GCA_944322025.1 uncultured Bacteroidales bacterium | reverse complement strand
TGGTCACCGACTTCGCCATCGGCAAAGCGTATGCCCGGCGTGACGGTCAAGAAGTCCACGCCACAAGCCTCTTTCACCATGCCGGCCTCAAGCGGGGAGCATACCACGCCGTCCAGTCCGGCTTCCTTGGCATTGCTGGCGTATTTCACAACCGTATCGTTTATAGAGGCGTTAATCAGCAACTCTTTCTGCATACGCTCCTCGCTTGTCGACGTGAGCTGCGTGACGGCGATGAGCAGCGGGCGTGTGCCGTCCGCACGTGTCAGCCCTTCGAGCGCGGCGCGCATCATGTCTATCGTTCCCGCCGCATGGAGGTTGCACATGTCTACATCGAGACGGCTCAATACCGCCATTGCTTTCTTCACCGTGTTCGGTATGTCGTGCAGTTTCAGGTCGAGGAATATGCGGTGGCCACGCCGCTTTATCTCGCGCACTATCGACGGCCCCTCAGCATAGTAGAGCTCCATGCCTATTTTCACAAACGGTTTCTCCTCTCTGAACTTGTCGAGGAACTTCATCGTCTCCTCCGCGCTGCTGAAATCACAGGCTATAATCACATCTCTCTTACTCATCGCATTAATATATGGTTATCAATCTGTTACCTTTTCCTTGTAATATCTTATTCTCCGTTTTGAATCAAGAACCGTATAACCGCCTGATGTCTCGTGTTTACGCACCCAGTTGCCCGCACTGTCGTATGTGTATTCCACTATATTAGTTTGCACATTGTCATTCTCATCGGCATACAGCATCTTTACTATATTGCCGTGACCGTCATGCCAATACGATGTGAGGCGTGACTGCCCCGTCATAGGCCATGCCTCATACTCCGACAGCACATTGCAAAGGCTGTCGTTCTCATATTCCGTCACTGTGTGCCACAGCAGAGAATCTCCAGAATACACCTGACTCACGACACGCGCCACGCACCCGCAAGTATCATATTCATACCTGTCGAGCATCACGCTATTATCAGTCATGAATGTAGCCACTATCCCTGCTCTGCCGTTACTGTCATATGCAAATACTGTCGCGGCGGTCATCATCTCGGTGAACTCCTCATACGGGTCAGGCGAATACTCATACCGCTCCACGCGAACCATCCGCCCGAGACAGTCATACATGAAATGCGATGCGCTGACCCATTCGTATGTATCATATACATCTACCCGAACCAGTCTCTCTCCGTCATACTTCGCCCGATACTCCATCCATCCTACTCCCCCTCTCATAGGCGCATACACCTCCCGCCGCTCCTCGTAATTCAGCAGACGTCCGTCGCGGTCATAACGATAGATGCGCATGGTCTCCACATCTGTCGGTACACCTTCCTCGTACACATTCATCTGCTCTGTCTCCGTCACTTTCCGCACTGCCCCCTCGAAACGGTCATTGAACATCTCGAAGCCCGGAACAAGCATCTTCTGCGCCTCCACCGACAGGCACACCAGAATAGTCAATATGGTTATCGCACATCTCATAACTCGCAACGTGTACAGTACGGGAATGCCTGACATCCACATCGGAACATCATTCCACCACGCCTATGATGTCTTTCAGCTTACTGATACCGAGACGCTTCATCTCTCCGGGCAATGCCTCTATTATCTCCTTGCAGGCATATGGGTTTTTGAGGTTCATCGCGCCCACCTGCACAGCCGTAGCTCCCGCCATCATCATCTCTATCACGTCACGCGCCGTGGCCACGCCTCCACATCCCATCACGGGAATGCTGCACGCCTTCCTCACCTGGTACACCATCCGCACCGCCACAGGGAACACCGCCGGTCCAGAGAACCCGCCCATCACGTTGGCTATCACCGGTCTCCGCCTCGCAATGTCTATCCTCATGCCGAGCAGCGTGTTTATCAGGCAGATGCCGTCAGCCCCCGCCTCCTCGCATGCTCGCGCTATTGCCACAATGTCAGTCACGTTCGGGCTCAGCTTGATGAACACGGGTTTCGTCGTAACGGCCTTGACAGCACGTGTCACCTCAGCGGCGGCCCCGGGGTCAGTGCCGAAGCTCATCCCCCCGTGCCTCACGTTCGGACAGCTCACGTTCACCTCTATCAGCCCCACCTGCGGCTGTTTGTCTATCCTCTCACAGCAATAAGCATACTCCTCTACAGAGGAACCGCTGATATTGGCTATCACAGGCTTATGGAAATACTGCGCCATCTCGGGCAACTCATGCTCTATCACCGCGTCGATACCGGGATTTTGCAGCCCCACGGCATTAATCATCCCCTCCGCGCCGCACTCGGCTATCCTCGGCGTAGGGTTTCCGTAGCGTGCCTCGCGCGTAGTCCCCTTGAACGAGAAACTGCCGAGTATGTTTATGTCGTAGAAATCCTTGAACTCCTTGCCGAAGCCGAATGTGCCGCTCGCCGGAACAACCGGGTTATCCAGACGCAGACCGCACAGGTCAACACTCAAATCAATATCCTTAGTCACAACTTATTCTCTTTTCTCAATTTAACTGTCGGTCTGCGCATACGGTAATACTTACCTATATAATCAGACTTCACACCATCTGGATGTGCACTTGTAAATTCCAATCTACCTGCATATCGCGGGTCAGCCGTCAGTTGCCACACCACATCATCATACACCACCTTCACCTCTCCTTCATACACTCCAAGGACATGCGTCACATCCTGTACTGTCTTTGGGCTAAGTCGCCACCACTTGCGTGTAGCCTCATACAAAGAACCACGCTCCCCTGACTTCATAGACTTCGTGATACTCACGCAAAGCAGCACATCCCCCTCTTGGGGAACTAACATATCTTCCTTATCCATATTTTTCATTTTCACCATATTACCTCATCCTTCCTCAGCACAGGCCCCTCCTTGCAGATGCGCTTGTAGCCCTCACGCGTCTTGCAGGTACAGCCTACACACGCGCCGAAACCGCACCCCATACGCTCCTCGAACGACAACTGACCGTCCGTCATAACACCCTGACCCAGAGCCTTCAACATAGGCATCGGCCCGCATGCGTACAGATAATCGAACAGTATGCCGTACTTCTCCATCGCGTCTGTCACCACGCCCTTCGTGCCGCCCGTGCCGTCCACAGTCGTGACAAACACATCCATCCCCAGTGCCTTGAACTCATCGAAATAAAACACCTCGTCAGCCGTATTGAAACCCATAATCATGGTCGGGCGTTTACCTTCGGTAATGAGATTCTTCGCCAATGCGTACATAGGCGGAACGCCAACGCCTCCCCCCACCAGCAGCGGGTGTTTAGTCCGCACCTGTGTGTCGAAGCCGTTACCGAGGCCCGTCAGCACATCCAGCACCTCGCCCTCGGCCATACGGCTCATCATCTCCGTACCCTCGCCTACCACCTTGTAAATCAGCGTTATGCTCCTGTCGTCCCAGTCGCACACCGATATAGGGCGGCGCAGGAACTTGCCCGGCAGCTCCACATTGACAAACTGCCCCGGCGCGGTCACATAGCGCGTGTCGCCCTCCAAAACCATCCTGAAAACCGTCGCCGTCAGACTGCGGTTCTCGGCCACCCTGTACTTTCCTCTCTTAAATTGGCTCGATTCCATAACTATACAAAGTTAGCACTTTCCGCCAAAACCTCCGCACTCAGCGTCCACATTTTTTATACCTTTGCACACACCATACGCAACACGCTCATGCACCATGCTATGGCAAACAACAAACGCCACACTCATAAGACCATGACACAAAAGCATATAAAGACAGCCGTAGACATAGCGGCACACATCGTCACCGCCGCCGCACTTATATACATCGTGTACATATACCCACCCATGCCCGACATCATCCCCACTCACTACGGCATCTCCGGCCGCGCCGACACCTTCGGCGACAAAAGCGCTGTCTGGACACCGTTCTCCCTGCTCGCCATCTTCCACATCGGCCTCGGCATCATCAACCGCTTCCCGCAGATATTCAACTACCCCATAAAGATAAAAGACATCCATCGCGATGAGATATACCTCACTGCGCAGCACATGCTCTCATGGATTCGTCTCCTCATCGACATCATATTCGCTGCCGTTCTCACATCTGCCGCCCACGCCGCAACCACCCTCCTTTGGCCACTGCTCCTCGCCCTCATCGGTTTCCACGCCATGCTCATCTGCTTCACTCTCAAAATGAAACGCATAAACGACAGACAGTGACCTACCCGCAAACAGCCGCGCAACTCCACATACTTTCACTGCTCAAAACGCACTACACAACTCAAACTACCACTGTCTGTACACACGCATCCGCGCCCATAACCCGCTGATATACACATACTGGTTAGGCAACCTCCAGCTATCTTTCAGCCTCCTCCCCGCTACCCTCAACCAAGCGAAACGCTCTATTCGTTCACTTATCAGTCATAGGTTGTCATTTTCCGCACCTCATCTCAAAACCGCCTGTTTTACACACCGCCCAATCCAGTGGCAGGCAGCCCCAGACCTGTACGAAACCATCATGCCTCCCCCACCGCACTATCCCGCCAGACAGCAGAAGCCCCGGCACTCCTCCTTCTGAGTGTCGGGGCTTCCTCTGTCACCTCATCGCATCACGCATTCGCATCCGCGTCTATTGTCGATACGCCGAGTGTAATCTCCTCCAATACATCGAGAAGCACCCTCACCGTCTCAAGCGACGTGAACATCGACACGTTGTTCTCCACGGCGCAGCGGCGTATCTGGTATCCGTCTCTCGTCGTGGATATATGGTTGATATCCATTGTGTTTATCACATAGTTGATATGCCCTTGGCGCAGAGCGTCGAACAGTTCCGTACTGCCCTCCGACAGCTTGCTGCGGGTGCGTGTCCTGATGCCGTGTTGGCGCAGGTAGTCCGCCGTGCCGCGTGTCGCCTCAATATTGAAACCGAGGTCATAGAAACGCCGTATCAACGGCAACGCCTTTGGTTTGTCAACATCGGCAATGGTCACGAGCAGCGTGCCGTAGTTCGCCAGTTTCATGCCCGACGAGCGGAGGGCCTTGTACAGGGCGCGTGTCAGCTTGTTGTCATAGCCTATCGCCTCACCCGTTGACTTCATCTCCGGCGAAAGGTACGCGTCGATGCCCCTTATCTTCGAGAACGAGAACGCCGGCGCTTTCACATACCACCGCTTCTTCTCCTCCTGATACACATTGAGATAGCCCTGCTCTTCAAGCGAATGGCCGAGCATCACCTTCGTGGCTATGTCAGCCATCGGCACATTGGTCGCCTTGCTCAGGAACGGCACAGTGCGGCTTGAGCGCGGGTTGACCTCTATGACATACACATCGTCCTTGTCGTCCGCTATGAACTGTATGTTGTAGAGGCCGATGATACCTATTTCGAGACCGAGGCGCACGGTGTAGTCCAGTATCTTGTCCTTGACCGCCTGGCTCACGCTGAATGTCGGGTAGACCGAGATGCTGTCACCCGAATGTATGCCCGTTCGCTCCACGTGTTCCATTATCCCCGGCACAAACACCCGGTTGCCGTCGCAGATGGCATCGACCTCCAGCTCCTTGCCCATGATATACTTGTCTACAAGCACAGGCTGATCCTCGTTGATTTCCACCGCGCTCTGGAGGTAATGGCGCAGCGACTCCTCGTTGCTCACAATCTGCATGGCGCGGCCGCCAAGTACATAGCTCGGCCTTACGAGTACGGGGTAACCTATCCTCTCCGCCACGCGCACTCCGGCCTCTATGTCGGTCACGGCCTCACCGTTAGGCTGAGGTATGCCGAGTGTGGTCATTATCTTCTCGAAGCTGTCGCGGTTCTCCGCGTTCTCTATGGCCTTCACGTCCGTACCTATTATCTTGACACCGAGGCGGTGTAGCGGTTCTGCAAGGTTGATTGCCGTCTGTCCGCCAAGTGACACCACTATGCCTTCCGGCTTTTCGAGACGGATGACGTTCATCACATCCTCTACCGTCAGCGGTTCAAAATAAAGCTTGTCCGACGTGGTATAGTCGGTCGATACAGTCTCCGGGTTATTGTTTATGATAATCGCCTCATATCCGGCGGCACGTATGGACCAGATGGCGTGCACCGTGGAATAGTCGAACTCCACGCCCTGCCCTATACGGATAGGCCCTGAGCCGAGTACCACTATCTTCTTGTTCCCGCTCACGATGCTCTCATTCTCATCCTCGTATGTCGAATAGAAATATGGCACATACGAGCTGAACTCGCTTGCGCACGTGTCTATCATCTTGTAGACGGGGAAGATGCCCTCTTTCTCGCGGAGACGGTAGATGTCATGTTCGTTCGATGCCCAGCACTGCGCTATATACTTGTCGCTGAAGCCCATGCGCTTGGCGTCGCGCAGTGTCTCCACATCGAACGGATGAGCCTTGACCACGCTCTCGAACCTGACGATGTTCTTGAACTTCTCAAGGAAGAACATATCTATCTTCGTGACATTGTAAATCATGCCCAAGTCCACCCCGAGACGTATCAGCTGCGCGATGGCGTACAGCCTGTCGTCTGTCGGCGTGCTGATGTATTTGAGCAGCGCGGCAGGCTCTTCGTGGTCGAACTTCTTGTGGTAAATGTGGCATACGCCAGTCTCCAATGACCTCACGGCCTTCAGCAGGCTCTCCTCTATCGTGCGCCCCACGCTCATCACCTCGCCCGTGGCCTTCATCTGTGTGCCGAGTGTGTTCTGCGCGTCTGCGAACTTGTCGAACGGGAAACGCGCTATCTTCGTGACCACATAGTCGAGTGCGGGTTCGAACGATGCCGGCGTGTTGGCCAGCTGTATCTCGTCGAGGCGCAGCCCGACGGCTATCTTCGCGCTCACGCGGGCTATCGGGTAGCCGCTTGCCTTCGAGGCCAATGCCGACGAACGGCTCACCCTCGGGTTTACCTCTATGAGGTAGTAGTTGAACGACAGCGGGTCAAGTGCGAACTGCACGTTGCATCCTCCCTCTATTTTCAGGGCGCGTATGATTTTCAGTGCCGAATCCCGCAGCAGCTGATACTCCTTGTTCGTAAGCGTCTGCGACGGGCATACCACTATAGAGTCTCCTGTATGCACACCTACAGGATCTATGTTCTCCATATTACAGATGGTAATGGCCGTATCGTTCGCGTCGCGCATCACCTCGTACTCTATCTCTTTGAAGCCCCTGATGCTCTTCTCGACAAGCACCTGATGCGTAGGCGACAGCGACAGCGCGTTGCGCATTATCTCCCTCAGCTCCTCCTCGTTGTCAGCGAAACCGCCGCCCGTGCCGCCGAGAGTGAACGCCGGGCGCAATACGACAGGGTAACCTATCTGCTCCGCCGCCTCTATGCCCTCTTTCATGCTGTTGGCTATCATCGACGGCAGCACCGGCTCTCCAAGGCTCTGGCACAGCTCCTTGAACAGTTCGCGGTCCTCCGCCTTCTCTATGCTCTCGAACGATGTGCCGAGTATCTCCACGTCACACTCGTCCAGCACTCCTTTCTTGGCCAGTTGCACGGCGAGGTTCAGCCCCGTCTGCCCGCCGAGTCCCGGCACTATCGCGTCCGGCCTCTCATAGCGTATGATTTTGGCCACATACTCCAGCGTCAGCGGCTCCATATACACCTTGTCTGCTATGTGCGTGTCCGTCATGATAGTGGCCGGGTTCGAGTTGACGAGTATGACCTCATAGCCCTCCTCCCTGAGTGCGAGACATGCCTGCGTACCCGCATAGTCGAACTCCGCCGCCTGTCCGATGACTATCGGGCCTGACCCGATTACCATCACCTTCTTTATATCCGTTCTCTTTGGCATAACTTACTGTTTGTTTAGGCTTTCATTAAATCAATGAACTGGTCGAAAAGATAACTGCTGTCCTGAGGCCCCGGCGCGCTTTCCGGATGGTACTGCACGGAGAATATCCTGTCCTCCGCACTGCGCACACCCTCCACAGTCTTGTCCAGCAGGTTAATGTGGGTTATCTCAAGCCCCGTCCCCGCAAGGCTCTCCGCATTAACTGCGTAATTATGGTTCTGCGATGTCATCTCCACACGCCCCGTGAGCAGGTTCTTCACCGGATGGTTGCCGCCCCTGTGGCCGAATTTCAGTTTGTAAGTCTGTGCACCGTAGGCGAGCGATATCAGCTGATGGCCGAGGCAGATGCCGAATATGGGCAGCCGCCCCCGCAGCTCTCTGATTATCTCTATCACGTGAGCCACATCCTCCGGGTCGCCCGGCCCGTTCGAGAGGAACAGCCCATCCGGCTGAAACGCCAGTATCTCCTCCACACTGCTCGTGCATGGTACGACGGTCACATTGCAGCTCTTCGCGTTCAGGCAGCGCACGATGTTGTACTTTATGCCGCAGTCCACCGCCACCACATCATACTTATGGTTAGGCGTGCGCGAGAACCACCGCTTTCTGCACGTCACGCGGCTCACTTGGTCGTGCTTCAGCGGCGTATTGCGCAGACGCTCCATAGCCTCCTCTCGGCTAACACCTGCGTCGGTTATAATCACGCGCTGGCATCCCTCGTTGCGTATGATGCGCGTGATGCGGCGCGTGTCCACTCCCGATATGCCCGGTATGTTGTACTCCTCCAGTATCTCGGAAAGCGTCTTCGTATAACGGAAGTTGGACGGCAGCGCGTTGTACTCCCTCACTATCAGTCCGCCCATCGTGGGTATGCGTGTCTCGAAATCCTCGTCCGTGATGCCGTAATTGCCTATCAGCGGATATGTCATCACGACCATCTGGTCCGTATACGACGGGTCAGAGAGTATCTCCTGATACCCCACCATCGACGTGTTGAACACTATCTCGTTCACAGCCTCTCGGTCTGCCCCGAACCCGTATCCGTAAAACTCCGAACCGTCTTCGAGAACAATCTTTTTGTTGTATGGAATCATATATAGATATTGAATTGTTTCTTACACTCTCCTACGGCACATGCGCACCGCGCTCTCGCGGCACTCCCGCACGCCAAAATCTGACGTTTTTATTATTCTTTAATAATAAGTATTATATTTCAAAACAACCATCACACAAAAAAACGCCACTCACTCCGCCTTATTTTAGGCTCACCTTTTTCATTGACTGTCAGCACAACACCTCACTTTCAGCCACTCTGCCGTTACCCTCCCGCTACCCTCAACCAAGGATACCGCTATTTTCTTGCATTATTTCGCCAAAGAGCGTCAATACATGAACCCGTGTCAGAAAAATTTATATATTCCGCACCCTCGGAAAAAACTGCCCTGTGCAGGCATCGGCACATGCGCACAACTCACGCGACATCAAACCCGCGGAAGACCACCTGTCCGTCCACTATTGTCATCGCGCAGTCGCCCTGCACCTTATATCCAGCGAACGGCGTGGACTTGCCCTTCGAGACAAAGTGCTTAGGGTTAATCACATAGTCCGCTGTGAGGTTCATCACAGCAATGTCGGCCACATCGCCCACGTTAAGCCCGCCCGGTATGCCGAAGATACGGCGGGGGTTCACGCACATCATCTGCACCAGCCGCTCCATGGACATCACCCCTTTCTGCACGAAATTGGTGAACATCAGCGGAAAGGCAGTCTCCAATCCCACTATGCCGAACGCGCTCTTCTCCAGTCCCCTGCTCTTCTCCTCCACCGAATGCGGAGCATGGTCCGTGGCTATCACGTCGATTGTGCCGTCCACAGCCCCTTCTATCAAGGCAGCTTGGTCATCCACGCCCCTCAGCGGCGGGTTCATCTTATAGCATCCGTCGTTCTGTAGATTGGTCTCGTTCAGAAGCAGATAGTGCGGCGCGGTCTCGCACGTCACCGGCAGCCCCTCGGCCTTCGCCCTGCGCACGAGTGCCACGCTCTCCTTAGTCGAGACATGACACACATGATACCTGCATCCAGTGGCGCGTACAAGGTTAATGTCCCTCTCCACCTGCCTCCATTCGCTCTCCGAGCAGATACCCTTGTGGCCGTGCTCCCGGGCATATTCTCCGTCATGTATATATCCGCCGCGCAGAAGGTCGTTCACCTCGCAGTGGGCCACTATCGGCCTCCCCGTCTTGGCGCAGCGGCGCATGGCCTCGCGCATCAGGTCGTCGCTCTGCACTCCTCTTCCGTCGTCTGAAAAACCGATGACGTATGGCGCAAGGGCCTCGAAATCCACCAGTTCGCCCTCGCCCTTCTGCCCCGCCGTAATCGAAGCGTATGGCAGCACCCGCACCTTAGCATCCCGCTCTATCGCGTCCAGCTGCACCCTCAGGTGCTCCACGCTGTCCGGCGCAGGATTGAGGTTCGGCATCGGGCAAATGGCCGTATATCCCGCCCGCGCCGCCGCCGCGCTCCCGCTTGCGATAGTCTCCTTGTACTCGAAACCCGGCTCGCGCAGATGCACATGCACATCCACAAGACCCGGCAGCATGGTCAACCCGGCGAGGTCTACTGTCGGCACACCGTCAGCCTCTATCTCCGTTGAGATGGCCGATATTCGCCCATTCTCAATGAGGACACAACAACGCTCGAACCCGAACCCACGGTATATCAGCCCGTTTTTCAGCAACAACTTCTTCATGATATTATCAGTCTGTCAAACCATTCATTCACCAAAAAATACCGTACGGCATCGCCTACGGACATACATCTGTCCGAGGACACGCATAAAAAAAGGAGCACCCGTCATATCCGACAGCTACTCCCTGATGCTATATCTGAAACAACGTCATGTAAAACTAAATACCTGATACACTGCATATTAAGCACTGCATCGGCCATCCGTTGCCCATATCCATTCAGCTCACATGACATGACAGTTTTGCCCTACCGCATTTTATTACAAAATTACTGACTTTTCACGAGACTGGCAACACGAAACAGCACCACAACTTCCCTTATCACTCTTTTAACTTAAAGATACAATTCGGCTCTCCCGTTATAATACTCATCGTCGGACTCACTGTCTCTACCCGCAAACTGTCATTACAGCCTACCTGCCTCCGGCATCACTGTCAACCCGAATAACAGTAAACCTACCCTCGCATACAAAGGCGACATAAGACATTCTGCCCTATGTCGCCCGATGATTTAACTCAATCCACACTCAGCGTATCGTTACCTGTGTCGCCCCGAAGCCATACTGTTGGAACGATGCGTCCTGATACTCGCAATGGCGGTATCTGCTTTTGAGCTGTTTCTCAATCTCGGCACGGAGCACCCCCTCCCCCTTGCCGTGGATAAACACTATCTTCTGTCCCTTGTGTTTAAGATTGGTGCGCATCACCTCATGGAACTTATCCAACTGAACCTTCAGCATATCATAATTGGACAGCCCCGCAGTCGAGTCAAGCAACTCTCCTATGTGCAAGTCCACCTCAATAATCTCTGGCCGCACTTTCTTCTGTACCTTGACCGGTTTCTGAGGTATATCCTTCTGCATAATAGACTTTTGAAGCAGGTGCGGGTCAATCTCCATATCAAGGTTCATCACGTCGCTCTCCACCAGTGTAAGCATCATGGCCGGCTCATAGAAGAAATCGTTTTCTCGGAATGAGTGCAGTTTATAGAACTTCACTGGATTAATTCTCAACGAGATATCCATTGCCGGTTTAGCCGTGAAAGCTATTCGCTTATACGCGAACGCCTGAAACCGCAGATGCTCGAACCCATTAAGGGCAAGTTTATTCACTGTTTCAAGCCTCAGTTTGGTTTGAGGCTCTATCATGTTCTGGCATCTCACCACCGCACTCCTCTCACCTGAATAAAGAGCGAACTGCAAAAAATAGTTGCTGTCATTCACAAGATACAGCTCCATATCAGTAGTCTGGAGCTGCTTTATATCTTTCGGCACAAACGCGAGATAGAGAGACAGCTGCTCACCGTCAGGAGTCTCTTCTCTCTCATGCCATGTATATTCAGGTTCAGTTATATCCTCCTCTTCTGGCTCATCTCTCTCCTCCGCCTTAGGTGCATCGTGAGTCCGTTTCTCCTTAGATTCGTCCACTGGAAAATTATACTGATTAGTTGGTTGCACCACAACTACCTCACGCACAAGTACCGGTATCTCAAAGCCATCCGGCTCCTCCACCATGACCACATCTTTGCCTTGGAAACGCGTCACAACGCCTCCTCCCACCGCGTTAAGAAAACGCACAGTGTCTCCCACTTTCACATTCATGACATCACATATTATTATGGCTGCGAAGATAAGAATATTATCCGTATCTTGTAGCGTAGCGAATAAAGTTATTTGGCCTTAGACAAGACGTATTTATACACCATGTCCGATATCCCTGCTATCAGATGTACAGCATAATCACTGTCTCCTGCCATATCTCTGATAAAAACGGCTATCGTGTAACGCCTGCCATCGGGCAACAGAACAAAACCCAAATCATTAAACCCGATGATACGCCCCTCTGCATTGCGGTCGCCCGTCCCGGTCTTATGCCCTATCACTGCACCTGTCCCTTTAAGAGGAGCAGGCAAACGGTCAGCCCCAGTACTGCAATCAATCATTGCAGACTTGATATACTCCTGCAAATCCGGTCTGAGAATATCCCCGACAAGAAACCTCTCCACAAGCAAAGCTGCCGCGAGAGGGGAAGACCAATTGTCATAGCATAAATCCAAGTCACGGTGCATATCATCTTCCGTTACCTTGACGGCAAAATTCCTTTCCTCACAACCTAACACAGAGCATAGAAAAGAGTCAACTGCCGATGAACCTCCGATATGGGCAAACAATATGTCACATGCGTTGTTGTCACTGAACTGCAAACTGTAATCCATCAGTTTCCGCACTGTAAATACTCCACCCGCCGGATATTTATTCCTCAACGGACTATATGTATTGGACTTTAACATATCCTTATCTACTATTATCCTATCATCAAGTCCGCCTACAGTTCTCCAGAGAAAATCGGCCACAGCCAATGCCTGATGAAACTTCATTACGCTCATAAGCGGATAACGCACTCCGTCATTTACAACTATGGTATCCTTGCCGTCAATTATAACAGCAACACCCACCTGCGCATCAACGTTTTTCGTGAGCGATTGGATTTGACGCTCCAAAACCTCTCCACTAACTGGATTGGCAAAGAGCAATAAGCATGCCGACAACAGCGACACAAATACCTTCTCCATACTGATGGCAATAAAAATCAAACCTATATAATTCTAATCTGTACAATCAGCCATACAACAATGTAACTATGTCGGGCTAGCAATACAGATATATCATACAGCAGATTGCTATATTGTTTCGACATATGCATAGAAATAAAGCCATGGAAAATAATGTTTTCCATGGCTTTATCATATAATCGAACAAGGATACTCTCCGCAATCCAATATCAGACTGCCAGTTAGTAACTCCACAAATCCTGTTCAAAATTAGAGATATCGTTCTCTATACGCTCCTGCTCCTGCTTGATGAAGTCCGGATCTTCAACACCTTTATCCACATCCTTGCTTTCAAGGTCATAGTCTTTGACTATGTAACTGTAAAATTGGCGCGTAACGAAGAACTCGTCAAAATTCACAAGAGGAGCGACATTACGTCCGTTGAGTTTAATAAACTCTTCCTGAAGGAAAGGACGCAATTTCTCGAACGGGAACCAGAACCAAACTCCAGTCTCAACGTCCTCAGTGCCGTACTTCTTGTCATACAGAGGTGCGATAGCCAATATCTTGTTGTCAAATGTAGAAGTCTTCTTATCGAACCACCACACCTCCTGTATGTAATACTTCACCACACCAGGAGTAATGTAATTTACCTTATCATATGTCGACTCAAGATAGGCTAAACCTTTCTCGTTAACAAATGTCTCCACATCCACCTTATTCTCCGGGGCAAAACGCGGCACGAAAGTCTGCTCTGGGTTACTTTGCGACTTATAACCTACAAGTTTACCCTCAAGAAAATTGGCGAACATGATAGAAAACAGGTTCTTCTGTCCCTCCGGTTCCAAGTCGGTATACGGATAATAAAGCGGGCGGTTAGCCTGCTCACGCAGATCTATGATGCGAAGTACAGATTTACGCCATACCACATCATCTATCATAGGATTCTTCGTGATTATCTTCGCCTTGACCTCATTAGGGGTAGCAACGACACGGGTGAAGCTACCGTTAGAGTCAAACAGAAGTTCTGTACTGTCAGGGATTTCCTTCTGTGCGTTTGCGGCAACCGCAAATAGTGATGCCACAAAAAGCGATACAAAAAACTTACTACATTTCATAACTATCATATTTTAAGGCAATGCGATCTGCGGATAGTCAAGCTGTACAGTTTTAGCTCCTGTAACCTTAATCTTATCAAACAGTATCATAGAGCCAGATTTCAACTTTCTCAAAGCTGTCTTCTGTGAAGAAGAGAAGTGACTACCATCCGAAAGTGTCGTTGTATATCCGCCACGTCCATCGGAAATCAGCAATGTAAACTGATTAATCTTAAACGAAGCTTTCAACATACCGTCAGCATATTCAGCTACCATCTCAGCTTCAATCAGTTCGTTTCTTCTGAGGCGATGCGTCGGAGTAAGACGAGGATGATAATCTATAGAGTTGCCGTTCGCATCCTTTATACGCAAGAACGCTGTCGGGTCAGGCAAAGGACGTACTCTGAACTTCGATGAACCCATAGTCTGAGAACGTCCTTCAATCTCAGCCATAACATTAATAGTGATTTCACCATCCTTGCTTGGCTTACATATATAGACTCCATCTTTTTTCTGCATTGTAGCGCCCACTGCACTAACCTTCAGTTTTTCTGACGGGACTCCAGGAACGGATATTTCCATACGGTTGTCATACCCCTTATACACTACGTTCATGTCCTGATTGGCAATTGTGGCAGTCGGAGCCCCGACGGTATACTCATCCTCAAACGGATATGAACGTGCTATGCCATCAGGGCCAGTGAGTTCAATTCTACCTTTCAGGGGGAATGTCCCGATTGAGCCGCAAGGTATTCTCAGGAAACTCGTATCAAGCTCGCGGTCCTCGCCGAGATAATACTTCGGCATAGCCGTCGTATCCACCGCCATGAGCGCAAGCTCTGCCTGATAATAGCCACCCTGCATCACATGCTTCGAGACAGGTATCACCCTTGCTACTATCTTGTTAACACGGTAGTCTCCCGCATCGGTCTGCGCCATGAAATAATTTATCAGTTCGGCTTCTGCGGCCTTGACATCGCTCTGATATTTGGCAAGCATAGTAATCACCGCTACAGCCGGCATTGTTTCAAAACGGGCATTAATCCAATCGACTTTCTCCCCATGTGTATTCACAGCATCTTCGGTTCTGAAAATCTTATTGTATATATCCGTCTTCTGCGGGTCATTACCGTACATTGCCTCTACAAATATGCGATAGTCGTCAATGGCTTTCTTAAGAGCCTTGCCACGTCCGACACCGCGATTAAGTTCAACATACTGACCTGCCACGTCGAGATTATCCTTTTTCTCTATGGTTTTGCCCTCCGGATCAGCGTTTTTGCCATCGGCCAGCTTAATTATGCCGACTTTATATTCCTGAAGCATATTATAGAGTTCATCTGACTTGGCTTTTACCTCATTTGCCTTTTCAAGCCACTCTCCAACTTTCTGCGGGTTCTGGTCATAAAGATACTGCATCTTATCGTAAAGGCCTCCGTTTCTGACATTTGAGGTCTCTATGGAATTAAGAAGGCTATCATTGACCATCGTAAATCCGTTCAAGATATCCGCAGATACATTCAGCGCCAACATGGCAGTCAGCACCAAATACATCATACCTATCATTTTCTGTCTCGGGGTTTCCGGACAATTCTTAGCTCCACCCATATACCAATGATTGTATTATGTCATTTACACAGTTAATCAAATCAGTAATGAAAAACAGTCTTATTCATTACATCCGATCACGCTTTCAGGGCATTGAGCATATTTCCGTAAACAGAATTCAGGTCTGATATGTTTTTAGCGAGCTGGTCGGTCATCTGTCTGTATGCGTCCATGTTCTTTACGGACTCTTTTGCCGAGGCCTGAAGTTTTCCAAAATCCTCGGTGACTGCGTTTATCTTCTGGCTTTGAGACTCGATGGCCGCCGCCTGCCCCTGTATGCCCTTCAGTTGCAACTCATAAGCAGTATTAATAGAGCCAAGATTCTTGCTCAACTCATTGGCCTTCTCCGCAAACGATTTAGTGTTGGCCTGCGCGGAAGACATGTTATCCGCTATCCCCTGATAAGATGCGAGCAGCGAATTAGATGCCGCATCAAGGTTCTGCTGTTTAATGGCGAACTGGGCTGCCGCCTCAGAAGCCTTGGAGAGGTTGGCAGCATAAGAGTCTGTAAGTCCAGCAACCTTGCTTATGTTGGCAAGCTGGGCAGCAGTCTCACTCATGCGTTTGATGCTCTCTGTAAGTTTCTTGGCATCATCGTCCGAGATTGCACCGCCGAAATTAGGGAGAGCGGCTCCACCGGCAGCCGCAACTGCACCACCAGGGACAACACCTCCTGACACAACACCAGCCGCACCTTTCGCTCCGCCGGCAACAACGACACCGCCACCCATATAATTTGTAATAGGATCTTCCTCCTTAGCAAGCAGCTGAGGGAATACATGATCCCAATGATAATTAGGATGTGGCTCCTCAAGCACACCGATAGTGAACAACAACGCCTCCGTACACATACCTAATGTAAGGACAGCTCCCGCTCCCGGCCAGTGCATAATCTTAAACAATGCACCAATAATAACGACCGCCGCACCAAGTGAATAAACACAATTCACCACTTTCTGTCCCTGTGGGCTGAAGTACCACTTCATAAACCCCTTACGTTCTTTTACCATGAGTTTTTGTCTGTTTTGTTATTAGATTATAGAGTTAATTATTAAATAGTCTACGTTACATTTCAATTTCCGATGTATGACCTTACACACCTGAATCCTATGGACGGGCGGCATTTGTCCTGATATTCCCAATCGGTGACACCACACTGGAGATATGCGCCTACATCTTTCCACGAACCGCCCTTTATGACCTTACGTTTCATAATCTTGGGGTCAGTGGATTTAGCGTTATACTCGTAGCTCGGATTCATGTCGAGAGTAAAGTAAGGAAGTGTATTATCATACGATGTACTTGTCCACTCGGCCACATTACCTGACATGTCAAAGAGTCCCCAGTCGTTCGGGTCAAACGAACCCACCTGGCTCGGTATCAGATAACCATCCTCAGTGTAATTACCGCGCATGGGCTTGAAGTTTGCCATGAAACAGCCTTTATAGTCGCGCACATACGGGCCACCCCATGGGTAGAGAGCGTTGTGCCTACCCCCCCGTGCAGCGTACTCCCACTCAGCGTCAGTCGGGAGACGGTACTCCTGTATACGCGGCATATTGTTGGGAAGGTCAGTGTATATCTTGGTACGCCAGTGGCAGAAAGCCTCCGCCTGCTCCCATGTTATGCCGACAACAGGGAACTGCCCGTAACTCGGATGAGCGAAATAGTTGAGCATGGCCGGCTCGTTGTAGCTATAGGCGAACTCCGACATCCAGCACATTGTATCGGGATAGATGTTTATAATCTTTGTAGAAATGAGGTCGCTACGATTTCTGAGAGGTTTCTCTATCACCGTATCGACAATCTTACCGTCGCGGAAGAAAGAACTGTCTATCTTAACAGTAGCCTTATCATTGTAGCTTGCGCGGTTAGGGTCGAAAGAGTTTCCGACTCTTGCGGCCTGATCATAGGCGATATACTCGTAGTAGTATATCATCTTGTGAGAGTTGAGCTGTCTACCACTGAGTTGGTCAGGCCCATTGAAATATACGGAATTCACTGCGCGGTATACACCCTTTTCCTCATCGTCCATCTCATATTCCCAACGGGCGTTCCAAGGTATCTTGGCTCTCCAGTTGAGCAGAGTGTCAGGGTCTTTGCTCTCATCATAAGCATCATATCGGAGAGTATAGTATTCAGACTCCTCGGGGTCGAGTCCAAACTCCACCTCATTGCGGGCGAGTGCAGTAAGCACGAGGGAGTCTCTCACCCAATAGATAAACTGGCGGTATTCGCCGTTGGTTATCTCTGTCTGGTCCATCCAGAAAGCGTCGATAGAAACGGTTTTCTGCGTCGGTTGCATAGCCCAAGTTATCGACTGGTCATTCGCTCCCATATTGAACGAACCTCTCTGTACGAATATCATGCCATAGGGCATCTCTTCCGGTCGTGCGCTTCCGTAGATACCTACGAGCTGACCTTTCGGCTGAGAGCAGCCAGTAACTAACACCGTAGTCACAAGCGCTATAAAAAGAAGTTTTTTCATATCGATTATAATTATAATAGTCTAATGCATTTGTGTTTTCCATCCTTCTTGTTTACGAACAGGTTAAATTCGTAAGAGAGGAATATCTCATGTGACCCGTGGGTCTCGCGGATGAAATCAGACGCCGGTATGTCGTAACAGTAGCCCAATTCAAGTCCGCTTATAATCTCAGCACCCAATATGACCGACACCGCATTCTGGAAACTGTATGCCAAGCCGCCCCAAAACTTGTCCCGATACTTGAGCAGTGCAGAGAGCTGCACCTGCCACGAAGCGAAATCGGTATAGAAGATGGCGGAGGGCTGTATCTTGTACAAGCCGTCGGAGAGGGAGAAGTTGTACCCTCCCATGGCTGTAAGCAGCTGTCTTATACGGAAGCCATACCTGTCGCCCAACCTGACCTGCGTACCGGGGATATGCAGCACCGAGAGGCCTGAATACCAGTGGTCGTTGTGGAAATACAGTCCGAGTCCCATGTCGAACCCCACTCCCGACTGAGTGCCCGTAGGGATTGCCGGATCGGCATTTGCCTCCGAGTGGTACTCGCTCTCGACCATCCTGACGCTGTCGCCATAACATATTATGTTAACGACCCCTATGTTTGCGCCCACATGCAAAGTGCCGTAATCGAAGACGAAGCGATAGGCGTATTGCAGGTTTATCTGCTGGTTCGAGAATATGCCGAACATGTCATTCACGAACTGCAAGCCCGCCGCATGTTCCGTCTTTCTAATCTTGAACGGCGTGTTCGCTGTAAATAGTGTCGTGCGAGGTGCATTCTTGATTCCAATCCAATCGAGGCGCTGTGCGCCGTACACCCTCATCAGCGGCTGTTCTCCAACAGCGGCCGGATTGTAGAATGTCTTCATGTGCATGTATTGGCTGAACCGTCCGTCGAACTGAGCCGACATTTCCGACAACGCCATGGCCGCCATTATGACAACAAGGAGTGTCCTCAATAAACGGTCATGTATCCCGCGATGCTCCATGAATTCAATTCTTATTCAAATCTCCCTTGTATCAATATAACTACGAATTAACAATAATATTGTGTCCGCAAAAGAAATTTTACTCAATTCAATATTCTTCCTCGTCAAAAAAGAAGTCTTCCTTGCTCGGATAGTCCGGCCAAATGTCTTCGATGCATTCGTAAATCTCGCCCTCATCCTCTATCTCCTGTAAATTTTCTATCACTTCAAGCGGAGCACCTGAACGCATGGCGTAATCAATCAGTTCGTCTTTAGTGGCCGGCCACGGTGCATCCTCAAGTTTAGACGCCAATTCCAATGTCCAATACATAGCGACGTAAAATTTGTTTTTATCAGTTTCTATATTAGTGTTTTCCCTGTATCTGCACTCTGCCGAGAGCCCTTTGGCTCCAAATGGTTCCGCCGTCCGGCACAGCACAGGAGAACACTGCTTCATACAATCCTGTTTCAAGATGCAAAAATACCTATTTTTTCCACACACCAATCACTTTTGCCAAAAAAAATCGCGCCTGTCGCATTTTTTTGTGAACATGCGCGCCATGACGAACAGAAAATCGGAGAGGCGGTTCATGTACCTCACTATATTCTCGTCTACCGTAAGTTCCTGACCAACAGATATTATCTCCCTTTCGGCGCGGCGCGCCACGGCACGGCAGACATGGCAGAGGGCTGAGAGTTCGTCCTCGCCGTAAACTATGAATTCACGCAACGGTGGCAGTACTCCGTTCATGTCGTCAATCCAATGCTCAAGCTGCTCTATATCAGAATCTTCGATGAGCGATGCGGGCGATAGCGCGGTCATGGCGCGGTCGGTAGCGAGGTTTGCCCCGACGGCAAAGAGCTTGTTCTGTATGGCGAAGAGCATATCCTTGTCGGCGCGGTCGGCCGCCTTGGCGCGCAGCAGGCCGAGAAAAGAGTTGAGTTCGTCTACTGTCCCGTATGCGTTAAGCCGCACATCGTTCTTCGGTACACGCTGCCCGCCCACGAGGGAGGTCGTGCCCTTGTCTCCTGTCTTTGTGTATATCTTCATCTCTGCAACAGATTTATATCGTATTCAGTAAGCCACGGTGAAGCAGCGGCGAGGGAGTTCGGGGTTGAACCAGAGTATGCCACGCCAATATATGTCGACGGAGAGGCTGACGGCGGGGTCGGCCGTCGCGCGCCGCCATAGGCGTTCGGTACGCGGGGAGGCGTGTATCCCGTCAATCACCATCACCGTGCCGTGGTGCACAGCACCACGGCATGTCGAGAAGAGGGCTTCCATCTCGCTGTCCGACATGGAGGCATCGAGAAGGAGATGGAAGAGGTCAACGCGTCCCGCCTCGGCCAGCAGCTGCGGCAAGAGCTGACGCGGGCTGCCGCTACGCACGATGATATTGCCGAGCTTCAGACCCCTTTGCAGCTTCGCGGCGTAAGCGGCCAAGGCAGTGTCAGGGAGGATGCTCCAGACTGTGGAACGGCTGTCGGCAGCAGCCATATAGGCGGCACTGAGACCGACACCGCCGCCTACCTCGACAACGGTGCGCGCGGAGATGTGGACGCAGATGCGGTGGAGCAGCTCATTGAGCCTGCGAGGCGTAGTGCCGGACGGCACCAGACGCGAAACGCGCATACCATCGACCGTCTCCCGGCTGCGGGAAAGGCGGCGGCAGAGGGCGTCCATCCTGTCATATATATAATATGGGTATTGCTCGAAGAGGACGAAGTTGAGGAAGTGGAAGAGGTAGGGTGAATGCACGCCGAAGCCGCCACGGTGACGCGCCCTGAAGCGGTACGCCACTCTCGCCATAACGGCATGAAAACTCTCCATACGACCTGCAAGCATCAGTAATCCATCCGGTTTATCCATCATAGGGTCAGGCGTGAGACGACGGCAACGCCACGGAGGAGGCCGCCCGCCTTACCGTGTGCAAAGATAGTGAAAGGGAAGAAGACAGCCAAAAATAGAGAGGGTTTATATCCTGTGCGCGGCGGCCACGGTGCGGGCAGTGGACAGGCGCGGAGGCGGGCTGTATGCGGATGTGCCGGAAGATGGGCGAAAGAGGCAGCGTGGAGATGGGGTGTACGATTTGACAGTTTCAGGCACAAAAATGCGAAAGAATAACGACTTGCTTGGTTGAGGGTAGCGGGAGGATAGGGAGAAGGTAGCGGGAGGGCGGGGAAATGGCTTGTGAGACAATGGGTTGGGAAGGGGAACGGATGGGAAACGAGAGTGTGTATTGTGGGAAAGGTGCTGGTTTTGGTGACTGAGGAGGTGCGGTGTTGTTCGGGAGGGGATGGGGAAGGGCTCCGGTGGAGCTCCGTAGGGTGTCCGTAGCTGCTCCGTCGAGAGTACGTGTTTTTAACCTCGTTTAACACGACTGGATGGGTGGTGGGGAGGAAGGAGATGGGGGTATGGCGGGTGAGGATTTTTTTGTAATTTTGTGGCATGGATTTGAGGAGAGGAGGGGCAGTGGCGGACGGAGAGCTGAGCGCGGGCTGAGGTCAGGCGGAGAGGCCGGAGCGGCTGCCATACATTGTTAATATTGAACATAACGATAGACTATGTATTTTGACGAACTGGACATCAATGACGACATACTGGACGGGCTGGACGCGATGAACTTCGTGGAGTGCACCCCGATACAGGAGAGAGCCATACCGGCGGCTCTGGAGGGGCGCGACCTGCTCGCGTCGGCACAGACGGGGACGGGCAAGACGGCCGCGTATCTGCTGCCGATACTGGAGCTGCTGTCGCGCGGGGGGTATAAGGAGAATAAGGTGAACGCGCTGATACTCGTGCCGACAAGGGAGCTGGCACAGCAGGTGGACATGCTGCTGTCGGGGTTCTCGTATTACCTGAATATCTCGTGGATAGCCATCTACGGGGGTAATGACGGTGTGGCGTTCACACAGCAGCAGAAGGCACTGTGCACGGGGAGTGACATAGCGATAGCGACGCCGGGGCGGCTGCTGTCGATACTGAGGACGTGCGACATAGACATGTCGGGGATAGGATTCCTCGTGCTGGACGAGGCTGACAGGATGCTGGACATAGGGTTCTACGACGACATCATGGAAATCATGAGCCATCTGCCGAAGGAGCGGCAGACGATGATGTTCTCGGCGACGTTCCCGACGGAGGTGGAGAAGCTGTCGCAGAAGATACTGCATAACCCGGAGAAGATAAAGATAGCGGTGTCGCGGCCGGCGGACGGGATAGACCAAGGTGTGTACCTGCTGCACGAGAGTCAGAAGCAGCCGCTGCTGCTCGACCTGTTCGCAGACCCGAAGCGGCACGGGAAGTCGATAGTGTTCCTGTCGTCGAAGCAAAAGGTGAAGGAGGTGTACCACGCGCTGCGCAGGCTTGGTGTGCGGGCGGCGCAGATGCATTCGGACCTCGAACAGGCGGAGCGGAGCAACGTGATGCTCGACTTCAAGAACAACAAGTTCGACGTGCTGATAGCCACGGACATAGTGGCGCGGGGAATAGACATTGACGACATAAACACGGTCATCAACTACGATGTGCCTCATCAGGCGGAGGACTATGTACACCGCGTGGGGCGAACAGCGCGTGCAGGGGCGAACGGAGAGGCGATAACGCTGGTGACACCAAGGGACAAACAGAGGTTTGACAACTTAGAGAAGTTCCTGAAAACCAAGGTAAAACGGCTCGCATTGCCAGAGAGGATAGCGCAAATGGAGAAGCCAGTGGGAGAGAATGCGGGCGCGAACAAAGAAAAGAGGCAAGGGAACGGGGGGAAAAAGAGATCCTACGGCAACAAGAACCGCCGCAGACCCGACAGCAAGAGAGGAGGACGCGCTCAGCAAGAGGGGGCGAAGTGAACCTCACAAGCATATAGGAGGGCGAGATGCTATATTATAAGAGTAAGGCCGGTGCCGCAAGAGGGCGACACCGGCCTTGTGCATACCTACAAAGACGGAAAAGCCCGCGCCACACTACCGACAAAGAGGTCCAAAGCGTGGAAACAGGAAACTGAAAGAATATTCCAGTTTTCTGTATACCATTGAGATACAAAGTATTGTAAAGACATATCGTTTATTTAATGATAAATAACACAGTTCCTATGCCTATATGCGGCATATATACATACCTTTGCAGATGCAAAGATGGTCTTTAAACAGGGGAGGAAAGATGGAGGAACTGAAACAGAAAATCACAGGCAAGGCCAAGGAGCTATTTCTCAAATACGGGCTGCGCAGTGTCACCATAGACGACATCTGCAGGGAGCTGCATATATCAAAGAAGACATTCTACACCGTGATAAAGGGGAAGGAGGAGCTGATAGAGGCGGTGCTCGAAGAGATGAGGGCGCAGAGCGCGAAGAAGTGCACGAAGTGCGACGACGTGATAGTGTCACTTGTGGAGACGGTAATGTCGGCGAAAAGGGACAGCATGACGGAGAAGCACATCAACATATTCTTCGACCTCGACAAATACTACCCGTCAATCATGGAGCGGCACAAGGAGCTTGCCAAGAAGGCCGGCATAAAGAACACTGCGGAGAAAATAAGGCTCGGCATAGAGCAGGGGTATTTCAGGGAAGATATGAACGTGGAGGCCATGTCGATAGTGTTCGACACCCTCAACATATCCAATCTGTACAATGTGCTGAAAAAGGAGCTCGGCATGACAACGACACAGATAATGGACATGTTCATAGACATCTCCATAAGGATGGTGGCTAACGAGAAGGGACTGCTCCACTATCAGGAACTGAAAGAACAGGCAACAAATCAAGAAAAGCAATAAACAAAAGTGTATGAAGAAGTGTTTGATAGCATTTGCGGTATGGGCAGCAGTCATAGTGCCCGCACTAGGGCAACAGTCTACCCCCCAGACAGGGGAGGAAGAGCCTGAACGGCTGGAACTGACGCTCGAAGAGGCACAGAACTACGCTGTGGAGAACAACAGGAGTCTGCAAAACGCATCGTTGCAGGTGCGACAGGCGTATGCAGCGCGGTGGCAGACCATAGCGTCAATGCTGCCTCAGGTGAACGCCTCGCTGGACTATACGGACATGTGCGGCTATGTGATGGACTTAGGTACATTCCCCATAGCCATGCCGGCATCGGGGACGATAGGCATCACGGCATCGGTTGCGCTGAGCGGCTCGCAAATCATGGGGGTGCTGCTCAACAACCTCTCGATAGAGATGAACAGCATCACGGAAAAGAAGAGCGAAAGCGACCTGCGCAACACTACATCGTACATATACATGTCCATACTGGCCATGGAGAAGACGGTAGGGCTGCTGGACAACAACCTCAAAAACCTGCAAGACCTGTATGAGATGACACAGCACTCGGTGACGGTGGGCGTAGCGGAGCAGACGGATGCAGACCAGATTTCGGTACAGGTGTCGGGCATGGAGAACCAGATAAACACGACGAAGAGGTCGCTCGAAATGCTCTACAACTCACTGGCACTGCAACTCGGGTGCGGCGTTGAGAAAGAGATAGTCCTCACACAGACGCTCGATGACCTGCTCGACACGGAGTCGATGGTCGCGCTTCTGCAAACGTCATTCAACATAGAGAACAACTACGACTACCAGTTGCTGAAGAAGAATACAGAGCTGAGCAAGAAACAGATAACGATGACGGCCATGGACTATGTCCCCACCCTCAGCGCGTACTACCAGTATTCGGCAAAGAAGTATTTCAGCGATGAGATGACGATGAACATGACACCTCCAAACGCCGTGGGGGTAACACTCAGCGTGCCCATCTGGTCAAGCGGGCAGCGCGCGTCGGCCATAACGGAGAAGAAACTGGCATACCAAGAGGCACAGAACACCATGTCGGACACGGAAGACCAGCTGCTCGTGCAGAACAGGCAACTGCGCTATAACCTCGCAAGCTCGTACGAGGACTATACCACACAGAAGAAGAACATAGAGGTATCGCAGAAAGTGTTCGACAACATATCCAACAAGTTTGAGCACGGCTACGCATCAAGCCTCGAAGTGACAAACGCCAGCACCACACTGCTGACGGCACAGGCCAACTATATACAGGCACTGCTTGAAATGGTCAACTCACACATAGAGCTTAAAAAGCTGCTTAATGAATAAGGGTACCACACAGATAGTCAGACAAACATTTACCATTATGACATACAAGAAGAAAGTCAGAAGCATGGCCGCATTCGCACTGGCGGCACTCACACTGGTTTCCTGCGGGAAGGATGACGCGGAAGCAGCCAAATCGGAAGATACACTGAAAGAGAAAGTCGCAGTGCTTAAACTGGAAGAGAGGGAGATAGCCCGCGAAATCAACCTCTCAGCCATACTCGAAGGTTATGAGACCGTGAACATCTCCCCCAGCGTAACCGGGATAATCGAACACATATATGTGGAGGAGGGCGACATGGTAAGGGCAGGCGACTCGCTCGTGCGCATGGACCAGTACCAGTACAAGACCACAAAGCTCGCGTTTGCCAACCTCGGCGTGGAGATGGACCGTGTCAAGGCACTGAAAGAGACCGGGAGCATATCGGAACAGACATACGACCAGACAAAGCTGTCATACGACCAGACGGGAGAGAACCTCGCATTCCTCGAAGCCAACACATACGTCAAAGCCACGATGGGGGGCGTCATCTCCGCCAAGAACTACGAGGACGGGGAGCTGTACAGCGGGCAGCCGATACTGGTACTGACACAGATAGCGCGTCTGAAAGCGAAAGTGGCCGTGCCGGAGAGCTACTTCCCGCTCGTCAAAGAGGGGATGAAGATGGAGATACGCTCCGACATATACCCGGACAAGGTTTTCGGCGCGACAGTCGAAATAGTCTATCCCACGATAGACGCCACGTCGCACACATTCCAGCTCAAGCTGAACATACCTAACAGCGAACTCCTGCTACGCCCGGGCATGTACGTGCAGACCCGCCTTGAACTCAACAAGGTGAACGCCATAGTCGTGCCGTACCAGTCCGTCATGAAACTGCAAGGCAGCAACGACCGCTATGTGTTTCTCAACAACAACGGCGTTGCCAAGCGCGTGGGCGTGAAGATGGGGCAGCGGTTTGACGACCAAGTGGAAATCATATCTGACGAGATACATGCGGGCGATGAGCTTGTTGTCGTAGGGCAGGCGCGGCTCGTGGACGGCGTGAAGCTGAGCATAACAAAATAACGGGGCAGCACACGGTTGCGGGGCTGCCCTACATCGCGGCAAGCCACCAAACAGATAAACATTATTCAGAAGCAAGAGATGAGTATATATAAAACAGCGATAGACAAGCCGATTACGACACTGCTTATATTCGTGGCGGTTATAATTTTGGGACTGTTCTCCCTGATACAGTTGCCGATAGACCAGTTTCCGGAGATGGACCCTCCGTATGTGACTGTCATGACGGCATATCCGGGAGCCAACGCGAGTGAGCTTGAAATCAACGTGACGAAGATACTCGAGAACAGCCTCAACTCAGTGGACGGACTGAAAGAGCTTACCTCGTCCAGCAAGGACAACATGTCCATCATCACACTCGAATTTGAATGGGAGGAGAACATAGACGAGGCGGTCAACGACATACGCTCGTCCGTGGACATGGTCATAGACGACCTGCCGGACGAGTGCTCCACACCGCTGATATTCAAGCTGAACACCTCAATGATGCCGGTGCTGCAATATGCCATCACCGCCAAGGAGAGCTATTCAGGACTTGAGAGAATACTGGAAGACAACGTGGTCAACGTGCTCAACCGCGTGAACGGCATAGGTAACCTCTCACTTTCAGGCGCACCTGAGAGGTATGTGTATGTAGACCTCGACCCGGAGAAGATAGACGCATACAACCTGACAGTGGAGAGCATCGGCACGGTGATAGCCAACAACAACCTAAACCTCGCCTCCGGCTCTGTCAAGATGGGCAAGGAGCAGTACCAGCTCAGGGTGCAGAGCGAATATATCGAGAGCGAGGAGATAAACGACCTCGTGCTTACGACCACAGCCGACGGGCGGCAGGTGCACATGCGAGACATAGCCCTCGTGCGCGACACCATCAAGGATGTGACCCTCGAAGAGAAAATCAACGGGCAGGACGGCGTGCGCCTCATAGTCATGAAACAGACGGGCGCAAACACGGTGCAGATATGCAAGGACGTAAAGAAGGAGCTTGAGAAGATAAAGAAGACCCTGCCGCCGGACATCAAATTCGACGAGATATACGACTCATCGACAGAGATACAGAACGCCATCAATGGACTTACGGAGTCGATATTCTACGCCCTGCTGTTCGTAGTGCTCGTGGTGCTGTTCTTCCTCGGCAAGTGGAGGGCCACACTCATCATCTCGCTGACGATACCCATATCGCTCATCGTGGCATTCCTCTATCTGTTCCTTGCGGACAGTTCGCTGAACATCATATCACTGTGTTCGCTGACCGTGGCCATAGGTATGGTGGTGGACGATGCGATAGTGGTGCTGGAGAACATCACCAAGCATATAGAGCGCGGTTCCAATCCGAGAGAGGCATCGATATACGCCACTAACGAGGTATGGGTCTCGGTCATAGCCACGACACTCGTGCTCGTAGCCGTGTTCGTTCCGCTGACAATGCTTACCGGGCAGGCGGGAATACTCTTCAAAGAGCTCGGCTGGATTGTGACGATAGTAGTCTGCACCTCTACCACAGTGGCAATCACCCTCACCCCGATGCTCTGCTCGCAGCTGCTGAAAGGCAAGCAGGTGGACGTGGACGAGAACGGACAGCTGTACGAAGTGCAGAGCGAAAGCAAGAACTGGTACGAGAGGACTGTCGTAAAACTGCTGGACAAGCTGGATGTGTTCTATGCCAATGTATTGCGCTGGTGCCTCGGGCACAAACTGTACACGGGGCTGATACTGCTGGCGTTCCTCGGAATATCAATGATACCGGTGTTCATGGGCAAGATAGGTACTGACTTCATGGCGGAGACAGACAACGGGCGCATGTCACTGACGATAGAGCTGCAACGCGGCACGCGCATAGAGGAGACCTCACGCATAGCGCGCAAAATAGAGGATATGATTTACCGCGTGGCACCGGAAACAAGGCTCATATCGTCCTCCACGGGTTCGGACGACGAGGCGGGCATGTCATCCATGTTCTCCAACACGAACAACAACAAGATAGAGATGACAGTGCGCTGTCTCAAGAAGTATGAGAGGGAGAGGTCGATATTCGAGATAGCGGAGCTTATACGCAATGAGCTGGACAACATGCCGGAGGTGATAAACTATCAGGTGTCGACATCGGGCGGCATGGGCGGCATGTCCACGAACAGTGTGGACGTGGAGATATACGGCTACGACTTCGACGTGACAAACACCGTGGCCCAAGACTTGAAATACAAGTTCCAGTTCGTCCCCGGCGCACGAGACATACACATAGACCGAGAGGAGGACCGGGCGGAGCTGCAAGTGGTGTTTGACAAGGAGAAGCTCGCCCGCAACGGACTTGACGCGGCGACATGCGCCGTCTATGTGCGCAACCGCGTGAACGGAATGAACGCCGGATACCTCAAAGAGGAGGGCGAGGAGTATGACATAGTGGTACGCCTGAAAGAGGAGGCGCGCAACAGCATCACAGACATAGAGGAGCTTACGCTGATGACACCGGCGGGCAAGAAGGTGAAGCTGAAAGAGCTGGCCGAGGTGAAAGAGTACTGGTGTCCGCCGGAAATCAAGCGCAAGAGCCGTCAACGCATAGTGACCATCTCGGTGACGCCGGTCAACACGTCACTCGGCGAACTCGCCACCGGGCTGCAAAAGGTGATAGACGACTATGACGTGCCTCTGGGCGTAAACATAGACCTCGGCGGCACATACGAAGACCAACAGGATACGTTCGGGGACATGGGCGTACTGCTCGTGCTAATCATCATACTGGTGTATATCGTGATGGCATCGCAGTTCGAGTCGTTCTCGAAGCCGGCCATAATAATGATATCCGTCATATTCGCGCTGCCGGGCGTTGTCCTCGCACTGTACATCACGGACACATCGCTCGACATGATAGGCGCATTGGGATGCATATTGCTTGTGGGTATTGTGGTCAAGAACGGTATCGTGCTCGTGGACTACATCAACCTCATGCGCGACAGGGGCTATGAGCTGAATGAGGCAATCGCGCTCTCGGGTCAGTCACGTCTGCGGCCTGTGCTTATGACGGCATTCACCACACTGCTGGGTATGCTGCCTATGGCTCTGAGTAACTCCGAGGGTTCGGAGATGTGGATACCGATGGGCATAGTCGTGATAGGCGGTCTGCTTGTTTCGACCCTGATAACCCTCATAGTCGTGCCGGTGCTCTACGCCGTGATGTCACGCCACGGGGAGAGGGACAAGGAGGAGAAGAACCGCAAGAACTTTGTGTTCATGAGGATTAAGGACGACTTGGACAAGAGAGATTTAACGAAGTAAAAAGGGAGAGGATTATGAAGTCAGTATTTATAGTTTTCAATCAGGCGAACACGGAGCGTGTGGAGTACATGCTCGACGCATTGAACATATCGGGGTTCACCTTTTTTGAGCAGGTACAGGGGCGCGGGACAAACGGCGGAGAGCCGAGGCGCGGCACGCACACATGGCCGGAGATGAACTCTGCTGTCATGACAGTGGTGGATGACGACAAGGTGCAGGAGCTGCTCTCGTATGTCCGCAAGCTCGACATGCGTAACGAGGAGGTTGGCGTGAGGGCGTTTGTCTGGAACATAGAACAGACAGTTTAGAGAGCCGTCACACAGAGGAGAAGGAAGAGTCCGCGATGCCAGATTGGTGTCGTGGGCTTTTTATTTTGCGGAGCGGCGCAGGGGCCTCAAAACAGAGAAGCGTGCATGAGCCGTATTCATAGCTCACGCACGCCTCTGACACAGTGCAGCATAAGGGACTCGAACCCCCACGGATCACTCCACCAGATCCTAAGTCTGGCGCGGCTACCAATTACGCCAATGCTGCCCGCTATTACTGTCTGCAAAGATAGGAATTATTTTCCATTCGCACAACATGTGAAGCGAAGCGGGAGCGGGACGGCCGCTATGCGCACCATACGTCAGAGCGGAGAGAAGTGGTGAGTGCCGCCCAAGACGTGCCGAGAGGAGGGCTTGAACAGAGTGCGGAGGCTCAAAGGCAACGATGCGTGAGATGGGCAAAAGACACTTCTGCAAGATGCGCTGTACGATTTGAACATTTAAGACGAAAGAATGCACGAAAAGAGCGAACCGCTTGGTTGAGAGTAGCGGGAGGATAACGGGGAGATAGCTGGAGGATAAGGAATAAATTGGGTATCAATTGGTTATCAATACCAACAAGCTACCATCCTAAGTAGGCATTGTTTGACGGATGTGTATTTCAGAAAAAGAGGATGGGGGAATTATGAGCCGGAAGATTAACGTTTTGGGAGGTATGCGGATACGTCTTTGCCGAAGGCTTCCAGCTCACGCACGAGGGACGAGGAGACGTGGGCTATTTCGGGGTCTGCACACAGGATAACGGTCTCTACCCCAGACATGCGCCGATTGATTTCAGCCATGTTACGCTCATATTCAAAATCGACGGCAGACCTAACCCCGCGCACTATGAAGCGTGCACCGACAGAGGCAGCAAAATCGACAGTAAGGGTATCATAGACACGCACTTCCACACGAGGGTCATCGCGATAGAGCGAGGCTATGGCCTCTACCCTATCAGAGAGGGACTGCCGCGAGGCCTTTCCCGTATTGATGCCGACGGCTATGACCAATTTGTCAAACAGCGGCAAGGCACGCCGCACTATCGAGGCATGGCCTATGGTGAAGGGGTCGAAACTACCGGGGAATATGGCTATATTCATATAATCAGTGGCTTAAAAAAGACCCCGACGCCATTGTCACAAGGCATCGGGGTCACGATACAATATGTTTAACCTATATTTGCAATGCGCTTTATCTCGGCCATTATGGCTGCGGCAAACTTGTCCGCCTGCTCGCGCGTCGGGGCTTCGGAATATATGCGTATAATCGGCTCGGTGTTCGACTTGCGCAGATGTACCCACCCCTGCGGGAAGTCTATCTTCACTCCGTCTATATCGTTGACCTTGAACTGCTTGTAGCACCCCTTTATTACGCAGAGCACTCCGTCGACATCAATCTTCGGGGTGAGCTGTATCTTGTTTTTCGATATGTAATAGTCGGGATAGCCTGTGCGCAACTCGCTGACCCTCTTGCCGCTCTTCGCAAGGTTTGAGAGGAAAAGCGCGATGCCGACAAGCGCGTCACGGCCGTAGTGCGCAGCCGGATATATCACGCCGCCGTTGCCCTCGCCGCCTATGACCGCACCGACCTCTTTCATTTTCTCCACGACATTCACCTCGCCCACTGCAGCGGCACTGTACTCTCCGCCACGGGCGCGGGTGACATCGGCCAAGGCACGCGTGGAGCTGAGGTTGGAGACCGTATTGCCCGGCGTATTACTGAGCACGTAGTCCGCCACAGAGACCAGAGTGTATTCCTCGCCGAACATGCTGCCGTCCTCACACACGACAGCGAGGCGGTCAACATCGGGGTCGACGACGAAGCCCACATCGGCACCCGTCTCACGGATGAGGCGGGAGATGTCGCCCAGATGCTCCGGCAGCGGCTCAGGATTATGGGCAAAGTTACCGTCGGGCGTGCAGTTAAGGCACTCAATGCGTGATACCCCCAACGCCCTCAGGAGTTCGGGTATGACGATGCCGCCGACTGAGTTGACGCAGTCCACAGCCACACGGAAATCAGCGCGCCGTATGGCCTCCACGTCCACCAAATCGAGGGCGAGTACCATGTCGATATGCTTCCGCGCGTAATCGTCCCTCACCGAGAGCGCACCTATCCCGTCCACTTCGGGATAGGAGAAATCGCCGCGCTCCGCCATTGCCAGAAGTGCCTCGCCGTCCGCCTTGCTGAGAAACTCACCGCGCTCGTTCAGCAGTTTGAGCGCATTCCACTGGCGCGGGTTATGGCTCGCCGTAAGGATAATGCCGCCGTCCGCGCCCTCCATAGTCACTGCCACTTCCGTTGTCGGGGTCGTCGCCAAGCCAATGTCCACCACATCACACCCGCAACCGAGCAGCGTCCCCACCACAATGCGGCTCACCATTTCGCCGGACACACGTGCGTCGCGCCCGACAACGACACGACACCGTTCCTTGCCACGGTACTCTTTCAGCCAGAAAGCATAGGCCGATGCAAACTTCACAATATCAACAGGGGACAGACCCTCGCCGCCCTTTCCGCCGACCGTGCCCCTTATTCCCGATATAGATTTTATAAGAGTCATATTCTTAAAACTATTCTCACTCCCGTGACCCCAGTCGCCGTTCAGCGCGGCACAGCCCTGATTTTCATCTCATAAAGATACGGCACTACATTCATATTGTCACGCCCAAGCTGCGACGGCACTATCACATTGGCGTGCGCCCCGGAACGCTTCATCACATCAAAGGCCGCCTGCCACCCCTCGCAACTGTTAGTAAGGTCACCCATCACAATCTCATTGGGATAAGGCCTGTCGAGCGTACTCCAATAATCCTCCACCAGAGCGTACTCATCAAGTGTCATCTGCCTGTATCTCAAGATAATGTCATCGCCACGGCGCAGCGTGTCGCCCGTACCCTTCTCCAGAATCTGTATATAAATTCCGTCAGGGAAATGATACATCTCCCTCTCCCCGAACACAGTATCCTCAGGGAACTCATCCAGCAGCGTGTAGCCCTCCCGCGCAAGATAATCATCTATCAGCCGCTGCTCCGCTTTCAGAAGCTGCGAATAGTTCGACGACCTCTCGCACGAGACAGACATGAATATCGCGCACACCGCGCCCCAAAACGCCAATTTTCTCATAACCAAAAGATTTCATAAACATCAACCTGCCGCCACCCCGCCACGACATATTTCCCAATCAACAGCGGCAAACATGGGAATACCCGTGCACAACGCGCCACACTTCCAGCTGCAAAATTAGCAAAAAAGGCCATTGCAGCCCCATATCCGCGTAAAAAAATAGCCAAAAACTTGCCCGTATCGCAAAAAAGCAGTTACTTTGCACTCCCGAAAAACAAACCGTTGACGGTCTCGTAGCTCAGCTGGATAGAGCAACAGCCTTCTAAGCTGTGGGTCGTGGGTTCGAATCCCGCCGGGATCACAGACTGTAAATCAGATATTTAATTGCTTAAATATCTGATTTTTTTGTACATATCGTATTACTGACTCACCAAAAGTTAAGCTGACAAGACGGCACAATGTTCCGTAATGCCACGACTTTCCATCCTCATCGTCCGCCGACAACCCCGCCCCCGGGCTGGAGAACAACCCCGGCAGCGACGGCGCGCTCTTCTCCGACAGGCATCCGTACTTCCCCAAGGGATGCACGGCATGCCCCTACGCCAAGAGCCGCCTCCACGCCCTCCTCGCCGACCTCGCCGCCAAAAGGGACTGCATGGAATGCGCAAGGGTGGATGAGGCCGCAAGACGGGCAGAACTAATAAATCTGAATGTATGGGACAATAAGGAGAAATTCCGTGAGGCACAGGCCGAAATCCGTTCTGAAATGTTACAGGCTGAACCTGTCAGAATAGACAATAAAAGGCTGTATTCTAAGCATCTTTATTTCGGCAAGAACGAGATAAAGTCAGTGATAGCCCACTGTTTCAACGGCCTGGAGCTGGAGGCGGCACGACAACTGCCCGCTCTGCTTCCCGAACTGAAAAACGGAAGATATGAGCATATCAACATGAGGCGCAGAAATTACAGGCAGAAAATAAGGGGAGGTGTACGTAACTTTGTTGTGTATGGCGTGAAAATAGGGGATGATATGTATGAACTAAAATGTGAAGTAAAATTCAACGAACGTGTGATTATTGAATATCCATATTCCTTTAAAATAGAAAAGAAATGACAAGTTGCCGGTGCTGTAAAGACCTCAGCTGTGGACTATCCTTGTCATTCCCTTTCTGAAAGCAAAGGTAATAAAACATTTTCAATAAACAAGCCATATGAAAAAAACAACAACAAAAAGAACCCTGACTATAGACGGCAAGATTATAGCAAGCGAAACGGCAGAGCCTTTCAGCCA
>CALUOH010000067.1 GCA_944322025.1 uncultured Bacteroidales bacterium | reverse complement strand
ACGGCCTGCGCTCATCGAAGATGTACTATGTATATGTACGCACGGTATGCGAAGATGAGGCTGACGGCGACTACAGCGAGGGCATCAGCGAGGCAACGTTCCGCACGGAGTGCGGCACAGAGGAGGTGCTGCCCTACTATGAGGACTTCGAGAGCTATGAGCTGAACGAAGTGCCGAGCTGCTGGACGATAGTAGAAGAGCCGACCTATGGCGGAGTACGCACACAGTCGCTGCACCTCTCACAGGCGGGCGTAGATGTGGTAGGCAAGTCGATAGGCAAGTTCTCGCTGACGCTCAACAGCGACAACTACTTCCGCACGATAGTGGCACTGCCGGCAATGGGTGCTGAGAAAGTGAGCGAACTGAGCCTCACGTTCCAGGGCATGGCCTCGACGAACAACATGATAGTTGGTGTCGTATCTGACCTGAATGACCCTGAGTCGTTCACAGTGGTAGACACCTGCACAGTGCCTGTGAACTACACATGGTGCGACTTCCGCGTGGACTTCAGCAGCTACACCGGCACCGGCAAGTACATAGCGTTCTATTTGGAGAAGTCGTTCTTCGGCAACTCGTTCTATTTGGAGAACGTGATGGTGAGAAAGAGCTCCGTGCTTTGCGCCGACGCAACCGCGCCTCAGGTGCTGAACGTCACCTCGACTTCGGCCACTGTGCGCTGGGCGGACA
Organism: uncultured Bacteroidales bacterium; assembly: GCA_944322025.1. Classification (GTDB taxonomy): domain Bacteria; phylum Bacteroidota; class Bacteroidia; order Bacteroidales; family Paludibacteraceae; genus Aphodosoma. The sequence goes on along the minus strand of CALUOH010000067.1, from coordinate 25,545 downwards.
ACCCGTCGGTGAGCGCGTTTGAGCTGAAAGTCTCGACGGACGACATCAACCCGGAGATTGAGGACGGCGACGTGTTGAACGGCGAACAGTACACCACGCTCTCGGCGACGCTCGAAAACCTCAACCCGTCACAGGAGTACTACGTATATATACGCAACGTCTGCGACGGCAACTCGGCCGGTTACTGGTCAGACGCCACGACATTCCTGACACAGTGCGAGAATCCGGAGCCGATACCGTACAATGAGGACTTCATGAGCTATCAGGACATACAGGATATGGGCTTCTTCCCCGACTGCTGGAGGAGCAGGGTGATCACCTACGGCTCCATCTCGCCGGCAGACCAGACAGACCCGTATGTGGAGAACGCCGTCACGAGATCCATGTTCATGAAGGCAGTCTACTCAGAGGACGACAACTCGTATGCAGTGGTCGATGTGGCTACACCGGCGATAGACTTCGGCGAGGCCGGCGTGGGCGGCCACTACCTGGAGATGAACGTCAAGTCATCGGCTGCGGAAGGCCCGATTTACGTCGGCATGATGTCAGACCCGTCCGACGCTACGACATTCGTGGCATACGACACCATCAGGGTGAACACGGCGAACGAGTGGGAGAAGCACGTGGTGAACTTCCTCTACCACGAGGGGGATGAGAAACACATAGCGTTCCGCATCAACTCACTCGATGCCGGTACGACATATCAGGTGAATATCACGGATATAAAGGTGGATGTGCTGCCCGACTGTATGCCGCCGTTCCGCGTGAGGGCGGATGTGCGTCCGAACAAGGCGTTCATCACATGGATGCCGGGCGACAAGGTGAACACGACGTGGAAGTATTATATCAGCACATCGAAGATGCCGCAGATACCGTTCACTGACGAAGAGTGGGAGCAGAATAACGCTTACAGCGAGATGAACGTAGTCAAGGAGACATCGGAGACTTCTGTCACTGTCAACGGACTCGAGGACTGGACTAACTACTACATGTATATCAGGACAGCAGGCGAGGATTGCGAGGAGTTCTACTCACTGCCGATACAGATGCTCCAGAGCCGCGGCTCATGCGGCAACACTGCATGGGAGGATCTGCCGTACACGACAGACTTCTCGAACTACGGTTTCGGGGCGGAAGACACGACATACAGCGCATATCCGGACTGCTGGGAACGCGAGGACGGCTATGAGGGCGACCCGATAGCCTACCCGTATATCACGGAGGACAGCGCGCTCTACTTCAAGTCGGTGCTTGATACAGTATGCTATGCTTACCTGCCGAGAGTATCGACCTATGCGGACACTGTAATCACGAAGTCGCAGGTGCGCTTCACTGCCAAAGGACTGACGGAAGGTGCACAGGCAGTGGTAGGTGTATCAGCAAGTTATTCAGAGGGTTATCCTGCCGTATACTATTATGTATTCGCTCCGGTAGATACCATAGACCTGACAGAGGAGTGGACGGAGTATGTAGTTGAGTTCGAGGGCTTCGAGTGGGATGAGAATGATACCAAGAATTACAGCCGGTATCATGTGACACTCGGTGTCAATGAGGGCGGCGAGTACAAGATCTCTGACCTTGCATGGGAGGAGATACCGTACTGCTACACTCCGGAGATGACGCTGAATGAGTATGACCAGACGAGCTTCAGGGTAGACTGGACGAAACTGGACGACCAGGATCGCTGGGAGGTGGCCTACGGCGAGGCAGGTTTCGATCCGGCGGAGGCAGACCTCATACCGAGGACAGACACCACATATACAGTGGTCAACCTGAGAGAGGGCACACCGTATGAAATCTACATGCGCTCACAGTGCGGCAACGGGCTGAGCAGCGACTGGGCACACATGTACGTGACCACGAAGCAGAACCCCGCACAGTATCCGTATGAGAGCGGCGACCTGTCGGACGGTACGGTGATAGACGCAGACACGATATGCTACGCATACCGCACCGTGGACATGCCTGCCGGCCCGCACAAACTGGCGTTCGACTGGAAACTCGAAGACAATGCAGCTGCATGGCTGAGGGTGTTCCTCGTACCGGAGGATGTGATGATTACGGCGGATGCGGACTTCGGGCTGACGGAGACCACTCAGCCGGAGAACTGGACGGAAATCAAGACGCTGAAGGGCGAGACGGAATGGATGCCCTCGGAGTATGACATGTATGTAAGCAAGGCGACGTCAGGCGCGGTGAACATCGTGTTCGTATGGTTCAAGAGCGGCGCGGACGTGAAGGAGGTAGTCCGCAACGTGAAGACCCTCTCATCGATGGAGTGTACTGTGCCGGAAGAGCTGACCGCATCGCAGATTACGGCGACATCGGCCGTGCTGAGCTGGGAGAGCTACAATGCCGACGCATGGGATATGAACTGGTGGGAGACATCGAACCCCGGCGGGTCACAGACTGTACTGGACGTGACACCGGGCTATGTCCTGAGCGGCCTGCAGCCAGACACGGAATATACCTTCGAGGTAAGCTCGCAGTGCAAACCGGGAGAGTACTCCGAAGCATTCACATTCCGCACGGCGTGCGCACCGATAGACACACTCGTAGAGACGTTTGACGATGGAGTAATCAACGGCTGCTGGAAACAGTACCACGGTCTGTTTGATGAGGTAGTCGCCGACCCGACCAAACTGATACCTGTTGAGGACGTGTGGACAATCTCAGACATGGCAGTGATCGGCAGCAGCGGCACTCCACATGTGAAACTGACCGTTTCGGGCAGCGACTGCGCGAACTGGCTTGTTTCCCCGGCAATCAATATCAATGAGAACAGCGCATTGTCGTTCGACCTCGCGCTCACCGCATACGGCACCAACGGCCCGATAGCGAGCGAGATAGGACAGACGGACGACAGGTTCATCGTGGTCATCTCGGACGACGAAGGACGCACATGGAAGAGCGCGAACGCCACAATCTGGGACAACGCGAAGGGTCTGAACAAAATCTATAACCGCATAGGCAACAAGGCGAGCCGCATAGAGGTAGACCTCTCGGCTTATACGGGCAAGACCATCCGCATAGGGTTCTACGGCGAGTCGACCGTGGCTCTCGAGAGCAACGATATCCATATAGACAGCGTAAGGATAGACTGCCGAGTGAACTACGAACTCTCCGCTGACGTATGTCAGGGCTATTCGTACTATGCGAACGGCTTCAGCATACCGAGAGAGGAGACCGAAGTGCCGGGTGAGTTCACCTACACCAGAGTGGGTCATGCGGCTTCGGGCTGCGACTCGACTGTGATACTCCATCTGACAGTCAATCAGGGCTTCACGTACGAGTATGACATCAAGATATGCTCCAACGAGCTGCCGTACACGGACGAGAACTTCCCGGACGGACTGACGGAGACAGGTACGCACACGAAGACCTATCCGGCAGCGAACGGCTGCGACAGCGTGGTTATACTGAACCTTGTGGTCAACGAGGCTTACAGCTATGACCGCAGTCTGGAAATCTACGACTACGAGCTGCCGTATGAGTACGAGTGCCGCACATTCGATGTCGGCACGACCTCAGGCACATACGAGGTGAACTGCCCGACGGCAGAGGGTTGCGACAGCATAGTCAACCTGACGCTGACAGTGCATATCACCGACGGTCTGGGCAATGTCGTAGACGGGTCGAAGCTGTTCCTTGTGCCGAACCCGGTAGAGATGGGTGCGACAGTGATTGTAGACCGCGCTTTCACGGAAGCAGAGTCGAAGGATGTACGCATCGAGGTGTTCAACAATGCGGGCATGAGGGTAGAGACCTTCAACCGTGAGGGCGACAACATAGAGTTCGACGCGCCGAACGTGGCGGGTGTCTATGTTATCAGAATCACGACCGCAGACGGCAAGACCCTGATCGGACGTCTGATAGTGGAATAACATAAAATTGTTGTAACAGACTGAGGCGGCCCGGCATCGGGCGAAAACGGTGCCGGGCCGCCTTTCTTTTAATCTATTTTTCAGGTTTTCTATGCAAACAAAATTACGTCTGGCCATAGCAGTACTGTTCGGTATAATTTCCGTGTGCGGACTGTCGGCGCAAGAGCTGCCGTTTTTCGACGGTTTCGAAGATGCCGGGAAACACGGGGAATGGACATTCGTACATTCATCATCGAGGAACAAGTGGCACATAGGTACGGCCACTGCGGCACAGGGCGCAAACAGCCTGTATGTGTCGGCTGACGGCGGAGTGACACCCGGATATACCAATGACGCATCGGGTATAGCCGCATATATAACATTGCAGCTGCCTGCCGGCACTTATAATGTCTCGTTCGACTACAGGGTTGTAGGTGAGACCGATACGAAAGGCGTGGGGCTCGACAGCCTCTTCGTCTATTGGGTCACAGACCCCAATGAGCGGATAGCCGAGACGAAAGGCGACCGCCCGGAAGTCCTGAGCGTCTACCGTCAGCAGATAAACAGCGTGGACGGGACAAAAGACCCGTCGTTGTGGTACAACACGACGTTTCAGGCGAGGGTCAGGGACGGCAGTATGCCCGTACGCCTGACGTTCTACTGGATATGCAACTCGTCGAACATAGTACCCCCCGGAGCATGTATAGACAACATTCAGGTATGGGCTGCCGACGCGGCATGCGCGACACCGGAAAACTTCACAGTGTCACATGAGAACGGGGCGAAGCTGATGTGGGACGAGACCTCTGCCGGAAGCTATCAGGTGTATTACAAGAACAATACGACGGGCGAGGAGCAGATGATAAGCGGAATCGAAGGCAGCCCGTACAACTGTTCGGGGCTTGACAAAGGCGTGTACACTTTCTGGCTGCGCGGGATATGCGGTACGGACACCAGCGCGTGGGCGACATATTCGAACCATGTGCTTGCCGTCTCGACAGACAAGTGCATCAACTTCATCGACATACATAACCCGGATGTCGTATTGGCCCAATATGGCAAATACGGCCAGTCGGCGCAGTCGAATACCGGCGTGATGGACTTCGGCTCATCCAACTACAGAAGCCAGCACACCGTGCATCTGCAACAGGGAGAGTATGACCCGATGACCAACGGGCAGCTGCTGACAATCCCGCCGGGCGAACTGGCCTCGGTGCGCCTCGGCAACTGGGATGGAGGCAGTGAGGCGGAGTGCCTCACCTATAAGCTGACAGTGGATGCCTCAAACCCGATACTGATTATCAAATACGCGGCTGTGATGCAGAACGTCGGACACAACGGCGAGGACTTCAAACAGCCGAGGTTTATAATAAGGGTGACGGACGCGCAGGGGATACCGCTAAATGAGACGTGCCTTTCGGTGAACTATCTGACCGGCAGCCCGACCATGCCTCCCGGATGGAACAGAATTCCGATGGGCGGAGGGGATGACTCTCAATACTACATCGAATGGAAGAATTGGACAACGATGGGCATGAACCTGAGCGACTATATAGGCCGTGAGGTTAGGGTTTATCTCGAAACGGGAGACTGCGGCCCTGCTCCGGGCAAAGGATGTTACGGATATGCCTATTTCACGATGGACTGCGTGTCGGACAAGCTGTCCGGCCTGACGTGCGGGGCTCATGCAGAGGAGCACGATACCATTTGGGCTCCGGCGGGATTCAGATATGAGTGGGTCAAGGTGACAGACCCTACGCGGGTGCTGTATACTGACCAGTTCTTTGTGCCGCAGGCAGGCGATACGGCGACATACAGATGCCGCATGAATTTCGTAGACCCGGGCCGCGAGGCGTGTGCGTTTGAGCTGACAGCATCGCTCCTGCCGAGATACCCCGCAGCGGATGCAGATTATACCATCTGCCGCAAGACAGTGTCGTTTACGGACAGGAGCTATGTGTTCACGAATAACGGCATAACCGACGAGAAGTGCCAGCTGATGTGGGATTTCGGTGACGGCGTAGGCTTTTCGGAAGAACAAGACCCCGTTTATGAATATGCCGAGCCGGGTACGTATGAGGTGCGTCTGCTGGCCTCGATAGACGAGGGGATGTGCGACAGCATCTGGTGCGACACGATAACAGTGTCGGCTGATACGCTCAAAACCGTAGATACAGTGTATGCCTGCAAGGGCGAGATGGTTCTGTTCGGAGAAAGTTATATCCGGGAACCGGGCGTATATTCGGACACTCTGGTTAATGCAGTTGGCTGCGACAGCATATCCGTCCTTGATTTCAGGATACACGATACTTATGCCGATTCCGTGATTTGCGGGGGCGATGCGTTTGTGTTCGAGGGCGTAATCTATGATACTCTGTCTTCAGGCGTGCATGAGTTCACATACCAGAATATCAAGAGTGTCCACGGGTGCGACTCTATACTCCGTCTGGAAGTCTCGGACGAGATAAAGGTGGAGGCGCAAGACCCGATATGTGCCGATGACCCTGAGGCATATTTCAATGTGCTGTCGGGACTTGCGGACAGTGTGCGTGTTGATATTGGTGTAGAGCCATTTGAGCCTATTACACTGCCGATAGTGGATAATGTCATTACCTTGCCATTTGCGGAAGGAGTGATGGCAGGTAATTATACGGGCACATTCCTGTTCTATAATGAGGCTTGCGGCGAGAGTGAGGTTTCCGTGAATATCAACATCATGTATCCCTCTTCCATAATGGTGCAGAGATGGAATGATGTACTGGCTATACGCAACAAGGAGTATAACGGAGGATATGACTTTGATGGAGCTACGTTCCAATGGTATCAGGACGGCGCGCCGCTCGGCATGGCAGGCCCGATACTCTATTTGCCTGAGACGCAGCTCGGTTTCGGGTCTGAATATTCTGTGTATGTAGTGGAAGCCAACGGGCGTGAGGGGATGAGCTGTTCTATCATACCTGAGCAGAAGTCTGTTGAAGATATTGCAGTGGTCAGCATGAACCCAGCAACGCAAAACGTGGCTAAGGTGAAGACTTCCGAGAGTCTCACACTCCGTGTCATAGACCTTATGGGCGTGATACATGGCATTTACGATGTACATGAGGGCGAGAGCCAGATTGTATTGCCATCTACGCCCGGAGTTTACCTGCTTGACATGCGTTATCCAGACGGACGGAAAGAGGTGCACAAGGTCATTGTAAGGTAGTGGCTTTTTGAGACCAAACATGAGCCGACATGCAGAGATTTGCCTGTGCGGTTTGATGTACGAGCAAGGCCAACCGTTTTTACGGTTGGCCTTGCTCATATAGTAATGTCTCGATTTGAACCCAAAACGGTCATTAGAACATTAGAGTAAACTCTTTGGCTGCTTTCTGGTTTCTGCCGGCATTTTTTCTCCGTCTTTTCCTCGACATAGCCCGCTATGCCTTCGGAAAGGTACGGAAAAAAACTACTCGCCATAAACCCGGATATCAGCTCAAAGCCTAACGACCGATTTGGGTTTAACCAAATTCTACGAGACCAGATTCCCATACGGCAGCGCGAAAACGCGGCGTACACGCATATGGAACGCGAAAGATGGATATGTTAATGGAATCAGTGGTTTAACATATTGAAGCACAGATATTTTTGTTCTGAAAATCTTTGCCGGGCTATTGCTTTTATGGGATAAACCTCTTACCTTTACAGCGCGATAACACTTAACCTTGTTTTGTCAGGATTGCTATGGACAAGTTTTATTTCTTTACCGATGCAGAATCGCTGGATGCGCAGACGGCGGATCAGGCATACGGCCCTGTCAAGGGCAGTGAAAAGACACAGTACCGGGTGACAAGCCTGCACACGGCCATGTCGGATGTGAACGCATACGCCGTATGCGACGGGACGGTGTGGGCCCAATATTCTGATGACGGGTATATAAATATTGTGTTGAGACCAACGGTATCACCTGATAACGTGGCGTATCTAGTGAAGTATTATGTCTATAAGGGCATAAAGCCTGATTCTGTTGTAGACAATGCGAATACCGGACTGATAAAAGACGTAGAAATGTCGGGGAAAGAAGGAGTGGGGTCGTTGCTCCATGTCATAAAAGAGTCCCAGATATACCGGGACAGGGAGTATGACAGGATGATGGGCTATGCAGAAGGAACGACACGGAGACGAACCCCTGTCAGTGCCATCGGTCTTGACCTCACCGCATCGTCACAAGATGTGCCTATATCGGATGCGGATTTTATAGACAAGGCTTTTCAGATAAAGGACAGGGATCAGTTCCCGCCGGTTTCCGCTGGGGCTGTACTCGGCGTTTTTAATCCTGACAGTATAGGGTTCGAGATAATAGTTAACAGTGTGGGCGGGTCGCCTGCTGTCAGGACATGCCGCAATACAGAAACAGTAATAATCTGTGACACTAATGCAGCACCTGAGAGTTTTGTCGGCATCAATGACCGCGAGAAGATACTGAATTATATGAATCCGTGCAGTTTCTATTCCTCTTTTTTCGCCGCCTCCTCCAAATCTGCCCATGCAAATGACGCCGAGACCAATCTGTATGCCTACGATTCTGAAAGAAAGTCCATGCCGTTGACAAACAGCACACTCTACAATGTACTCACACAATGTTTCTCCCAAAGCGGAAAGGTCTATATAGACATAAGGAACGAACATAACCATTCGCTTGATTATTATAAGCATTACGGTTCTGAGGATTCCTTTGCCCAAATAGGCTGTTCTTGGGGAGATGATGCCATTGAATACCTGAATTATGAGACTTACGGCTGGCCTGTGCTGATCCTGCAAATCCCTGATGGTCTCACCATGCCGAACGGACAGGCCACAACAATTCCGCTCTCTCTGCAATTCCCGGTCAATGGCAACGCCAAGCCCATGATATACATCAATAGCGGGTATTATGACGCAGGATATCCCAACACAAGGAATAGATTCCTCAATCTTTCGGAGTCTGTAAATACGGATAACTCAGGCTATACTGTTCCAGCAAAGTTTGCTGTGCCGTGTATGCCGGGATTTGCTGTCAGCATGCGTTATCTTAAGCGCATATGTACGGTACAGCCAGAATCTGACTATGAGATATATGCGGGACATTACATTGACAATCTGTTTGAACTTACGCAGTTGGCCAATGAGGACGGCCTGATAATACAGCATCCGAGCAACCCTGTCAAATGGAGCATGCTTGATATACGGTCGTTCGTCAATGAGGAAGCTGGATATGGCTCATACTATATGGCAGATATCGGCGCGGCAGAAGACCTGTCTTCCGTCTGTCTCTTTGCTGTCGACAAAAAGGAAAAAGCCGACAGCAATTTTGTACGGCAAGATGCGGTAGATATAGAAAGCGTATTCAGCCGCTTTGCCTATGTTGGGGACAGCCTGAATGTAGACCATGTCCAGTTGTCTGATGGCAGTAATGCCAATGTCGGGAGGATGGATTTCCTGCCAGATGAGGTGTTTGATGCCGTTATGTCAGGAGAGTTTCATGTCCCGGACGGGCGAAGCCTCATCGCTCTATTTATCACGAAAGGTGAGTTTGAAAGGATACAGGAAATTTCCGCCATTTTCGCTGCCGGATATGACAGACGTCCAGCACTTAAAAGGCACGATGATAAGTTTATGTATAACGGGCAGGAATACCAACAGTACAGCCTGCTGCTGCGGGGGTATAAGTATTCCAGTGACGGGCTGACTGTGACGGAAGAAGATACGGATATAACAATCACAAGGTCAATCAATGACTGTAGCCGGTTCTTCTTTTCAAATGGTTATATGGCAGATAAGGAGGGTATTGGCAGGGTCGGGAAAAATAGGAATGTTTTTGAAGCACGCTTTGAATCTAACATACGTAGAAAGCCTATAATTGAAGAGGGAGACATTATCGAAATTTCGGATGAAAAAAGGGCGGCATGCACATTTAGTGTATTAGGCAAAGTGGAGGGAACTGACGGGTTTACGTGGTATTGTGTCGAGTGGGATGCTGAGAATGCCGGTACGGTAGAAAACAGGGGCTGGGTTAGGGCAACGGTAGGTGACACCAAATATGACCATACTGTGCGTATATCTTCTTCACTGGATTATTTCATAAAGGATCTGGTGGCACTGAATAAAGATTTAGATGAGATCCAGACCGATATAGGCAAGCCTGTTGACAATATTGTGAGGAGAATAACCCGTTTACGCCAGCGTACACATTCCCGTACATATCCAATTGTATCAGTCGGAGAATTTTTCAATAAAGTAATAGGCAGTGATTCTGAGGATCCAGATCCAGTATATTTAGATGATTTTGAATATGAAGGAGGAGCTAAGGAAGTGATTGATATTGGAGGAACATCCGTCTCTATAGATACTAACATACAAATGTTCTGTGATTATATGGAGATACGGCTTTCAACTGGAACAATCATTGATTTACACCATCTGTTGGTAGGTTGGGATGTGTTGAATCATGTAAATACTGATACTTCGGACATAATGGCTGATATAAAACGTATATATACAATATATGCATTGGCTGCTGCACATAATGATCCTTTCCTTGAGGACAAATACTTGCGTAGACTACGATCTTTGCCTACAAATATAGGGTCTAATGTAGATGCCGCCACTTGGATTGGAGATATAGGTTCTGTATCTGCGGATTGGCAAAAAAGAAATAAATCAACACAACAAACATTGAAAGACTATTATAATTCAAGGGCCTCTGATATGGATATTGTGTCAGATATTATTCCACATTCAATATACGGTTATCAATTACAAATACAAGAAAAACGTAGAATGATGGAATATATTTTGTATGGGCAATTGAATAGGCTTCAAGTATTTGGAACACGAGAGTTTATTTATAAATTTAGAAAGTATTTAGATTTAAGATCTTCTTCTAAACCATTAAGTGCATGGGCGTGCGAAGATATGGATAAATTTAGTATATGCTGGTTTATTAGGGATGAATACTCAGAATATCTTGATATGGATGATGCTATGGCGTTGAAATTTAAAGATGATATTACAAAGATCAATAAGAATGTATGGAAGGAGTTTATGTTACAAATGGATAAAATGGAGAAATTATGACTAAAGCTGAAATTGTAAGAAAAGTAGGATTATGTATGGGCATATTAGTTTTAAGCCTTGTGTTACAAATGTTCCATTTTTGGCTTGGCTTCAGGCTTGTCTTGTTGGATTCGTTGTCAATGGACATAATTATGATGTTACGTCAGGCATTGAATGTTCCCTATATATTATTATGGATTGTTGTATTGCCATATTGCATATATAAGTGGTTTAATAAGCCGATATGTAATACTGCTGTTTTATGGTTCTGTTTCTTTCTGGCAAATGCACCGGTCATATCTGTCGCTTATACGGATGGCTGGCATATCGGCTTTCAGTTTAATTTGATGCAGTTCGTGTTGGGTATCAGCGGTATTGTGCTGGACCACACATTTGTTTCTGGAGAACCATTGGCAAATACTCATTTCGGTGAGTTCTTAAACTGGGATTTGTTATGTGTCAATGTTTTAATAATAATGGCATACGTGGTTTTGCTGTATTTGCATAGGCGCAAATATGGTTTTAAGATTAAAAACATGTAACAGATATGCATTGCAACATTTTATACAACAATTATTTAGAATGTAGGATGAATAGAAAAAGAGAGGTTGTAATTGTTGGCTTTGTCATATGTTTAATATGTGCAATTGTATGTCCGAAACTATTGCTGCAAAGTTCACTCATTGTGATAGCTTCTTTTTGGAGGTTGCCTATAATGATATATTATGTTATATCATATGTTCTTGTAGCAATAAATACTGTGTACACGTTGTATATTGGTAAAATAAAGAGAATACGACTTTCTTTTGTGCTGTTGTGGGCGTTTATTCCATGTCCTGTTTATCTTTGGCATATAGCATTTATTCCTAATGTTATTGCTTTAATTGCAGTTCCATTGGCGCAATTACGGTTACTAACAGCGGTAGGGTACTCAAATTATTCATATGAGGATTTGTAATTTGCTGTTTACCCGTTTATCTATGCTGTTGCTGTATTTGTTGTATATCTTATTATAGTGCGTAGATATAAATATAGAGAAAGTATGAAAACAAGCAGTGTTGAAAATTTAAAGACTAAGAAACGAGAGGGTATTGTAGCAAATGTCCACGAGCCAAGCGAGCTGCCAAATATAAATACTGCTTCAAAAAGTGGATTGTCCAATGATGGGTTTTATCCATCGTTAGCCACGTTAGTGAATGTTGACGGGCTACCTGACGGGTTAGATTTCATAGAAGGATTGACATCAGATGTCATTGGCGGCATATTTTACAGGAATCTATACATAACAGGTAATACCAATAATGACGGCAGCCTGTACGAGATGGAGCTTATCACATATAACCGTATGGAAGTAAAACTCCCAGCCATAGGCTGTTCATTGGTGGTGAACCCCTCTGATGCGGACGGCACGGGCAGCGTCTTTGCCTTACATTGTTCTTATAGTATAGGTATATTGCGGTATATAAGGCAGTTCAGCCTGTCTTCTTTCGACTGGAGTGGAAGAGCTTTTTTTAACCTTGTGACATCTATAGTGAACGAGGGAAGTGATGCCTTGTTTAAGGGGATGATATCTACATTTTACGATAATGCCGAGACTTTAGAAAACAATATAAAGTCATTTATAGATGACTATAACACGCACCATCCCGACCTCGCAATAGAGGTGCAGTATGATGCCGATGCCTATATCCATAATGTTGTAAATGCGATAGAAAGCATGGGTGCAAATATAAACGATATAATCTTCAGTGATTATGTGGATGATGCGGACATTAATTCTTTATATGAGAAGATAGAAAAATTCGGCACTTATTTTCTCGGGTTCTTTACGGTTGACATGCTCAAACCCTTGTTGTCAATGGAATTGAATGTAGAACTAAGGGACTTGTCCTTGGGGCTGGAGTTCCCTCGCAGCGTGCTTCGCCCGATAGACCCGGCGACTGGGGATGTGTACGAGGACGAGGGAGTGCGGTCTATGCTGAAGTTCACTGCGGGGAGCGTGCGCTTCAGCACGCGGGGCGGGCTGGAGTTCGAGGATGAGAGCTCGTTCGACTTCACGGAGTCTGTGATAGGCAACACGGGGTTCACGCTGAAGATCTCGGACGCGAAGATGGACCTGAGCGACAGGAGGAACATAGCCGAGGCGGAGGCGGCGGGCTATCCGGCGGACTTCATGGGCGTGTATGTCGGGCAGGCCGAGATAGGCCTCCCGCCGAAGTGGTTCAGGCAGGAGGAGGGTCAGACGCTCGGGCTTTACGGTGAGCGGATGCTGATAGGCACGGGCGGCTTCTCGGGGAGGATAGGGCTGCGAGCCAAGGGAGGGGGCGAAGTGCCTGAGGGCGCGGCCCTGACGTGCCGCATAGGGGGTGAAAACGGCTTCGAGATAGGCTTCAGGAGCTTCGGCATCACGCTGAGGCAGGGGATGTTCGGGGAGACGGACATAAGCGGGTATATAGTAGTCCCGCAGCTGAAGGACGCGGAGGGGAACGCGGCGCGCCTCGAGATGACGGCCAATGTGGACGCAGACGGGGAGTGGAGCTTCACGGCGCGTGAGGATGAGGGCGTGAGGGTGACGCTCTTCGGGGTGCTGAACCTCGACCTGCGCGGCTTCAGCGTGGGACAGGAGGAGGGACGGTTCTACGCCGCGCTGTCGTGCGGGCTTTCGCTCAATGACATTGGTGGCAAGGATGTCACTGCGGTGCTTGGCGGGCTTGGGGTTGAGATCAGCGAGCTGCGTGTGTGGCAGGACGGCGAGGTGTCGCTGCGCACTGAGAGCGGCGGGGTGACGCTGAAGGAGCCCGTGAAGGTCACGGTCATGGGGAAGGCGGAGTTCACGGTCAGCGCGCTGCACATGGGGAGCGAGGAGCGCGTGAGGGGCGGGGAGAAGCGGCAGTACATGTTCCTCGGGCTTGACTGCGCGATAGACACGGGCACGGGCGGCGTGGACGTTAAGGGTAACGGGCTGAAGTTCTATTTCACGACTGACGGGGATGAGTTCGACTGCTTCGTGAAGATAGAGGGGATAAGCGTTGACCTGACTATCCCGGGGGACGACCCGGAGAGGGCGGCGGTGCTGCTGCAGGGATACCTGACGCTCAGCGAGGGCGACGGGGCGGAGGAAGAAGGCCCGGAGTACACGGGCGGGGTGACACTGACGCTGCCCAAGCTGGATTTTGGCGTAAGCGCCAACATGAGGCTGATGCCCAAGCGCCCTGCATTTCTCGCCGATGTGGACGTCAACCTGCCCGCATGCATACCGCTCGGCCCTACTGGCGCGGGGATTTACGGTTTCCGCGGGTTGACAGGGTTCAACTATGTTGCAGATAAAGATGCAGTAGAAGGCGCGGCCTCACCTGAGGACGGCAGCGGGGAGATACAGTGGTGGCAGTACTATAAGGCCAAGATAGCGCCCGACTACAAGGAGGGGGTGCAGGTCAGCAAGTTCTCGCGGAGAGACGGGTTCGCCCTCGGTGCGGGCATGTCTCTCGCCACGGCCTTTGACAGCGGGTGGGTCTTCTCATCCAAGCTCTTCCTGCTGCTCTCGCTCCCGGACGTATTCCTGCTGGAGGGTCAGGCGGCCGTCCTTAAACAGCGTGTCGGGCTGGATTCGGACGATCCCCCGTTCTACGCGATGATAGCCGTGTCGGGCGATCTGGTGCTATCCACCATTGCACAACCTCAATCAGTGAATACTCGGCCGGCTGTCCCACCCTGCGTGTTACACTTGCCATAAAATAGCGCAACACTTGGTAGCCTTTCCGTGCCGTGATGACGGAGTAATATTCGGTATCCTTGAATAACCTTTTTCGGGTGTCAAGCACTTCAAGTTCCATTCCGCAATGGGGACAAGTGCAACCGCATACGGTTTCTGCAAGCGGATGCCCGCTTTTCCATCGGTGTCCGCACTTGGTGCAGGTGATGATGCCGCCTTTCGTGCGGTGTGCGTAATGTTTGAAGCAATGCTCGAATGCGTATGCCGCCTGCTTTCCGGTAAGGTCAGGCAGTCCGCCCGACAGGCGGACTACCTCTTTCTGTATGCGTGTTCTCGGTTTCATAGTCAGAAGTCAAACAATGTGGGTTGGACATTGGCCGTTGTCTGCGCTGCCGTCCTCGGCCTGTGGCAGTTCTGAAGTCTCTTCAGTTCCTCCTGCCCGTATTGGCGGAGTGCGTTCTGCCTTGCCTCACGCTTTTCCTCCTCCGTCAGTTCCACCGTGTGGTTTACCACCACCCTGCAATTTATGGGGTTGCCCACCTCTATATTCTCCTCGTCATAGTAATGTATGGCCATTGAGTAGATTTCATCATCATTAAAGCCGTTACAGCCACTCCGCTGCACCTCGTTCAGAATATAGGTGATGCACTCGTCCATGTTCTTCTTCGGGTCTGCATACCGTGGGGCGAACAGCTCGTCCGTGCTTGCCCTGTATTCCAGATACTCCCGTATCGTAGCCTTGAATTGTTCCGTTCCTTTTCCCATAATGCCTTGTCATTTAGAGTTTCACAATCTTGTCAATCCTGCCATGTATAATGGTGCGGAGTGCCGCCTTGTCTACCGCATTGTATTCATTCCACCAGCCGTACTGCCGTACAAGATAGGTATTGAGCACGTCGGAGAAGTCAAACATCCAGCCCATTACCGGTATGGCGGACTTGAAATATGAGTTGCAGTTCACTTGCCTTGTTATCCAGTCCTTTTCCTCACGGCTCAGTTCACCGTTGTTGTTCAGTCGGGCGCGTAGGATGTATGCCCTGCTTCCTTTAAGGCTTTCCAGCGGCTGCACTGGCCAAGTCACAAACTTTGTCGCTATTGTTCCCATATCAGATTGTGTTTTTAAGTTTTTTGATTTTATGCGGATTTGAGAGCTGAGGGAGTTGAGTTTCCAACCTTCGGTATCCGCCTCCCGTTTATCCGACATTTTTTTATGCGTCTTTCGGTCGCATCGGTCGTTTTCGTTTCGGTGCCGGAGAAGGGTAGGGATTGGCGGATGCAAGGTTTTGGAGGAAAATACTATCCGCAGGAGTGGAGATTTTCCTCCAAACCGCCTGGCATGACCTTGCAGGAGCGTACAGTCCCGAATATACCTTTGCACCGTAAACGGGAATGACGGTACGGATGCGACTGGACGGTATAATGGAGGTACAACGGAATATGGGGGCGGACAGGATGGGGAAATGTGGCACGTCAGCCGGGTGGCGACGCGTACAGATTAGTCCAAAAAGGAAAGGACTGCCCCACAGAAGTTTTGTGTCCTACTTCTGTGGGGCAGTCCTGCAATGTCCTGGATGACATTATCCGGTCACTGGCTTGCGTGGTTAAGTACAGGCAGGCCGTTCCGCTCTATGACGAGCCGGATGATACCCGTCAGTTCCGTGTAAAGCAGGTCACGTTCCGGAGTACCGTCAAACCTGTCGTCTGGGCGGTACTTTGCGATGGTGTTGCGTATCCCGCTGTTACCGAGCAGTATTGCGGCCAGCCTCCCGGCCAGCCCCTGCGGGATTTCCTCTGAAAACTCGTTCCACAATATCTCGACAATCATGTCGTATGCTGAAAAATGCAGTCCCTTGTACAGAACCTCGTTTGCAGCTTCTTCGGCCTCGATATGCGCGCCCCCGTTTTTAACGGTCTTTGCATAAATGGAGAGGGCTTCGTCCACGCGGCTTTCTATGAAAGATGTGTCGGCCGTCATCTCCGGATGATGCCCGCTCAGATATTGCTCCAATACTGAACGGAAATAACTGATGCTTTTTTCCATGACTGTAAATATATTGACAGTTTAACCTCTGAAATAGTCCCTGAAGCTGTTGAACTTGTCCGCAGCCCGCATCATGTCCTCCTCTATCTTTTTGTTTGTTATGCGGGCATAGATCTGCGTGGTGCGGATGTTGGTATGTCCCAGCATCCTTGACACGGACTCGATAGGCACACCCCTGCTCAGCGACATCGTGGCGAACGTGTGTCTTGCAAGGTGGTAGCTGAGCCGTTTCCTTATTCCGCACAGGTCTGCTATCTCCTTCAGGTACGAGTTGATTTTCTGGTTGGAAAGGACAGGCAGGATATGGTCTCCTTTCGTTTTCCCCTTGTATTTGTCAATTATGAGAAGAGGTATGTCCAGCAGGGGGATGGTGCTGGGCACGTTTGTCTTCTGCCTGGAAATCATTATCCATTGCCTGCCGTCAAGCGTGACGATGTTCTCGCTTGTAAGGCGTGACATGTCTATGTAGGCGAGGCCGCAGAAGCAGGAGAACACGAACAGGTCCCTTACAGTGTCGAGCCTTGGAATGCCAAACTCTTTCTGCATCAGCCTTTGCAGTTCCTCGTCAGTGAGAAATCCCCTGTCCACCCGTTCCGTGTGGAACTTGTGGCTGATGAACGGGTCATGGTCGATGATACCGCATTTCCTTGCATAAATGATGACTGTCTTGAGAAACCTGAGTGTCTTTGTGGCACTGTTCGGCATCATTCCCTTGACGGTTTTGAGATAGAGAAAGAACTCGTCTATGATGACAGGAGCAAACTCTGTAAATGACAGGTCTTTCCGTGCGTACCGACAGGCAAGGAATTCCGATATATGTTTACGCATCGCGGCGTATTTTTGGTATAAGGCCTTTGATTTTCCGTGACCGATCTCCGCTTTCATATCGTCAAGATACTTGTCAATGAAAGATATCACGGAAGTGTATTTTTTGTCTTTGCCAAGATATACGCTCTTGATTTTCTCAAGCGACAGGTTTTCGTCCTGCTGCAATGACCTGAAGATGTTTTGCAGGGTTGAAGATATCATGTCAAGATTTGCGTTCAGGTTAAGCACATCGGAGGAACGTCCTTTGGCGCGGCTGGTGTCAAGGTTCCAAGCCTTTTTGTCTACGCTTAGTCCTGAGGAACCCAGGTTGAGCATTTTCCCGTCAAGGAAGATCCTTGTCATGATAGGAGTCTTGCCCTCCTTCGTCAGATAATTAGATCGCAAATAAAACGACACCTTGAAATTCACTTTCATAACAATTCTTTTTTAGTGTAGCTGTACGCTACAAAGTTCGACATAATTTGTTATGATTAAGTGATTGAAAAGCAGTCAATTCACTATTCATTTCCCATTCATCTGCTACATTTTTTGACTGGCTTTTTATTCTGTAGCAATGGATGTAGCAGAAATTGACCGACAGGTGACTGCCAAAACTTACATCTGGACGGTCAAGTTTATCCTTAGCATATGAAAAAAGCACCGTATATCAGTAGATTACGGTGCTTTTACTGTCGCTTTGAATGCTGTTCTGACAGCCTCTATTTTTGTCCTTGCGGAAAGAGAGGGATTCGAACCCCCGGTACCTCTCAGTACGGCGGTTTTCAAGACCGCTGCAATCGACCACTCTGCCATCTTTCCTTATGTGTCCCGTGTGCGCGGGACTGTCTCTTCTCCTCAGAAAAGCGGTGCAAAGTTAAATGTTTCATGGGAATTTTCCAAATGCCGGGGCGGGTTTTATTTGCTTGGAATGCTAATTGGTTGATATGTAGAGGGGTAGTGGAAGGGATTTGCAGTTGGAGATGTGTAGGATTGGGCGTTTTGTTGCTTTGCGGGTATAGCAGAGGAGGGGAACGGATCGAGCGGTTTGACCTAAGAAAACTTAAATAACGTCATTTGTGCACGCTGAGCCGCTTTCAGATTGCAACATTTCATAGCAGCGCAGCATCATATATCCGAAACATGAAATCTTTATAGGGTACGATGAGAAATAGAGCAGTCAGAGCAGTGGGGTATGTGACGGTCTCCGTCTTCATGTTGTTGGGGATAGTGTTGCTGTCGGGAGGGTGCGCGGCGCCAGAAGATAGTCTGCCACCCGACGACATATACAGTACGATTGCATATTACAGGCCGGACGAGGCGGGGAACTGCTGTTTTATGACGGATGACAGCCTCAGCCTTAGGGTGTATTCGAGTTACAGGGACGATTTCCATCTGAACGATACGAGTCGCTATCTGCTGTATTTCAATATATTAGGCGATGCGGGCGATACCGTCATGGTTGACCTGATGGATGTGCAGGAGGTGTATGTGTCGGCTATACGTATGGGTCAAGTGCCGGAGGGTATGCTGGCGGAGAGCGATGAGGTTACGCCAG
This sequence comes from uncultured Bacteroidales bacterium, assembly GCA_944322025.1. Lineage (GTDB taxonomy): Bacteria > Bacteroidota > Bacteroidia > Bacteroidales > Paludibacteraceae > Aphodosoma. Next base: position 6,493 of record CALUOH010000067.1, on the reverse strand, counting down.
ATGCTTTCTGGTGTTCGGGGAAGTATCTGAACATGATGTATTCCGTTGATGAGAGCGACGCGGAGCGGCGGAAGTTTGAGGCGGTATGTCCGGACAGTACGATGGTGGACGTGCGTACCGAGGTGCTCGACTTATATATAATGTACCGTTCGGGCGGGGACAGGGGCAACAGTACGGGAGCCTGTTCGTTTGACATGAGCGATGTGCTTGGAACTTATCCGAATGTGGTGACGTTCAGGGTGATGATGAAAGACCATGAGGCGCAGTATGTGGATGTAGTCCGTCCGGGACTGAGGAACGGGGTGCATGGGTTTGTGCCTGCTGTCCGAGATTGAGAGAATAATATTTGTTGCTTAGATTATAGTTGGATGGAAGAGGGAGAGGCCTGCGGGTCTCTCCTTTTTCTTTTGTCCGCGTTCTGATGTGTGTGTGAGGGTGGTGAGTGGATAAAACATGTATCGGGACGATGAGCGTCCATTTATGATAGTTTTGTGTACAATCAAGCGAGAAAAGAGCGGATGGCTTGGTTGAGGGTAGTGGGATGGTAGCGGCGAGCTGGCTGGAGGTAGCCGAATGGTCAGTGTTACAGCGGGTTATGAGGGTCTGGCAGTGTACGGTAAGAGTGGGCATGCGGAGATCGATGTGTGTTTGACGACTTGACGGTGTGTGCCGGTTTGTGGAAAGAGGATAGTGTGCGAGGGGGGAGGCGAGATTTTTCTTGTGCCGGGTTTATGTTAAATCCACGGAAAAGGAGTATCTTTGTATTTAGCAATACAAGATAGGATGCATCTTGGCCGTGCTACATGCCAGACCGCTGTCTGTCATTACAATATGCAGTACCATATCCTGCCATTGTGCCGAGGCACATGTCATGCTACGGCACATCATAATGTAATGCAAAACATTAGTTTTGCATATGCACTGCGCTCGATTTTCACTATCTTTGCGCCTGTAAAATTGGTGTCTCCTTGTTAAGGGGTGCGGGTGTGGGGATGATGGCGGGCGTTGGTGTGTGGTTTGGCATGTGATGCAGGGGGGCGGAGCAGTGTGTTGATTGTGAAGGTTAATTTTTATCGTATATGAAGTTTTTTATTGACACGGCCAACCTTGAACAAATCAGGGAGGCTAATGATTTGGGTGTTCTCGACGGAGTAACGACTAACCCGTCGCTTATGGCGAAAGAGGGCATCAAGGGAGAGAAAGAGATATTCCAGCGTTATGCAGATATCTGTAATATCGTCAAGGGCGGCAGCGTGAGCGCGGAGGTGTTCGCCACGGACTATGATGGTATGGTGCGCGAGGGGGAGGCTCTTGCGGCCATCAATCCGCAGATAACTGTCAAGCTGCCCTGCACGAAAGAGGGCATTAAGGCGGTCAAGTATTTCTCTACCAAGGGCGTGGCCACCAACTGTACACTGGTGTTCTCAGTGGGGCAGGCGTTGCTTGGCGCGAAGGCGGGCGCGACTTACGTGTCGCCGTTCGTGGGCCGTCTGGACGATATATGCTCGGACGGTGTGGCTCTTGTGGCGGACATAGTGAGCGTGTTCCGTACTTATGGATATAAGACCCAAGTGCTTGCGGCATCCATACGCCACACGCAGCATATCATAGAGTGCCTCCGTGCGGGGGCGGATGTGGCTACATGCCCGCTGAGCGCGATATTGGGGCTGCTCAATCACCCTCTTACGGACAAAGGGCTCGCCACGTTTGTCAAGGATGCGGAGAAGATGAGGTAATTGCAGTGGCACAGAGGGGCGGGCATAGCCGTGGGTGTGCGTGCGGGGTGTCTGCCACAAGTGGCCGTGCAGGGGTATCATGTATAAGGTATGGAGTCAAATGTCAGCTGTTTGGCCCCGTACCTTTTTCCGTTTACGTGGGGAGGAGAGATGCCGTGCGGGCGCGGTGAAAAAAATTAGTGCCGCGTTGCGCGTTGGATATATAACTTTTAGTAACTTTGGAGGGTCGATTGCGCGTTGCGCACGGGCGGCCTGAGCCGACAGTACCAGTCGTCATCGAGAAACGGTCGACGGTGTGTGATGTTATGGTAACCAAATGAAAATGAAGTAATTATATAGTATAACCTTAATCTTGATTTATGAAAAGACTTTTATCTTCGCTTGTTGTCATCTGCTGTGTAGCGGCTGCGGTTTTTGCTGAGCCGGTCTCTATCCCTAATGCCCAAGGGGTGGAAATATGGTATAACATAGACGAGAAGAACGGTGTTGCTGAGGTGACTTTCAAAGGGAAGACATACAGCGAGGTGGCCGATGAGTATTCGGGCACGGTGGTGATACCAGAGGAGGTGACGTATGACGGCCAGACATACACGGTCTCGTCCATAGGAGGAAACGCGTTTGCTGAGTGCAAGAACCTTACGGGGGTTACCATCCCGGAGAAGGTCACCCGCATAGGCGGCCATGCTTTCCGCGGATGCGTGTCGCTGTCACAGGTGAACTTCAACGCGATAAACTGTGTGTCGGCCGCAGAGCAGAAGGGGGGTAAGACATACGCCGCCTTTGAGGACTGCAAGTCAATCACCAACCTTGTCTTCGGAGACAAGGTGCTCAATATACCGGACTATGCCTTTTGGGGCTGCGCGGGCATCAAAGAGGTCACCATTCCGGAGAATGTGAAGAAGATAGGCGGCGGCGCGTTTTACGACTGCACCGGCATAACGAAGATAGTGTTCAACGCAGCCAACTGTCTTTCCGCAGCGAGTAACCTTAACGGCAAAAATGTGCCTGCGTTCATGAACACATCGGTGTCGGTGGTGGAGATAGGCCCGCTTGTCACATCTATCCCCGACTATGCTTTTTGGGGCTGTAAAGGCCTGTCGACCATAACCATTCCTGAGAGTGTGACGCGCATAGGCGGCGGCGCGTTCAGAGAGTGCCCCAATCTCACTTCGGTCAATTTCAATGCGGCACACTGTACAACGTCATTCTCCATGTCTGGAGAGTCGGTACTTCCGGCATTCGACAACGCATCAATCACCACAGTGGTGTTCGGCAATAAGGTGGAGGATGTTCCGAGTTACCTTTTCTGGGGCTGCAAGGGCCTTACCAATGTGACTTTCACCGAGAACATAAAGACGATAGGCAATGCGGCATTCTATGGCTGTATGAGCTTGCAGAGCGTGGAGATACCGTCGGGCGTTACCACGATAGGCGGACATGCATTCAAGGGGTGCTCGAACCTTTCTACGGTCAACTTCGGCGCGGTGTACTGCACCAATGCGGCGACAATGGAGAAGGGACAGCTGCAACCGGCATTCGAGAACGCCTCGATAACCACTGTAGTATTTGCCGAGGATGTGAAGAATATCCCGGATAACGCCTTCGCCAATTGTTCGGGGCTGGTGAACATAACGCTCTCCGATGCGTTGCAGACCATAGGCGAGAACGCGTTCCTCAATTGTTCTTCACTGAAAACCATAACGATACCCAAGAATGTTACCACGATAGGAGGCCGCGCCTTTGCGGGGTGCGACAACCTCAATACCGTATATTTCGATGCAGTGCGCTGTACGGGGGCAAGCAAGGTCGAGGGCACACTGCATATACCGGCATTCCTGAAATGCGCCGCGCTGACGGATATGGTGTTCGGCGACAGCGTGGAGGTGATACCGGACTATCTGCTTTCCGGCTGTGAGAACCTGAAGAAGCTGACTATCCCGGCCAGCGTTACCACGATAGGTGGACATTCGTTTGACGACTGTGCCAACCTTGATGTGATAAACTTCAATGCTGCGGCATGTACAAACGTGACTACGGCAGAGACTGGCGGTGCAGTGTCGGCGTTCGGCACTCAGTCCATTACTACCGTGAACATAGGCAATGGTGTCAAGAGCATTCCCGACAGGGCTTTCTACGGTTGCCGCCGGCTCTCGGTGCTTAACCTCCCTGCGAGTGTGGAGCGTATCGGCAATATGGCGTTCGCCGACTGCTCCGCGCTGAAAAAGGTGGTCATCCCGGAGAATGTAGTGTCGATAGGCGGCGATGCATTCCGCGGATGTACAAGCCTTGAAAGCGTAGTGTTCAACGCAGTGAAGTGCACGAACGTGATGCAGATGGTGGACGGAGTGGTGATACCGGCGTTCAATAATGAGGATATAGAGTCCGTGTCGTTCGGCAGTAAGGTGGAGACTATCCCCGATTATCTGTTCTACGGCTGCTCCGGTATATCGAAGCTGACTATTCCGAAGAACGTCACGAGGATAGGGGCGTTTGCGTTCTACAACTGCGCCGCTCTGGCAGAACTGACTATCCCGGAGAATGTCACTAACATAGGAGGCGGTGCGTTTGCCGAGTGCAAGAGGCTGGAGACTGTCAACTATAATGCGATACGCTGTACCAATGCCATGACAGTCACTGAGGACAGTGTCATCCCTGCATTTAACTGTCCGTCTATCAAGACAATCCTAATCGGCAAGAAGGTGGAGACGCTGCCGGAATATATCTTTTACGGTTCTACCAACCTTAAAAGCCTGCTCATACCCAAGGGGGTGACAAGTATAGGCGGCAACGCATTCGGGAAATGCCTTTCGTTGAAAGAGATAGAGTTTTATGCGCTCAACTGTGTGAGCACTTCGACTGTCATGGGTGACTCCGTGGTCACGGCGTTCAACAATTGTCCGGCAGTTATGTCGGTCACGCTTGACGAGAAGTTAGAGGCGATACCGGACTATGCGTTCTACGGGTTCAAGGGGATGAAGAGGATTGCAATCCCGGAGAAGGTTACAAAGATAGGTGATTACGCATTCTACGGCTGTGAGCTGCTTCCGCGAGTAAACCTCTCCGAGAAGGTTACGTCGATAGGCAAATATGCCTTTTACGGTTCGGGCATAAGCTCTATGAACATATCTCCGGCGGTTACCGAAATAGGCGAATGTGCATTTGCAGGGTGCAAGAAGCTTGGCAACATCAATGTGAAGAAGGACAACGAATATTATGTTTCGGTAGGCGGTGCTCTATATGACAAAGAGAAGACGGTACTGATGCAGTATCCTACGGCACGCCAGAACGGCAAGTTCATTGTGGAGAAGACAGTCACGCATGTAGATACCGAGGCATTCGCAGGCATAACGGGCGTGTCGGAGGTTGTCCTGCCGGAGGGTGTAGTGTCCATGGGCGCGGATGTGTTCAAGGGGAGCAAGAACATAAAACGGATAGTGATTGACGCTGTCAATCCGCCGTCACTCGACGGGCCGCTCTGTGAGGAGACATCACTCGAATGTACCCTTAAAGTTCCGGAGGGCAGTGTGCAGGCTTATCTGACGAACGCATTCTGGAAGATATTCTCGACTATTACGGAGTATTGACGGTGGTCGATGAGGCTGTGATGAAATGAAAAAAGCAGGGCTTGAAGAAGTCCTGCTTTTTTTATGGCCGCCGCGCGACAGTGTCAACGCACGTATCAGCCATATCCTTTTTACCTTATTCCCTATACAGTGAAATTACCTTTCGTCTGTAAAACAAGAAAGGGCAGCCTCACGGCTACCTCAATCTTTTATTAACCTTAAATCTAATACCATGAAAAACACAGTGCAAAGGTAGTGCTTTATTCTATTTTGAACAATATTTCGACGGGAAAAATTCACGGTTTCTTCATATTTAACTTTTGGAGTTTTGTAGATATGTTGTTTGTGTATTCGTATTGTGGTTGATTGTTAAAGGCAGGTTGCCGGTGAGGTTGCTATTAAACAAAAAACGTTGCTTTGCTTCTTTGTCCTTTTAATGCTACGGCTGCGCGGCACGGGAGAAATGTACGTGGTATTCCATTTTGATGTGCGGGATGCCGGGAAGGGAGAGGTGTTGTGGGGCGAATGGGAAACCGGTGGCGCATCTTTTCCTGTTTTTCTTTCGCGGGAGGTGGCGAGAGGCTTCGGAGTGTGTCCGTAGCCGTTGGCTCGAGAGTACGTGTTTTTAACCTTAATTTAGGATTGGTGGAGGGCCTGGGAAGCATTTGTTTTTTTGTTTTTGGCTTGATTCAGGTGTATTGATGGGGTGGGGTTAACAAGGTAGGCTTCAAATCGGCAATACAATTCAAGTAGACTTGATTGTATTGCACTTGGTTTGCCTTATCTTTGTGTGCTTGGCGCACACAAGATAGGATGCGGTTCGGCTGTTCTCAAACAAGCTTATGTAAGATTGGCTTTGCGCTCACCTTTCCTTATCTTTGTGTGTTGTCGCACACAAGATAGGATGCGGTTCGGCAAAGGCAATCAAACAAGTTTGTTGCCATTGCGCTCACCTTTCGCTATCTTTGTGCTAACGCACGAAGATAGGATGCGGTTAGCTCCGCTGCAATCTGTCGAATAAGTCTGCTGCTGTGTTTTATCTGAGTATCTTTGCGTGCCGAAGCACGCAAGATAGGATGCATCTAGCTCCGCTGCAATCTGTCACGTCTCGGCAGTGCAATAACAACAAGTTATGCACTGCGCTCGCTGCTCCAGATTGTCGGCAATGCTATATGCCATACTGCCGTCGGTCAT
>CALUOH010000066.1 GCA_944322025.1 uncultured Bacteroidales bacterium | reverse complement strand
ACGCCCTCCTTGTCGGTCACTCGCCCTATCACCTGAGCCCGCTCACCGTGCCTCTCCAATATCTCTATCGCTTTCCGCGCCTCCCTCTCGTCCATGGCAATCACCATGCCGATGCCCATATTGTATATGTTGAACATCTCCCGGTGAGCCACCTTGCCGTACTTCTCAAGGAAATGGAACACAGGCAGTATCTCCCAGCTCCCCTCCGTCACCTCTATGCCCTGCCCATCTGAAAGTATGCGCGGTATATTCTCATCGAAACCTCCGCCTGTAATGTGGCTTATGCCGTGTACATCGCAGTTGCGTATCACGTCAAGCACCTGTTTGACATATATCTTTGTCGGGGTGAGCAGCACCTCGCCCAGCTTTTTCCCTCCGTCAAGTTCGGGATATACCTTATTCAGGTCAAGCCCTGCATCCGCCACAATCTTGCGTACAAGGCTGTAACCGTTGGAATGCACGCCGCTTGACGATATCCCGACAAGCACATCGCCCACCTTTACCTTAGAGCCGTCTATCAGCTTCGACTTCTCAACAACACCGCATGTGAAGCCCGCTATGTCATACTCCCCCTCCTCATACATTCCCGGCATCTCGGCTGTCTCGCCGCCGATGAGGGCACATCCTGCCTGACGGCAACCCTCTGCCACTCCCGCCACAATGCCCTCTATCTTGGCTGGCTCGTTGCTGCCTACCGCCACATAGTCGAGGAAAAACAGCGGCTCTGCACCCTGCGCCAGCACATCATTCACGCACATCGCCACTGCGTCTATGCCTATCGTGTCATGCTTGTCCATGGAGAACGCCAGTTTCAGCTTTGTGCCCACACCGTCCGTGCCGCTCACCAGTATCGGCTCTTTGATGTTAAGCGACGCGAGGTCGAACATCCCCCCGAACGCGCCAATATTGCCCATCACTCCGGAACGCGCAGTCGATGCCACATGTTTTTTTATACGTCTTACGACTTCATATCCGGCCTCCAAGTTAACTCCGGCCTTCTCATAACTCTCTGCCATAAATCGATTATCTGTTGTTTGTATATACTAATGCGTTACGGGCGTGTCTCAAAACTTGCCCTCTTTGTACACATCCTCCATGCTGCCGTACAGCGCAGTCGGATACCTGCCCGAGAAACAGGCAGTGCAAAGCTCCTTTCTGTTGCCCGACTTGTATAGCCCCTCTTCCGAAAGGAATACAAGTGAGTCCGCGCCTATCTTCTTGCAAAGCTCCTCCACGCTCAGGCGCGAACTTATCAGCTCATCGTATGTCGCGGTATCGACCCCGTAAAAGCACGGGTGCGAATACGGCGGTGATGCTATGCGCACATGCACCTCCACAGCCCCTGCCTCTTTCAGCAAGGTGACTATGCGTCGCGATGTCGTACCGCGCACTATCGAGTCGTCTATCATCACCACACGCTTGCCTTTCACTATCGAACGCACGGCGGAGAGCTTCATTCTCACCCCCTTGTCCCTCAGTTCCTGGCTTGGCTGTATGAACGTCCGCCCCACATAGCGGTTCTTCACGAGTCCCATCTCATACGGGATACCGCTCTCTTCGCTGTACCCTATCGCCGCGCTGACACTCGAATCCGGAACGGCTATCACGATGTCCGCGTCCACCGGGGCTTCCCGATAGAGCAGCCGCCCCGACTCTTTTCTGTACGCATGTACATTGACGCCCTCTATATCACTGTCCGGACGTGCGAAATAGACATACTCCATAGCGCACATATAGTGCCTCTTGAACTGCGAGTAATGCACCGAGTGCAGTCCCTCCCTGTCTATTATAACTATCTCTCCCGGCTCCACATCGCGCACGAACTCCGCCCCCACCACATCGAGGGCGCAGGTCTCCGAACTCACCACATAACCGCCATTCAGCTTTCCTATCGACACCGGACGTAACCCGTATTTGTCTCGGCAGACATACAGTTTGTTGGCCGTCATGATGAGGAAAGCGAACGCACCCTCTATCATGTTCAGCGCATCGACTATATTGTGTATCCTGTGCTTGTCACCTCGGTCTTTCTTAATGAGGTGCGCGAGGAGTTCACTGTCGGAGGTCGACTGGAAAAGGCTGCCCCCATCTTCCAAATAACGGGACAACTCTTTTGAATTGACCAAATTACCATTATGAGCAAGCGCAAAGTTACCCGTATGGTGACGGAACAGGAATGGCTGCACGTTCTCTATGCCCCCTCCGCCTGCCGTTGTGTAGCGCACATGGCCTATCGCCATGTCTCCGCTGCCGAGTGCCGCAAGGTTCTTCTCGTTAAACACCTCGGTGACAAGCCCTTCGCCTTTCACTCTCTTGAACTCCCTGTTCTCGTCCACACGGACTATGCCGCACGCCTCCTGTCCCCTGTGCTGCAATGCGTGCAGCCCGTAGTAGGTCAGGTTTGCCGCGTCTTCCACGCCGAACACGCCGAACACGCCGCACTCCTCGTGCAGTTCGCGCCCGTCCGCCGACATTATGTTATCCTGATTGTCCATCCGTGCGGAAATCACTTGTTCAAATACGCCAGTACGTTCTTCTCTATGCGCTCTTTCAGGTGCTCGCCCCCATCTTCCGCCGGGACGAACTTCTCTCCGGTGATATGCTCATAGAGTTCTATATACCTTTCGCTTATGCCGTTCACCACGGCTTCCGTCATCTCGGGTACAGCCTGCCCCTCCTTGCCTTGGAAACCGTTCTCCATAAGCCACTCGCGCACAAACTCCTTCGACAGCTGACGCTGCGGCTCGCCGTTCGCGAAACGCTCTGCGTAGCCCTCCGCATAGAAATAGCGGCTCGAATCCGGAGTGTGTATCTCGTCCATCAGATATATCTCCCCGTTGTGCTTGCCGAACTCATATTTCGTGTCTACCAGTATGAGACCGCGCTCTGCGGCCATCTTCGTGCCGCGCTCGAACAGCGCGAGGGTGTATTTCTCAAGCACGGCATAATCCTCCGCGCTCACAAGCCCCTGACGGATAATCTCCTCCTTTGAAATGTCCTCATCGTGCATTCCCTGCTCGGCCTTCGTGGTCGGGGTGATGATAGGGGTCTCGAACTTCTGGTTCTCTTTCATGCCGTCGGGTATCTTCACCCCGCATATCTCCCTCACGCCGTTCTTATATGCCCTCCACGCACTGCCGCAAAGGTAGCCGCGCACAATCATCTCCACCGGGAAACCCTCGCACGCCGCGCCGACAGTCACCATCGGGTCTGGCGTAGCCCTTTTCCAGTTAGGGCAAATGTCTGTGGTCGCGTCAAGGAATTTTGCCGCTATCTGGTTAAGTATCTGCCCCTTGAACGGTATTCCTTTCGGCAGTACCACGTCGAATGCCGAAATCCTGTCAGTGGCCACCATCACAAGTGTCTCCTTTCCTATCGTGTAAACATCACGCACCTTGCCGTGATATACTTTCGTCTGTCCCGGAAAATTGTACTCCGTAGCTGTCAATGTCTTCATATACTTCTGTCTTCTGTATGTTATATGGTTACTGTTGCACCGGCTGTCCCTCTCAGTCAAGGCGGCTCAGCCTGCTCAATATTTCGTTGTACGCCTCGCCCACACGGCCAAGGTCTCTGCGGAAACGGTCTTTGTCAAGTTTCTCCTGCGTATCCGCATCCCACAGGCGGCACGTGTCCGGACTCAACTCATCCGACAGTACCAATGTGCCGTCCGCCGTCCTGCCGAACTCTATCTTGAAGTCTACAAGCGTGACCCCGATACGGGCGAACATCTCCGTCAGCAGGCAGTTGATGCGCTCCGTGATGCCGTGTATCTCGTCGAGTTCTTCGTATGTCGAGATGCCGAGAGCCACCGCGTGATGTTCATTAATCAGCGGGTCATTCAGCTCATCGTTCTTGTAGCAATACTCATAGATGGTGTTCTTCGGCTGCATCCCCTCGGGCAATCCGAGACGGCGTGCCATCGAACCAGCCGCCCGGTTGCGCACGATCACCTCTATCGGTATGACCTTGACCCGTTTGCACAACTGGTTACGGTCGTCTATCCTCCTTATGAAATGGGTTTTTATGCCCTCTTTCTCCAGACGCTCATAGATGATGGACGAGATTTTGTTGTTCCACTCCCCCTTGTTCGCTATCTGGGCGCGCTTGATGCCGTTATAGGCCGATGCGTCATCCTTGTAATGTATGATTATGACCTCCGGATTGCCCGTGGCGAACACCTGCTTGGCCTTGCCCTCATACAGCATCTCGGTCATGGGCATACCCTTTTCGTCTATCTTATAATCCTCTTTCATAGTCATTTGATATTCCATTTTAGCCAGCCTTCCCCCTTTGATATGCGGACATACGGCACTAAGCACCGGGAGAATTCAGCACCCTTTCCTGAAATATTCCACCGCATTTCTGAATATCGGCTGCACCTTGTTGCCGCTGATGTTCTTGAACAGATTTTCCTCGTAACGCTCCGTGTGACCCATCTTGCCGAGTATCTGGCCGTCGCGGCTCACTATGCCCTCTATGGCATAGCTCGATCCGTTCGGGTTATACGGGGCTTCCGCCGTCACATTGCCCTGCAGGTCCACATACTGGAACGCCACCTGACCGTTGACGAACAGCTCTTTTGCAAGCTCCTCGCTCACGACGAACTTGCCCTCGCCGTGGCTCACGGCTATCGCGTGCTTCTCGCCTGTCTCGAATGACGAGAGCCACGGCGAATTGACCGATGACACCCTCGTTGTGACCATCTGCGATATATGCCTGTTCACATCGTTCCTGAACAGCGTCGGGCTCTCTTTGGTCACCATGCCGAGCCGCCCGTATGGGAGCAGGCCTGACTTGACAAGAGCCTGAAAACCGTTGCAGATGCCGAGTATCAGGCCGCCACGGTCTATCAGCCTGTGTATCTCCTCCGCTATTACCTTATTGTTCAATACGTTGGCAATAAACTTGCCCGACCCGTCCGGCTCATCGCCAGACGAGAAACCGCCGCTCAGCACAAAGATGTGACACGCCGCTATCTTCTCCCTCATCTCCTCTATCGAACGTGCAATGGCCTCACTGTCAAGGTTGCAGAACACCGAAGTCGTCACCTCCGCCCCGGCGGTGCGGAATGCCTTGGCCGTGTCGTAGTCGCAGTTCGTGCCGGGGAATACGGGCAGATATGCTATCGGGTGCTCCACTCTTGCACCTTTATATCTGAACTCGCGTCTCTCCGTCTCCATTGTCATGACCGATGCACGGTTAACTCCCCTGTCGGGGTACACCGTGGTGAATTTCTCCGTGTTGGCACGGTACAGCACATCGAGCGGCATCTCTACTCCGTTGACTGTCAGACTATCAGCTTCTGCCGTATGGCCTATCAGTTCCGCACATCCGTAGTCCACACTGGCGGCTGTCTCAATCACTATCGAACCATACGAATAGCAGAACAAATCATTTTCCGTGATGACCAGCTCCGCGCCTATCCTGTTTCCGAACGCCATCTTCGCGACAGCCTCGGCCACTCCGCCGAAGCCCACGGCATAGGCCGCCACTATACGTCCGTCCGCTATCACGTCGCTCACGAACGTCCAGTTCCGTTTCAACTGCTCTGTGTCAGGCATATGGTTCGCCGTCGGCCTGTGGCGCACGACATAGATGTTGTGTCCCGCAGCCTTGAATTCCGGGGAAATCACTGTCCGCGCATCCATAGTCGTTATGCCGAACGCCATCAGCATGGGTGGCACGTTTATATCCTGGAACGTCCCGCTCATGGAGTCCTTTCCTCCTATCGACGGCAGTTTCAGAGCCTCCTGCATCTTCAGCGCACCGAGCAGTGCCGCCAGCGGCTTGCCCCACGACTTCGCGTTGTGCATACGCTCAAAATACTCCTGATAGGAGAACCTCATCCTGTCGAACCGCGCCCCGGCGGCCACGACTTTCGCACACGCCTCCACCACAGCATAAGCCGCGCCGTGATACGGGCTCCATTCGGCGATATATGGGTTATAGCCGTAGGCCATGATGCTTGCCGTATTGGTAATGCCGTCGCCCACAGGCAGCTTCTGCACGCTCACCTGCGTCTCTGTCTGCTGCGTGCGCCCGCCGAACGGCATCAGCACAGTCGAACGTCCTATCGATGCGTCGAACATCTCTATCAGCCCCTTCTGGCTCAGCACGTTGTTGTCCGCCAGATTGTTGAGCATCTTCTCTTTCAGGTCGCTCCCCGCTATGCGCCTCTCCATCGGGTCTCGCTCCTCCACCGCGCCTATCTCGGCATCGGCATAGTGCGCCGCCCCGGCAGTATCGAT
>CALUOH010000065.1 GCA_944322025.1 uncultured Bacteroidales bacterium | reverse complement strand
TATTGCGCTCTTTTCTTCCCGCTTAACGGTCACATAGCCCGCTATGCTCCCGTTTGCGCGAAAAGAAAATGGCTGCAAAATAGCCTGCAAGAGATATACAATTAATTTTGAACTGCCACTTAAAAGGGAAAGCGGCATCCGGAGTGGACGCCGCCTTCGTGATGTTATGCTTGAATTGCTACGGGTGAAGGCTGGGAAATTGCCTCGGAGATGTACGGGCGGAGGTACTGTGGCGGGGAGGGGAAAGGCTTAACTGTCCTTGCGGCCGAACGCGGGGTCTACTTTTATGAAGGGGATGAGGAGCAGGGTGGGCAGGGTGCAGAGCATGACGCAGATGAAGAAGTTCTGGTAGCCGACGGCCTCCTGCAGCCAGCCGGCTATCATGCCGGGCAGCATCATGCCGAGCGCCATGAAGCCTGTGCAGAGGGCGTAGTGCGCGGTCTTGTGCGTGCCCTCGGATATATATATAAGGTAGAGCATGTAGGCTGTGAAGCCGAACCCGTAGCCGAACTGCTCTATGGCGACGGCTATGTTTATCAGCAGGAAGCTGTCGGGCAGGAACCATGCGAGGAGGAGGTAGGCCACGTTGGGGAGCGTGATGGAGAGTGCCATGGGCCAAAGCCAGAATTTCAGTCCGCGGCGCGATACGGCTATGCCGCCGAGTATGCCGCCGAGCGTCAGTGCTATGACACCGACTGTGCCGTAGACTATGCCGACCTGTGCGGTGGAGAGGGCGAGGCCGCCCATCTCACGGGCGTCGAGGAGGAAGGGTGAGGTCATCTTGACGAGCATGGCCTCAGCCAGACGGTAGAGGAGCATGAAGGCTATGGCGATGCCTATGCCGGGCTTGCGGAAGAAGGAGACAAATGTGCCTACGAAATCCTTTATTATGCCGGAGGGGGAGCGGCCAGCCACGGCTGCGTCGGAGAGGGGACGCGGCAGGGCGCAACGGTGGTAGAGGAAGAGGGCTATGAAGAGGGCGGCGAGGAGGAGGAATGTGACTGACCACGCGAGGGGTATGTTGCCCGATGATATTTTGAATGAGGCTTCGGCATCGCCCGTCAGGCGGGTGTCGTAGGAGAAGAGGAGGTAGGCGGGTTTGTCCCAATTGCTTTGGTCGAAGGCAAGGCGGTCGGAGGAGAGCAGCCGTATGTCGCGCGAGCCGCCGTCCAAGGAAATGTTGACGAGCATGCGTTCGCCGTCGGCGGGGGGGCGGTTGAGGCGCAGGGCGGCTACGGCGGCATTGCCCGACAGGGCGGAGATGGGCCGGGAAGGCTTTACGCCCAAGGCCGCCTGCAAGGAGCGTTTCAAGGGTATGGAGACGATGCGCGTCCACCAACTGCCATCGCTTCCGTCCGCCACGGCTGCCGTCTCAGGGGGGGCGACAAAGCCGTTTGCCACATTGCTGCCGTCGACAATGCTGCGCATGGAGTCGAGAGCGTCGGCCGTTATGGGTGTAGAGGGGATTAGCAGTCTGTCGTGAGAGGCGAGAAGGGAGACCCCGCCGCTGTCAGTAGCGGAGCAGGGGGCGGAGGGCAAGTGCGCAGCCGAGAGCGGGGCATCGCGCGACACGACAACCTGCATGTGCAGAGGGTCAGGGCCAGTGGCCGCTTCGAGCGCGCCGGCGACTATAATCAGCAGCCCCTGCCCGGCAATCATCGCAAGGCGGTAGAAGGTGCTGCGTATGCCGACGAAGAAGGACTGTTCGCCGGAGGAGAGTGCCAGCATGTAGAAGCCGTCCGCGGCTATGTCGTGAGTGGCCGAGCTGAAGGCTATGAGCCACAGTACGGCCAGCGTGGACTGGAAAAAGAGGGGAAGCGGCAGAAGGAATGCCACGGCGGCGAAGCCTGCGCCGATGAGCAGCTGCATGGTCACAATCCACCACCGTTTGGTCTTTATGATGTCTACGAACGGGCTCCAAAAGGGCTTTATCACCCACGGGAGATAGAGCCACGAGGTGTAGAGCGCAATGTCTGTATTGGATATGCCGAGGCGTTTGTACATTATAACGGCTACTGTCATGGCCACCACATAGGGTATGCCCTGCGCGAAATAGAGCGACGGTATCCACCTCCAAGGAGAACGGTTTTCCATAGTAACGTCAGGTTTATTGTTTACTTAAAATATTACAGCACCAAGGGGGAATAGAGCGGCGAGGCTAATAGAGCGTTGTCAGCGATGCGCCGGGGAAATAGTGGGACAATATGTCTTCATAAGAGTAACCACGGCTGCCCATGACGGCAGCCCCTATCTGGCACAGCCCGACACCGTGCCCCCAGCCCGCACCGGATAGGACGAAACCGCCGTCGGGAATGCGGTCGACAACAAACGCCGAACTGTAAAGATGCGAGGGCGAGAGCCATCGGCGTATCTCCAACTCCTTGCCCACGACGACTGTGCGCTTCTCCCCCACTACCTTCAAGCGGACTATGCGCCCAGATGCCCCGCGTTCAAGAGGCACGAGGCCGGTCACCACGCCGAAATCAATGCCTGAACGACGGCAAACGAGTTCAGACAGCTCCGCCTGCGAATAGGATACGCGCCAACGGAAGAAGTCGGCCGTCTCACGGTCATAGCCATTGAGAACCTCGGAGAGTATCTTCGCATCAGCGGTATTGCAGAAGGCTTCGGGCGAGGAGAGTATCCAACGGCGGGCGTTTTCTTCGTCAGTCAAATCGGGAACAGCAGCCTGTCCGGCGGAGTCATGTACGGGAGTGAGATAGCCGTGAGGCACGGCATCGTCCCAGCAGCTCCCGAACCGCTCAGTGACACCACCGCAGCATTTTGAGAAACGCGCATCGCAGACCTCACCATTGTAAGCCAGTACCTGCCCTGCCGTGAGGCGCACGGCCTCCCAGACATTTTCCGAGTGCACCCGCGTGATGCCCTGATAACGTTGGCAATGGTCATCGGCGCAGACATCGAACAGCTCATGCGCATCGCGCCCGTACCACCTTATAACCTCATTGTCAGAGACGTGAGATAACGAACTATGCTCCTGTCCTCCCTTGTTCAGCATGGGAGCGAGCAGCCACGAACGCGATATGACCGCATGGGCTTTCAACAGTTCAAGCGACGAGAGGGAGGACATCTCGGAGGATATTACGCTGTACAGATAGGCCTCGACAGGGAGGAGATTAACGGCGACAACACGCCCACGGTCAGCGATGAACCTTAACTGCCCCTTGAAACACTGCCACTCAGAGCGTTGCCAATGGAAACCAACGCCAATGGTCACCCCATCGAGCGAGAATGAGCCGTGCGGCGACATACAGGATTGCGCTTCTGAGGGCGAGAAGAGCAGTTCGCCACAGCGCACGCCGCAGAATAAGATGCCGTCTCCATCGGCGCAGACCTCATAGTCCCCGGAAGGAAGACTCTCCCCCGTCTGACGGCATGTGTAGTCACCATCAAAGGAGAACGATATACGCTCTCCGCTCATTATGCCCACGCTTATCTCCGGTTCAGCATCAAGTCTGGGCAGCACAGCATCCGCACTGCCCATGTCAAACATCTCAGCATCGGGGACATACAGTTTGGACACATCCTTAATCTCCGACTGCCATTCATCCTTACGTCTACTGATGCCCATAACTTCCGCCAATCATAATTTCAACGATACCTGAGAATATATGTCCGCTATGTCAGCAACAGTTAGACGCTCAAAGTGCTCACGCAGCGGGGTAATCATCACACCGGACATCTCTACCGTAGCGGGGCTTATGAGCAGGCGTGCGCCCTCATCATCAGCAGAATATTGCCACGGGCGGAATGCGGCACGCGGGAATACGAACAGATACCAGCACCCACTACGCCACAGGCAGACAACATTCATCATCGGCTCAACCAACGGCTCAGTAATCAGCATGTTATACAGTTTCATGAAGGCTATCCCAAGGGCATCGGCATGCGAAGACTCTATACAGAAAAGCGTGCGCAGATAGCCCCGCACGGTGTATGTAACCGCCCGCCCCGTCCTGTCGTACAGGGAGGCATTCTTCTGTTTCAACGAGATATAGTCGTTCACGACAGGCAGCACATCAGCCCGCACAGCCTGAAAGTGCATGTGGTCAGGCGCAGATGCCCCGCAGCGCGGCCCGTTGTAAAACAGCGCGTAGTCAGGCAATTCAGCAGCCAAAGAAAACATGTCGTGGATGTACGGTTCTATCTCCTGCGGGAGATGCCCTTTACGCGCAATAGTCAGATGCGGCCGGAATATGGGATACGGGTTCACAAGAATCTCATACTTACCCCACTCGACCACAGACTGCTCCTTCGGACGGTTGTCTGCACACAGAAAACAAGGGCGCGACGCTACTGATGCCGCATCGACCTTGGCACCAGAAGAGAGTATGCGCGACGTATTGAACTGGACATACACGGAAAAACCGTCGAACGGAAACTCCCGCGTCTGCACTGACGCGAGAGCGGTGTAGTTGCGTTCCGCTATATCCCATACCGCCAACTGAGAACTAAACATCCTGTCCACAAGGGCGGAAAATGGCAACTTATCTTCTTGCATAGCGAACAGATATCAAGACATAGTACATACAATCAATAGCATGGAATTCAAAGATATGACAAATGACGCTACGCCCCATCACATGTCTATTTTAACCATAATAACAGGCCATTAGGAAATAAGAGCAGCAGGCTCATTAGGAATTTGCCGAACCGTTTTCCTATCCTGTGCAATAGCACAAAGATAGCGAAAATCATACACATACACGCGTCTCAGCAGGGAAATAAGATTTGGCTATCCTCAGAAATTGGATAGCAAGACAAAGATGGGAAACAACTTCACGGCACAGGGTCATATCCAGAGCCTCCCCACGGGTGGCAGCGCAACAGACGCTTCACCGTGAGCCATGTACCCTTTATCGGGCCATGCTTTTTGAGTGCCTCGACAGCATACTGCGAACATGTAGGGGTGAAACGGCAAGAGGGCGGCAACATAGGAGAGATAAACTTGCGGTAAAAATAGACAGGCAACAGCAGCAGTTCCACAACTATGTGGCGTATGACACCCGCGACATCACTGCGTTTCATACCTTCGCCTCCTCTGCCCCTTCTGCAAGCCTGTCCGCCAAATTCCTGATTATCTTGCCCATCTTGATATACATATCTCCGTAACTGAGCCACATAGGACGAATTAAACTGACAGCCACATGCAGCGTACACCCGTTGCTCTCGGCATACTCAATCAGTGCGGACTTCTGTTTACGGTAGCTTTCACGCATGAGTCTCTTCATGCGATTACGGTCCACCGCATGGCGGAAATGTCTCTTCGGAACGGCGAACATGACCCTGACCGGGGCATCCTCCCTCTCCACCCTTAGATACACTACACGCAACGGGAAGACGATAAACGCCTCGCCGCGACTAAAAAGCCCGGCTATGCTCTTATCCCCGGTCAGATGTTCCCACTTGGGGAATGTCTCTCTACGCATAGTGTCCATATAAAATAAAATCCCTCATCTACCGATGGATATACACATACGGCAGTTTCGGGATTAGTCGTTTACGGCGCATCGGCAGCCACTCGCCGCTCTACCTGCGCTTATGGTTCTCTTTAAGGAAATCGTCCACCGCCACAGAGAGCGACGTGTACTTGGCAGAAGGCACCTCAATGTCAAGCCGCAGCCCGGCATCCTTGACGGCATGTGCCGTGGCAGTACCAAGGCAACCTATGACAATGTCACCCTGCTCGAAATCCGGGAAGTTTTTCATCAGCGCGGCTATGCCCTGCGGGCTGAAAAAGAGCAGCATATCATAATTGAACGCCTCGCCCGGGGCGAAATCATTGCTCACAGTACGGTACATCATCACCGTGTGGTACGAAAAGTTACACCCTTTGAGCATGGACATAACATCCTCGTTGTTATTCTCCGGCAATACAAAAAGAAACTTCTCCTTGTCGTGCTTGTTTATCACGGTAAACATGTCCGCCAGCCGGTTGGTCGCTCCGAAAAATACCTTGCGCTTACGGTAATTTATATGCTTCTGTAAATACAGTGCCACAGACTCAGATATGCAGAAATATTTCAAGTCGTCCGATATCGGCACGCGCAACTCCTTGCATAAGGAGAAAAAGCAGTCTATGCCTATACGCGACGTGAAGACTATTGCAGTATGCCCGGCTATGCTTACTTTCTGCGCACGAAACTCTTTTGAAGAAAGCGGTTCGACCTTAATAAATGGCCTGAACTCAACCTTAACATTATACTTCTCAGCCAAATCGTAATATGGAGACTTACCGCTCTCCGGCTTGGGCTGGGAAACAAGTATCCTCTTGACTTTCAATTTTATACCCCTCCTAAAAAGTTGCTCTTCTTAAAGCGTCAGAAGCGCTTTTACGAATATCAGAACCGGCAGATATTCCACGGTGCAAAGGTACAAAAAAATGTATAACAGAGAAAGCCCCCCGGAAAAAAACGACCGCACAGCATGCACTGCCACAAGGACTCCCACTACAATCATGACCGTCAGGCCGACAAACACCGAAGCACCATCCACTGGCGGCGCGGCATACAAGGCAACCATCGAGAGCGGCAGCAGCACTATCCCCTGAATGAACACCAGCATAAAATACCCTTCTGAAAAAAAGGAAACCCGCCCCTGAATGTCAAAAATATGTCCGCCCGCCAAAAACAACAGATATTTCATGACAAAACTGACCGCCACACAGGCAGACATGACCGCGATAAACCCCGCACTGCACTCCCGCACCGCCTCTACTCCCGCAAACCTGTCCGCCACAATAGACAGGAACACAGCGTGCGCGAATACCACTATCACCCAGAACAGCACTGTACCCCACACCCCGCGTGAGTCCTTGTCGTAGACCACCTTACGGCTGTTCGGTGCGGAAATAAATCCGCGCAAGCGGAAAAGATACTGCCGCTTATACAGCCCCATCAGGAACATGGACACCGTCAGCACAGCCAACAATGCCACGCAGAGCCACACGTCGTCAGACAACCCAACCCCGCGCGGCAGCCGTGCCAACACGTCACCATCCGCGCGCGCACCACCGAACGACATCACCGTATCAACAGGCACCACACCCTCCACCCACATCGGGATGTGACCGCACACGCTGTCTGCCGCTACACTCGACACCCCCGTCATATCATGACCTGAACATGAAATACACAGCCCCGAGCATACACAGCGCAGCCCACACGAAATCCCACTTGAAAGGCTGGTGCAGATAAAAGACCGCAAACGGTATGAACACCGTCAGCGTCACCACCTCCTGTATGATTTTCAACTGCGGCAGTGAATAGACGGTAAACCCTATCCTGTTTGCCGGCACCATTATCATGTACTCGAACAGAGCTATCCCCCAGCTGCACAGAGCGGCCACCCACCATTGGCGGTCTGCCATATTCTTCAGATGCCCGTACCACGCGTATGTCATGAAACAGTTCGAGCATACAAGCATGAGCACAGTCACCACATGCGGATTAAATATCTTGGTCAACATATCACAAATCGCTTACTGTCAATTTTCTTTCTCTTTAAGGAAATGCCACAGGTCGAACAGTGCCTGGTTCGCCGTGCGCTCTTGGTGCTGCACCCGCGTCGTGGAGAACACATACTTCTCGCAATGCACGTCGTCCCTGCTTGCGACCGCTATATAGACAGTCCCGACGGGCTTCTCCGCGCTGCCGCCTCCGGGGCCGGCAATACCCGTTGTCGCTATCGCGTAGTCCACCCCATAGCAGCTCAGACAGCCGCGCGCCATCTCCACAGCCGTCTGCCGCGACACCGCACCGTACTGCTCTATCGTGTTCGGGTTCACGTTCAGCCTCCTGACTTTCGCCTCGTTCGAATAGCTGACCATGCCCCCCACATAGTAGTCCGAAGCACCCGCTATCTGCGTTATCTTATTGGCTATCAGCCCTCCCGTACAGCTCTCCGCCGTGCCGAGACGCGCCTTGCGGCGGCGCAGCATATCCCCTATCACGCTCGCGAACGTGTCATTGTCATAGCCGTATATATTGTCGCCGATGATGGCTTTCAGCTTGGCAATCTCATCCTCTATCTCCCCAGCAAGAGCCTCATGGTCAGAACCGTATGCCGAAAGGCGCAGACGCACCTCCCCTGCCGACGGCAGATAGGCCAACCGTATGTGCTGCGGCAGCGCATCCTCCCACGGGGCAATCTTCTCCGCAAGAAACGACTCCCCTATGCCGCACGTCAGCACTGTCTTGTGCACTATCGCGTCATGCCCCAGCCGCGCCGTCAGACGCGGTATGACATACTCATCCATCAGCCACTTCATCTCAAACGGCACGCCCGGCAGCGATATGACCACCTTCCCCCCGCGCTCAAACCACATACCCGGCGCAGTCCCCATCTTGTTGAACAGCACCGTACACCCCTCCAGCACAAGAGCCTGCCCGTTGTTAACCTCCAGCATAGGCAGATTTCTGCGCGAGAAATAGTCGCGCACATGCTCCAGCGTCTCCTCATGGGTCACGAGGCGGCAGCCGAACATGTCGCTCAGCGTCTTCTTCGTGATGTCGTCCTTCGTAGGGCCGAGACCGCCGGTGATTATCGTAACGTCCGCCGTATCAAGCCCGTACTGCACATGGCGGCGTATGGCGTCGGCATCGTCGCCCACCACGACTATCTCCCCCACTGCTATATTGTTCTTGTTCAGGTTCTCGGCCATCCAGCTTGCGTTCGTGTTGACCACCTGCCCTATCAGCAGCTCATCACCTATGTTTATAATGTAAGACCTCATATTTTTATAGTATTATGGTTAGTGATTAAATTCTTCCTTGCCCCCTTCGGGAAAAACGCCGTTCAATGGCACACACTCTCGCACACCACATAAGACACTCTCCGAAATATCTCCACTCTCAGTGCTTGCGCTTCCCCTATATTAAACTATTGTATAACAACGCAATCAGCCACCTCTCAGCTACCTTCCCGTTATCCTCCCGCTACCCTCAACCAAGAAGTTCGACTTTTTTCGCTCTATTCTGTTCAGATTTTGACAAAAAGCGAACCTCATCGTCCCGATAGTTATAATACCCATACGGGAAAACATCCTCCCGTTCCCCTCACAGCCGTAGCTGACATCAGTTCCGGCTCACCTGCTTCACCCCCTTCACCGCCTTTATCTTCTTTATCACGCGGTCAAGCTGGCTAGCCTCTCTCACCGTAACAGTAATCTTACCCTCAAACAGCCCGTCGTGCGAATCGACTGATATGGAACGCATGTTCACGCCCGCCTCCTTGGAAATGACCGACGTTATGTTGGCCACTATGCCTATGTCATCATTGCCGAGCACATTCAGCGTAGCCGCATACTCCGTGCCGCCCGTGTCGCCGCTCCATACCGCCTTGACTATACGGTAGCCGAAGCGCGCTATCATCTGCGGCGCGTTCGGGCAGTCCTTCTTGTGTATCTTGATACCCCCGTTCACGGTCACGAACCCGAATACCTCATCACCGTATATCGGGTTACAGCACTTCGCGAGCGTGTAATCCACATTACGCAGGTTGCGGTCTATGACCAGTGCGTCACCCTTCGTGGAAATCTTCTGCAGCTCCGTCTCCTGCGCATAGCCGCCTGCCGAGCGTGACTGTGCATTCTCCGCCGCCGGAGCGGTCTCCTCTTCGGTGAGGAAATCTTTCAGCTCCGCCAGGTCTATCTTCTCGTCGTGTATCGCCACATAGAACGACGTCAGATCCTTGCACCCGGACTTCTTTGCAAAGCGGGCTATGTCGCTGTCGTCGAACGTCAGTTTCCAGTTTTTCAGGCGGCGCAGCAAAGTCTCGCGCCCGTCGTCCGCCTCCTTGTTCATCTCCTCTTTGAGCGACTGTTTTATACGCGAACGCGCCTTCGAGGTGACAGTATAGTTCAGCCAGTCGAGCCTCGGCGACTGTGACTGCGAGGTGATGATATTCACTTGGTCGCCGTTTTTCAGCACATAGCGGAACGACTCGTGCCGCCCGTTCACTATCGCGCCCGTGCAGTGGCAGCCTATGTTCGTGTGTATGCCGAACGCGAAGTCCAGCACTGTCGCCCCCTTCGGCAGACGGTGCAGGTCGCCCTTCGGCGTAAAGACAAACACATCATCGTCATAAAGCTGCATCTTAAACTCGTCCACAAGCTCCCGCTCGTCCGACTCGTCGCTGTGCTCCAGCAAATCCCGCAAGTTCTTGAGCCACTCGTCCATCTGTGCCGAATCGCTCTTGATGCCCTTGTACTTCCAGTGTGCCGCCACGCCCTTCTCCGCCACCTCGTCCATACGCCGCGTGCGTATCTGTACCTCCACCCACTTGCCCTCCGGGCCCATGACTGTGATGTGTAGACTTTCGTAGCCATTTGCCTTCGGCACTGAAATCCAGTCTCTAAGGCGGTTCGTGTTCGGCGTGTACATGTCCGTCACCACGGAGAACGCCTGCCAGCACGCGCTCTTCTCCTGCTCCTCAGGGCAGTCTATAATGATGCGTATGGCAAACAGGTCATACACCTTCTCAAACGGCACCTGCTGCTTCCTCATCTTGTTCCAGATAGAATATATGGACTTCGTCCTGCCCTTGATGTCAAACGTCAGCCCGTCCCGCTTCAGCCGCTCTTTCACAGGCTCTATGAACCGGGCGATATATGCGTCCCGCGACCGCTTCGTCTCGTTCAGCTTGTGCGCTATCTCCTTGTATATGTCGTGTGCCGTGTATTTCAGCGACAGGTCTTCCAGCTCGGTCTTGATGGCATACAGACCCATCCTGTGTGCCATGGGAGCGTACAGGTACGCCACCTCGCGTGCTATCTCTTCGCGCTCATCCTCGCGGTAGAGCGTCAGGTTACGCATAGTGTCCAGCCGCTCCACTATCATTATCATCACCACCCGCACATCCTCCGCTATCGACATGAGCAGCTTGCGGAAATTCTCCGTCTCCACCGCCACATGCTTCTCGTACAGACTGTATGCCTTGTACAGCCCTTTTACTATCGTGCATGTCCCCGGACTGTAACGCCCTGATATATAGTCTGCCCCCACGCCGGACTTTATCGCCCAGCCGTAGAGCATGATAGCCTCAATCGCATGGTGACCGAGCCCAATCTCCCTGTGCGCGATTATTGCCGTGCGCATCGGCTTCATG
This sequence comes from uncultured Bacteroidales bacterium, assembly GCA_944322025.1. Lineage (GTDB taxonomy): Bacteria > Bacteroidota > Bacteroidia > Bacteroidales > Paludibacteraceae > Aphodosoma. Next base: position 49,334 of record CALUOH010000065.1, on the reverse strand, counting down.
ATATTCTCCGGGTCAACACCACCGGAGGCGAACCACCGCTTCAGGTCCTCCTTGACCCTGCGGCGCACATCCGGACGCACCAACGCCCCCTCTTGGCTCATAAACTCCTTATACAGGGCAACGAATTCTTCCTTTCCAGTCATAACACACCTTTTATAATGTCAACACACAACTGCCCCGATGCCCGCTCACGTCATGCTGCACACCGGGACACCACCGCCCGCCCCACACCCGGCAGGACGGGTCACTCACCATAACGGCGGAGCGCACAGGCTGTACACAATTGCAGTCTGCCGCCTCAGCACCGGCTCAAAGTTCGCGGTAAAGCTTAGCGTTACGGCGCATCTTTTCGAGATACCGCAAGTCGGCCTCGCTCCGTTCCTTAGCATCGCGCGCCACGCGTCGCGTCGCCACTATCTTTCCCCCGCACCCTACTCGGGCGTAGCAATAATAGCCCTTCTTGTTCTTCACCACCGTATAGCCGTCCGCCGTAGTAGTAAAGCTGAAACGCTCGTCACCGTGCAGGCGTACGGTCAGCACGCTGCTGTCCGGCTGCACCACCTCTATCGGATACGGTGCCGCCGGCACCCTCTGTGTAGCCTGTCCTGCCGCACACTCCGCGCCGGCCAGAAACAGAGCAATAACCAAAACCTTAAACAAAGCTCTCATAATATTACGATTATTGATAAGCACAACACTTCCACCCCGCTCCCCAACCTCACATCTTCTGCAAATGTAGCAATTATCCCACAAACAATACCCATTCCCATAAAAAAACTCATCCCCTGCCTCCTCTCCTCCCCCGCCAATTAACATCTCCTTAACAAACGTCAGTTCAGCATAACACTCATTGCCCGCATTCCGGCATCTCTCCATACATCTTCACACTGCCCGATACACCCATCGCCCTCCAGTTACCACACTTGATTGTGTACGCATCCCGTCTGTAAATACTTGGAATACAGAGCCGTTAGCCACCCTCCAGCTATCTCCCCGCTACCCTCTCCCTACCCTCTCCTTAGCCGTCGCGTCTCTTTGCGCCAGATTGTTGCAGAAAGTATCATAATCGGATATTCATCGTCTCGATGCTCATCATGCCCATCCTCCAAACCCTGCACCCATCCGCGTAGAGCCGTTAACTTATTATCGGACTCACATCAACAACCCTCAAACCTCCGCCAAGCCGCCTCATACCAGACCTCAACCAAGCCCTCCCCTCCCCGCTCCCATTCCCCATTGCAAACAAATCCAAACCGCCCGCTCCGTCTCACCCTCACTGTAGTCTTGTTTTAACCAAACAGCACAACCGTTTTTTTTTTTTTTCAAATCCACTTGCATTTGCACTCCCCACATTTTATCTTCAAGTGTTTTTAATACAAAAGCCTCAACGGAAAAAATAAACCTACAAAAGTCATAGATTATGAGAAAATCAGGTTATGAAATCATATTCCAGACATTCGACAAAGACTTCGCTTCGCAATGCGGCATCGGAGAAATCCTCACTAATTGGAATGATTTCGACACGTATGTCAATGTTAAAAGTTTTAACCATATAAAAATAATACGGGAGACACTGCTGTCAAAATGTTAAGCTCCGACTCTTTTAACACGCGCAGATACTCTCAAAAACTAACTGTTAAACCAAACACCCTATAATCAATGACCATGGAAAAAATCTATTGCCGGATTGTTTTAATGTTTGCCGTACTATTGAATGCGCCTGCACTTTCAGCGCAACTTCAAAGTTACTCCTGCCCATTCGAGAATGCTGCCGAAAATGCACTCTGGACTCTCCGGACAGGAGTGTTCGCTGAAGATTGTATCAACAAATGGTACATCGGTACAGCAGCTAACAACGGCGGACAAAACGGTCTCTACATCTCTAACGACGGCGGTGCCACAGCCTCCTATGTCGGCAGCTCACTCGTCTCCATCTCATATCGTACTCTGACGTTGGCCGCCGGATCATACGAACTCGCCTTCGACTGGCAGGCTGGTCCTTCACGCACAAACGCGTTCTACGTCTGCTGGCTTCCTGACACAGTAGCCGGCATCAACTCGAACATCAACGGCTACCTCCCTGACTGGGTAGAACGCTATGCCGTTGCTTTCAATGACTCCATCAAGCTGACATCCGCCAATTGGCACACCGATTTCGACACCATAGCCTCCGACGGCACACCGCATAAGCTCGTTTTCGTCTGGAACAATAAAGTCGAAGAGCCGGCAGCCCCTGGAGCTTGCATTGACAACATCGACATCCTGCCTCTCTCCGGCTGTCAAAAACCGCATGACATAACCATATCCTCCATCGGCGAAAAAATCACCATCTCTTGGAGCGGCATTGCCGATTCCTACGACCTCCGCTTCAAGGCATCATCTGACAACATCTGGTACGAATATAACTCTTTGACCGACACTACTTTCACAACAGACGACTGCGGCGAAGGCGTTATCGACGTATATGTACGCGCACGCTGCGGCAACTCACACACGGTCTGGCAATCATTCAGCAAATTCATCTTCTTCACCGGTTCCCGTTGTATCGAATACCTCGACCTGAACAACGACAACTGCTTTTATGGTCGTATCGACAATCCAAGAACATACCGTGGCGTTGTGGATGAAGGCCCGTACAGCATGAAAAGCCGTCACACCATACACTATGACCATATAGAACGTGACCCCCGCACTGAAAATAAACTTAGAACCGTCCCCGAAGGCGAACTCGCATCTGTACGACTTGGCAATTGGGACATCAATGGTGAAGCTGAAACCATAGAATATGAATATGTTGTGAATGCCGCAACCTCAGCCATCCTACTCCTCAAATACGCCGTTGTCCTCGAAAACCCGGGACATGAAAAAGAGGAGCAGCCTCGCTTCACTCTCAGCATACTTAAAAAAGACGGTCAGCCACTCGATAGCTACGGATGCGGCGAGGCCGACTTCTCCGCCGGATTCACGGAAGAGAAATGGAACACGGCCCTCGAGGGTGCAGTCGAATGGAAAGACTGGACTACAATTGGCATAAACCTCTCCCAGTACGATGGGGACACGCTCACCATCAGCCTAACGACTTATGACTGCGGTGCTCTCGGACACTACGGCTACGCTTATTTCGTACTAAGCTGCTCTGACGGCAAAATACAGGGTCTCAGTTGTGGAGACACCCCGACCACAGCATTCAAAGCTCCTGACGGCTTCAAATATGCATGGTATCTCCCTGATGACCCCGAAAACTTACTCAGCACGGAACAGATTTTCCCAGTACTGCCTGATGACACTCTCACATACTACTGCAATGTCATACAGCCAACAAACTCAAACTGTTACTACACTGTCTCCGCAACGGCCATCCCCCGTTGGCCAGTCGCCGACGCATCATACGAAATTACCGCACGCGACTGCAAGAACATTGTACAGTTCCATGATAGCAGCTACGTTAAGCTCGTCAACCAGATAACACATGACACCACCATACTCGACCAGCCTTGCGAATCCTTCCATTGGGATTTTGGTGACGGTACAACATCTGAAGCCGCAAACCCACAACATGAATTCCCAGGCAAGGGCGGCCAATACACTGTAACATTCACAGCCGGCTTGGCAAACAACAAGTGTACATCCACATACACCTTCACCGTTGACCTCCCCGAAGTAACTGAGTCGTTCGACACAATCCCCGCATTCGTATGCAAAGGCGAACCCTACGACTTCCACGGCACCAACCGCTACAACTCTGGGTTCTATAACGATACCACCATCGACCCCCAATCCGGCTGCCGCGTCATCGAGGTGCTCGACCTCACAGCCGTACCCCCTACGGACACACTGGTAAAGGACACCGTATGCTCCGCCGAACTCCCGTACATTTTCAACGGGGAAGAATACAACGAAAGCGGCACATTCACCGCCGACTTGCAGAACTTCATCGGCTGCGACTCCACCGTGACACTCGAACTCTTCGTCAACGAATCCCTCATCCTTGACCTCGACACATCAGTCTATACCTGCGCCGACGACGGTGAAATCCGTATCCCCTTCACCCGCACCTCCGGCGTAGTCTCATCCTATGACATCACGTTCGACTCCGACACCTCCCTCAACGTCAGAAACGGCCTCCCCGACAACGAAGCCGTCGTCATACCGCTCCCTGACTCCATCCGCCCGGGTCTCTACCGTGCCGGAATAGAATTCGAGAACATGAAGTGCGGCAACTTCTCCCGCGCCATGCTCATAGACATCCGCTATCCGGACTCCATCATAGCACAGCGTTGGGGCGACGTACTCGGCATACGCAATGCGGAACACAACGGAGGCTACAACTTCTCCGCATTCCAGTGGTATGAAAACGGCTCCCCACTGCCCGGAGAGACATCGTCCATTCTCTATCGTCCCGACGGTCTCACCCCCGGCGCACAATACTGCGTCGAATTGACACGCGCCGACGACGGAGTAAAGACATTCACCTGTACCAAAGAGCCGCAGGACTTCTCCGCCGCAGAACCCATGCCCACAGTCTCATTCCACGGCAGTCAGGACCTCGCGGTAAAAAGCCCGGCTCCCGGCAGTGCACGCATCTGGTCTGTTGCCGGTCATCTCATCGGCTCATACACCATCAACGCAGGCAGCACGGACATACACCTCCCGTCCATGCCCGCTGGAGTTTACATGCTCGAAATCACACTTGAAAACGGAATAACACAAGTAGAACGCATAATAAATAAACCTTAAACAGCATCATAATAATTCACTACTGTTAAAGCCCCTCGGCAGCCGGTTTTCAGCAGGGCTCAACCGACCCTCAACCAAGCTATCACCTGCCCATCGGCTTTAACACAGAACTAAAAAACATTAATGCCATGGATACAAGACGCATCACCATCGCACTTCTCCTTCTCCTCGCACCTCTCTGTGCCGCGCTTGGGCAGAACATACACATCACGCCTCCCTACTATTGCAGCTTCGAGGATGCCGCCGAAAACGCCCTATGGACGCTCAATGTCGGACGCGGCTCTCAGTGCAACGACCTCTGGCACATCGGCAGCGCGGCCTTCAACGAAGGCACTCGCTCTCTCTACATCTCCTCCAACGGCGGTCTCGACCCTATCTACGGTGCTACCCAGAACGTAACCGCCGTAACCCGCACTTTCACTATCCCTGACGGCGGCTATGAAGTCTCGTTCGACTGGCGCAACCTTGCGCAGCGCAACAGCGGACTCTATGTCTGCATGTACTCTCCGGCATCCATTACCCCTGACTCTGACCCCACCTCCTCGGCCATACCTCAATGGGTACGTCAGACATGGAGACCTGTAACCCTCCCCGACGGCTCCACCGCTACATGCCTCGTCGGCACAAGCGACTGGACCACTGCCTCTTTCACATTCAACGTTGTAGGTGGGCGCACCATGGAGCTCGCTTTCGTATGGGTCAATGCCAATACCGACACAACCATCGTCAATCCCCTTGCCGCCTGCATCGACAACGTACAGATTACATCCACTGACTGCCGCAAGCCTTGGGACTTGCAGGTCAATGCCCGCTGTGACTCCATTGCACTCTCTTGGCAGGGTGTCTCCGAAGAATACACCATCGAATACAAACCCAACGGCGACCCGTCTTGGCGTACCATCAGCAACATACGCAGCAAAAACTACCTCCTCACAGGCATACCCGAAGGAGTATATGACTTCCGCGTACGCGGCATCTGCTCTAACCCTTCAACAGGCGAAATCTCATACAGTGCCTACGCCACGAAAAACGCGCAGCTCGTATTCTGCCCCGAAAACCATTGTATTAACTACGTTGACCTCACTGACCCCTCTGTGACGTGCTACACCGGCATCGCTGGAGAACCTGCCTCTTTCTATAAAGGAGTTGTTGACCTCGGTCCTAATGAGAAGTTTAGCCGCCATACAGTCAACTGGGCAAAAGACCTCTACGACCCCCGCACAGGCAACAAACTCCGTACAATTCCCGAAGGCGAGTTTGCATCTGTTCGTCTCGGTAATTGGTACATCCAAGGCGAGGCCGAGCGCATCGAATTCAAATATACAGTCGACTCTGCCTCCGCTGCAATTCTTCTCATGAAATACGCCATCGTATTCGAAGACCCGGACGGTCACCCTGAGCAGGACAAACCATATTTCAACCTCACCGTACTCGACGAAAATGGCTTTGAGATAGACCCAGACTGTGGACATATAGAATTCTACGCCGACCGAAACCGCGAAGGCTGGCATATGGAGAAAGGCGTAAACTCAGGCAGCGTCATCATGTGGAAAGACTGGACTACCATCGGGCTTAATCTCGCCCAATACGATGGGCAGACCATGACTATACGTCTTGAAACTGGTGATTGTAAATGGGGAGGACACTTCGGATACGCATACTTCACCCTCGGATGCACCTCCGGCAAGATACAGAACATCAGCTGCGGAGCGTCTCCCACCACAGACATCAAAGCCCCGGACGGATTCGATTACGAATGGACATCCTCCGATGACCCAAATACTGTCCTCTCTACTGAACAGACCTATACCCTTGACGCGTCTGACACACGTACATACTTCTGCAAGTGTATGCTCAAGGAGAACCATGACTGCTCATTCACACTATCCACTGTGGCCTCTCCTCGCGAAGCCTATGCCGAATACTCATACGAATGGCAGCCTTCCAACTGCCAGAACATCGTACGCTTCCGCAACCTGAGCCACGTCACCACTCTCGATGATAATGACAACGTTGTCCACACCGACGAACCTTGCGAGACCACCACTTGGTACTTCAGCGACAACGATGTCCGTGCCGAAAACGACCCCATGTACATATTTCCTCCCGAAGGCGGTACACTGAATTTCTCCATAAAGACCGAAATCTCTGGCGGAGAGTGCTTCGACAGCATCCCCGGCTCCGTGACTGTCCCCTCCATCCTCTCCGCGCCTGACACCATCCGCAAAACCATCTGCCCCGGAGACTTCGTAAACTTCGGCGGACAGACTCTCTTCCGAAGCGACACCGTGGTTGACTCCGCATCGAACATCGCCGGATGTGACAGCGTGACCACCCTCTTCCTCACCGTCCTACCAAGGATTGAGGATACGCCGTTGACTGACACCATCTGCTTTGGCGATACCCTTTGGGTCGGTCAATTCCCCTTTACCGAACCGCAGACCGACAGGGTAGTCCGCCTCACCTCCGCCGGAGGATGTGACAGCGTTGTACTCCTCAACCTCCACGTTCTCGATAAAGTGACGTTCGACATACAGACCACTCCCGAGCAGGACAGGCCGCGCTCTGGCTCTATAACCATCAACAACGCCCCCGATGACTACACATACTCCGTAAACGACGAGATGGGAGCTCCGCTCACTGACCTCCCCGGCGGAACATATAAGATAGTAGTGTTCAACAGATGGGGCTGCCCCAGTGACACAGTCGAGGCCTTCATCGACCGCGAATGTCTCGACCTCTCAGTCGACACCGCCGCTCCGATAGTGGTCTGTGCCGACGACTCCATCATCCCGGTTCCATTCACCCTCAACAGCGGATTCCTAACCGACTACGTAGTCCGCTACGGACAGAAAGCTCTCGATGCCGGATTCCTTAACGACAGTACTGCCGTCAACTCCGACACCTGTGTCAGCCTCACGCTCCCCGACTCCGTTCGCCCTGACTACTACGCCCTGACGCTCACATTCAAGGATGCCATCTGCGCCGACATCTCCTTCCCCCTCTCACTCGAGGTCGACTACGCCCGTAGCATCATTCGTCAGAAATGGAACAACGTACTCGCCGTAACCAATAGTGGATACAACGGCGGCTATACCTTCTCCGCATTCCAGTGGTACAGAAACGGTGAACCTCTCACTGGCGAGACAGGCTCATACCTCTACCTCGGCGAGACAGCCGCCTTTGACACCACCGACGTATACCACGCGGTACTGACTCGCGCTGACGATGGCATATCCATCCCCACATGCCCGGTCCTGCTGTCCACTCATGCCGACAAGAGCCAGTACCCTGTGCAGACTGTCGTCACCGCCGGTGCGCCGCTCCGCATAGCCGGAGTCACTGGCCGCGCCACTGCGCGCCTCTACAACGCAGCCGGTGCGCTCTGCCTCACTGCCCCCATTGACGTGGATAATCCGGAAATAACCGTACCGTCCGTCCCAGGAGTCTATCTCCTGCATATCTCTGGCGACGGCAACTCCCCTGTATATCACAAGATAATAGTACAATAACAAAACATACACATTTACTAATTCTATAATTTTTAATCACTATGAAGACTTTAATCTCAAAATTCGCGATGCTTGCATCCTTGATGCTTGCACCCATCGGTCTTCTGGCACAAGGAAACTCGCAGAGCGTCCTTGATGTCGGTTTTGAAGACGGTAAAATCCCATCTGGTTGGGAAATTCTCCACGAACGTGGCTCTCAGGACTGGACTATTGTCAGTGACAACTCCTTCGAGGGTTCTCACCACATCACCCTGAAAAACCCCACCACACTTCAGCAGAACTATCGCTCTCTGCTCATATCTCCGCAGATGGACATCACGTCCGTGCCTACGCCTGTCGTCATATTCGCACACAAACAGCCTCAGCGCACTGGCGACTTTGACACGCTTCGTCTGCTCTACCGCACTGCGCCTGACCGCCAGTGGAACGAGCTTGCCAGCTTCCCCAATGTCATCGATGACTGGCGCATGGACACCATCATGATAAACAACCCCTCAGCCACATTTCAGATAGCATTCGATGGCTCTGACAACATGGGCGGAGGCATAGACATTGACGCCATCTCCGTGCGCCCGTCCCCGCGCTGTGAGCAGCCGTCGAACATCAGCATCAGCTCCCCGACCGATGTCTCCTGCACGCTCAACTGGTACGCCGGTTTCGAGGCGCTTAAGATAAAGGTGAAGGTCAGCACAAAGGAACTCACACCAGAACAGCTCGCTGCCCCCGGAAAACCTGACGGCCTTATCATCGACACCCTCCTTCCTGGTACGGATATCAACATGTCTGTTGAGGGACTTACGCCTGGCACCAAATACTTCGCATACATACAGTCCGTATGCACAAACGGTAATAGCGAATGGTCTGACGTATTCTCTTTCAGTACTACATACAAAGTCAGCCTCCCTTTCTACGAAGACTTCAACATGCCCTATCAGGCATCCATCAACAACTATCCGGAGCATTGGATTTGCGGCACATCCACAGGGGAGCAGTCGCCTTTCATCAACACCAAAACTATATCTACAAATTGGCACATGTATTCCCGCGATGCATCAACTGCCCTCTGTTTCTCTGAAAACGATGAAACCCATGCCATCACCGCTGGGCAATGGTCTTATGCTGCTACCCCTATAATTGACATAGAAAACATTCAAGATGCTTATGTTACATTCGAAGCACGTACATTTAACCCTACACCTACTGGTAACATAAACGAAATAACACTCGGAGTAATGACTGACCCGAACTCCTTCGAGACTTTTGTCCCTGTTGATACATTTGAATGTTCGGTCATGAAAGAATACTACACATTCTCTATATCATTGGAAAAATACTTTGGAAATGGGAAATACATTGCTCTTGCTTCTGATTTCGATCAAGGGAATATAATATATATTGATAATTTCAGGGTTGAAAATATAAGCGGATGCAAAACACCTGCTAATGTAAAGGTAAAAGTGCCCTCCGCCACTGAACTTGAAATCTCATGGGATGCATTCGGCGCACCTTCTGCCGATATTGTATTGACTAAAACATATACCTATCCATCTCCCGAACCTGTTGAGGAGGTTGACACGGTCAAAGTCATTAAGGGTGTACCCACAGACAAGCCATACACTGTCTCCGGTCTCACTCCTTGGAGCGAATACTACGTATATGTACGCAATGTCAATGGCGACAATAAAAGCCCTTGGTCTGTCGGCATACACCGCCGCATGCCGGAAAAAATAACAGCGGAAAGCATGTCGTTCGACTTTGAAATAAATGAAAACGACCCTTCGACATTCTATAATAACATGCCCTATCCGGATGGGCTACAAAATAAGATGGTCAACGGTGTCCTGACCATATTTGAAAATAACTATCCTAGAATAATTCAAGGTAATAGTCTTCAAGGTAATAGTCACTCGAAACAATATGCCCTACAAATTAACATGTCAAAAGCCGACTCTTGCGTGGCTGCAATATTCCCTGAGATAGAAGATATACGCGAATACAGGGTAAAGTTTTGGTATTACAATACAGGTTCTACAAACAATTACGCTAACATAATGGTTGGTATCATGTCAGATGCATCGGACATAAGTACGTTCTACCCAATTGATACCATTCTCTCCGAAAGTAGATACGCACTGCATACCGTTGAGTTTGACAAATATCCGGAAAACTTGGACGGACGTTTTCTCGCATTAATCGGAGACATCAGTGTAAATCCACATCTTATTCCCGCAGATGGATACTCCTATGTCATATCATATTTGAGCATTGATGACCTTACACTCGAAAAGATTCCAGCATGCCGCGAACCTTATGATGTAAGTGTAACATCGTCTACTAACACTGTAGAACTCAACTGGGAAAAGACAGCTGATGCGTACAACATTAGGCTTTTTACCGACACACTTTCTGTCAGTCAGCTTGAAAACCCGGACTTCCAGTTCACATTCTCTGCTAACGACGTTACGGAATTGCCTATTAAGATTGAAAACCTATTGGCTCAGGAACGCAGATACTATTACTATATCCAACCTGTATGCGGAGGTGTTGAGGGAGATTGGTCTACCGGCGAATGGTTCAAAACACAGTGTGCCGACATAAACAAACTGCCTTATCACATGAATTTCGATGGATATGAACATAAGGGAGCTAATAACCCTGAATTTGCCATACCCTGTCTATATACACAAATTGAGCAGTTCAACAATAGATTTTTCCCATACATTAATAACCGCCAATACTCCTACAACGGATATTCTTCTCTTCATTTGGAGGCTTCCAACCAAATAAAAAACCAAAGTTCTCCACAAGAGACTTATGTTGCTTTTCCAGAAATGGAAATTGACAATGTAAACAAGTTACAGATGTCTTTCGCCCTACATGCTGTATTGGCACAGACTGAACCAGTAGAAATTGGCGTTATGACAGACCCTAATGACATTTCCTCTTTCGAAAAGTACACCACTGTCAAGCCGGAAAAAATCGGGGAATTCCACGAAATAGTTGTACCTTTCGACCGATACAAGGGAAATGGTAAATACATCGCTTTCCATATCAAGCCCGACTCTTCATTAGTCGCGGTAAACATTGACTCCGTTGTCATAGAACCGATACGTTGTCGGAAAGCTGATTCTTTAACTACGCTGAATCTTACGACAAGCTCAGTGGAACTTGCTTGGAAAGACGGTAATCCCGGCTCATGGGATTTGGTAGTAAGCACTCAGCCGCTCTCATATCAGCAGCTTGACAACGCTATTGTTGGAACTGACGGTGTCGTATTCTCTCAAAATGTAGACAAAAATCCTTACATCCTCAATGAAGGATTAAATACTAACACCTCCTACTATTTCTACGTACGTGGAGTTTGCAGCGAAACAGACAAAGCCGCTTGGCCGTTCAAGCCCGGTGAGTTCCGCACGCCTTGTACCCCGCTCGCTCTCGGTGACCAAAGTTTACAGGATTTTGAACCGGGTGAGGGGACATATTTCGACTGCTGGACCTTCGGTAACAGTTCTTTGTCCAATCCTGCGGAGGGAGAAAAAATATATATCCCGTGTCGTTCCGAACTCTACAAACACAATGGCAAGAACTCTCTCCAATTCTACACTACCAAAAAGTACAACGGCGCTTATGCCGTATCTCCGCTGCTCGAAGTGGACGACATACGCACCGTAGAAGTGTCGTTCTGGGGAAGTGCAACTGAAAAATACTCCAACCCTGACAAATACGGTCGTATTTTGGTTGTTGGCGTAACATCTTCTCCGTACAACCTCTCGTCATTCGTGCCTCTTGACACTCTCTATGCTTATGGCGACGAACAACCATACAGGGCTCGCTTCGACCGCTATAAATCAGATGACCCCGAGGGTGGCAAATATGTGATGTTCAGATCCGAATACGATGGTGACAACTACTTCTTCATTGATGACCTCCGCTTCGACATTGTAGGCGAATGCGCCTCCCCCGTCGATTTGAACATCACGGAAACAACCGTGAACTCCGCAAAAATCTCTTGGCGCGGCGGCTCTGCACCATACACTGTCGTCTATTCCGATAAGCAACTGACAGCGGAAGAACTTGACGGAGGTGCGGGCACTCTCGTCGCTGACGACATTAAGACCACCGAAGCTGAGATTACTGGCCTTAACGCCAGAACCACATACTTCGTCTATGTGAAGTCCGGTTGCGGCGAAAGTGTCTGGTCTGCTCCGCTGAGATTCAGCACAGAATGTATGGCCTCGCACGCGCTGCCCTTCTATGACAACTTCGACAGCAATCAGTTAAGTGGATTTGGAGAAAGACCCGCTTGCTGGAACTCTTTTTATACCCGCAACACCACTGACTATCCGAGCTTGGAGACAGTAGCGTACAAAGGTAAATCTGCTTTTATCTACGCTGGTTCCAACGGGCCTACACTCTCCTACCTCGTATCTCCGATGTTGGAAGTGGACGACCTCACAGACTGCTACGCCTCCTTCTATCTTGCGGGCAATGCAAAAGACCAGCGTAGTCTGATAATTGGACTCGTGAGCGACATAACTGACATACAGTCCATAAGCAACTCTTTCGTGCCTGTCGACACCATTCTGGTAAAATCCAATGTCTTTGAAAAGTACATCATACCGCTCAAGGCGGAAAACTGGTCGGCAGCAGGCGGACACGTTGCCTTCTGTTCTTCTCCGGAATTGAACGTAAACAGTTCTGGCACACAAGTTTTTGATGGTGGTGCATATATCGACGAAGTGGAGATAGGTCTCTACGAACCTTGCCCCATGCCTGACTTCATCACTGTCGACTCTTTGGCCGACACTGAGATAAAAGGCTCTTTCCGTGAGCTTGGCTCTGCTTCGGCATGGCAGGCTGTATGCGTCCCCTCTGGTGACGACCCCTCATCTGCCGAACCGATAGCTCTCTCTGCTCAGCAGTTCGCGTTCTCGGGTCTCACCCCGCGCACGGACTATGACATATACCTGCGCTCCGCTTGTCCTGAGGCCGAAAGCGGTTACTCCGGATGGAGCACTCCTGTCGCTGTCCGTACCACTAACGTTCCTCTTTCGCAGTTCCCGTTCTCCACTGGCTTCGAGGCTGACGACCCCGCAAATGCCGAATGGGAGTACGCTAATGACAAGATGAACTATTGGCACATTGGTGCTGCCGAGTTCAAGGACGGGCAGGCTGGTCTCTATGTGACGGACGACGGCGGTGCTTCCTCGCACTACATCGTAACTGAGGCATCCACTTCATACATCTACCGCACGGTAGAGATGGAGCCGGGTTCTTACACTGTCGAATACGACTGGAAATGTTGGGGTGAAGGTGCTACGGATATCCTCAAGATTGGCCTTTTCCCGACCAACATAGAAATTGAGGCAGGCAACCTGAACATCACCCCTTACGGCTATGGTTCTCCGTTCACCATCAGCGGTCTTCCCGCAGGTGTACATCCTCAGTATATTCCGCTTGAAGGTATTGAGCCTGTGAACCACACCCAGAACTATCGTCTTAACCTCAATGAGATATGGAAACACAACAAGGTCAACCTCCTAATCCCCGAAAAGGGACTCTATAACCTTGTCATAATCTGGATAAACAACAACATAACGGGCAACAAGCCCTCCCCGGCAGCCGTTTTGGACAACATCTCCATTAAGAAGTCCGAATGTGTACAGCCGGTTGACATAAGGTTCGAGCATACGGGTGACGGTTCTTCCGTCGTCACATGGGATGCCATTAATGGTGCTGCTTCGCAATGGGAGGTCTTCGTGACTGACAATTCTCAGCTCTTCACCCCTGACGAATCCGCCGCTGGCGATACGCTCTTCATCGACACTGTCAGCGAGACTCGTTGCTCTCTACCCGACATCGACGAGTGGGCTTTGAGCTATGTCTTTGTACGCTCCCTCTGTTCAGATGGAGAGTACAGTCCGTGGAGCGACAAGACCACTTTGCGCACCGAATGTGCTGTCAAGCCGCTTGGCACGCTGTTCGACTTTGACAGCCCTGACGATGTTATCACGGAAATAAGTGGCCAGTACAGCAAGCACGCCAAGTGCTTCACCACTGGCAACATCAACTCCACTAATATCAATAGGGACCAGCAGTACTACCCGAATGTCTACTCCAACAACCCTCGGTTCAATGATGTATTCGCCCGTTCTGGCGAAAATGCGTTGCTGTTCACCTATAATACTTTGACTATGGCGGGTGGATACATCGCGCTTCCGGTTTTTGACACCGAAAGCCTTGCCGGCATGCAGCTCTCTTTCTGGATGCGACCTGTTTCTCACTCCAGCAGCACTGGCATTCTAACCACTTATAACAGTGTTGGCAATGATTATGCCCGTAAACTGACCATCGGCAGCATGACTGACCCCAACGACTTCTCTACATTCAAGGAGATTGAGGTTGTCGCCTACCCGTACAGCAGTCAGGACATCAACGCCACTACCGGCATAGCCGACGACCCCGCCGGCACCGACTGGTGGAGACACTACTCTATCATCCTGCCCGAGGACTGCGGACGCTACATCGTCTTCTACAACTCGCCGGACTACGGCAAGACCAAGAACACCATGTACGTGGACGACATTCTCGTCGCTCCGGTTGCTGACTGCGCCGCTCCGGTGTCAGTATCCGTGGACAACATAGGCAGCTCCTCTGCTGAGCTCGCCTTCGTCCATGCCGATGCCGTTGGCAATGGCTGGGAATTACAAATCGCATCCAAAAACGATATGAGCGACATAGTACTGACCGACACGCTCACCTCTGACGATGTATATCCTGTCTCCGGACTTGCGCCGAAAACTCAGTACTGCCTGCGCATGCTCCATCTCTGCTCCGACACCGAGGCGTCTGACTGGACAAATGTCGTTACGTTCCGCACCTCCGAAGAAGTCCCATTCTACGAGCAATTCGATAAGGTAGTGTATATCCCCGACGGATGGCTGCGCTCCATCTCTTGCACCCCATCCATGCTCTTTGCCGGGACGCACACCCTCAGTTACGTCGACGAGACACAGGCTGGGTGGGACAGAGACCACGATGCTGGTAACGAGTTTGCTGAGCTGAACACAAATACCATAATGAACCAGTATCTGATTACTCCCTCCATATACCTTGGCAATGGAGACAACATGACGCTGACCTTCGACCTCTCTGTCACTGCTGCCAACTCGTACCTCCCCGCAGACACTGGTCTCATGAACAGCAATAAGGTACGCTTCGTTGTCCTCGTCTCCGACGATGCCGGACAGACTTGGAAACGCGAAAACGCCATGGTATGGGACAACACTGCCGATGCCGACCATCCGTTCAGCTCCCTCTCTGGCGAGCCGCAGATGATGACTGTCGACATGAGCGCGCATAAGGGCAAGGCCGTACAGGTTGCTTTCTATGCTGGCAACGAGCGTGGTCTGTACAACGAAACCAAATACATTGGTTGGGTTCGTCTCGACAACGTCCGTCTCAACTCTATGACGACTGTCAATCTCACCGACGACATCTGTGAGACAAACAGCTATGACAACTACGGCTTCTCTCGCCACTACAGCGAACTCGCCCTCGGCCCCAACCAGATGAGCCGCTTCGCCCTCTCGGCCGGCGGGTCTGACCCCGACACGCTCTACAACCTGACTCTCAACGTCAACAGCCTCAGCCGCACATACCTCGTTGACTCTGTCTGTGCCGGAGACACCTACAACAAATACAACTTCTCCACAGACATCGGCGGCATACAGAAGCAGAAATTCTCCTTCGGCGGCGGGCGGTGTGACTCTGTCGTCTACCTCGACCTCAAAGTCATACCAATACCCACGTCCACCGAGACAATGACCATCTGTCAGGGACAGCACTACGAATGGAACGGGCGGCAGCTCGACCGCTCTGGCGTATACACCGACACACTGCAGGCCACCTCCTGCGACTGTGACTCCATCGCAACGCTCCTCCTCACAGTGACCGATGCCGAAGTCACGCCACTCGAAGAGGCAGTATGCCACGACAGCTCATACGACTTCGCCGGACAGACGCTCACCGAGAGCGGAACATACCGCGACACCGTAATCGACGCCACAGGATGCATCTCCATCACCGAGCTCACACTCACAGTCCTCCCCGACTACCGCCGCTCATACACGGCATACTTCTGCGAGGGAACAGAGTACTCCGACGAAAACTTCATCGGAGTATACGAAGAGGGGACATACACCAACCCGCTGACATCAACACTCGGCGGATGCGACTCCACAGTCACCATGACCCTCATCGCGCTCAGCGGCGACACATCCCGCGTCACCGAGACCATCACCGTCGACCAGCTCCCATACACCATCAACGGCACAGACATCACCTATGATGCCGGCACACAGCCGGGCACATACGTCGACACAGTGACCGTCTCCATCGACGGCTGCTCCGAAGTCCTAATCCACACTCTCATCGTGGAGAAGCCTTCGACACTCCTCGACATCCCGGAGACCGCCACACTCATGCTCACACCGAACCCGGTACGTGTCAACGAGAGCGTGATGGTACACCTCGGCCTCACCCCGGCCGGACGCGAAGGCCTCACAGTACAGGTCTACAGCAGCACGGGTGCGCTCTTGCAACAGTTCACCCCTGCCGGACAGCCTGTCACCATCGACGGCCTCAACACCGTAGGCATATACATCGTCCGCATCACCGACGGCACGGGTAAAGTCTACACCGGAAAGGTCATCGTGAGATAGCCTCCCATCCATAACCCCCGGACGGTCATCGGGACGTTTGCGCAATCCTCCCGATGACCGTCCGGTATTCAACCCAAACCGGCCGTTAGGCTTTGTGCTGATATCCGAGCTTATCGCGAGCAGTTTTTCCCGTACTTTTCCGGAGGCATAGCGGGCTATGCCTCCGGAAAAGACTGAGAAAAGATGCCGGCAGAAACCGGAAAGCAGCCAAAGAGTTTACTCAAACGTTCTAATGAGCGTTTTGGGGTTAAACCCACGGCGGGCAGCGCACAGCTGTCCGCCGTTTTTCTTCCCCCGCACCCACACCCTGCCACCCCCACCCTAAACTCCCCCTCCGCCACTTCCTAAACTACCTCTCCCCCTCGCCCTCCCGAAACACTCCAACCAAAAACTGCCGCACCCTTTCCCCTCCACTCCCCCCTCCCGGAACATTTCCCCAAACACCGCCCGCCCCCCAGTCCTGCTCCCCCCCAAATGCAAATCAGAGTTAAAAAGTCGTACTCTCGCGCCAGCAGCCAGCCATCCCTGACGGAACACCTCCGAAGCCCCTCCCCATCCTCACCCCGCTCTGCCCATACCCCTATCCACCCTCAAATATAAAAAGTGGTTAAAAACACCTACTCTCGAGCCAGCGCTCAGGGAGCCCCTACGGACTCCCTCCCCCACCCCACCGCACATCCTCCGCCCCCTCTCCCCCCTCCCATCCGCATCCTCCACAGCCCACTTCCGCCCGCCTCCGCGCCCTCATTATCCCCTCCCCACTGGATTTATTCAAAAAAATCCCGTAACTTTGTAGCCCCGTTCTATTATAGGCACGGAAAACAGCACGGCAATCCATCAAACACATACTTGAAAACCATGACAAAAGAAGAACTGATAGAGGGCATCAACCGTCTGCGCCGCGAAAAACGCGCCGTCATACTCGCCCACTACTACCAGATAGGCGAAATACAGGACATAGCCGACGTCGTGGGCGACAGCCTCGCCCTTGCCCAGTGGGCTCAGAAAACCGACGCCGACATACTCGTAGTCTGCGGGGTACACTTCATGGGCGAGACCGCCAAGATACTCTCCCCTGACAAGAAAGTCCTCGTCCCCGACTTGGAGGCAGGCTGCTCCCTCGCCGACAGCTGCGCTCCCGACAAGTTCGCCGCCTTCGTGGCTGCCCACCCCGATCACACGGTCATCTCATACGTCAACACATCCGCAGCCGTAAAGGCGCACACCGACGTAGTGGTGACAAGCACCAACGCACGCAGGATAGTCGACCAGTTCCCCAAGGACGCCAAACTCATCTTCGCCCCCGACCGCAACCTCGGCGGATACATAAACAGCGTCACCGGCCGCAACATGCTCCTCTGGGACGGCGCATGCCACGTCCACGAACGTTTCTCCATGGAAAAGCTGGCGCGCCTCAAACAGGAACACCCGCAGGCCAAAATACTCGCCCACCCCGAATGCCGCCAGTACATACTCGCCGCCGCCGATGTAGTCGGCTCCACTCAGGCGCTACTCGACTTCGCCGTCAACAGCGACGCCTCCGAATTCCTCGTGGCCACCGAGAGCGGCATACTCCACGAGATGCAGAAACGCTGCCCGCACAAAACGTTCATCCCCGTACCACCGGACGACTCCACCTGCGCCTGCAACGAGTGCAACTACATGCGCCTCAACACATTGCAGAAGCTCTACGACTGCCTCGACCGCGAAAGCCCCGAGATAACCGTAGACCCCGAAATAAGGCAGCTCGCCGTGAAGCCCATACTCCGGATGCTGGAGATGAGCAGATAACCGCCGCTCCCCGACGGCACAAACCTTTCACCCCGGACACTAACCTCGAAAGACGAAAGACATGAACGCACCTAAGATAACAGACTCCGCACAGCTGGTGACAGCCATCTTGGAGGAAAAGGAGAGGCTGAACGCCGACCGCCTTTTCATCCTGACCGACGAGCACACGGACAAACTGTGCCTCTCCATATTGGACTGCCCCCGCCTCGAACCCTACTGCCACATAGAGATACACTCAGGCGACCAGAACAAGACACTCCACTCCCTGACCGCCATTTGGGATATGCTCATCGACGAAGGGGCAACCCGCAACTCGCTGATGGTAAACATAGGAGGAGGCATGATTTCCGACATAGGAGGCTTCGCCGCAGCCACATTCAAGCGCGGCATGCACTTCATCAACGTGCCGACCACACTCCTCGCCGCCGTCGACGCCTCAATCGGAGGAAAGACAAGCATCAACTATCAGGGGCTGAAAAACGAGATAGGGACATTCTCACAGCCCGATGCCGTCATCATAAACACCGACTTCTTCGCCTCGCTCGACCGCAAAAACCGCCTCTCCGGCTATGCCGAAATGGTCAAGCACGCACTCATCTCCGACAAAGAGCTCTTCAGACAGATGATGGCCTACGACCTCGAGACATTCGACATGTCACAGCTCAGAGTCCTCATAGAGAAAAACATAAGTGTCAAGCACCGCTTTGTCCGCCTTGACCCCTACGACCTCGGCAGCCGCAAGGCTCTCAACCTCGGCCATACGATTGGCCACGCGCTCGAAGCCTACTCCCACCGTTCGCAGGACGGCGGGCTGCTCCACGGCTATGCCGTCATGTGGGGACTTGTAGCCGAACTCTATCTCTCATGCAAGAAACAGCACCTCGACAAGGAGGTACTGCTCCAGATGCTCACCTTCGCGAAAGAGAACTACGGCGCGTTCCCCTTCACATGCAAGGAGTACGAAGAGATATACCGCATCATGGTGCACGACAAGAAAAACGATGCCGGACGGATATGCTGCACACTGCTCGCCGGCATAGGTGATGTCCGCATCAATCAGAACATAACGAAAGAAGACACCTTCGAAGCCCTCGACTTTATAAGGGAAAACTGACGTTTCGCTATGAAAATCGCACTTATAGGATATGGCAAAATGGGCAAGGCCGTAGAGCGCATAGCCCTCGCTCGCGGGCATGAGATTGTGTCGGTCATTGACCGCGACAACTCATGCGACACGCGCTCCCCGGAGTTCGCCTCCGCTGACATTGCCATAGAATTCACTGCCCCGGCGGAAGCTGTGGACAACTACCGCCGTGCATGGGATGCCGGACTGCCTGTAGTCTCCGGAACCACAGGATGGACTGCCCGCATGGACGAAGTGCGCCGCGAAATCGAAATGCGCCGCGCCACGCTGTTCTGGTCGTCCAACTTCTCCCTCGGCGTGAACATCCTCTTTCACCTCAACCGCCGTCTTGCCGAAATCATGAGCCGCTTCCCGGCATACGATGTGACTGTCAAGGAGATACACCATACAGAGAAGAAAGATGCTCCGAGCGGCACGGCAATAACCCTTGCCGAAGGCATCATTGCTGCCGGAAAGAAAAAAGGATGGTCATTGGAAGAGTACCACGATAGCGACATGCTCCACGTTGAGGCACTGAGGGAAGGCACAGTACCCGGCACGCACATCGTGACCTACTCGTCTGACATAGACACTATAACGATAGCACACGAGGCAAAAAACCGCGACGGGTTCACCCTCGGGGCTGTAATGGCCGCCGAATTCACCGTAGGCAGGAAAGGCCTTCTCGGCATGGACGACATGCTCAAATTTTAGACTGTCCGCCGCTGCGCACGGCGACATAGCATACACATCGCCAAAGGAGACAGTAACATATAACATAACGACATAAACCAATCGCTGTATGAACATCAGAGAGCGCATGCAAAAACCGCTGTCCAATTGGATAAAGTTCGCCGTATGGGCAGTCATATACATACTGTTTATAATCTGGGTAGGAAACTTCTGGTGGCTACTCCTGCTGCCATTCATATTCGACATATTCATCACCAAATTCATCCCGTGGTCATTCTGGCGGAAGACCAAAAACAAGACCCTGTACAGCATATTCAGCTGGATAGATGCCATCATCTTCGCCCTCGTGGCCGTCTATTTCATAAACATCTACCTGTTCCAGAATTACCAGATACCGTCATCGTCACTCGAACGCACGCTCCTTGTGGGCGACTTCCTCGCCGTGAGCAAATGCAGCTACGGCCCGCGCGTGCCGAACACGCCTCTATCCCTGCCGCTTGTGCAGCACACCATACCTGGACTGAATTGCAAGTCGTATATAGAGCACCCGCAGTGGGAATACAAACGCCTCAAAGGTTGGGATACGGTGGAGCGCGGTGACATCGTGGTATTCAATTTCCCTGCGGGAGACACCGTGCCGCTCAACTTCTCAAACCCAGACTATTACACCCTCTGCTACTCCTTGGCGGGAGAACTGCCCCGCTTCAGGAACACATTGCATGACAGCGTTATGCCATACAGCACATACATGGAGCGCATGGCCGCCGGACGTGAAATGGTCAGACAGCGTGAAAACACATTTGGCCGCGTAGTATGGCGTCCGGTGGACAGACGGGAGAACTATGTCAAACGCTGTGTGGCTCTGCCCGGCGATACCCTTGAAATACGCGACAACACAATATACATCAACGGCGAGGCACAGGAAAACGCGCCGGGCGTACAGCACAACTACTTCGTCCAGACAGACGGCGCACAATTCTCGCCCGATGCTCTCGAACGGCTCAACATCAACGTACTTGAAACCGTGCAGATGAACCCCGAAATGTCCGCCTCACCATACTACCGGATGATAGGCCTCAAACCTCTCGCCGACGGCACATACGGACGCATTTATCTGATGGCCATGACTGCCGAGACACTCGAAAAGGTAAGGAAAATGCCAGTGGTCAAGGGTGTCGCGATAGAAAAGATACTGCCCGGCATGGACTACACAGTCTATCCTCTCGCCTATTCCGGCAAATGGGGCAGAGACAACTTCGGCCCGCTCTGGATACCCGCCAAAGGCGCGACAATACCTCTCACGGAAGATAATATAATACGCTACGGCCGCTGCATAGTCAACTATGAACGCAACACGCTCGACTTCCGCAACGGCGTGGCATATCTCAACGGAGAACAGGCCAGCTCCTACACATTCAAGATGGACTATTACTGGATGATGGGAGATAACCGCCACAACTCGGCAGACTCCCGCTCGTGGGGCTTCGTCCCGGAAGACCATATAGTCGGAAGGCCGGTCTTCGTATGGCTCTCACTCGACAAGGCGAAAGGATGGTTCGACGGCAAGATACGTTGGAAGCGCTTCGGCAAGGACGCGTCACGGTAAGCCGTCCTGAAAAAGAATACGCGGATAGCGCACACAGACTGGCCTGACGGCACGCCGAAGGCAACATACACTAACAACAAAATCCTACTTCTATGGCTTTCAATGCAGAGAACCTACTGCTTATAGGGTCGGTACTGATTTTCATAAGCATCATTGTAACAAAGCGGACATACCATTTCGGGATACCGTCACTGTTGATATTCCTTGTAGTCGGTATGCTTTTCGGAAGCGACGGACTGGGGCTGCAATTCAACGACGCATCACAGGCGCAGTTCATCGGCATGATAGCATTGAGCGTCATACTGTTTTCCGGTGGTATGGACACAAGGCTTACGGAAGTGAAACCGGTGCTATGGCAAGGACTCGTACTCTCGACATTGGGAGTGCTGTTGACCACAATCATTACCGGGCTGTTCATCTACCTGATTTCCGGCTGGAGCGCATTAAGTATCTCAATGTCCTTACTGACATCGATGCTATTGGCGGCAACCATGTCGTCTACGGACTCAGCATCAGTATTCAATCTGTTGCGCTCTCAGAAGATGATGCTGAAAAACAACCTGAGGCCAATGCTGGAACTTGAGAGCGGAAGTAACGACCCTATGGCATACATGCTGACCATCGTGCTGATACAGATTATATCTGCGGGGGAGGCTAACGCTGGAGATATCGTCAAAGAGTTTGCTCTGCAATTCTCGATAGGCGGAATTGCAGGATATGCCATGGGAAAGTTCACGGTCTGGATGCTGAACAAGATAAAGCTAACCAACAGCTCCCTGCATGCCATCATGATGTTGGCCATCATCTTCATAACATTCACCGTCACTGACCTGACAGGCGGAAACGGCTATCTGGCGGTATACATCTCCGGAGTTATAACCGGAAATGCGAAGATGCCGTTCAGGAGAGAGACATCGACCTTTATGGACGGACTGACATGGCTCTTTCAAATCATAATGTTCCTCTCGTTAGGCCTGCTCGTAAACCCGCATGAGCTGCTGGACATCGCCCTGCCCGCCATGCTGATAGGAGTATTCATGATACTCATCGCCCGCCCTGCCAGTGTGTTCCTGTCGCTTTTGCCGTTCAGGGGAATGGGCGTTAAATCAAAGTTATTTGTCTCATGGGTAGGACTGCGCGGAGCTGTGCCCATCATCTTCGCCACATATCCGGTAGTCAGCGGTATAGAAGGGGCTAACCAGATATTCAACATAGTGTTCTTCATAACACTTCTGTCTCTCATAGTACAAGGTAGCTCCATCTCGTGGATGGCACGCCTGCTCCATCTCGACAGCCCCATGCCGAAGGAAGGTAACGATTTCGGCATAGAACTCCCGGACGAGATAACATCCGAACTGCACGAAGTGATACTCGGAGAAGAGTACCTCCGCGCAGGCAACCGTCTGGCAGACATGAACATACCACGCGGCTCTCTCGTCATTCTCGTGAAGCGCAATGACCAGTACATCGTACCTGACGGAAAGATGGAACTCATGGCGGGCGACCGCCTGCTCGTGATGACGGAGCTTGACAATGCGCCGCTCAATCTTGCCGATACGGCTGAAGGGAAAAACTGACTTGAAACCATATAACCATCATGACAAGGAAACTTTTCACTCTGGCACTGCTCCTCGCCGTAGCCATAATAGCACGGGCACAGGACATTATAACGACAGTCTCCGATGTGAACATCGAAGCCACGATTACTTCTATCGATGTCAATGTCATTCGCTACCGCCCCGCCGGGCAAACTGACACCGCGACACTTGAGATAGACAAGGCCGAAGTGGCATCCATACGTTTCGCCAACGGCCGCACAGTGACATACGCGCAGGCAGAGTCCCGTGATGAAGCAGCTGTCGCGCAGGCACAGGCCGCACCAGAGCCTGTCACAGCCGCAAGCACTGAAAACAACAGTGCCACAGAGGCCACGATTGCTTCCATCAATGTCGATGTCATACATTACCGCCAAGTCGGCCAAATAGACACCACAACAGTAGAGCCTCCGGCCCGGGCAGTTGAGCATCCTTCTATCAACGCCTACCCGCTGCCGTCAGTTGAGGAACTGCAATGGGACTACCAGAGAGCATTGTCACTCAGGAACACCGGTACTGGACTCATGACCTCCGGCTCTCTTCTGATGCTGCTGGGCGTAGCATCACCGTTCCTATTCCTTTATGACACGGCCGCATTCGGCATCGCCGTTGTCCTCGGATGGGGTATTGCCACCCCCATTGGCACAGGTCTGCTCATAGCCGGCATACCGTGCTATATCATAGGAAACAACCGCATGGCACAGGCAGCATTCGCCATCCGCCAGTACTCCTCCAACGTGCAACTCTATAACAGCGGCAACATCAACCTGTCTCTCGGACTCGCACCGGGTACAGTAGGGTTAGCACTGAACTTCTGACACGGACAAACGCAAAACCTGCATACACTCATATATCCGACGGCAAAACCATCCGTGAACATGAAGACAGAAGAACAGTTGCAGGAGACGCTTGACTTCATAGGAGAGTACGCCGGGCAGCTGCTCGGCTCTGGTGTACACACATCGCGTGTAGTGCGAAACACCAAGCGCATAGGCCGCTCGCAAGACATAAACGTGCACATAACCACATTCCAGCGCACGGCCATACTCACCGTCAGCGACCCTGAGACGCACCGCACACTGACCGAGGTAATAGACATACCACAGCTGCCCATCAGCTTCGAGTTGAACTCCAACCTGAGTGCGCTCAGCTGGCGCGCCGCCGACCGGCACATGCCGCTCTGCGATATACGAGAGGAGTACCGCCGCCTCGTCTCGCGCCCCAAAATCAACCCGCTTTTCGTGATGCTGATGGCCTCACTGGCCAATGCCTCTTTCTGCCGGCTCTTCGGCGGCGACCTGTGCGCCGTCTGCATAGTATTCTCCTCCACACTCGTGGGATTCTCGCTCAAACAGGAGTTGCAGAAGATGGGTCTCAACCACTTCATAGTATTCATACTTTCAGCATTCATGGCTTCGCTCTGCGCCTCGTCCGCACTCGTGTTCAACGCCGATGCTGAAGTGGCACTTGCCACGAGTGTCCTGTTCCTCATCCCCGGAGTGCCGCTCATCAACGGGGTCATAGACATCGTAGAGGGACACATACTGCTCGGCCTGAGCCGCATAATAAACGCGCTGCTGCTCGTGGTATGCTTAGCCATAGGACTGTCAGCCACCCTGCTACTCGTAAAAAACAGCCTCTTATGAACATAGTCTACGAGCTTATAGCCGACGGCTTTTTCGCCGCCATAGCGGGCATGGGGTTCGGCGCAATATCCGACCCGCCGCTCAAAGCCTTTCCGGGCATCGGCATACTCGCCGCGCTCGGCCACGCGCTGCGCTATGCGCTCATGGACTATGCCGGTATCGACATAGCGTCAGCCTCGTTCTGCGCCGCACTGCTCATAGGTTTCATGAGCCTCCTGCTCGGAGAACGGCTGCGCTGCCCGATGACTGTGCTCTACATACCCGCCCTACTGCCCATGATACCCGGAATGTACGCATACCGCACCGTTTTCTCTATGATTATGTTCATGCAGAACATAGGCGATGCGGCACTCAGCAGTGAATACATGGCAGCCCTGCTGCTCAATGCGGTAGTGACCGTGACGGTCATATTCGCCCTCGCCGTGGGGGCTACCATACCCATATTCCTCTTCAAGGAAAAGGCATATTCAATGACACGGGAAAAACCACGAAACAGGAAACGGCACGATGGAAACGTTCTGGCAGACAATAAGTGAGTACAACTCCCATACATGGCCTGTGCAGGCTGCGGCGGCGGTCATGGCGGCGGCAGCGGTCACCGCGCTCCGGCGGCGGCCGACAGCGGCGACAAGACGCTGCATGAGGCTGCTCCTCGCGGCCATGTGCATCTGGACGGCCGTGGCTTACTACTTCATATACTGCAGCCCGCGCGCATACAACACCGCACTCGGCATATTCTGGCTTATCATGGGCGGGATATGGCTCTTCGGGGCGGTAAGAAAGGGCGGCAGCGGACTCACCCCTGTCAGGAAACACCGCGTCATAGCCCCGATAATCATGGCTGCGCCACTCGCCTACCCGCTCATATCGCTCGCACGCGGCATGACTTTTCCACAGATAGTCACGCCTCTCATGCCATGCGGGCTCGCCGTATTCACCGTGGGAGTGATGCTCGCCTTCGCCCCACGGCCCAATATCTTCATACTCATGATGATGTTCCATTGGGCGATGATAGGCATATTCAAAATCAGGCACTTCTCCATGCCGGAGGAGATAGTGACCGTGGCCGCCATAGTCACGGGCATATTCCTCATACTCCGCGACTACATAGCCGTCAGGTACAACGCACGGCTGAAACCTCGCCCACGGGTCATCGCCGGCATCGCATCGGCCATCTGCATACTGGTCATTATCCTGCTCGTATATGTGCTGGCAGGATGCTGACAGGGGACACTATGAAATGAGCAAAATATCTATTCAGACGACAGGGTTTGCGTTTTGACAAATACGGGCACAAAAAGAACAGAAAATGCGTAACCGTTTGGTTGAGGGTAGCGGAGGGATAGCGGGAAAGTAGCGGAAGGTTAGGTTACTACCTTGAGTGCCATAGCGTTACACAACCAATTCCTCCACTTATGAGAGTGGGCATCAGAAATGGAGTGCGCATAGTACACAGCGGAGATATGCGGGCAATGTGAGGCTTTTCACAAGCCGGGCGGCAGGCCGCACGCCATGCCTATACACCGTTGGGAGAGAGCAGAGAAAAAGAGCCGTGACCCTACTGTCGGTCACGGGTGCGACATGAGCATCTGCCGCCACTGTCATTTCATCTTGGGCAGCGCATAGTTATACAGTTTTGCATCGGCTATGACCTCTACGACATTCACCACATAGTCGCCGAGTTTCTCACACTCGCCCACGATGTCCATGTAGGTGATGCCGGTCACGTATGAGTATTTCCCGTCGTTCACGTCGATGACGTTCTGTGCCTTGAGTTGATTGCGGAAGTTGTTTATCTCGTTTTCTATGTTCTGCGTGCGGTTGACTTCGGTGACGGTGATGGTGTCATGGCCGAGGACTGACCTCATCTGGTCAAGCGCACTGTCCATCAGGTTGAACATCAGCCCGACATTGTCGTTAAGGTCCTGCGTGAACTTCTCTTCCGAATTGAAGCGACGTTGCAGGGTACGCGCCAGATTGTAGCAGCTGTCCGCTATGCTCTCTATCTCGGAGATGATGCGCATCTTCATCTGAATCTGATGCTTGGCATCGTCGGAGAGGCGTCCGTTGGAGACCTTGCCGAGGTATGTGGCAATCTCAACCTCCATGCGGTCGGAGATATTCTCGTATTTCTGTATTCGCGAGAAGCGTTTGACAAACTCGCTTTCATCGGTCTCGTTGTACAGGTCGCGCACCTGTGAGAACATCCTCTGCGTGCGCTCGGCGTAGAGCACTATCTCCTTGCGTGCCTGAAGTATGGATAGCTCGGCAGTGGACATGAGGCCGACTGAGATGTAAGTAAGGTGCGACTCTTCGTCCTCACCGCTCTCTTTCATAGGCACAAGATGGCTGACAACCCTCACATAGAGGTCAGTGAACCATATCATAATGGAGATGTTTATGAGGTTGAAGACCGTGTGGAACATGGAGAGGCCGAACGACACGTAGTACTGCATGTCCGCGAAGTGAGTCGCAGAATCAGCATTTCCCGTTACGGAGAGATCCAGAGTGCCGTCGTTCAGCGCGTTGAGCAGCGTTGGGTCTGCACTACCGGCAAAGGCCGCGAGGTCATTAGGGTTGCCCGCCAGCACAGTGGAGAGCCAGACGATGAAACGCATGAAGGGGTAATAGAGGATGATGGCCCAGACAGAGCCCAGCACGTTGAACATCAGATGCCCCATCGCCGCCCGCTTGGCGAGCACATTGGCAGATATGGATGCAAGTATGGGGGTGATACATGTCCCGATGTTGCTACCGAGTACAAGCGCGGCCGCTATGTCGAAAGATATCCACCCCTTGCTGCACATGATGAGCGCAATGGCGAAAGTAGCACTCGACGCCTGTACTACCATGGTGACAAGCAAGCCTATCAGCATGAAGAGAAGTATCGAGAGATAGCCCATATCCGAATAGTCTTGCAGCGCGGCAAACATCTCAGGGTTGGCGGAGAGGTCGGGGACGGAGTTTTTCAGATATTCCAGTCCGAGGAAGAGGAAAGAGAAGCCGAGCAAGAACTCGCCCCAATTCTTATACGAATTCTTCTTTGCAAGGAGAAGCGGTATGGCGAACGCTATCAGCGGTATGGCAAAGGCGGATATATTGACCTTGAAACCGAAGAGGGAGATAATCCACGCGGTCACGGTAGTACCGACATTCGCTCCCATGATGACTGCCATGGACTGCGAGAGGGAGATGAGCCCGGCATTAACAAAACTTACTATCATCACCGTCGTGGCAGAAGAGCTCTGCACCAGAGCCGTGATGAATATGCCCGTCAGCGCACCGACGAAACGGTTGTTGGTCATAAGGGCCATAATATGGCGGAGCTTATCGCCGGCGGCCTTCTGTAGCCCCTCGCTCATCAGCTTCATCCCGTACAGGAACATGCCGACAGAACCGAGAAGCGTAAGCAACTCCAAGATACCGAACTTCATGTTATACAGTCTATTGTTTACTCTCTTGAGAGGGGAGGGGGATGCTCCCGCTTAATGCAACAAAATTACACAAAAATTATTTCCTGACTACGGATAAAATACCTAATTTTACAGCGCGAAACGAGGGTAGCACCGTGCGACATCCCGATATTCCTAAGTATCAATCTCTTATTAAAATACGTATGGCTGAAACAGAGCGTACAGACACAGTGAACTTATACTGCAAAAACAACGGCGTTTTCAAACAGTACCCCATGGGGACTTCCCTACTCGAAATATACCGCGACCAGAATATAGAGCTCAATTACCCGGTGATGGCGGCACGGGTAAACTACAAGGTCGAGAGCCTCAACTTCCGCATATATAAGCCGAAGAACATAGAGTTCATAGACGCGAGTTCGCCCTCCGGCATACGTGTCTACCTACGCTCCATAAGCATGGTGATGGCCTATGCGCTATCACGCATCATGCCAGAAGCTACACTGCGTATAGAACACCCCATAAGCCG
Organism: uncultured Bacteroidales bacterium; assembly: GCA_944322025.1. Classification (GTDB taxonomy): domain Bacteria; phylum Bacteroidota; class Bacteroidia; order Bacteroidales; family Paludibacteraceae; genus Aphodosoma. Next base: position 19,966 of record CALUOH010000065.1, on the reverse strand, counting down.
CGGCTACTACTGCTGCATAGACCAGCGCGGCAAAGGCGTGAACCGCACGCTGATAGAGCGCCTGCGGGAAAAGATGCAGGAGGTCATAGACGCAGACCTGCCCATAGCGCAGGAGGAGCAGCAGACCATGACCGTGATCGACATGTTCCGCCGCCGCGGACAGCATGACACCGTCACGCTCCTCGAAACCATAGGCATGCCCTACTCGCGTTATTTCCGTATAGACGACTACATAGACTATTACAGCGGAGTGCTTGTCCCGTCAACAGGCTATCTCACTCTCTTTGAACTCGAGAGCTATGAAGACGGCATACTTCTCCGCGTACCCGACCGCCATGCACCCGACAGACTCGCACCATACGAAGAGCAGTCGAAGATGTTCGACATATTCAACGAATTCATCAGCTGGAACAAACTGCTCGGGCTCAACAACGTTGGAGACTTCAACATTATCTGCCGCGACTCCAGTGTGTACAACATCATAAAAGTATCCGAGGCTCTTCACGAGAAGAAGATATCCCAAATAGCCGACATGATACTCCAACAGGGAAAACGTTTCGTACTCATATCAGGACCTTCATCTTCCGGAAAAACCACATTCTCAAAGCGTCTCGGCATACAGCTTATGGTCGCGGGCATAAAGCCAATAGTCCTCTCCATGGACAACTACTTTGTCAACCGCGTAGACACACCGCTTGACGAGAACGGCGACTGGGACTTCGAGTCCATCCACGCCCTTGACCTTGAACTGCTCAATGCAAACATCGTGCGCCTGCTTGCAGGAGACGAGATAGAACTCCCTTTCTTCGACTTCGAGAAAGGAGAACGCTATTACAAAGGCACAAAGATACGGATGAACCCGGACAATGTCCTCGTCATGGAGGGCATACATGCGCTCAACCCGCAGCTCACGCACGCCATTCCGCAGGATGCCATATTCAAAGTCTATGTATCCGCCCTGACCACGATATCGCTTGACAACCACAATTGGGTCTCAACAACAGACACACGCCTGCTCCGCCGTATAGTACGCGACTACAAATTCCGCGGCTATTCCGCTCGTGACACTATAAGCCGCTGGCCCTCAGTACGACGCGGTGAGGAAAAATGGATATTCCCATATCAGGAAAACGCCGATGTCATGTTCAACTCCGCACTGCTCTTCGAACTCGCCGTACTGCGCAAACACGCCGAACCGATACTCGAAGATGTGCCGCAGTATTGTGACGAGTATACCGAGGCACACCGCCTGCTCAAATTCCTAAAATATTTCACGCCGATACACGACAGCGAGATACCGCCTACCTCGCTCCTGCGCGAGTTCCTCGGAGGATCAAGTTTCCAATACTGAACAAACAACACGGCACATAACAGGACGACACATGCTGAACCAACAACTCAATCTGAAAATACAGCAGAAGCTATCACCGTTACAAATACAGGTGATAAAGATGCTTGAGTACCCGGCCATAGAACTCGAAGAACGCATAAGGGAAGAGATGATAAGCAACCCCGCCCTCGAAGCCGACGACGCAGACAGGAAACATAAGGACGAAGAAGAATTTGAAGAGTATACGGAAGAACGCGTCGAAAAGAGCGACAGGGACGATGAGTTTGAATGGGCATGGGGAGAAGACTCCGATGACGACACACCCGACTACCGCCTCCACGCCAACAACCGCAGTATTGATGACATTGCCCCATCGCGCGAAATATCCAACGGAAGCAGTTTCAGTGAATACCTCACGGAACAACTCTCCACTGCGAATCTCGACAGCGAGACAAGAGAACTGGCAGAATACATTATAGGCAGCATTGACAGCGACGGATATCTCCGCCGACCAATAGAGACACTCATAGATGACCGTGCCATGGCTGTCGGCAAACTGGCCGATGAGGCGCAAATGCTGCGTGCTCTCCATACAGTTCAAAGCCTCGACCCCCCTGGAGTCGGTGCGAAAGACTTGCAGGAATGCATGCTCCTCCAGCTCAACCGCATGAAAGACTCACCTGAGCAGCGCACAGCCTTCACCATAGTGCAAAAAGCGTTCAGCGAACTGGGGCACAAACAGTATCCGGCAATCATGAAAAAACTGGATATCGACCGCGACACCCTCACGTCCGCACTCGAACTCATAAGACACCTGAACCCAAAGCCCGGCAACAGTTTCGGCGACGGCGCCGACTCTATAGCCCGCACCGTAACCCCGGACTTCATCATAGACAACGACAACGGACACCTTACCGTGACACTGAACAACGGCAATCTGCCCGAACTCCGTGTAAGCAGCGAATATAGCAACATGGTCAAAGACTACATCGGAAACGAGAAAAACCGCAACAGCGAAATGCGCAAGGCAATACAGTTCGCCAAACAAAAAATCGACTCGGCCAACTGGTTCATCGATGCCATACGGCAGCGCAACGAGACACTCTTGATGACCATGAAAGCCATAGTCGAAATCCAGCATGATTACTTCCTCGAAGGAGACGAACGCAAGCTCAAACCCATGAAACTCAAAGACGTAGCTGACCGCGTGGGCTACGACGTATCCACCATATCCCGCGTAAGCAACAGCAAATACGTCCAGACCAACTGGGGAATGATACCACTGAAACACCTCTTCTCCGAATCTTTGTACACGGCAGACGGTGAAGAAATATCCAACAAAGAAGTGAAACAGATGATATCTGAGACCGTAGCCCACGAAGACAAGAGTAACCCCGTGACCGATGACATGCTCGCAGACATGCTCCGCGAAAAAGGATACGTCATAGCGCGGCGCACCATCGCAAAATACCGCGAACAGCTCGGCATACCCGTTGCCCGGCTGCGCAAACAGACACTCTAATAAAGACCTCCGAACGCATGAACAAAAACACGACAGTCATCGCCAAAGTCATATCAGCCGTCTTGCAGCCCGTACTCATACCGACATTCGGGATAGTGCTCCTGCTTCTCGGCGACACAATTCTCTCCACGCTTCCGCCGGCATACCGCATATCCATCGCGGCCGCCGTATTCATAACCACAGGCATAGTCCCCACCCTCATCGTACTGATTGGCATGATGACTGGCAACGTGAGTGACGGCTTCATCTCCCAGCGGCGCGAACGCACATGGCCCTACATAGTCTCGCTCCTCGGCTATACCGGCTGCTGTCTCTGGATGTGGCACGTACACATGCCCCCGTTCTACATCGCGCCCGTCATAGGTTCTACCATATCACTATTACTCATCACCGTGATAAACCTCTGGTGGAAAATCAGTGCACACGGCGCAGCCATGGGCGGTCTAGCGGGCGGCATAGTCGCATGGTCTCTACTCGGCGGACATAATCCCCTATGGCTCATCTGCCTTATCATACTGCTCGGCGGCGCGGTAGGCTGGTCGCGCATACTGCTCAAAGCACACACGCCCGCGCAGTACTGCTGCGGATGGCTTCTCGGATTCGTGGCTGTCGCCGCCTCTTGGATGCTGATTTGACTGCTATTACATAGAACAACTTAAACTGATGAAACACAACATACTACATCTACTAATTCTGCCCATTCTTCTCTCCGCTTTGTGCCACGTACACGCAGCCGCGCCTCGCCGCACATACGGACACTTCGACCCCGACTCCATCACAGGTGCACGCATAAGCCTGTTGGTCAAGGATATAAATACCGGACGCATTGTCATGGAAGAAAACCCCGACCTCTGCGTCACCCCCGCTTCAGTAACCAAAATCATCACCACTGCCACTGCGCTTGAGCTCCTTGGACCCGACTTCCGTTTCCAGACCCGCATAGCGCACGACGGCTCTATCGACAGCACTGGCACTCTCCACGGCAACCTCTACATAATAGGCGGCGGAGACCCCACGCTCGGCTCTGCATACCTCGGCGATCGTAACTTCATAAACGACTGGTGCAGAAAGCTGCGTGCTGCCGGAATACGCCACATAACGGGCAACATCATCGCCGACCCGCGATGCTACGACCGGTGCGCAATACCCATATCATGGTGCTGGGAAGACATGGGTACTCACTACGCACCCGGAGTCTATGGCCTCAGCGTGTATGACAACACATGCGCCATACTCCTCGAAAGCGGCGCGCCCGGCACCCGCCCTCGCGTAATAGGCATATATCCGAACATCCCCGGCATGGCCATAGAGTGCAACGCCCGCGTACTCCCGCGCTACAACGACAGCATATATATATTCGGCACGCCGCGTGAGAAAAAACGCTACCTCGAAGGAGGAATGCCCCCCAACCGCAACCGTTACCCCGTCCGTTGTGACATAGGCAATCCACCTCTCTACGTCGCCGAAAGTCTCCATTCGCAGCTCTCCACCTACGGCATACACTGTGACGGCCGCCCTACTGACACCATACCCGTACACGCTCAGCTGGCCGACACGCTCTTCACATGCTCGTCGCCTGCACTCGCGGAGATAATCCGCACGACAAACTTCAAGAGCAACAACATGTACGCCGAACACATATTCCGTCAGCTCGGCCTCAAACTCACAGAGCGAAACTCATCGTGTGCCCACTCCTCCGCCGTCATTCGCGGCTATTGGGAAGCGCGGGGCATAGACTTCTCCGTCGTCAGGCTCGATGACGGCTCCGGTCTCTCCCCGCAGAACGCATATAGCGCACGCCTCCTGACCGACATACTCTGCGCTATGAAGCAGAGCCCCAACGCCGATACCTTCCTCCGCTCACTGCCCATAGCCGGGAAAGACGGTACAGTGGCAGGCTTCCTCCGAGGCACACCCCTTGAGGGGAAGGTCCATGTCAAAAGCGGCAGCATGAGCAACGTCCAGTGCTACGCTGGATATATCGAAGACGGAAATAAGCAGTACGCCTTCGCTGTCATGGTCAACTTCTACGGACAGGAACGCAAGGAGATACGCCGCGCCATAACAGCATGGCTCACTGAAGCCGCCGAACTCTAACACCTCCACTGCCATGGACAGCGAACTCCTCATCCACATCAGCAGCACACAGTCAACCAACGGATGCCTGAAAAAGCGGGGCTTGCCTCACGGCCTCTGCGTCTGGGCCGACTTCCAGACCGCCGGACGCGGGCAGGGCATCAACCGTTGGGAGAGTGCCCCCGGCGAGAACCTCCTTTTCAGCCTCCTCATGCATCCCGACAAAATCGCCCCCGACCGCCAGTTCATACTGACCGAAATAGTCACCACCGCCTTGCACCGCGTCCTCCAACCGTTTGTCTCCGAACCCATAAGCATCAAATGGCCAAACGACATCTACGCCGGCGACTGCAAACTCTGCGGCATACTCATAGAAAACACCCTGCTCGGCAACCGTTGGGACAGTGCCATCATCGGCATAGGGCTGAACGTCAACCAGACCCTCTTCCTCAGCGATGCGCCCAACCCCGTATCGCTCAAAAACCTCACCGGCACAGACCACGACCGTCACAGCCTGCTCGCGCAACTCGTCGACTCCATACTCGGCCGTTACAGCACATACAGCATCCTCGGCCGCGATGCGCTCCACAGCGAATACATGAGCCTGCTCTACCGCCGCGACGGCTTCCACCCCTACGAGACCGCTCTCGGCGAACGCTTCACCGCCCGCATCGGCTCCATAGACGACATGGGCTTGCTCACCCTCATCACCCGCGATGGCTCCCCCCGCACATTCATGTTCAAGGAAGTACGCTACATCCTCTGACCTCCCGCCTTCGCCTTCACTTTCAGACACTGCCCGACCTGCAACAACCAACTGGCAGCCCATCCCCATTCAATACTGACAACGCAATCCCCCCAATCCGCACATACTGTCGCAGTTCAAAATATACATCTCTCCCTCATTGTCCATCCTCACTGGTTACCGCATAGCACGCATAACAATCTGATAAACAAGACCTCCTCTTATCCTTTCCTTAGCTTTCAGCTATCCTCCAGCTACCCTCAACCAAGGAGTTCGGCATTCTTCGTTCTTTTCTGTGCAAATCGTATCAAAAAGCGAAACCCATCGTCCTGATACCTGTTTCGCACATCCCTCTACTGCTTCCTGATACAATACATACTCCGCACCCCGTAATCATTCAAACCGCCAAAATCCCCTCTGCCCATGACAGCCACCCGCAAGCAAATGCCGCGTCACGCCTGACCATATAAAAAGACGACGTGCAGACCGCTCTTCCACACGCCGTCTCAATATATTGTTCCACACCGCGCTATCGCGTCAGCACCCTCTGCCCGAGTTGAGCCGCAAGCTGCTTGCGTATCTCCTTCAACTTCTGTTGCTCCCTGATTATCTCGAACACGCGACCCGTGTCACCCGATGTCTGTACTTCGCGCAACTCCGCGAGCAGAGCCTTCTCCTTGGCCTCCACTATCGCGTCCTTGTATTCAAATACCACACGCACCACCCCGTCCGCCAACTCCTTGCGCTCCTTCTCCTCCTTGTGGCGCATGTATATCTCCATATCCTTCTTGTCGTTCGGGTCACCCGTGTACTCATCCTCCTTGGTGAACATGCGGCTCAGCTGATACGGCTCTGTCAGCAGGTCTGCCGCCTCACGGCTTACGTCGGGGTCTGTGTGACTGGTAAAATGCCGTGCCGTGTCAAACCCCTCGCTGCCTGCATGTTCCGTCATCTCGTCCAGCATCCGCGCATATACCTCGTCATGCACCATGCACCCTATCTCGCCGCGCAGTTCTGCCAGCTCCTCCACTACATACCGCCCCACCGTAAGCGGCACGATGCTGCCGTCCCCCCCCTCCTCATGGCACATCACTCGCCCGCCTGCCCTCACCACATATTGCATGATGTTGCGCTCAAAGGCATGGAATGGCGAACGTACCGCAAACGTCCCATTCTCCGTCTCTGACACTTGTGGCTCAGCATACGCCTCTGGCGGCATATCCGACACGTCAGGCGGCGGCACATCACCCACCTCCGCCGCATTGGGTTGTACCGTCGGCTGCCCTACCGCGCCCTGCGCCTCACGCCTGTAAGCCGGGTCGGTCACTCGCTTGCAGCCGTTATTGGGGTCATACCCCGCACGCTTCATCTCCTCCGTCCGCTTGGCGTTCCGCACACGGTTCACCTCGCTCACGAGTATGCTCTCTTCCACATCGAGCATCGCGGCGCACTCCTTCGTGTACACCGCGCGGACTATGCGGTCAGGCACAAGCGACACGGAGCGCACCACGTCCTGCACTAATTGCGCCCGCTTTATCGGGTCATTCCCCGCATCCCCTTTAAGCAGATTGACCTTGAAGTGTATGAAGTCTGTCTGGTTCTCATCTATGAAACGAATGAAGTCCGACGCGTTATGCCCCCGCGCATAGCTGTCGGGGTCCTCCCCGTCGGGCAATAGCACCACCTTGACATTCATCCCCTCGGCGAGCAGCATGTCTATTCCGCGCACCGATGCCTTTATACCTGCGCTGTCCCCATCGTACAGCACTGTTATATTGGGCGTGAACCTGTGTATCAGCCTTATCTGCCCCTCGGTCAGCGATGTGCCGGACGAGGCCACCACGTTGGTCACCCCCGCCTGATGCATCGAAATGACATCGGTATATCCCTCCACGAGGAAACAGCGGTCTGCCTTGACGATAGACTGCTTCGCGAAGTAGATGCCGTACAGTTCGTGGCTCTTGCTGTATATCTCGCTCTCCGGAGAGTTGACATACTTCGCCGCCTTGTCGTTCTTCTCTAATACGCGCCCGCCGAACGCCACCACCTTCCCCGACAGCGTATGCACGGGAAATATGACGCGCCCGCGAAATCGGTCGTACCACGTGCCGTTATCCCGCTTAATGCCTATACCCGTCTTCTCTATGAACTCCGCCTTGAACCCGTGTGCAAGGGCGGCGCGGCACATCGCGCTCCCCTCCGACGGGCAGAAGCCCAGTCCGAACTTCCTTATCGTCTCATCCGTAAACCCGCGCTCACGGAAATAGCTGATGCCCACGTTCCTCCCCTCCGCCGTATTGTTCAGCGTCTCTGTGAAATAGCGTGCCGCCCAGTCATTGACGGCAAACAGGCTCTCCCTCTCGCTCTGCGCCTGCTTCTCCTCAGCCGAAAGCTCCCGCTCCACTATCTCGATGCCGTACTTCTTCGCCAGATAGCGCAGTGCACCGGGGTAGTCCAGCTGCTCATGCTCCATGATGAAATGCACGGGGCCGCCCGCCTTGCCGCATCCGAAGCACTTGAATATGCCCTTGGCTGGCGACACTACGAACGACCCCGTCTTCTCGTCATGGAACGGACACAGCCCCACATAGTTAGCCCCTCTGCGACGCAACGTCACAAAGTCACTCACGACATCCACTATCTGTGCCGCATCAAGTATCCTGCTTACTGTATTCGGGTCTATCATTGCCATCCACTGTTCCGCCCGGCCGCTCTGTCCGTTCCCGGCCAAGCTCTTGCGAAAATACCGCTTTTATTTGGTCTGTGCAAGAAAAAATACCTACCTTTACACCCCGTAAAACACGAACGGCAATGGACTCGGCAAAAGACATAAAGGCAGAGATGAGGCGCACCATCCGCGCCATCAAGAAAGCGACAGGCACAGAGCGGCTTATCGAGAAAAGCGTTGATGCTGTAAGGCGTATGGAGGACTATGCACGCTATCGCGCCGCACGCACCGTGATGCTCTACCACCCCCTGTGGGACGAGGTAGACACGCGCCCCCTCATTCAGCACGCCCTCTCCGGGGGCAAGCGCGTCATACTCCCCACCGTCCACGGCGATGACATAGTGACTGTCGAAGTGACCGCCGCCACCGAGTGGCGCAAAGGCGACTTCGGCATACTCGAACCCGTCGCACCCCCCTATGATGGCACGATAGACCTTGTAGTCGTCCCCGGCGTGGCATTCGACAGCAATGGAGGCCGCCTCGGCCGTGGCCGTGGCTACTACGACCGCTTCCTCGCCAAGCACCCCGAGGCCACACGAATCGGCATCTGCTTCGACTTCCAGATAGTTGACTCTGTCCCGCGCGAACCCTTCGACCTCACCATGCACGCCGTAATAGCCGAAGGAGGAATGCCCGTACCCGAAATACAACACTGAACACCCTTACACACCGATGACCATATACATCCTCATAGCACTGCTGCTCATACTCATCGCTGCCGTCGCCCTCTTCGTGCGTCGGCAGAACAGGCTCACGCCGGAAAAGCCGCCCCGTGAAGTCCCCGCCGACTGCTGTGGCTCACACGCCGTCTGCGAACGCGACTCGCTGCTCTCCTCCACCGAAGAAATCATCTACTTCGACGATGAGGAACTTGATGCCCTCAGCGGCATACCCGCCGACGAGATGACAGACCAACAGGTGAAAATGATAGAGGATGTATTCTTCACCCTCCGCGAGCAGGATGTCGCCGGATGGCTTCGCAGCATACAGCTCCGCCGCATCGAGCTCCCCCAGTTCATCCGCGACGAAGCCTTTCTCGTCGTAGCCGAACGCCGCGAGCACACCGCCGCACTCTACGCCGAAAAGCATGGCGACAAAACCGCCCCCGCAAAATAACCCCTCTCCGCCGGCCTCCACATGATGTACATTCCTGAGGGCTGCCGCCGCCGTGTGTCAGCTCTCTCTTTCCATGACATAGTGCAAAAACAACGCAACCATCCACAGACATCAAAACCTCCATACCATTTCCAATCTCCACTCTCAATATGCACCATATTTCGCTCATAACCCACTGATATACAATCATCTCCTTAACCTCCAGCTATCTTCCCGTTACCCTCCCGCTACCCTCAACCAAGCAAAAAGACACTTGTGCGCCTTTTTCGCTCAGATTGTTTCAATTCTCGCACCCCATCGCCACGCCTCTTGTTTTACACACTCACCACCCTCCGGAAAACATTTGGGCAAACTCAAAATTTAACACATAATTTCACCCTCCCCTATTAGAAATTGTTATATCTTTATGCCATAAAACAAACTGTAAATCGCAAGCGTAATCAGAACACGTTATGCCTATGCCGAAGTACAACCTAATATGCCAATGCAAAGCACACTACAACATCTCGCATATTTCATGAATGGGGCAGCGGCCATGCTCTTCCTCCTCTTCGCCATCCACTTCCTCCGTAGCCGCGACACCAACCGCCTGAAGCGCGTCCTCGGATGGGTGATGACCCTCTGGTGCGTGCTGCTGTTCAAGGACATACTCTGTATGTTCGACAGCATAAGGGACTCCGATTACTTATTCAACACGCTCCTCACCATCGACATGCTCGCCGTCCCCTCCTGCGGCGTATTCGCCATAGAGCTCCTCCGCCCCGGCTTCCAGCGCGCACGCCATATAGTAGCCCACTTCTCCCCCTTCCTCATCACATGTCTGACATACATCATCTCCGGCAGCCGGCTCGTCTATCTGGCAGATGTATTCATCTCAATAATATACTGCACCGCCGTACTCCTCTATCTCATACGGCAAGTCTCAAAATACAACCGGGTAGTCCGCGACAACTACTCCGACATCGACAACATAGACCTCCACTGGCTCTGGCGCGCCGTAGCCATCATGCTCGTATGCTTCGCCTGCTGGATATACGAGTACCTCTATATCTCTTTCGCCGTCGACCTCTTCTACTACATCTCCATCTGCATCTTCTGGAGTGTGATATGCTACTACACGGACAGACAGAAAATCATAGACCGCAAGGCCGCCGAAAGCATAGCCTCTGGAAAACCTGCGGCTGAAACTGACGGCGGCAAAAATGCCGACGCGCAGGAATATCACTTCGCCGACGCCCTCCTCCGCCTCGAAAACAATGGATATTTCTGCCGTACTCCGAGCCTGACGCTCAACGCTCTCGCCGCAGAGTTGCACACCAACCGCACTACACTCTCCCAATACATAAACACGGTATGCGGATGCTCATTCTATGACTACGTGAACTCCATCAGGCTCAACCACGCTAAGAAACTGCTTGCCGACAGAGACTGCCGTCTCACTCAGGAAGAAATAGCCGAACACTCCGGCTTCAACTCGATATCCACATTCCGCCGCGCCTTCGCCAAGCAGTACGGTGTCTCCCCTGCCGAATACCGCCGCCACATGTCATGACATCTCCACAGGCCGGGTCTTCCACTCCGTCAATGCAGCGGCATCAACCATATGGAAAAGCTGCCTTTATTTACGCTTTGACATAAAATTTACGCTTTGAACACTCCAAGCGGCACACTATTTATCCTTTGACACGTTTTTATTGTTCCTATGACAAGTGACTTATCACTCCAAATGACTAACTTTAGGACATAGAAAACCATACATCATCGCGGCTCGGTCACGGGTACATACTCCCCGCACACAAATAACAGATACATTAACGCTAAAAACAATAGTCTATGAAAAAACGTCTTTTACTTCTGACTTTCTTGGCCCTCGCAGGCGCGGCACAACTGCCGGCGCACGACTTCGCCAAGCGTATGCATGGGAACGGGACCGAGGTCACCGACTCCATCTGGTACAACATCATCTCCGAAACGCCTGCCGAAGTGGCAGTGACATTCCGGGGAGAGCGTTACAACACATTCTCCGGAGAGTATGACGGACTGGTGATTATTCCCTCCTCTGTAACCCATGAAGGCAAGGACTATACCGTTACTACTATCGGGGAAGATGCTTTCTCAGGATGCAGCGGCATTACAGAACTGACTGTGCCTGAGACTGTGGACAGCATCACTGACAACTTCAGCGGACTGAGCAACCTGACCACACTCAACTGGTATCCGGCTCAACCCATCAAAAGCAGCTCCTTTACAGGGTGGTCGGCCAGCCTCGCCAATACCAAAATAAAAGAGGTGCGCTTCCGTCACTACGTACCGAAAGAGATGTGCCAGCGGTGCAACAACCTCTCCCGCGTCACGTTCGATGCCACTATGGACAGCATTGCCGAAAGCGCGTTCCGCGACGTGCCTACTAACTTCCGGATTGACTTCTCCCCCTCCATGAAACGCCTTGTGATAGGAGCCAACGCCTTTCACAGCAGCCAGATAGACAGCATCGCGCTGCCCGACTCCATCACTGAGCTGACCATCTACCGCGCAGCCTTTTACACCTCGCACATAGCGCGTTTCTCGTTCCCTGACAGTGCAGACGTCATACTCGATGCTGAGGAGTGGGGTATAGCTGCTAGCGAGGGTACGTTCGAGGACTGCGATTCTCTGCGCTCCATCACGATACCGCGAGGAACAATCTCGCTTACTGCCAATACCTTTAACGGGTGCGACTCCTTGAAATCCCTCTTGTGGCTCGCCTCTGACTACTTCATAACGGAAGGTAACGCGCCGTCCACGAACGGAAGAGAGACTGCCATCTTTCGGAATACACCACTGGAATCAGTCTCTATCGGTAAGGAGGTAAGCCGCCTGCCTCTCCTGTATGGCAACCCCGACGGCAAAACTTGCTTGACTGATATAGTCTACAATGCCGTGTCGGCCTCTTCCGGCCAGCTTTGCGATGAAGCCGGACGCGTCGCCTCGGTCACCGCCATCGCTTTCGGCGATGAAGTAAAGAGCATACCCGCAGAAGCCTTCTATCATTTCAGGAATATCGGCGAGATAACTCTGCCCGCATCGGTCAGGACACTGGGCTGCAACGCCTTCTTCCCAACTACAAAAATAAATGGCCTGCAGGGTTATACCGTAAACCTCGACCGCGAAAGCTGTAACCAGTGGGAAAAGGTATACCTCTATGCCATATACTATGATAACGACGGAGACATAGAGCCTCTCGGCAAGTTCCCCGGCACGGAGATAACCGTAGAGAAAGAAGGTCTGCTGACATACACATTCCCAATAGAGTTCTGCGATGGGATATACATACGTTTCAGCGATGGCACTACTGCCAACCGCACATGCGAGATACTCATGGACAAGGACAACCGTATATACTCTCTAAGCAAACAGACTGGCGACAACATACTGCCGACAGAAATGCGCCCTGACGGCGAATTGCCCGTGGACAATGGCAAATTCATCGTCCGCCTCTCAGACAATCCACTGCCTGAAGCATTGGCAGTAACGCTCGTCAAACCGCAGACCGAAGCAACGCTATGGGAAAAGGCATACGTGCAATACCAGACGGCAGATAACAACACAACATACTCTGAGCCGATGACTCCCGCCGACAACGGTCTCAGCTTTACCTATACGTTCGGCGCGGGAGAGGAAATAGTCTACATCCGCTTCGCAAACTATACGGAAAATGACGGCTCACAATCTGACAACTGGCGCGTCTCTACCCCCATTAATGTAAACGCCTCGTCAGACAACAACGGCTACGGAGTGTTGTATCCCATGATATGTACATTGCAGGACGGTGACTATGACCCCTATGTCTCTTTCAACTCCGGTGTACAGTTACACATAGAGACCATCACGCCCGACTACGGCACAGTGGCACACTTCGCCCCGTTCGATTTCGAGACACAATACGCCCCCTATGGCAATACCATTTTCGGTATAGGTCTTGAGACCATCTCAACCGGTGGCGTAGGTGACTCAGGCTCAGGCTGGGCCGTCTCGCCCGTAATCGACGCTGCGGCGGCGGCGCACCTGACTCTCAACTTCGACCACTCATTCATGGATATAAACTCTGTGCAGGCCATTGACGATATCTCCACATACTGCAACCTGCTCGCCACTGCCGACGGCTATAAGTGGGACACCGTGGAAATCAACTGGCCCGAATATGGCGCAGGGGCTGAAGTCGGGCGCAAGGCCTCAGTCTCGGTAAGCCTCGACCGGTGGAAAGGGGAGCAGTCGCGCGTAGCGTTCGCATACAGGTTCACGGCGGACATTGACCCCGGGTGGGAAATCGGGGCAGTACACATCACATCCGCCCCCACCTCTGACCCGGACACTGGCGGTGAGGTAACGGCCGTTGACACAGAGTTCCCCGTGAGCGCGGACCATTTCTATGACATTGACGGCGACGGCCTCATGGAGTATTTCGTAAGCGGCGAGCGGTTAAACGACGGATATGACAACACTAAGGTCTATGACCTCTACGGGCGTTTCCGCGCCTCGCTGCCCCTTGACGGCACTCTCGTCTCCATCGACAATACCGACCGCACTGGCGCACCCGAACTCATTGGCATGCGTGACTACTTTGAAAGCTCACGGCTGACAGTAAGCAGTACCGACGGTGCGCAGCTGATGGGCTTCACGCCGCCATACAGTTTCTTCGGGACACAGTTCATACAGCTCTTCGATGCGGACGGCGACGGGCGCAACGACATATATGTCCACTATAGGGAGGACTTCAACGATGACACCGGTGTACACTCCATATTCTACCAGCAGCCTGACGGCACATTCCTCGAGCGCAGGATAGAGCCAGTAACAGACCCGGAAGAAATCAGCGAGGCCATGTTCGCGCAGTACGGGGCTAACCCCATCATCCAGCCGCCGCTCAACATGTCGGGCGCGGCACTGGCAAAAGCCCCGCGACCGCCGCACATGAACGCCCCTGCAGCCGACGGCGGCCGCGTGCAGCGCATAGCAGCCCCCGTACTGACCGACGGCGCAGTGACCTCAATGGACATAAACATGGACGGACTGCCTGACCTGCTGAACCTCTTCAACGGAAACGCACTCCTCTCCCTCGGCGACAACCGCTATTACTACGGCGACTTCGGCGGCTCCGTGACTGCCATGGACGTGAGCGGAGACGGCATCCCCGACTACATCGTCTACGATGAGGAAGACAAGGAAGTCCGGCTAATCATCTATAAGGGCGACAACGACTTTGAAGACCAGTCGCTCGTCCAAAACTTCAACATCACCGGCATCTACTGCCATGACTTCGACGGCGACGGCGATATTGACATTCTCCTGCCCTTCGACTATACGGACGACTCTGGTTTCAGCTACCTCATCTACTTCGAGAACGACAACAACACTTTCCGCCGCCGCGAGAACAACCTCAAAGATGCTGACGGCAACCCGCTTGTCGCCAAGTTCCTCGGCTGCAACGACTTCGACAATGACGGCACATTTGAGCTTGTGGCCGCCGTCTCGCGGTCGGCGCGTGAAGCTGACGGCACATACACATGCTCGCCTGGCCTCTCCCTCATAGAGTGTACACCCGACTTCAAATACACCGTAGCCGAAGAACCCCTTTTCGAGGGAAACCCGGTGACGGGCAGCAATTCGCCGTGCGGTGAATACTCCGTCAGCGGATTCCGATTCCTCAGCGGAGACTTCAACAATGACGGCCTGACGGAGTTCTGGTTCACCGCCGACGGTCTCACATACAGGGGCACTTTCGCCACTGCCGAGGCCAACGCCGCCCCGGAACGCATGGACGCGCCCTCGTTCGTCGAGGATGCCGCCAGCGGCACACTCCGCATAGAGTGGAAAGCCGGCAGCGATGCTACCGCCCGACCCTGCGACCTCTCCTACGCGCTCCGCATCGGCACTGAGCCGGGAAAAGGCGACATATGGTACGCCCACTCCTCTGCCGATGGCAAACGCCTCCGCACCGGCATAGGCAACGCTGCCTACAACCTGTTCCAGATTGTCAACACATCCACGTGGATCACTGGCGACTACTATATCTCCGTACAGGCTGTCGACCCGCAGGGGCGCGGCGGCGAATGGAGCGAGGCCGTCGTCTACACGAAAAAGGTGATGGGCGCGGCGCTAACGCTCTCACCTGAGAGACTCTCCACTGCCGACACGCTCACTGTCGCCCTCGGATTGCCCTACAGCCGTGAATTCTCCAATGAGTGGGACTTCGGCGACGGTGCTGTAGTGGTGTCGCAGGACAGCACCTCGGCCCGCGTTGTCTACACCTCCTCCGGCACAAGGGAAGTGACGCTCTCTGTCTCTGACAGTGAGGGGCGCAAGGCCTCTGCCTCCGCCAGCGTTGAGGTCTTCGCCGTGAAAATGAAAGCTGAAACCAACGTCTCATACAATGTCTCATACCACGGCACGCCGTTCGATGCCGACCTCGACGGCGACTTGGATCTTGCCGGATTCCGCCACGCCGGCGCAACGAATGACGACAACGCATATACCGACGGCATGCTCATCAACGATGGCAACGGTACATTCTATCGCGCCGAAGGCATGTACAACGCCGACCTGCGTTTCCACGAGGGGCGCGGATTTGTCGCCCTGGGCTTTGCCACGGACTTCAATATGGACGGCCTGCCAGACATCATGAGTGAGACGAACAAGGGCAATCTCCTCCTCAATGCCGGCGACACCTATTTCGACATCTACACGCACGATGTGACTCTGCCCGGCGCGGTCAATTTCATCTATAACGCCTTCTATGAGCAGGCCAACCACATGGACATCAACGGTGACGGCCTTATGGACTATGTGAACATGGGCAACAATGTAGCCTACATCAATTCCGGAGATAACCTCACCTTCTCTTCCATCCCGCTCGGCACGCGATACACTGACGACATCCTTGCGATGGCCGACCTCAACAACGACGGCTACATTGACATGATTGCGGGAGGATACGCCGACAACACCGCCACACTCAAGATAGCCCTAAACAACGGCGACGGCTCATTCGGACAATTCGCCGAACTCTCCTCTTCGCGGCGCACTGGCAGCAGCTATGGCGTAGTCCATGTGGCCGACTTCAACAATGACGGCTATAAGGATATACTCATCCCCGGCAATGAAGATGAGGACGCTCCCGCGTCGCTCCTGCTTGGCGACGCCGACTGCACCTTCTCCGTGAAAACCGACCTGCATGACATCCCCGCTTGCGAAGTCGCGACCATATTCGATTTCGACAACAACGGCTATCCGGACATCCTCCTCTCCAACTATGGGTCTGCTGCTGACATCTTCTACGTCTACCCCGGGCTTGAGATGCGCCGCCAGTCGCCGTCAGAAGCCGGGCTGAACGGCCTCTCTGCCCTTGAACAGCCCTTCGGCGACCTCAACGGCGACGGCATCCCGGACTGGGGCAACGCATTCGCACACTCGCGCATCACCAACTCCGCCCCCGCCGCGCCGACCAACGTCCGTGCCGTGCAGGACGAAGAGGGCGTGACCCTCCTTTGGGACGATGCCTCCGACGCTGAGACTCCCGTCACTCAGATGCGCTACAACGTCAGCCTGCGCCGCGCCGGAAAGAGCGGTGACGGCAGTTACATCGTCTCCCCGCTCAACGGCGGCAGCGACGGCGCGGCCATGATACCCGGCTACCCCTATATCGGCGTGACGCAAATGCGCCTGCCTGTGGAGCGTTTCACTGCCGGAGAGCAGTACGAACTGAAAGTACAGTCCATTGACCTCTGGGGTGCGCACTCTCCATTCTCAGCCGCCTACACATTCGATGTAGGCAGCGTGGTGGCCATAGATGCCCCTGCCGAGACATGCCTCGGTTCGGAAACCCTGCTGACATACACAGGCACGGAGAGCGGTACTCCCGAGTGGAATCTCAACGGTGCGACTATCCTCTCGCAGGAAGGCAACACCGTGACCGCATCATGGGCAGAGCCCGGGACTAAACAGATAAGCGTCACTGTAAACGGCGTTACTAACACCCGCCCCGTCACTGTCCGTGAGAGCATCGATATGGACTTCACACTGCCGCCACTCGTGCTGGCTGGAGCGGAAGTGCCGTTCACTCTGCCTGAGGTCTTCTCGCAGGCAGGTGTTTCCGTCGGCGTACGCACATCTGACAATCAGGACATGAGCGGCTCGTCGCTTACTTTCACTGGCAACCGCCCGCAGAAAGGATCGGTAGCCGACCCGGACGACAAGAAGATAATAGTCGAACGCCGTGGCTCCTCTCTCGATGCCCGCGTGACCTTCAACACCACCCCCGGCTACGGCGCATGGATAGAGCTCTACTGCGTTGACCCCGTCTGCGGCGAGGTAAGCTACCGCCAGAGCGTCAACCTCACGGCGGAGAACATCACACCGGAGATAAGTATAGTGACCGTCGATGCCGCCAGCGGACACAACAGGATTCTATGGGATGTGCCATCAGACCTCCCGGCGGGACTCTTCACAGACATGGCCGTCTACCGCGAAGAGGGCGCGACAGACAATTTCGTAGAAATAGGACGTGTCCCCGTTGCCAACGGCGAATTCATCGACTTGCAGTCCGACCCGACAGTGCGCAAGAACCGCTACCGCCTGGCCCTCGTGACCACATACGGCGGCTTCAGCACCATGAGCGAACCGCACAGCAGCGTCCATGTGATGCTCAACCGTGGAATGGGCAGCGACATTAACATCATCTGGTCACAATATGAGGGCGGCACTATAGAGCAGTACAGCATCATGCGCGGCACTGACGCGGCGGACATGACCGTCATCGCCACAGCATCCGGCTATGAGACAAGCTACACCGACAAGACCGCCGCAGAGGGCGTGACCTATTACTACGCCCTGTCTTACAGCAACCTGTACGAAAGCGACTGGCGACCAATGAACGCTCCGGCTATGGCGGGTGCGCACTATGCCCCGGCTGCCTATGCTTCCGCCGGCATGGCTGGGCAGTCCAATGTGGTAAGCACATCGGAATCGAAGACAGTCACGTTCGCGCAGTCACTCTCCATACTCACACTGGAGAAACTCTACGAACTCAGTCCTTCGGTCACGTCGCTGCACTGCTATGCCGAGATAATGCCCGCCATGGCGACATACCGTCAAGTGAACTGGAGCATTACCTCGGGCAGCAATCTCGCCACGATTGACGGGTCGGGTATGCTGACATATATCGGCAACGGCGAGAACGGCTCTGTGACCGTAAAAGCCTCGACAATGGACGGCTCTGACATATCGGAGACACGTACCATCAGCGTCAGAGGATTCACTAAAGCTGTGCCGGTATCATCGGTCAATGTAACTGCACCCTATACGACACTGACCCCCGAGACGCGCATGGTCGCGCTCTCGGCAGAAGTACTCCCGACGAACGCCACGGACAGGAGCGTCACTTGGAGTGTTGTGAGCGGCAGCGCGATAGTCAGTGTCGACCTGTACGGCAATGTCTCCGCACGGGGCTACAACGGCACAGCCACTATCCGCGCCACAGCGAACGACGGCAGCGGCGCATATGGCGAGATAACTCTCACTGTGACCGGCTTCACCGGTGAGATAGTCCCTGTGGAGAGCGTACGCATCATCGCACCGTACACAGAACTTACGCCGGAAAACTACGGCAGTGTACAGCTCTCCGCAGAAGTGCTTCCAGATAATGCCACAGACAAGACCATACTATGGGAAGTAGTTTCAGGCGCGGAGCTGATAGAGATAAGCTGGTCCGGCCTTGTAAGGGCAACAGGCACTGACGGCACAGCCACTGTCCGCGCCACAGCCACTGACGGCAGCGGTGCTTATGACGAGATAACACTCACCGTATCAGGCTTCGGCAATGCCGTCAGCACGGCTGGAAAAGAGCGTGCCATACTCTGGCCTGTACCGGCACGTGATGAAGTAAATGTAGAGTGCGACTATGAAATAGCCCGCCTCGAAGTGCTCTCACTCGACGGTCGCACGCTCATCACCGCCGACTGCACGGCGCAGATAGACATATCATCATTGCCCGTCGGCCTCTATATGATGCGCGTCACGGCGGACAACGGCACAGTCGAACTGCTCCGCTTCACGGTGACACACTGATTTGCGGAGACTGCCAAAAAGCTCGACAAAAACGTCCTAATGATAAAACAGAGAGGGTGACCCCAAAGTCAATGACTTTTAAGGGTCATCCTTTTTTGTTTGAATTACTCCGGGTGGTCACAATGCGAGAATGAATGCGTACGAGAGAGAGTATGTTTTTTTTTGGGGGGGGTAGAAAAATGAACGGTTATTTCTTTGAAAAACAAAGAGATAACCGTTGTTTTTATGGTAAATAATTGCTATATTTAAAGTGTGAAATAAAAATAAAGTCAAGCATTTACCATGAGCGCAAAGATAGTGTATAAAGATTACAATCAGAACGAAAGTCTGCTTTTTCCGCCGACATTG
>CALUOH010000064.1 GCA_944322025.1 uncultured Bacteroidales bacterium | reverse complement strand
GCTTTCTACCGGTATCTTTATACGCACTTTTCCTTGACATAGCCCGCTATGCCATCGGAAAAGCGCGTATAAATCTACTCGTCATAAACACAGAAATCAGCGCAAAGTCTAACGACCGATTTGGGTTTAACCCTTTGACAGGGCAGGGAGGGAGGGTGCAGGAGAGAGGAAAAGAGCAGAATAAAAAAAAGCGTGATGCCCGCCAAACGGCGAAGCATCACGCTCATGTACACTCTTGTTAAAATACTCTATCGGGAAGGTTATCTCCCGTTTCCTTTCAATATACCCCTCGGAGAGGCCTTCACGAACTCCACAATCATGTCGCGCTCGGCCGTCCGGGGCATATCTGCCAGTATCTTCTCCAATGCGTCGCTGTTGTTCAGGCCGCTGTTGAAGAGCGTCCGGTAGACACTCTGTATGGTCTCAATCTGCTCTTCGGAGAAGCCGCGGCGGCGCAGCCCCACGACGTTGACGCCCGCGAAGGCTATCGGCTCACGCGCCGCTATCGCGTAGGGCGGTACGTCCTTGTTCACCTTGGAGCCGCCCTGTATCATGGTGTGGCAGCCGATGTGGGAGAACTGATGCACGAGTGTGCCTCCGCCCACTACGGCGAAGTCGTCTATATCCACCTCGCCCGCGAGCTGTGTCGCATTGCTCATGATGATGTTGTTGCCCAGCTTGCAGTCGTGCGCCACGTGGCAGTAAGCCATGATGAGGCAGTTGTTGCCTATGATGGTCTTGCCCTTGGCGGCGGTGCCCCGGTGCACCGTGGCGCACTCGCGTATGACTGTGTTGTCGCCTATGAATACGTATGTCTGCTCTCCCTTGAACTTCAAGTCCTGCGGTATCGCGCCTATGACCGCGCCGGGGAATACGGTGCAGTTTTTTCCTATGCGCGTGCCGGGCAGTATCACCGCGTTACTCATTATGTGTGTACCCTCGCCTATCTCGACATCCTCATAGACGGATGCGAACGGGTCTATCCTGACTCCCTCGGCGAACTTAGCCCCGGGGTGTATATAAGCCAATGGTTGGTTCATTCTCTATTACTTGTCTGTTCTTTATATCCTTATTTAACTCTGAATGGTTGGCGCGTCACTATTTGTTCTTCACTATCTGGGCTGTCATCTCAGCCTCGGTGACTACGCTGCCGCCTACAAAGCAGTAGCCCTTGATAGTGGCGAGGCCGCGGCGTATGGGCGAAGTGAGCGCGACGCGCATGGTGAGCGAGTCACCCGGCACTACCTTGTGGCGAAACTTCACGTTGTCTATTTTCAAGAAGTATGTCGAATAGCGTTTGGGCTCGTCCACCTGCGATAGGACAAGCAGCCCGACGGCCTGCGCCATTGCCTCGACATGCAGCACTCCGGGCATGACGGGCTCG
Source organism: uncultured Bacteroidales bacterium (assembly GCA_944322025.1). Lineage (GTDB taxonomy): Bacteria > Bacteroidota > Bacteroidia > Bacteroidales > Paludibacteraceae > Aphodosoma. Next base: position 5,867 of record CALUOH010000064.1, on the reverse strand, counting down.
TCGGGGAAATGGCCCATGAAGTGCATCTCGTTGAAAGTCACGTTCTTTATGGCCACTATGTAGTTGTCGCCTATCTCCATCACCTTGTCAACAAGGAGGAATGGATAGCGGTGCGGGAGAAGCTCCTTTATCCTGTTTATGTCCATGACTGGCTCGGCATCGGGCGCGTAGATGGGAGAGTAAACCTCCTGCCTCTTTATCTCCTTGCGCAGCTTCTTGGTCACGAGGCTGTTCATCGTGTGTCCCGGGCACTGAGCAATGATACGCCCCCTGATGGGTTTGCCGAGGAGTGCGAAGTCGCCTATGAGGTCGAGGAGCTTGTGGCGCGCCGGCTCATTGTCGAATTTCAGTTCGTTGACATAACCGAGCTGCTTGACCTCCGGGCAGGGCTGGTTTAGCACTCCGGCTATATGCTCCAGTTCGGACTGGGGGAGCTCACGGTCGTAGATGACAATGGCGTTGTTGAGGTCGCCGCCCTTTATAAGGTTCGCCTTGACGAGAGGCTCTATCTCGCGCACGAAAACGAATGTACGCGCCGAGGCCACCTCGTCACGGTAGTCACCCATAGAGTCGAGCACAGCGTACTGGTTGTTCAGCACGGGCGAGTCGTAGCTCACGAGAGCCTGGGCCGTAAACTCGTTGTCGGGCAGTAGCGTTATGGTCGAACGCCCGTCGTCACTATGGAAAGCCATCTTCTTGGAGACCACGAAGTAGTCCTTCTCCTCGGTCTGCTCTTCGAGGCCGGCACGCTCTATCGCCTCGGCGTAGTACTTCGCGCTGCCGTCGAGGATGGGGAATTCGGGTGCGTTCACCTCTATCACACAGTTGTCCACCCCGGCGGCAAAGAGCGCCGACATGCAGTGCTCTATCGTGCTGACCTTCGCGCCGTCTTTCTGTATCACCGTGCCGCGCTGCGTCTCGCATATATATTCTGCAAGGGCGGGTATATCCACGGGAGAGTCGAGGTCCACACGGCGTATCACATATCCGGTGTTCACAGGGGCGGGCTTCGCGGTCAGCGTGATTTCCAGCCCCGTGTGCAGCCCTTTACCGGAGAGGGTAAACGGCTGTTTCAGTGTCTGTTGTTTTGCCATAATGTATAGATTGAAAAAGGAGTGCGCGGACAGCCACTCTGTCCGGCACTCCCCGTTGGTTTATTGTCTCTTTTCCAGTTCCATTATCCTGCGTTCCAGCTTCTGCACCGTCTTCATCAGGTCGGGCAGCTGCTTCTGTACCACCGCCATGCGGCGGAATGTGGCTACGGGCATTGCGGGATAGCCCTGCCATATCTGCCCCTCCTCCTTGATGCTGCTCGGCACACCGGTCTGTGCGCCGAATGTAGAGCCGTCCGCCACATGGATATGCCCCGCGAAGCCTACCTGTCCTGCGACGACACAACGCCGTCCCAACTTAGACGACCCCGCTATGCCGCTCTGCGCCGCCATGACGGTGTCCTCGCCTATCTCCACATTGTGGGCCACCTGATTGAGGTTGTCTATCTTCACGCCCCGGCGCACAATAGTGGAACCCATTGTCGCACGGTCTACCGTGGTGTTCGCTCCTATCTCCACATCGTCTTCGAGCAGCACATTGCCTATCTGTGGTATCTTGTGGTAGTGACCGTTCTCGTCGGGAGCGAAGCCGAAGCCGTCAGCCCCAATCACCGCCCCGGCGTGGATGATGCAGCGGTTGCCTATGACGCAGTTCTCGTAGACAGCCACTCCGGCAAAGAGCGTGCAGTCCGCACCGATACGCACACCGTCGTCCAGATGCACATGGGGGTATATCTTCGAATTGTCGCCTATGACAACATTCTCGCCCACGACAGCATAGGGAGCTATGTAGACGTTCTCCCCTATCTTGGCCGACGCGGCCACCACGGCCTTCTCATGCACGCCGTGCTTCTTCGGCTTCAACGAATCGACAAGCGTCAGCAGCTGCGCCAGCGCCTGATACGCGCTCGGCACACGTATCAGCGTCGCACCCACGGGGTGTTCCGGCACGAAGTCCTCATCGACGAGTACGGCCGATGCCTTCGTGGTGTATATGAAGTGTGTGTATTTCGGATTTGAAAGGAATGTCAATGTGCCAGGCCTGCCCTCCTCTATCTTGGAAAGGTCACCCAACTTCACATCCTTATCGCCCTCTACCCTGCCGTGCAGGTATTCGGCAATCTGTTGTGCAGAAAACTCCATACGTATAATGTTTAAAGTCATGTTTATATTTTGTGCCTTGTCAAAAGCTATGATGCAACAACGCCCGCCGATGTTGCAAAGACGCTGTATTTCAGCGTACCGCCGTGCTCCTTTTCAGAGCGGCATGTAGAAGAGATACCTCTTCTCCACGCTGCTGCGCAGGACATCGACATTGAGCATGTCACTCGCAGCGGCTATGTCCTTAATCTCCCCATCGTTGTAAAGTATCAGTATGCCGTCGCCGTCGCCGGGGCTGTAGGCCTTGTTAGAGACCGTATCGACAGAGAAGAAGTAGTGCGCCAGCCTGCTGTCCACGCCAAGCGCAGAGACATACCGCCGCACCAATTCACCGGTGTCAATCTGCCTCCCGTCGTCACATCTCATGGACTTGAAGAGCTTCCGGTCAGTGAACCCCGCACTGAGGATGGACAACACCTTGTCGTCCGCCCCGCGCCATACCTTGATGGCGGAGACTATGTCCGAGTCGTCAAGGGCAAGGAAGTTCTCCAAGGCAGTCCCGCCAGAGATGAACTCCTCCCGCGTCACATCGTTTTTCAGGAAATACATCAGCGCGGGCGACGCGAAAAGCTCCACCCCGCCGCGCACAAGCTCCCGCGCACGGGTCAATATGTTGACGAGCATACGTTCGACAGCCACCGATGTCTTGTGCAGATAGACCTGCCAGTACATGAAGCGCCGCGCCACGAGGAAGTTCTCTATCGAATAGATGCCCTTTGCCTCGACAACAAGGCGGTCGCGCCACACATTGAGCATCTTGATGATGCGTGCAGAGCCTATGACCCCCTCCGTCACTCCGGTGAAGAAGCTGTCGCGGCGCAGGTAGTCCATCCTGTCCATGTCGAGCTGGCTACTGACGAGCTGATGGAGGAAACGCTTCGGGTATGTGTCGTTGAATATGCTTATCGCCGTAGCGAGCCGCCCGTCCATCTCAGCGTCCATCCGCTCCATGAGCATCAGCGATATCTCCTCATGCGGGACAGAGGGTATGACCGTAGTCTCCAACACATGGGAGAAGGGGCCGTGGCCGGTGTCGTGCAGGAGTATTGCCGCCAGCACGCCGTTCTCCTCGTCCTCAGATATATCATTGCCCTTGCCGCGCAACTGCTTGACGGCCTCGCCCGTGAGGTACATAGCACCGAGCGAATGCTGCATACGCGTGTGCTGCGCACCAGGGTAGACGTAGGACGATACGCCGAGCTGCTTGATGCGGTGCAGACGCTGGAATACAGGGTGCTGCACTATATCGAACAGGAAGCCTCCCGGTATGTTTATGAACCCGAATACGGGGTCGTTTATTATCTTGCCGCTGTTAGCCAAAGCCACTTCGATTATCGTTCCTGAGACATCAGAGCCGTCACAACACAGGCTCTATCATGTACCCCTGCCTTTCGAGTAGAGACAGCACGCCACGCGCACCGGGCAGATGGCCCGCACCGACGACAAAGAAAGTGGGCTGTGCCTCCATGACGGCGGGCATCACCGCCACCCACGCCTCGTTCCTGCCGAAAAGCAAGCGTTCAAGCTCAGCCTCATCGCCACCCCACTCCGGGGCTGTCATAAGACGGTACAACTCATCGACATCCTGAGCCATATATGCGTCGGCCATACGGCGCGCAAGTTCATCGGCACGCTCCATGGTGACAAGCTCCAGAAGCTCATCGGCCTGTTGCCTTACCGGAGCACCGAACAGCACGCTTATCTGCGACTCTATGGTCTCCAGCCCGCCGACCGCCATGCCACGCTCTGCGGCACGCCGCTGCAAATGTGTATCGAGCTGCTCCCCCTGACTGAACTCGGGGAATACTTTAAGCGTCTGAGCCACGCTCAACTGCGTGGAGACGGCAGCAGGTTTCAGCACAGCAATCTGGTCTGCGCCGACACCGAGATAGAGGCGCACCGCAGAGTCGACCAGCGCGAACTCCTCAGCCGTGAAGAGCGAGGTCAGCACACTGTCGGCGGGAGCCATCATGGCCTGCATCATCAGCTGCTGAGCCGAGGCCATGGAGGCGCTGTCCATCTCTATCTCGCCGTAGAGCTGTGTGCAGGAAGAGAACGCGCTGTCAAAGCCAGCTATACTGTCCATGACAGAGAGCGGAGCGACGTGGTGCGTGCCGAATATGTAGGAGGGGCGCGCCAGTCCGCCGCCGCTTATCCTGTAAAGCAGCTGCGCGTCGGCACAGAGAGCCAACGCCGCAACTACTACAAATGTCAAAAGTCTTTTCATGTCGTGTATCTTTCCTTTTTTCCAAGGGGGAGAATCATTCCCCTTTCCAAAATAAAACTCCTGCCGCCACTTTCGCGGCAGCAAGAGTTACAAGTCTCTTTCCCGTCTCCGCGGACGGGGATGCCCCGCAATATTATTTGCGGAGACCCAATGCCTTAACGATGGCACGGTAGCGCTCGATGTCTATACGATAGAGATAATCGAGGAGACGGCGGCGTTTACCTACCAACTTTTTAAGTGAACGCTCAGTAGTATAATCTTTATGATTTGACTTGAGGTGCTCAGTCAAATGGTTTATACGGTAAGAGAACAATGCTATCTGCGCCTCCGGAGAGCCAGTATCAGTGTTGGACTTCCCGTATTGACCAAAGATTTCCTGCTTTTTTTCTTTGTCCAAATACATTGAAAATAAGTTTTATGGTTTACCCCAATATCGGGACTGCAAAGGTACGGCTATTTTCCGTCATGGCAAAATTTTTCGTGGCAAATTCTGCACGCAGAGGATATGACAAGACGGAGAATGGTGCGGAGAGGATAGGGAGAGGCTGGCTGACTGTTGGCGCGAGAGTACGACTTTTTAACCTTAATTTAGACTTGAAGAATGGCTGAGGGACTTAGGGGAGGAGGGGGAAGAGCGGAGACGGGGAGGTACACAAAAAGAGCCTGTTTACGGCTCTCTTTGTGCAGGATGCTGCGGCTGTATGTGGCCGTCAAGTCATTTCAGTCGAGGCGGAAGCTAAGGGAAGAGCGAACGGGCAGGCAAGGAAGAGGGAGGCTCCGCCGCAAGGGTAGGTATGCGTACGTGCTGAAAAAGATGACGATATGTCAAATGGGCAATCTGCCGCGTTGTTTTCGGGACATGGGCTAAGAAACTTGCTTCAATAAAGTCCTGCATCCCTCATCCTCAAGACCTTGTATTTTGCTAATTAAAGGGGCTGTATCAAAACCAGAGTTTTTGATACAGCCCCCTATACGTACTAAGCTATCCAGAAGGAAGGTATGTTACTTTCCGAAGTATCTTTTGTAAAGGCCTTCGAAGCCTTTGCCGTGGCGTGCCTCGTCTTTTGCCATCTCGTGGACTGTGTCGTGGATGGCGTCGAGGTTGGCGGCCTTGGCGTTGCGTGCGATACGCATCTTGTCCTCACATGCTCCACACTCGGCGTTCATGCGCTTTTCGAGGTTTGTCTTGGTGTCCCATACGACATCGCCCAGCAGTTCGGCGAACTTGGCGCAGTGCTCTGCCTCTTCCCACGCGTAGCGTTTGAACGCCTCGGCTATTTCGGGGTAGCCCTCGCGGTCTGCCTGACGGCTCATGGCGAGGTACATGCCTACTTCGGTGGCTTCGCCCATGAAGTGGGCGTTGAGGTCTTTTATCATTTCCTCTGATGTGCCTTTGGCTACACCGAGTTCGTGTTCAGTTACGAAGT
>CALUOH010000063.1 GCA_944322025.1 uncultured Bacteroidales bacterium | reverse complement strand
TCCTTGGGAATCATAATTAGAAAATAAGTGGAATTATTGCTCTAATATACTGATTTTCAAGGAGATTACAAAATAAAACAATGAGATAATCAACTGAATTACAAACTTTTAAAACTTGAATCAGATGTTATTTTCAACTCCTGATTCGCATGAATAATAAAAACATATACTTATGGAAGTAATAAGCGGGAAAGAGCTCTCTACCTCTATGAAAAAAGAGATGGCGGATGAGGTTAAGAAATATGCCGGGATGTATGGGCGAGTGCCTAATCTTGTAGTAGTGCTTTTGGGTGAAGACCCCGGGAGCGTGTCGTACGTAACAGGAAAAACCAAGGCGGCGGACGAGGTGGGCATAAAGAACAGCACCATCACGCTGAGCGACAAGACAACGGAGGAGGAGCTACTCTCCCTTATACGGGGGCTGAACGAGGATAAGTCGGTGGACGGTATACTTGTGCAGTTGCCTCTACCGAAACACATTGACGAGAACAAGGTCATCGAGACAATCTCCCGGGACAAGGATGTGGACGGCTTTCATCCTCTCAATGTGGCGGCGCTGTGGCAGAAGCGTCCGTGCATACTGCCGTGTACGCCGAAAGGTATCATACGCCTCATAAAAAGCAAGGGGATAGAGATTTCGGGGAAGAGAGCCGTTGTGATTGGGCGCAGCAACATAGTGGGTCTGCCTGTGGCGAAACTTCTGCTGGACGAGAATGCTACGGTGACAATCACGCACAGCCGCACGAAGAACCTCGCTGAGGTCTGCGCAGAGGCGGATATACTTGTCCCGGCACTCGGTAAACCGAAGTTCGTGAAAAAGGAGATGATAAAAGAGGGTGCAGTGGTGATAGATGTGGGCGTGAACCGTGACCCGGAGACCGGCAAGCTGTGCGGGGATGTGGATTTCGACGAGTGCGCACCGCACACTTCATATATCACGAAGGTGCCGGGAGGAGTAGGGCCTATGACAATAGCGTGTCTGATGGAGAATACGATAGAGTGTTATTTGCGTAATATAGGAGTACAGTAGTATATCGTGTGTAAGTACGGAACTATAAAGGTGAAAGGGCATGGCGAATGTATCCGCTATGCCTTTTTTGTCGAAGAACTGGATAGTCGTGCACTGATTGCCTCGCTGAGGCTATCCTCCTTTGAGAGTTTCAGTTTGGCGCGTATGTTTGAACGCTGGCAGGTTATGTTGCTGGGTGACTTGCCGAGCAGGCGGCTCATTTCGCCGAGTTTCTTTCCTTGTACAATAAGTCTGCAGATATCTATTTCAGAACCTGTCAGTTCGGGCATGGCGCGTGAGAGGCGTTCCCGGTCACTTTCCTTTTCGATAAGATAGTGTGCGAGAGTGTTCATCAGTCGTTCCCTTGTGTCGCGGCCGATGGAGTCTAACAACTGTTCGGTCTCGTGCATATCGAGACCTTTGGCCTTGGATAACCGGATGAAGTTGGTCAATTCTTCTTTGTCCATATTGAAGAATTCTAGCATGGCCTTTTCGTTGCGAGCCATCTGCCTGTTCTCTTTTTCGCTGCGCAGATATTGGCGTACAATTATTTCTCCGAATATGGAAATGAACAGGAATATGGCTATGTAGTTGAATATGGAGTTGATGAGTGCACTGCTGTCTGTTGCGATGGTGCAAGCGATGTATGTCACAATGGATAGTCCGCCAACTATGTATGCAAGGCCAGAAGCGTAGGCGATGACGGGCAGTATGGCAAGGATAATGAGCAGGGCGATGTTGCCTATGATGAGCATCAGGTCGTATGTAGTGGGTGTGAAGGCGAGTATGACCATTTCGGAGATAGTTTCGGCTAAGGATGAGAGAATGAGGATGGAGAAGGCTGCATTGAGCGTTATTTTCCTGAGGAAAAACAAACTGGACGATAATATGTTTAAGATAAAAACAGCTATTACCAGGTATTTTATCAATGGATTGCCCGTTCCGCTTATGTCGAATATGCTAATCAAGCATAAAGATATTATGGTTAGGAGTGTGAAGAAGTATACGTGAAACTTCTGCTTGTCGGAGATGGTTGTGCAGCGGTCAGAAACGTAGGCAGAGTACCGCTTTTTTATGTACATATATATATCACTGATTATCATGGATGTTTAGTTAGTTTTAGTGTAGCAAAGATACGACTTTTGCTTTGAATTTAGTTTGTTTTAGTCAAAAAAAACTACTGAGGGGGGGTAAACGTTTATTTATTTGATAAAAGGCATTAACTTTGCGCATCCGACAGTGCGCTCCCGAATACAAAGGGTCTTTACACGCGGTCGGACATAAATTATTGCAAAGAGTATGAGGTACGCGTTTTTTGTTATGCTGTGGTTTATGGCAGTGACGGTGACGGCTCAGGAGGCGGCAGTGGCAGGAGGCGGCACGGCTGCCAAAGATGGGGCAGAGGTGTCGTTTTCGATAGGCCAGGCGGTAGTGTTGTATGCGGAAGATGAAGTGATGTCTATGCTTGCCGGTGTGCAACAGCCGTGTGACTTTATCGCGACATACGTCCCGGCCGTTGATATGGAGGGTCTGGAAGTGGCGTTATATCCGAATCCTGTGCGGGATGTGCTGCATGTGCAGTGCGACAAGGCAGGGGAGGGCAACGTCTTCATGCTGAGGATGTTTGACGAGAGGGGTGCGTATCTGAGGGACTATGAGATAGGCGAGAGCCATGTGGAGATAGATATGAGCAGTATGCCTGTGGGGGTGTATCTGCTGGCGATGACGGACGGGGACGGTGTAGTCAGGCGGTATTTTAAGGTGGTGAAGGTTTGATGGTGACGGGAGTGATGCCGTGAGTGACGGCAATGTGTGCCTGGTATGTAAAATAGGTAGTGCTATGATGCGCTTCGCGTTCTGAGACTTTTAGATGAATATTGACGCAAAAACAACGAACCTCTTGCTTGAGGGTAGCTGAGGGGTAACGAGAAGATAGCGGGAGGATAGGTAATAACCTTGTTTATCAAAAGGTTATATGCGGAAAATGGTGGTGCGTGAGAATGGGGATTTGAGGAGTGGTGCATATTATGCGCGGCGGCAATGTGGATGAGGGGAGATAAGACCGTATGGTGTTCTGAATGTTAATAACAAACTAATGATACTTTAATATGAGGAGAGCGATTTACTCTTTGGTGTGTTTTCTTCTGATGGCGTGGAGCGGCGCGGTGGTGGCACAGGCTCCGGCGGGTTTCAGTTTTCAGGCAGTGGTACGCGACAACGGAGGCCAAGTGGCGGCCAATAAGGTGGTGAATATCAGGATTTCCATATTGCAAGGCGGCGAGAGTGGCACGGAGGTGTATGGCGAGTACCACTCGGTGCGCTCAAATTCAAATGGCCTCGTGACGCTCGTCGTGGGAGAGGGGAGCAACGCAAGCGGCAGTCTCGCGGAGGTGGACTGGAAAGCGGGCGGCCCGTATTTCCTGAAGATGGAGGCGGACGCGAACGGCGGCATGGACTATCAGCTGGTAGCGACAACTCAGTTGCTGTCAGTGCCTTACGCGCTGCATGCCCGTACGGCGGAGGATTTTGACGGGACAATCAGTTTCGATCGGCTGACCGATGTACCGGACAACATAGGTTTTAGCGGTTCGTGGAATGACCTGACGGACAAGCCGGAACTCTTTTCGGGTTCGTGGAATGACCTGACGGATGTTCCGGAGACGATAGGGTTCAGCGGGGAGTACGGCGACCTGAACGGGCTGCCTTCAATCACGGACAGTATTGAGAAATACGGGTTTCCCGGCACATGGGAGGCTCTCGAAGGCAAGCCTGCGCTGTTTGACGGCAACTATCAGAGCCTGAACGGCAAGCCGTCGATAAGAGACAGCGTGGAGGAGTTCGGATTCAGCGGCGAGTGGGCGGAGCTGAGCGGCAGGCCGGATTTTACGAGGGACTCGGTGCCTGTGTGGAACGCGATGCTGGACTACGAGAAGTTGCAGAACAAGCCTACGCTGAGCGAAGACGGCACATTTACGGGACGTTATGAAGACCTGAGCGGCAAGCCCGACATTGCAGGGATTGCCGGGGCGGAGACGCAGAAGAGGCTTGACACATTGCAGTATGAGAGCCTGAAAGGGCTGCCCGCGTTGAAAGACACGGTGGAGAAGTACGGTTTCAGCGGCAGCTATCAGGATCTTGAAGATGTGCCGGACATAGAGGGGATGGTCATACGCGACTATAACCAACTGGACAATCTGCCAAGTCTGCGGGATACGGTGGTCAAATATGCCCCGGAGCAGGGGACAGGCGGAGGCGTGTCGAGCTGGAACGACCTGACGGACAAGCCCGTGCTGAAAGACACGGTGGAGAAATACGGTTTCAGCGGAAAGTATGACGACCTCGAAGGCAGGCCAAGTGGCAGCAGTGAGGGCGATATATTGTATTGGAGCGGCAGTGCGTGGAATACGTTGCCTGTGGGCGAGGAGGGTCAGATGCTGACCGTGGCCGGAGGCAAGCTGACGTGGATAGACCCATCGTTCACATCGACGGCGGCGAACACGTACAGAGTCGGCGAGGTATATGAGGAGAACGGCGTGCCGGTGGGCGTGGTAGTTGAGGTGTCGAGCACGGGGCGGTATGCAAAGATAGCATCGTTGACGGAGTATAAGGCACAATGGGATACGGCTGGAGAGGCAGCTATGGCTTCGGGAGCGGAGAGCATGTCGGACGGAGCTGCTAACAGTACAACCATACGTAATATAGAGGGGTATGAGGAGAAGTTCCCAGTGTTCGCGGGACTGGAAGAGTTAGGCGAGGGGTGGTATATCCCTGCATTGGAGGAACTTGAGTTGCTGTACGGGGCCAAAAGCCAGGCGAATGAACATCTGTCAAAGGTAGACGGTGCGACGAAGATAGAGAGGAGCGTGTATTGGTCATCAACGGAGAGGGGAAACAGTTCTGCATACGGGTATCTGATGAAAGATACAACAGCGCAAGATGATGTGGCGCAGGAAATCTTTCTTGCCGGTGGTCAGCCGTTCGAGTCCGGGAAGCAGGATGAGTATGCGGTGAGGGCATTCAGGCGGTTGTCCTGGGCGGAAGCGACGAGCAAGAGTGATGAGACAAAAGTGTGGAGAGTTGGGGACGTGTATGTGGACGAGGCGACATCGATGCCGGAAGGTATAGTGTATAAGGTGGATGCCGGAGGAAAGAACTGTATGGTAATCAGCTATAAGGAGGCGACGGATGTGGCATGGGATGCTGCGACGGACGGTTTCGGCGATGGGTGGCGGTTGCCTACAGAGGACGAGATGAGCGATGTGTTCACGCAAAGGCATATAATCAATTCGGTGATAGAGAATCATTTGCAGGGTAATGCAGAGGCAAAGCCTGTGGCAGCAGGCAACATAAAGTACTGGACATCGGATGAGGTGACTGTCGATACGGAGATTCCAGGAGCAGTAGCGGTCTATATAGACGATTTGGGAAATTATTTATCTGAGGAGACGGAGCAGACTGCGTTACTGAGGGCGCGTGCGGTGAAGGTGATAATGAACTGAGTGCGTCAAGAGAAATGTTAGAATAAGTGATTTGTAAAATATGAATAAAATAAGAGTGTTATGAAAGAGTTGTTTTTACGATGGAGGATTACCACGTTGCGTATGGCTGTGACTGCGCTAATGTTGATATGTATGGCGGGTGTTACAGGTGTATATGCATATGCGAGTTGGCAATCGGATTGGAATACGTTTACTTGGAACGCGGAGAAGGGCGTTATCGAGGGTCGTGTGCGTTATTACCAGACGTGGGGCGGAGCAGGTGACGGGCACTGCGGCTTTACGGACTGGCGGTGTACGATAACCGTGGGCGGTTATTCGATGGAGATACGTACGGATGCTGATGAAGGTACTTTTTACGAGAGGAACAGAGATGCCAATATAGTTATCACCAATTCGGAAGAGAAGACGGGAGGTGACGAGTGGGAGAAATGGGTTAATTTTGAGGTCAAGATACCACAGAGTCTGCTTAATTCTACTGTCTCGGCGAGTATACGCGGCATGTGGTGGAGAAGATCCGGTCTTGCTCCAGATGAAAATGTTGATGTGACCTATCAGGTCACGTGTAATGCCGACAGGCCGACACTGAGCTTTGGTGATGTGCGTTACACAGAAAGGAATTCAGAGCCGGTCATAGAACTGGATTGGAAACGTAGCCAGCAAGGCGGGACGGACAATATATACAGTCTGGGCGAGATATGGCTGCATGACGCTACCGGAACAAAACTGGAGAATGGTGCAATCGGTAATGTGTATTCATTCAGCGGAAACAAGGCGAGCGGTACGTTTGTACTGATGGCAGGCACTAACAACAAGTCGGCATATGTTGATCTGGACAAGGAGATGCAGTTTCAGATAAAGCAACCATATACACCGACATCCAATACAGGCATATCTTATACCGAGATAGGCGCGTCTACGACAAATGCGAAGGTGCCGGCATATCCGCAGGTGGAGAGTTTTACGGCAGAGTTTAACCAAAACACGCGTTCGGTGGACTTGAACTGGAATTTCAACATGAACTCTGCGAACGGGATAGAGGATGAGTTCAGAATAAATTATGAGATAGAGAATGTGGGGACTCATGCGGTGAAGAAAGGTTCGATGAACGTGAAGGTTGAGCTTGGGGTGAACTCTTACAGCGCGTCTCTCGAACTGGACGAGGGGATAGAGGCGATATGTAGGTTCGAGATATACCGTACGCATACGGATCCTGATGATGCCAGGCCTACAGCATGGAGGAAACTTTATGCGAAAAAAGTAGAGACTGCACAGATAAGCACGGAACACATGAAGGCTGTCAACCTTAAAGCCGCGTTGGCAGAGGACAAGCAGAGCATAGAGGTGACATGGGACATAATGGGCGAGGTGATGTCGGACGGGACGAAGTTCACACTGTCAAGGCTGAACCATACGTACGGCTCATCGGAGGACATAGCTTTGTCGACTGCCGATTTCAAGTCGGGGATGTATGTTGACGAGATGGTGAAGTTGTGTAATGAGTACCAGTATAAGATGCAGATTACGCCGGGCGGCAATTTCGATGTGCTGACGGCGGTCTATACTGACCCGGAGGAGAACATACTGCCGATGGAACAGGGAGACATCCTCGAGTTTACCGCCTCGAAGGGCTATTTCTCGGACAGGGTGGAACTGTCGTGGACGAAAGAAGGTCCGTTTGACGAGTTTGCGGTGGAGAGAAAGGAGTATGGGCAGGACGATGTGATGTTCAAGAAGATACTGACCGAGCCGAGTTCGGAAACGAGCAACGACTACACGGTGAAGGACGAGACCTCAGAGCCTGGCAAGGTGTATGTGTACAGGGTTACTGGTTTGGCAAACTGTTCGGATACTGTGCTGGAGTCGGCATCTGTACTGACAGATGTAGGCTTCAGAACTCCGACCGGCGACATATACGGAAGAGTGACCTACGAGAACGGTCAGGCGGAGGATTCCGTGGAGGTCTATCTCGAGAGCGACCTTGAATCGATGGGCAAGAGCCTGTATTTCAGTGGAGAAACATCGAGAGCCGAGGCAGATGGCACTTTCCTGAATACGATGGGTGACTCCGTGACCATACAGGCGTGGGTGCGCATGGACGGTGACGGCGGAATCGGGAGAAGGAGCGTCATAGGCAAAAAGGATATGTATGAGGTCGGTCTGACGGAGGACAATAAGGTTTATTTCAAGGTGGGAGACGGAGCGAATGAGGTAGTCTCTGATGAAGCCATAGCCTCTGGCAGAGGATTCTTCCATGTGACAGCCGTGAAACAGAAGGACAGGCTATGTCTATATATAGACGGCGACCTGTCTGCAGAGAGGGCGTATAATGCCGGCACGATAGAGACTGGGGAAAGCAATGCACTGGTGTTCGGCGGTTCCGCGTTCAAAGGCTGGATTGACGAGGTGCGTGTGTGGAGCAGGGCTCTCAGCGCAAACGAGATAGGGAACGATTATAACCGTTATATAGTCGGCAACGAGACCGGGCTGGCGGCGTACTATACGTTCAACTACTCGGTGGAGAATGCGTTTTACGATGTGTCGTACGACAAGATGTCTGTTTACAATGAGAATCATGGTACTATGACTAATGTCAAGACGGACAGTGAGATGCTTCCGACCAACGAGCAACTTGGCTATCGCGCATATACGGGCAGGGACGGCACGTACAAGATAAACGGCATACCGTATATAGGAAATGGGACATCGTATAATATAATACCCAAGAGAGGCATTCACGAGTTCGAGCCACAGCAAGAGATAAGGCTAATAAGCGCGGGGTCACAGAACTTTACAGTGAATTTCACGGACGTGTCATCGTTTGATTTGCCGATAACGGTTGTATATGAAGGCGGAACGTATCCGGTGCAAGGAGTTCAGTTCCAGATAGACGGAGTGGTAGCTCTTAATGAGAAGAATGCCCCGTATCAGACAGATGCGGCGGGCGAGGTAACGATACGGGTACCAGTCGGAACGCATGAAGTCAAAGCGGTCATGACCGGCCATACGTTTGCGATAGACGGCCGTATTTGTGACAGCGATTCGGCAGACCTGAATTATCAGGACAATATGGAGCGCAGGACAATAGAGGATATAACACTTGTCAAGTACATAGGCCGTGTAGCAGGGGGTACGGTACAGGAGGCGTATCCTTTGGGCTTCGGGCTTTCAAAAAATAATCTGGCGGACAATATGACCGTTACGCTGTCACACCAGCGTGCAGGATATGAGATGTACAGTGAGGAGAGGAGTGAGACGTATGAGCATGAGCTTGCTGGTCGTGAGATAGAGGGCGCAGACGAGAGACTGTTAAAGATGGAGTCTTCTGCGGGACGGGAGAACTCTGTCATTTATAACGCCGGTGGTGCTGTGATTTCGGTCAATAATGAGACTGGAGAGTTTGTCGCATGGCTGCGCCCGGAGAAGTATACGCTGACGGTGCATGCTACTGGACATGTCGATATTCCGGGGAATAACAGTGAGTTGAATCTGACATCGGCATTTAAGGCTTATTATGAGAAATATGAACATACGGATTCGGTATGGATGGAGCAAACAGATTCGATAATGACGAGTACCCCGATAGTGGAGGATGGCGATACTGTCGGCTATGATCGTGATACTACATTGATAACGGATGGCGACAGTGTGTTTATAACGATGGTGGATTCTGTCATGTACAATATGTCTCAGAAGTTTATATCAAGGGTTAAGCCTGAGGTGAGCATTGTGCAGATGGACAGAGGACAGCAGGTGCAGTATTATGGAAATGAGGTGATAGAACAGACGGATATGCTTGGAGATAAGGACAGTATAGTCTGCGTAAATGGTGATGGTACATATGTGTTTGGCAGGCCAGTGTTTGTCATGGATGAGCCGTATGTGTTTGATGTAAATGTGTACGAGGGATATAGGTATAACGGAAAAGATGATAAAGTAGATAAAGTTCCGACGCAGGATGCCACGATACGGTTTAACAATCAGTTGTCATACGTCCAGGACACTACGTTGAGCGCAGACTCTTTGGGTCATGTACAGTATACATTCTATGTAGGTGCGCCTAATATCAATACGGGTATACAGCAGGTGTCGGCCAATGTGACGATAGGCTCAGAGAGCGGCTCTTCAACATCGTTTGCCTGGATATTACCAGATAACTTTAGCAATGGAGAGGCGTATGTGATAGGAGGCCGGCATACGGGTACTAATTTTGTCACGGGCGGACCGGACAGGCTGCTGACTGTGTTGAGAGACCCGCCGGGTTCGAACAGCTATGCATATTTGGAGAAAGGGGTTACATTCAATGAGACAACAACGTATAGCGGTACTTTCACAAATGAGGGAAAGGAGACTGTGGGTGCAGGTGCTAAAAACACTACATCGACGTTGGCTGGCAGTCCGATGGGTGGAACGGTAACATCGACAACTGAGACAGATTCAGAGTCGGCGGCAGGCGTTGTCCATTCGGAGTCGTATACAGGAGCCAATGGAAAGATGACCTCGACAACAACGACTTCGCGTTTTGCTACCAGCAGTTCGCCGGAATATGTTGGAGCGGACGGGGATTTGTATGTGGGTTATGCGACCAACATGACGTTTGGACAGACGAATAATGTGGCTATAATTTCACGGGAGGTTTATGAAAACGCCGGAGGTGCGGATTATTATGAGGCTGTATTTGAAGAGACTGACGATTGGATTATCGTGCAGAAGGACGGAACAAACATATCGCAGACATTCAAGACGCTGTTCGCATATCCTCAAAGGCATATAATTGATGTTCTGATACCTAATCTGGAAAAGGTCCGCAATCAGTATCTTATGTCTTACGAGTCTAATAAGAATCGGATAGAAGAGTTACGTCAAATAGCGATTGATAAGGATACGGTGTTCTATCTGTCGTATTTTGATGCGGGACATGCCGATTATGGAAAGAGTAATTCGGATACGACTATTACGGACAGAAGTCACGGGTCGATGTCGGATGTTACAGACGGACCGAGCTATATGATAATATACAATGATTCTATGGTGGCAGGGATGAAAGGTAAGGATGTGATGGTTCCGATACCTGACACTATAAATTTTATCAATCAGTCGATAGAGGCATGGGAGCAGCGTATTGCGGATAATGAGAGACAGAAGACGGAGGCGGAGCTGATGCAGAATTATTCGTTCCATGCAGGCGGTGAGGTTGAGTACAGCGAGAGTTATTCCGGAGGGCGTTCTCATACGAGTTCGTTTGAGATTTTGGTCGGAACAATAGCGACTGCCAATTCTGGCAATACGATATTTGGCATAAAGGCAGTTTGCGATTTTGAGGAAATCATATCGACAACACAAGGGGGTGAGTGGTCCAGTGAGGTAGAGCGCAGCCACTGTAAGGGGTTTGTCCTTGCTGAGGATGGAACGGATTATATTACAGTGGATGTGATGCGCGAGAAGGGAAGTGATGACGGTTATGACATAGGCGGTGCTGAAGGCGGCATGGTAGATACATCCACAGTGGACGAATTGGATTATTATCCGGCATTTATTTTCAGAACCAAAGGAGGTTCGACGTCGTGTCCATATGAGGGAGAGCGTGTTACACAGTATTATAATCCCGGTACGCAGCTGGATGCCCCGACAATGGTGGTGGAGCGCCCGGCGATTACAGCGGATATTTACACCTTGGATAATGTGCCGAGTGGAGAGCCTGCACGTTTCACTGTGTACATGAGCAATGAGTCTGAAGTAGACGAGTCGGTTTGGTTCAATCTGAAAGTCATAGATGCCAGCAATCCGGATGGTGCGAGAATTTTTATGGACGGGAGCGCAATAGGCAGTGGTCGACGCCTTATCGTTCCGAGTGGAGATGTACTTACTAAGACCATTGAAATAGAGAAGGGAGCGGCACTGGACTATGACAACTTGCAGCTTGTGCTGGAGTCTGAGTGTCAGGGCAGCGACGACACGGACAGTTATGATGACATTGCGGATACGCTGAGCCTCAGCGTACATTTCCTCAAATCATGTACAGATGTCATGATAGAGCAGCCGGCTGATGGCTGGACATATAACACGAAGCTCGACACGGCGACTATGGATAATCTCTCGCAGCACTATATGAATGTGGTACTCAGTGATTTCGATGTGAACTATGCGGACTTTGACCATATAGAGCTGCAATACAAGCCGGCATCAGGCAGCGAAAATGATTACATCACGCTTGCCAATTTCTACGCGAACGACTCGCTCTATAGTGTAGCAGTTGCCAACGGTATGACAGCGGAAATGATTAGCTCCTCGGACGGTGGCAAAATTAATTACAGATGGTTCATGGATAACCTGCAAGACCAGCGTTATGATCTTCGCGCAGTGGCTGTATGTAACATAGACAACGAGTTGACGTACAACTATTCTCCTGTATCCAGTGGTATCAAGGATATGTACAATCCCCGCTTGTTCGGTTCGGCGCAGCCGGCTGACGGCATACTCGGAATAGAGGACGAGATACGCCTTAATTTCAACGAGACGATAGCAGAGGGTTATCTGACGAAGAACAATTTCCAAGTGACCGGTGTGCGTAATGGCACGGAGACTGACCACAGCGTTTCGGTACAGTTTGATGGCATAGACGATTATCTCGCGTCGGATGTGGTGCGTAACCTCACGGCGAAAGATTTCACCGTAGAGATGTGGATAAATGGCAATGCACAGGATGCCGTACTTTTCTCGCATGGCAATGTGAACGACAATATCAACTTCGGTATCACGGCGGACAACCATCTTTTCGTGGAGATGAACGGCAAGGAAACACGTTCCAACAAGGCGTTCACGTTTGATCAGGGGTCGTGGGCTCATGTGGCCATGACATATACGGCTGACGGCAGGGTGTCGCTCTATTACAATTATGACGAGATACTTTCCGAGGAACTTGTAGGCGCATATCAGGGCATAGGTAATATCGTTGTCGGAAAGGGCTTCGATGGCCTTAGACCGTATGCGGGCAAACTGCACAATATGCGCGTGTGGGACAAGATACGCACCATGGGAGAGCTTCAGCTTAACAGCAATGTTACCATGTCGGGCAACGATGTGGGTCTGATGCTCTATTGCCCGATGGACGAGGGTCGCGGAACAGTAATAGAGGACAAGGCACGTGCGGCACATCTTGCCATGTACGGCTGTGAGTGGGCCATGCCTGAGGGTCGAAGCACCATGTTTGACGGCACATCGGGCTATCTGACTGCAAACACGAGTGCCGCCGTCATACAGAGTGACATGGACTTCACGATAGAGTTCTGGTTCAAGGCAGAGGAGGGCTCCAAGTCGGCGGCTATGCTCTCTAACGGCTTGGGCGACGGTAATGACCTTGGCGGCAGCCTCAATACATTCACGATAGGCTTCGATGAAAACGGCCATCTCTATTTCGTGAACAACTCGAACAAGGTTATCATAGACGGTGACTATGCGGATAACAGCTGGCATCATATAGCAGTTACTGCAGGCAGGGTGCAGGGCCGTGTGCAGATATACATGGACGGCAGGCTGACCACATATTTCGGTGTTGATAAGGTCGGCGGTATAGAGGGTGCATCACTTTATATTGGTGCGCGCGGGTGGTACAGCCCTGGTGATGCGGCGACACTCCATGTCGGCGAGCATTTCAAGGGCTCGATAGACGAGGTACGCCTCTGGAAACTCTATAAGACTGCCGCGCTTGTCGAGGAGTATATGTACAAACGTCTGGACGGTGACGAGATAGGCTTGATAGCATACTATCCGTTCGAGTATTATAAAGAGTGGCAGGGGGCTTCGGAGCTTGACTATACGCTTCAGGACCAGGTAGTGCCGGGAGACGGACAGACCGCACCGACGGCTGTCGTGACCGGTACGGCAGTCGAGAATGCGGACATAGCACCGATAGTAGACAAAGGCCCTGTATCAGACCTCGAATATAATTACGTAGTGAACAACGATGCCCTCATCATTACACTCGATGAACCGTATGAGAGTGTGGAGAAGACTATCGTCACATTCACTGCAGAGGGAATACTTGACCAGAACGGCAACGAGATACTTTCTCCGATTACATGGAGCGCATACATAGACCGCAACCAGTTGAAGTGGAGTCAGAACGAGTGGACTGACACTAAGCAGCTCTACGAGGAGTACGAGTTTACCGTGGACATCATTAACAACGGCGGCTCTATCATCAATTATACGATAGAGAACATGCCGTCGTGGCTGTCGGCGGAGCCGTCGGAGGGCAAGATGGATCCGAGTTCAACACAGCATGTCACGTTCACCGTACGCGAAGACTTGAATGTAGGTACGTATAATGAAGTGATATACCTAACGAACGAGGACAACGTGAGTGAGCCTCTTGAACTGAACCTTACAGTGGCAGGTGACATCCCAGAGTGGAGTGTAGATCCGAGTGCTTATAAATACAGCATGTCGGTATTTGGCAAGATGCGCTTCAACAACATATTCAGCGATGACGAGAACGATATCATCGCTGCGTTCAGCGGCAGCGAGTGTGTCGGTGTGGCCAACAGTATCTATAACAGTGATGTAGATATGTGGTACGCCATGCTGACAGTCTACGGCAATGTAGTAAGCGGTACGGCTCTAACATTCCGCATGTGGGATGCAAGTACCGGAATAACCTATGAGGCTACTCCGTCGGAGGAGATTACTTTCAGCAACAACGCTATCTACGGCACACCGGCAGAGCCAGTCATATTCGACGGGCAGACGGAAATCTATCAGGACATTGCGCTTGGTGCCGGGTGGAACTGGATTAGCTTTAACCTTGAGAACGACAGGATGTCCGACCTCGATGCCGCCCTCTCATCGGGCAGTTGGCGGAGCGGAGACCAGATTAAGGTCATGATGCTCGAAGACGGAAATATCAAAGCGCACTTCGCCGACTACTCGGCTGTGTCGAAGGGCTGGAAGAACGCCGACTTCGGACTGAACAATGTCAATATGTTCATGCTTTACACATCAAATGAGCAGACGCTCAGCGTAGACGGCGTGCTTGCCGACCCGACAGAACATCCGCTCACGCTCAAAGCAGGGATGTGGAACTATATCGGCTTTCTGCCGAACATGAACCTGCCCGTCAAGACTGCCCTTGCAGGCTATGAGGCGAAAGATGGCGACGTGGTGAAGTCGATAGACAAGTTCGCCATGTACAGCGGCAACAACTGGATAGGGTCTCTCGAATATATGGAGCCGACTGCCGGATACATGCTGCTCAACAATGACCAGACTGACAAGACACTGGTATATCCGACTTCATCGACTACCGTAAGCAGTGCGCCTGTGGCATTGGCCTCAAGCGGCTATTCGCTTAACATGAGCGTGATAGCCACGGGAGAACTGATTGCCGAGGGAGATATGCTCTATGCAGAGGTGGACGATGAGGAACGCGGTGTGGCCGTACCAGTACACGCTACACGCGACGGTGCATTGCAGTTCATATCCGTGGCTGGCGATGTGGCCGGCGAGACGGTGACGTTCCGCCTTGTCAAGGCTGACGGTTCGGAGTACCGTTCGGTGAACCGTCTGTCGTACAGGGCGAACTCGGTGGTCGGAACGCCTGACGAGCCCTATCTGCTGCACTTCGTTAAGGCAGAGGAGGATGAGGACGGCCAGATGACCCTCTCACCTAACCCGGCTGATGACTTTGTTACAGTCTCCGTGACGCTGGCAGAGGCAGTGCCCGTGACTATCAGCATCTTCGATGTCAGCGGCCGTGAGCTCTATACCTCGGACAAGGAGGCAACCGATGCGGGTGTTTACAGTATGGATGTGAACGTGAGCGCCTTCCCGGAGGGGAGCTATCTTGTGGAGGTACATGCAGGCAATGAGGTCTATGTCGGTAAGCTAATCAAGAAGTGACAATCCTTTCCGCACCCCCTTCATCAACAGGAGGTGCGGAAAGTCAGTGTGTAAATATAAAATATTCAACAACAAGGCCCTGTCCGTCAAGCAGTGAAGCACAGCAAAGCCGGGCGGGGTCACTCAAAAAAAACGAAGTTATGAATGTAAGGAAGTTATTGATGGTTTCGGTTCTTGCCGCCCTCACGGGATTATCCTCATGCGAGAAAGAACCTGTGTACAACACATACGAAAACCCGCATTGGACGGTCGGCTCATACGAGGGCATCTCGGAGAGCTGTACGATAGTCATGGATTTGCCCTCTAACCTCAAACCGTATCAAGACGAGGCCGATGTGGTGGGCGCGTTTATCGGCGATGAGTGCCGTGGGGTTTCGACGCAGCAGGAGAGTCTGTTCTATATCATAGTCTCCGGAGCGAGCAACGAGAACGGTAATATCACTCTCAGATACTGGAGTGCACGCAACAAGTATATGTATCAGGTGGACGAGGTGATACCGTTTGAGATAAACGCCCAGAAAGGTACTACCGATGAGCCTTTCGTACCATCATTCTCAATACTATAAAACACAGCGGATATGAGAAAATTCTTATTGGCAATACTGTTTGCAGCCTCTGTCCCGCTCATGGTGGCGCAGACGGACTCCGTGCGCTACAACGGGCTTTCGTCGTGGATAGACAACTGGTACATAGAGCTTTCAGCCGGGGGCAATGTCCTGTTTTCCAAGGACGCGCGGCTTAATATGAATGAAAAGAACGTCACTCCGAACATCACCTTTGCTGCCGGAAAATGGTTCTCCCCGTTCGTCGGGGCGCGGCTTCAGCTGCACGGCTATTCGGTAGCGGCGGGGAGTTCGGCAGCGGGGATGTATATCGCAGACCGTCAGCCGGACGGCTCGTTCGGGAACAACGACCCGGTGCGCGGATTTGTGACGATACGTCCGGACGGCTCATACACATACCCAGTGTACTACCTCAACGCCCATGTCGATTTGACGGTGAGCCTACTTAGCCTCATCAACGGCGGCATGGCGGCAAGCGACCGCTGGGATGTGATACCGGCTGCCGGTGTGGGATACATGCACGTGTTCAACAATAAGGGCGTGCCATCGGCGGATGTCATGACGGCCAATTTCTCCGTGATGGGGAAATACCGAATACTGCCGCAGCTTGATGTCAATATAGAGGCGCAGTCCACGCTCATGCCGGACATGTTTGAGGGGAGACTGACAGGCTCTGTCGCAGACCCTATGTTTTCCTTTTCTGTGGGGGTGACGTATAATATCGGCGGCCATAATTTCACGGGCAAGAACCGTATGCCGGAACGGCGCAAGAAGGAACGCCGCCGTGGTGCGGAGATGGAGGCGGTCTATGCGATGAACGAACGGCAGGCTGAGTCGGACAGCGTGATGCTCAGCAGGATAGAGGAGATGAACCGTCGCCTCGACAATGTGGAGAGTGTGCCCTCCGTGCCGAACATCACCGTGGTACGCGGTGAGAATTCCGCCAAGGAGCTGAACGGCAAGGTCATAGGTGCGATACTCTACCGCATAGGCACTACAGAACCCACGTCGTCGCCAACCCCGCAGTTGGAGAACGTCGTCGCCATGCTTGAGGCATTCCCCGAGGCGCGCCTCATCA
>CALUOH010000062.1 GCA_944322025.1 uncultured Bacteroidales bacterium | reverse complement strand
TATATTTTGCAGTGTTTATTGTGGCGGCTGTGTTCTGTCCAAGGGCACAGGGGCAGGAGTACAGCATGACGCTGGAGGAGTGTCTGGAATATGCTTTCAGCAACAGCTATGAGCGGCAGCGTATGCTTCTCGATGCGGAGACGCAGCGCGAGGAGGTGCGAGCGGCCAAGGCTCAGCGCGCTCCGGAGGTGAACGCCTCGATAGGCGAGGGGCTGACGCACACGGGCATGAGTGACGGTGTGGATATGAGCGGGAGCGCTGCGGTGAACGCCTCGATTGTGCTGTACGGTGGCGGCGAGACAGCCAACACCATCAAGCAGCAGAAGCATACGCTGGAGCAGGTGGAGGCAAGCAATGAGCAGTACGACATGAACCTGACGGTGCAGATACTGGAGCAGTTCCTGACGATACTCGGGAACGAGGAACTTCTCAAATACCAAGAGCAGTTGATAAAGACGAGCGAGGAGCAGCTGGCGCAGGGCAAGGAGAAGTATGCAGTGGGGGCGATACTCGAAAGCGACTATCTGCTGCTGGAGGCGCAGTACGCATCGGACAAGACGAACGCACTGGACACGAGGATAGCGCGGGACAACAATCTGCTGGCGTTGAAGAGCCTGCTGTCGATGCCGCCGGAGATAGAGCTGTCCATCGTATATCCCGATACGGCAGCGATAGAGGATATGAGGCTGCTGCCTACGCAGGCGGAGGCGATAGAGAGGGCCATCGCCACACTTCCGGATTTGAAACTCACGCAGAAAAGCATAGACATAGCGAAGAGCGACCTGAAGATAGCCCGCGCGGGCTATATCCCGACAATAAGCGCGAGCGCGTCGATTGGCACGTCGCACTTGAACTACGATGGCTTCGGAGGGCAGCTGCGCGACAACTTCAATCAGCAGGTGGGCATTAGCATCTCCATCCCGATATATGACAGGAGCCAGACCTCGGCCAGAGTGAGGCAGGGCAAGATAAAGATAGAGCAGGCGGAGCTGGAGCACAGCCAGACGGAGCTGGAACTGAGACAGACCGTGGTGCAGGAGTATCAGGACGTGGTGGCGGCAATAAGCAAATACGACGCCACAGACGTGAAGAATACGGCGTACCGGAAGACGTATGAGGCATACGGCGTGCAGTTCCGCCTCGGAGCTATAACGGCGGTGGATTTGCTACAGCAGCAGAACAACTATATCTCGGCCCTGAATGATTATATACAGGCCAAATACGGGTTCATCATGAAACGCAAGATACTGGATGTGTATATGGGGGAGAAGGTAGAGTTCTGAACGTGATACAGGTCACGTCCCGCCGCCGTGCCGCTGACAGGGGATGCCGATGTCCCGGACACGTGTGCAGAATAGGCCACGGCGGACTGACACAATCCATAATGGCCGGCAAGGCCGAAAGCAATTTCTTAGATTGGTATTCAGAATGAAAATATTATGGGAGTAAAAGGTAAAGTTATAATTGCGGTTGCGGCCGTTGCCGTGGCAGGAGTGGCGGCGTGGCTGATATTCCGCGACAGCGGCGGCGAGCTGGAATGGCATGTGGATGCGATACGCGAGGGGAGCGTGGAGCTGAACGTCACCGCCACGGGGTATGTACGGCCGATGGACACTGTGGAGGTCGGCACACAGGTGAGCGGCGAGATAGACCACATCTATGTGGACTATAATTCTATAGTGAAGAAAGGTCAGCTTCTGGCGGAGCTTGACAAGCAGACGCTGACGGAGCAACTGAACCAGGCGGTGGCCACGCAGGAGAGCTGCGAGAGCGCACTCGTCTATGCACAGCAGTGCTACGACAGGACAAAGCAGCTGTACGACGCGAAGGCTGCCACGCTGGCGGACTTTGAGCAGGCAACAAATACGCTGATACAGGCGAAGTCGTCGCTGACAAACGCGGAGACTTCGGTGAGGGAGGCCAAGGTGCAGCTGTCGTACGCCGAGATTTATTCGCCGATAGACGGCATAGTGCTGAGCAGGAAGGTGCAGGAGGGGCAGACTGTGGCCGCCTCGTTTGAGACCCCTACGATGTTTGTCATAGCCAATGACCTGAAGAAGATGCAGGTGGAGGCGGATGTGGACGAGGCTGACATCGGTCAGGTGGCGGTGGGGCAGAAGGTGACATTCACTGTGGATGCTTATCCCACACGCACGTTTTACGGGGAGGTGAACGAGATACGGCTTTCGCCGAAAGTCACGAGTAACGTGGTGACGTATACAGTACTGATATCGGCACCGAACGACGACGAGAAGCTGTATCCGGGCATGACGGCGAGCATTACGATAGTCACCCAGCATGAGGATGCCCCGGTGGTGCCTATGGAGGCGTTCGAGTTTGTACCGGACAGGAGTCTCGCGAAGTATGTTGAGATGCCCGAACCGCCGGCAGAGATGATTGGGGCAGAGCCTCCGAAGGAGATGCCAGAGGGGGTGAAGACCGTGTGGGTGCGTCGCGACGGGAAGATAAGCCCGCGCCCGGTGGAGGTGTCAATCAACAACGGTGTCAATGCCATAGTGAAGAGAGGACTGGAAACGGGTGACACGGTGGTGCTGTCCGTGCGGGAAAAGGAGAAGGGGGAGAAGCGTACGCCGGGAGATAACCCGTTCATGCCGAAGCCGCCCGGACGGAAGTAGCGGAGGCGCGGGGCATGCCCTGTATGCGAAATGGATGCGGGTGTGGCGGCCGGGCGGAGTTTTGCCGTCAGTGCAGTGCATGGATGGGACGTGGATAAAATGAGCATCCCTGTGATGGGGTTTGCGATTTGACAGTTTCAGGCCGAAAAAGGCGCACATGTGTCTTTTTGCTTGGTTGAGGGTAGGGAGAGGTTAGGGAGGAGATAGCTAAACGGTAGCTAAGTGGTATGGTTATCAAAGGGTTATCGGGGGCTAAACGCGGGCGGTGAGAGTGTGCGTTTTTAAGGCGGTATATGTTTCGGAGCTTGGGAGTGGTGGAGGAATAATGGGTTTTGTAAGGAGGATATATGGGAAACGACATTATAATAAAGGTCGAGAATCTGAAACGCGACTTTGTCGTGGGTTCGGAGACAGTGCGGGCATTGCGCGGTGTGTCGTTCGACATCAGGCAGGGGGAGTTTGTGTCAATCATGGGTACAAGCGGCAGCGGAAAGAGTACTCTGCTGAATATACTGGGCTGTCTGGACAAGCCGACATCGGGCGAGTATTACATAGACGGCATAGGGATAAGCCAGTGCTCGAAGGACAAGCTGTCGGTCATCAGGAACAGGAAGATAGGGTTTGTGTTCCAGAGCTATAACCTGCTGGCGCGTACTACGGCACTGGAGAATGTGGAGCTTCCGCTGATGTACAACCACAACGTGTCGTCGAAGGAGCGGCACGAGATGGCGGAGCATGCGCTGGAGATGGTGGGGCTGTCGAACCGCCGCTACCACATGCCGAACCAGTTGTCGGGCGGACAGCAGCAGAGGGTGGCGATAGCTCGTGCGCTGGTGAACAACCCGGTGATAATCCTTGCCGACGAGGCGACGGGCAACCTCGACACGAGGACTTCGTATGAGATAATGACGCTGTTGCAGGAGCTGAACTTGCAGGGGAAGACGATAGCGTTTGTGACGCACGAGCCGGACATAGCATGCTTCACGTCGAGGACGGTCATGCTGAGGGACGGCCATGTGATAAAGGATGCGCCGATAGAGCCGAAGTCGGCGGCGGAGGCACTTGCGGCATTGCCGTCGAACGAGGATTATTAGAGGACGGGCAGTAGAGGACATTGATTTTACGGGTATGAGACTTTATAACCTTTTGAAGATTGCATATACCGCCCTGATGCGGAACAAGATGCGTGCCATGCTCACGATGCTGGGAATAATCATAGGCATAGCGTCGGTTATATCGATGGTGAGCCTCGGACAGAGTTCGCAGCTGAGCATAAGGGAGTCGATATCGTCGACGGGAACGAACATGATAATGGTCATGCGCGCGTTCCGCCGACCGGGAGTGAACATAGGCAACGATAACGTGCAGACGCTCAAGATGGCCGACTGCGTTGCCATCAGGAAGGGGGCGAAGAATGTGGACCTGATATCGCCTACGGTCAGTTCGAGCGGTCAGCTGATACGAGGGTCAAAGAACTGGCCGTCGACCATAGAGGGGGTCAGCACAGAGTTTCTGACGATAAGGAAATACGAACTGGAAAGCGGCACGAATTTCACGGAGGAGCATATAAATACGTACGCCAAGGTGTGCCTGATAGGGCAGACTGTCGTGGACAACCTGTTTGAGCCGGATGAAAATCCCGTGGGTCAGGATATACGTTTCGGCAAGATACCGATGAAGGTAATCGGTGTGCTGAAAGAGAAGGGGCAGAACCAGATGGGGCAGGATCAGGACGATATAGTCATAGCCCCGTACACGACTGTGCAGAAGAGGATATTGGCGATAGACTATTTGCACATGATAACCGCATCGGCTGTGAGCGAGGAGGCAACGGACGCGGCAGTGGCCGAGATAGAGAGCATATTGCGCGCGCAGCACAGGCTGCTGCCAGGGGAGGACGATGACTTCGATGTGCGCACGCAGGCGGAGATGCTCGAGATGATGTCGTCAGTCAGCGGCTTTATGACCATACTGCTTGCCGCTATAGCCTCAATATCGCTTATCGTGGGAGGTATAGGCATTATGAATATCATGTATGTCACAGTCACAGAGCGGACGAAAGAGATAGGCCTCAGGATGAGTATAGGCGCGAAGGGGCGGGACATAATGCTGCAATTTCTGTGCGAGAGCACGATACTGAGCCTGATAGGGGGGGTGATAGGTATAATACTCGGTCTGGTAATATCGTATGTGGCATCGTATCTGCTGTCGTGGCCATACGTGGTTAGCCAAGCGTCGGTGGCGCTTTCGTTTGTCGTGTGCGCGGCGACGGGGATATTTTTCGGGTGGTATCCGGCGAAGAAGGCTGCATCGCTCGACCCGATCAATGCGCTCAGGTATGAGTAAAGAAATTTGAGGAAGTTTTGTCTGTGCCGATTTAATTGTCTACATTTGCTACGCGATTCATAGAGTGAAGTGATGTATAATTACCACCGAAACCCAATCAAGACAGGACTGATAAGCGCGGCTATAATCAGCGTGCTGCTCAATCTGTTTTTCGTCATAATGATGCTTTACGGCAATACCATTGCGATGGAAAACGGACGTCCATGCGGTCCTCCGCCTCCGCGTTTCAGCCCTACGTTCACGCTTCTGCATACGGCCACGAACTTTCTGCTGGCCTTTCTTCTTTATGAACTGAACTTTTTCGTATTCGCCTTCCATAGCATACAGAACAGAACCAAAGTCCTGCTGTCTGTCTGCACTTCCGTTGTCGCTGCCGTGGCTTTCAGTCTGATATGTTCTTATATAAACATAGAGATTAACGGAATGCGGCGTGACTTCCACATGATGGTGCGCGGCACGTTGTTCAGGGACTGCTTCATAGCCATACTTGTCAATCTCTCTACCCAAATCATGTACTGGCAAAGGAAGCAGGAGCAGTCGCGCATTGAGAATGAGATACTGAAAGCGGAGAATCTGCGCTCGAAGTACGAGGCGTTGCGCAATCAGCTCGACCCCCATTTCCTGTTCAATTCGCTCAATACGCTCAACGGGCTGATAGCTTCAAACCCCGCCAGTGCGCAAGAATATGTGCAGCACCTTTCGGCGATGTTCCGCTACACGCTGAATCAGACCGATGTCACTACCGTGAGGGAGGAACTGGGATTTACACGGTCGTATTGCAATATGATGCAGATACGCTATGGAGACAATCTCAAAATAGAGATGGCAACTGACCCGGAGTATGACGACTATAAGACCATACCGTTCAGCGTACAGCTGCTCGTGGAGAACGCTATAAAGCACAATGTGATAACGCGCAAACATCCGTTGAGCATAACGGTAATGACTGTTCCCGTTGAGAATATGCTTGTGGTGCGCAATCCCATACAGCCTAAGCTCGACAGCGGCGCGGGAGGCGGGTTCGGCCTCAAAAATCTGTCGGAGAGGTATAAACTGCAATTTCATCAGGATATAAGGGTCAACTCGTCAGAGCATCTGTTCGAGGTGGCCATACCATTGATAAAACCAACTGAATATGAGGGCATTGATAATAGAGGATGAACTCCCGGCTGCCGATGCGCTAGCGCAGCTGATAAAGGACGTTGCTCCGGAGACGGAGATAGTTGGCAAATTGGAGAGCGTAGAGGAGAGTGTCGAATGGTTTCAGTCCAATCCGTCAGCGGCGGACATTGTGTTTATGGATATACATTTGGCGGACGGCTCGTCTTTTTCCATATTCGATTCGGTGGAGGTACATATTCCGGTGATATTCACCACGGCTTATGACCAGTATGCGCTTAAAGCCTTTTCGGTGAACAGCGTGGACTATCTGCTCAAGCCGATAAGCCGTCAGGATTTGGCGCGCGCCATAGACAAATACAGGCGGCTCTATGCGTCGGGCGAGGAAGTTCAGACCGTTACGCCGAAAATGGTTGAGGGGCTCATTGAGAGCCTCAGGGCGGGTAGAAACTATAAGCGCAGTCTGCTCATATCATTCAAGGACAAGATAATACCGGTGCATACGGATGATATTGCTATCATATATATAGAGAGTACGATGGTCAAACTCGCTACTTTCTCAGGACACACTTACTATCTGAACCAGACCCTTGACGATGTGATGTCACAACTTGACCCACGTCGTTTTTTCCGTGCCAACAGGCAGCAGATTGTGTCAAAAGAGGCCGTGAAAGATTTGTCTTCATGGTTCGGGGGCAAGCTGTCAGTGTCGCTTACCGTCAGTTTCAATGAAAAAATCATAGTTTCCAAGGCACGTGCCGGCGCGTTTAAACAGTGGCTGTCCGAGCATTAAAGGCGATGAATCAGTCTTGCTCTCTTCCACGAAGTAGAGGCGTATGTACAAAAAAACTCTTGCCTTATACTTACCAATTGAAAAAAAGCGTATATTTGCAGTCCGAATTGTGCCAAATAATTTAGGTCAGCAAATATAACTAATTTTAAAACGACATGCAAAACAAAGGATTTGTAAGACTGCTTGCGGTTGCCTTGATGTTGGTGTGTCTTTTCTATCTGTCATTTAGCTTTGTAACAAACAGTTACAATCGGAAAGCCGAAAAATATGCTAATGGGGACAGTGAAAAGTACTACAATTTCATGGACTCTGTCGCAGGTGAAAAAGTCTGGTTGGGCTACACACTAAGAGAGTGCCGGGAGAAAGAGATAAACCTCGGTCTTGACTTGAAGGGCGGTATGAACGTTACGCTCGAAGTGTCAGTCTCAGACATTCTCCGTGCACTTTCGGATTACAACAACTCGGAAATTTTCGACAAGGCTATCGAGGCTGCCCGTGTAAGGCAGGCGAGGTCTGGCGAAAACTTCCTTACTCTTTTCGTTGAGGAGTTTCACAAAATCGACCCCAACGCAAAGCTATCTACTGTTTTCAGCACTTATGACTTGAAAGACAAGATTCAGCCGAGTACATCAGATGCGGAAGTGGTAAAAATATTGCAGGAGGAGATAAACAGCGCTATTGACAATTCGTTCAATGTGCTGCGCAACCGTATTGACCGTTTTGGTGTCGTGCAGCCAAATATACAGAAGCTTGATGTCGAGGGGCGTATACTTGTTGAGTTGCCGGGCATAAAAGAGCCTGAGCGTGTGCGTAAGCTCTTGCAGGGGTCAGCGAACCTTGAATTCTGGGAGACATATAAATATCAGGAACTTATATCTTACCTCGAACAGGCGAATGCCATAATCCGTGACATGAACAAGGTTTCGGAGGCGGCAGCTGCTGATAGTGTTGCTCCGGTTGCAGAGGAAACTGAAGAGGCTGCGGTAGCAGTTGCAGATACCGTTACTGCTGCGGCTGATTCGCTTTCTGCCATAGCCGAGAGTCTCACGGCGCAGGAGCAATCGCAGGATGTATCGCAGTCGCAGGAGGAGATGCTAAAAGAGTACCCTCTTTTTGCGAAATTGCAGCCTATGCAGAACAACGGCCCTATCGTTGGCGTTGCTCTTGGTTCTGATACGGCAGCAGTGAACAAGATGCTGGAAATGAAGCAGGTGAAAGATATCCTGCCGCGTGACCTGCGCCTTAAATGGACCGTGAAACCTATTGACCCGAATGCAAAACAGTTCGCATACGAACTTATTGCCATTAAGGTGACTGACCGTGATGGTCGCGCTCCGTTGGCTGGTGATGTCATTACCGATGCACGTTCGGACTTCGACCAGATGTCCGGAGGTTCAATTGTCAGCATGAAGATGTCTTCTGAGGGTTCGAAGGTTTGGGCTCGTCTCACGAAAGAGAATATCGGCCGGGAGATAGCTATCGTCCTCGATAACTATGTATACTCATTCCCGACTGTGAATAATGAAATTACAGGTGGAAGCTCGCAGATATCGGGTCAGTTCACACCGGAGGAGGCCAAGGACCTTGCCAATGTGCTCAATTCTGGTAAGATGCCGGCACCCGCGCATATCGTACAGGAGGATGTAGTCGGCCCGTCTCTTGGACAGACTGCCATAAACAATGGTCTTGTGTCATTCGTCATAGCGTTTGTTCTCGTATTGACGTACATGATTATCTATTACGGTCTAATTCCGGGTCTTATCGCGGACGGTGCGCTTGTCCTCAATATTTTGTTCATATTCGGTATACTCGCTTCGTTCAAGGCCGTCTTGACAATGCCCGGTATTGCCGGTATCGTTCTTACGCTTGGTATGGCGGTTGATGCCAACGTGCTTATATATGAGCGTATCCGTGAGGAGCTTAGAGGAGGTAAGAATTTCAAGAAAGCCGTTGCCGATGGTTATAGCAATGCGTTCTCAGCCATAGCCGACTCTAACATCACGACCATTCTCACCGGTATTATCCTTGTATATTTCGGCACAGGTCCGATTAAGGGTTTTGCTACCACACTCATCATCGGTATTGTATCTTCGGTGTTTACGGCAGTATTCCTTACACGTCTTGTCTATGACAGGATGAACAAGAATGATAAGTGTCAGAACCTCAAATTCATCACACCTATCACGAAGAATTTCCTTCAGAATAATAAAATCAACTTCGTGAAGATACGTAAATACGGGTATATCGTAGCATGCGTATTTGCTTTGACAGCCATCATATCCCTTTCTTTCCGCGGATTGAAGCAAGGTATCGACTTCTCTGGCGGACGTAACTATGTTGTGCGCTTCGAGCAGCCGGTTAAGATAGATGATATGAGAGAGGCTCTCAGTAACGTATTTGAGGGAGCTCAGCTTAGTGTCATTACGATGGGTTCTGAAAATCAGGTACGTATATCTACCAACTATGGCATAACAAGTATCGAGGACAATATCGATGCCCAGATAACCAACATGCTTTACAATGGTGTTAAGCCGTGGCTTAACGCTAATGTCACTGAGAGCATGTTTGTAGACCGTTATGTCGTTGAGGACGGTAAGTATCTGCCATTGACAAACGACGACGGGCGCGTCACATTCGGTATCCAGAGTTCGCAGAAAGTCGGCCCTACTGTGGCTGATGACATAAAGGTTTCCGCTATATGGTCAATACTGCTCGCGATAGTGGTGATAGGTCTCTACATCCTTATCCGCTTCCGCAATTGGGCGTTTTCGGCAGGTGCTATCGCTGCACTCGTCCACGATGTGCTGTTCATTCTTGGTGTCTACTCGATATTCTACAGCATAATGCCCTTCTCGCTTGAGATTGACCAGTCGTTCATCGCCGCGATATTGACAGTCGTTGGTTATTCAATTAACGACAAGGTGGTGGTGTTCGACCGTATCCGCGAGAACTTGCATCTTTATCCGAAACGCGACCTCGTGCCGCAGATAAACGATTCGCTCAACTCGACCTTGAGCCGTACTTTCTCGACTTCAATGTCGACGGCTGTTGTATTGATTGCGATATTCATCTTCGGAGGTGAGACAATCCGTGGTTTCGTCTTCGCTATGTTGCTCGGCGTGATAGTCGGCACATGCTCGACATGGTTCATCGCCACACCTATCGCATACGACCTCCAGAAGAGGCAGCGCGAGAAAAAGGCTGCAAAGGCAGCTTAAAAAACGCTTTTGCTTAACACTAAATAGGTTGGCAGGGGACATCTGCACGTCAAAGTGCGGGTGTCCCCTGTTTTTACGTCATATATGGACTTTGATATTCGACCGCGATTGTGTAACTTTGTTGGCACGAAGACTGGAGACGGTTCAGCGGAACTAAGACACCTCTTTCCCGTCCCTGTCATCGTTTTGTTAAGAATATTGCTATGGAAACAACAAGACAAGAGAGAATAGCGCGTGCGCTGCAAAAAGAGTTTGGGGACATATTTCTTCTTTACGCGCGCCTGCATAAGGGCACTCTGATAAGCGTCTCCGAAGTGCGTATTTCCCCCGATTTGAGTGTGGCACGCATCTACCTCAGCATATTCCCGACTGACAAGGGGGGTGAGATGCTCAATCGTGTGGAGGCGGACAGCAAGGCTCTCCGCTACGAGCTTGGCCGACGCATGAAGAACCAGCTTCGTATCATACCTGAACTGCACTTCTATCTGGACGAATCGTTAGACAAACTGTCGCGCATCGATGAGCTGCTTAAAGCCGACCCTCACCTGCACGATGAGGACGATACTGAGGCATAACACATTGGAGCAGTCTGATGATGAGGGGCTTGAGGTTTGTTGTTCTTGTCGCTACGCGCTATCTCTTCTCTAAAAAGAGGCACAACACTATAAATCTGATAACCGGTATATCCATGTGCGGCGTGGCTATCGGGGCGATGGCTCTCGTCTGTGTCCTCTCTGTCATCAACGGATTTGAGCGTGTGGTGCGGGACTCCTTCGGCAACTTCGACCCCGACTTGAAAATATCCCTCGCTGAAGGGCAGACATTTGTCGCAGGCGACTCCCTGCTCTCTCTCCTTTCCGGCTGTGAAGGCATTGGCATGATGTGCGAAATCATCGAGACCGACGGCCTTCTCCAGCACGGCGACATCCAGATACCCGCGCGGGTCATGGGCGTAGGCCGTGAGTTCAACCTCATGACAGACATCGACAGCATCATCTGGAGCGGCGATGCCGGCATATACGGTCGCCACATACCCGTCGCGATGCTCGGCATAGGCATGTCCAACAAGATGGAGACCGGTGTCAACTACAACACCCCCTCCTTCCTCTACGCCCCCAAGCGCGGCGTGCGCATCAACTTGGCCCGTCCCGATGCCGCTTTCCGCAAACAGGAGTTCTACACATGCGGTGTCTTTTACGTCGGGCAGCCCAAGTACGATGACAACTACACCCTTTTCCCCATCCCCCTCGTCCGCAGGCTCTATGGTTATGCCGGGGACGAAGTGACCTCCATTGCCGTCAAGGCGAGTGAGGGCTACGATATCGGGCAATTGAAACAGACTGTCCGCGAGGTGCTTGGCGATGGCTATCTCGTGCTTGACCGATACGAGCAGCACTCCGACTTCTACCGTATACTGAAAATCGAGAAGTGGATAACATTCCTCATACTTGCCTTCATACTCCTCATCGCCACATTCAACGTTATCGGCTCTATGTCCATGCTCATGATAGACAAGCGCGACGACATAGCCCTCTTCCGCTCCTTGGGAGCTACCCCCTCGCAAGTCCGCGCCCTCTTCACTGCCGAAGGTTGGCTCATCTCCTCCGTGGGGGCTCTCGTTGGCATCCTCCTCGGCCTGCTCCTCTGCCTCTTGCAGATATGGTTCGGGATAATAAAGATTGGCAGTGGTTACATCGTTGAAGACTACCCCGTGGTCGTCAAGGCCGTTGACATCGTTCTCGTGCTGCTGACCGTCCTCCTGCTCGGTTTCTTGGCCGCATACTTTTCCGTAAAATCCTCATTGAAAAACGTGATATGAAAAGCCGTCTCATCTGCCTGCTCTTTCTTGCCGCGCTGCTCCTCGCATGCGAAGATGCTACCCGCGTCGACAGCATCTCCCTTTCGCAGAACACCCTTTCGCTGCGCATTGCCGAGTCCGTACAGTTGGAGGTCATACTCTCACCCCTCGCATCCTCCTCTTACAACACTGTGACATGGACTTCGAGCGACCCCTCGGTGGCGACTGTCGATGCACGTGGCCTCATCACGGCCGTCTACGTGGGCGAATGCACGGTGACTGCCTCCGCCGGAGGCCGTACCGCATCGTGTGTCGTGACCGTCGGCACTACGCGCATCTCCCCCGTCTTCACCCGCGCTATAGCCGTTGGCGGCACTGACGACAACGCCTCCAGCGCAAACCACATAACCCTCTTCCTGCTTGACAGTGCATCCGCTTTTGACACCGTGACCATGCGCCCCGCCGCCTCTGCCTCCTACCTTCTACTCGACATCGAGTCCCCGTGGGACGACACCGGCGTGGCGGCCGGCGACTATGCAGTCTCGGAGATACCGCAGCCCTACTCCTGCATGCCCGGCAGCCTCCTGCGTAATGGCGAAATCTCGCTCCTCACAGGCTCTTACATGGTCATCCCCGGCGACACTCTCCTCATCGGGCGCGGCTCTTTCTCCGTCTCCTCGCCCGACAGCGGCGCGGTCTCAGGCTCTTTTGACTGTGACGGCTACGAGATACTCTCGTTCGCTTACAGCGGCGGCATTACCTACTATGACACGGGCGAAAACGGCGGCACGGTAGAACGCTTCGTCTACGACCGTATTCAGCAGGAGCAAAACGGCAAGACACCTGACAGCCGCTACTATATGACCGCGCTGACGCTGACGGCATCCTCTTCCCGCTCCATCCGCGTCAACTTGGTCTCCCCGCTCAGCTCTCCCGGATATATCGCGCCGGGGCAATACTCCATCACCGGTTCCGCCGCGCCCTTTTGCATACTCTCCTGCGCTTCCCTTGCGGACAACTGCCCTGTTTATGTCAATTCCGCTGGCGAAGAACGGCTTCTCGTCTCCGGTAGTCTGACAGTCGCATACCGTGACGGCGAGCCTCTCTGCTCTGGCATATTCCACGACGCTGACGGTGCAGTCATAATCTGCTCCCCAGAGTGATATTCTACGTCGCCCACACGTCTCCTACCGCACGACATCCGTCCGCCTCCATAAGAAGTGACTAAGGCGGATATGCGTCCCATCCTATCCAACCTCTAACCAACCTCTGTTCTCCCTTTTTCAAACCCCTTCTGCCCATTCTTCTGCTCTTCTCGTTCCCGCTTCACCCTCTTTTCGTGTGCTGCTATCCTCCCCTCTCCACTCTTCCCTTTTGCCTGTCGATATGGTAGAATAGTCCGTTCGGCCTTTTCCTCCGCGCCGCACCCTCTACTTTTTTCCCTTCTCCCCACCTCTTGTTCGAGTTAATTGAGGTTAAAAACACCTACTCTCGCGCCAGCCTCTACGGAGACTCTCCGCGCCCACACCATACCCCTATCGACACTCAAATGCAAATCAAGGTTAAAAACACGTGCTCTCGACGGAACAGCTACGGACATCCTCTGAACTCCTTCCCCCTCCTCTCTCTCTTTTTCCGCAAGAGATGACCCACATAGCTAAGATAAAAACACCAAATTTGACGTGCGGTTTTTGGAAAATCCCCGGATTTAGGTATTCTCGTGTCCTTTCCCTACCTATTTATATGTAGTTAAAATTCATGTATATGGATTGTTTTGTATGGACTTATTCGTATATTTGCGCGTGCAAAAAAACAGAAAAACATGAGTGGCGAGATAGAACACGAAGGTACTGTGATTGGCATAGACGGACATAAGGTCCGGGTGCTGATAGAACAGACATCGGCCTGTGCTGCTTGTCACGCGAAGTCGGCCTGCACGGCATCCGACAAGGCAGAGAAGGTGATTGATGCGGAGAATCGCGATGGCAGTCCCTGCCGTGTGGGCGAACGTGTGCAGATAAAGGGTGACCGCAGCTTGGGCCTTTATGCAGTGCTCATAGCATTTGTCATACCATTGTGCATCATCATTGCCGCCATGTTCATAGCCTCTGCCTTTACGGACAATGAAGTCATCACCGGGCTGGTAGGCCTATGCTCCACTATCCCCTATCTTCTGCTGCTCCTGTTGTTGAGGAAAAAGTTCCAGTCCAAATTCAGATTTTATATTGTGAAATTATAATTACACATAGAGATATGAACCTTATTGTAGCTTCGCTTATCACTTTAGGCATTATCGGCCTTCTCTCCGCTATCATACTTTACTTCGTAGCCCGGAAATTCAATGTGGAAGAAGACCCCCGCATAGGCGAGATTGAGGAAGTGCTTCCCGGCGCAAACTGCGGCGGATGCGGTCATCCGGGCTGTCACGGGTTTGCTGAGGCGTGTGCTAAGGCTGAGTCGCTTGACATTTTGCTGTGTCCCGTAGGCGGTGCGCCCGTCATGGCAAAGATAGGCTCCATCCTCGGTATGGCCGTGGCAGAGAGTGAGCCGAAAGTGGCTGTCCTGCGCTGCAACGGCAGTTGTGCCAATAGGTCGCGCACATCGCAATATGACGGCGCGAAGTCTTGCCGTATAGCGAACGCCACATACGCAGGAGAGACAGACTGTGCATTCGGGTGTGTCGGTTTTGGCGACTGCGAGGCAGCGTGTATGTTCGATGCTTTGCATATCAATCCCGAGACTGGACTCCCCGAGATAGACGAAGAGAAATGCACGGCGTGCGGCGCGTGTCTCAAGGCATGTCCGAAGAATATTATCGAGCTGCGCAAGAAAGGCCCGAAAAACCGCCGCGTGTGGGTGAGCTGTGCCAACAAGGACAAGGGTGCTGCGGCGCGCAAGGCATGTTCCGTCGCCTGCATCGGCTGCGGAAAATGCGCCAAGGTCTGCCCGTTCGACGCTATAACTGTAGAGAACAATCTCGCATATATTGACTTCAACAAATGCCGACTTTGCCGCAAGTGCGTGGCCGAGTGTCCGACAGGGGCTATACACGAGATCAACTTCCCCCCGCGTCCGGCAGCTCCGAAAGCCGAGGCGGAGGCCAAGGCTGAGCCGGCACCGGGAAAGCCCGCTGTGCAGGAGGTGAGAGAGCCTGAGGCTAAGGAGGAGCAAGTGATGCCTGAGGCTGAGCCTGTATGTCTGGAGCTCACAGTCGAGGCTGCTCCCGTCGACAAGGTCGAAGAGACTGATGCCACGGCTGCCGGCAGCAATAGCGCGGATAATGCGGAGACCTCCGTAGGGAAGAGGCATCTTGATGCCACCTCTCAGACTTTGGACCTTTAAAAAATAGAACCCGACAAAATTACTGATGTTATATGAAGACTTTTAAGATTGGCGGCGTACATCCCAATGACAATAAGCTGACGGCAGGACTCAAGATTGTCGATGTCCCCTTGCCCAGGCAGGCGGTAATCCCGATGAGCCAGCACATCGGCGCACCGTGTGTGCCGTGTGTGCAGAAAGGCGATGTGGTCAAGGTTGGACAGCTGATAGGCGAGGCCAATGGGTTCATGTCCGCCAGGATACATTCGCCCGTATCGGGCAAGGTGGCCAAGATAGACATGGCTTCTGACGCGTTCGGGGCGAAGTGCCAGTCCATATTCATTGATGTGGACGGGGACGAATGGATGGACAACATAAAGCGCACCGCCGATGTGGAGCGCATTTGCAGTCTGACAGGCCCGGAGATAATCAAGCGCATAGCCGATGCGGGTATAGTCGGGCTTGGCGGCGCGTGTTTCCCCACGCACGTGAAGCTATCGCCCCCTCCCGGCACAAAGGCAGAGGTGCTTATAATCAACGGTGTGGAGTGCGAGCCTTACCTCACGTGTGACCATCAGCTAATGATGGAGCACGGCGAGGAGATATTCATAGGCATCTCCCTCTTAATGAAAGCCATCAATGTACAGCGTGCGGTCATAGGAATAGAGGAGAACAAGAAAGACGCGATAAAATATTTTCAGGAACTGGCCACGAAGCATTTCGGCGTAGAGGTTTGCCCGTTGAAAATGCACTATCCGCAGGGAGGCGAGAAGCAGCTTATCGATGCCGTCATAGGCCGTCAGGTACCGAGTGGCGCACTGCCCATAGCCGTAGGCGCAGTGGTACAGAATGTGGCCACGACTTATGCCGTCTATGAGGCTGTACAGAAGAATAAGCCTCTGATAGATAGGGTTATGACGCTGACAGGCAAGTCGGTGAAAAATCCCGGTAACTACCGCGTCCGCTTAGGCACTCCGCTCTCTGATGTCATGGCGTTGGCAGGAGGGCTGCCCGAGGATACGGGAAAGGTGATAGCCGGAGGCCCAATGATGGGTCGTGCCATGAAGAGCCTCGACGCTCCTGCTACGAAACGTTCTTCGGGTCTGCTTGTGATGCCTGCACTTGAAGCTCAGCGGAAA
Source organism: uncultured Bacteroidales bacterium (assembly GCA_944322025.1). Lineage (GTDB taxonomy): Bacteria > Bacteroidota > Bacteroidia > Bacteroidales > Paludibacteraceae > Aphodosoma. The sequence goes on along the minus strand of CALUOH010000062.1, from coordinate 3,415 downwards.
GAGATGGACAACTGCATACGCTGTGGCAAATGTGTCAGCGCATGTCCCATGGGTCTCGAACCCTATCTGCTTATGAATGAGGCAGAGGGAGCTGTGTGGGACAGGATGGAGCATGACCGCGTGATGGACTGTATTGAGTGCGGCTGCTGCCTCTACACATGCCCGTCCCGCCGTCCCCTTCTCGATTACATCCGTATGGGAAAAGCGACCGTGGGCGGCATAATCCGTGCTAGAAACGCTAAAAAATAAACCAGTAACAGAAACCAATGGTGGAGTGTTTCCTCCGCCGCCCGGTGCGCGTGATGAAGGTCACGGGCGCGGGAGGAACGGAGAAAATACCGTAGCCAAAAACAAATATACATATAATGGCAACTCTCATAGTGTCTCCGTCGCCGCATATCCATAGTGGCGACAGTGTGAGCAAGAACATGTACAATGTGGTCATAGCTCTCTTGCCGGCATACCTCGTATCCCTCTACTTCTTCGGGGTCGGGGCGTTGGCGGTCAGCCTTATATCGATGCTTTCATGCGTACTGTTCGAGTATCTGATACAGCGTTTCGTGTTCAAGGGCAAGACGACCGTCGGGAACGGGTCGGCCCTCCTCACGGGTATGCTGCTGGCGTTCAATCTGCCATCCAACCTCCCGTGGTGGATGGTTGTCATCGGAGCGTTCGTGGCGATAGGCGTAGGAAAGATGACGTTCGGCGGCCTGGGCAATAACATATTCAACCCCGCCCTCGTGGGACGTGTATTCCTTCTTGTCTCGTTCCCCGCCGCGATGACGACATGGCCCGTACCGTCGCCTCTCTCTCTGCAATATACCGATGCGGAGACGGGCGCGACAGTGCTCGCAATGATTAAAGGCGGCTTCGGCGAACTCCCGTCTCATGTCGACATGCTGTTGGGCAACATGGGCGGTTCGCTCGGTGAGGTCTCCGCCATAGCTTTGATAATCGGTGGCATCTATCTGCTGATACGCAAGACTATAACATGGCATATTCCCGTGAGCATATTGCTGACGGTAGTGTTGTTTACTGGCATACTCCATGCGTGCAACCCGGCTGAATACGCCTCTCCGCTGGTACATCTGCTCAGCGGCGGCTTGATGCTCGGCGCTATTTTCATGGCAACGGACTATGTGACATCGCCAATGACTCACCGTGGACAACTCATTTACGGCGTAGGCATAGGCATTATAACTGTAGTGATACGCACTTGGGGCGCATACCCGGAGGGCATGTCGTTCGCCATATTGATAATGAACGCCGTGACACCGCTCATAAACACTTACGTTAAACCACGCCGTTTCGGTGAAAAGGTAAAGAAATAAGGTATGAAGAAATTAGAATCGACATTTGTCAACATGACCGTAGTGCTGACACTGTTCGCCCTTGTGGCTGCGGGTGCGCTGGGCGCAGTCTATCGTGTGACCGAAGAGCCCATCGCAATGGCTCAGGTGGCAAAGCAACAGGAGGCCATAAAAGTTGTGCTGCCGGAATTTACAGAACTGTCAGAGCCGGACACAGTCAATGGGCTGGCCCTATTTAAGGCATACAATGGAGAATCGTTCGTCGGGACGGCTGTTGAGAGCCAAGAGACCGGATTCAATGGCCCGATACGTGTCATGGTCGGCTTTTCGGCTGATGGCGCGATAGTAAACTATTCTGTACTGGAACAGAAGGAAACCCCGGGTCTCGGTACAAAGATGGTTGACTGGTTCAAAAGTGATAAGGCCGACATCCGCGGTCTTAATCCGGCAACAGCGGACATGACCGTGACGAAAGACGGCGGTGACATCGATGCTATCACCGCGGCCACTATATCATCGCGTGCATTCCTGCGTTGTGTGAGTGCGGCCTATGCAGTTTTCTGCGAGGCTAACGGTATGACCGCATCTGATGCCAACAGCGGTGCAACTTCTCAAAGCGTTGTGGCTGCAGACTCGGCAGCGCAGTCTGTACCCGTGCCCGCAGAGGATACGATTAATGTTGAACCTATCGGCTCTGCCTCTGCGGCTGAGCCTGAAAAATAAAAGAAGCCATGAATTATTTCAAACCATTTGTAAACGGGCTTGTAAAGGAGAACCCGACATTTGTCATCATGCTCGGCATGTGTCCTACGCTTGCCACGACAACATCCGCCCTCAACGGCATGGGCATGGGCGTGGCGACAATGTTCGTGTTAATATGTTCAAACGTAGTCATCTCCCTGATAAAGAATCTCGTGCCGGACAAGGTACGCATTCCTATTTACGTCGTAGTGATAGCCACGTTCGTAACAATAGTAGATTTAGTGATGCAGGCATATGTCCCTTCGCTCTACGCAGCCTTAGGACTGTTTATACCGTTGATAGTGGTCAACTGTATTGTCTTGGGGCGTGCGGAGGCTTTTGCCGCGAAGAATAACGCGCTTGCTTCAATGATGGACGGAGCGGGCATCGGTCTCGGATTCACCTGCTCGCTGACACTCGTGGGTGTTGTACGTGAGATACTTGGCACAGGCAAAGCATTTTCTTTCGCACTTTTCCCGGAGGAATACGGGATGCTATTGTTCATACTCGCCCCTGGTGCGTTTATCGTGTTGGGATATATGATGGCCTTGTTCAACCGTTTCCTCAAAGACCGCGGAAAATGATACACATCACCGCTTGTAGAATGAATAAAACGAATTAAGGAGATATGGTACACTATCTGTTAATAGTCTTGACGGCTATATTGGTTAATAATATAGTTTTTGCACAGTTCCTTGGAATCTGTCCGTTCCTCGGCGTGTCTAAAAAGATAGACACGGCGATAGGCATGTCTGGTGCCGTGGCCTTCGTGATGACGCTCGCCACATTGGTCACTTCTCTGATATATCACTTCGTGCTTGTGCCGCTCGGCATCAGGTTCCTTGACACCATAGCGTTCATCCTCGTCATAGCGGCGTTGGTGCAGATGGTAGAGATAATACTTAAGAAAGTCTCACCCGCTCTCTATCAGGCTCTCGGAGTCTATCTGCCGCTCATCACCACCAACTGTACGATACTCGGCGTGGCAATCTATGTGATAAAGCAGGATATGCCGTTGCTCGAAAGCGTAGTTTATGCCATTTCCACGGCGTTGGGCTATGGTCTCGCGCTCGTGCTCTTCGCGGGCATCAGGGAACAGCTTGCAATGACCAAACTGCCGAAAGGCATGGAGGGTACGCCCACTGCTCTTGTGGTGGCGGGTCTCCTTGCTCTTGCTTTCATGGGCTTCTCCGGAGTAGGACAGTAAAAAACTGCTTTGGTTTCGCATCTATATGGATTGTGATGTGCCGTCGTGGCATATCATGTCCTCATGTCCGGAGCAAAGCGGGCGATAAGGCGAACAAGCCTCATCGCCCGCTTTGCCATTTCCCGCGGAGTGCTGTACCGTATATGCCGCCGTCCTC
>CALUOH010000061.1 GCA_944322025.1 uncultured Bacteroidales bacterium | reverse complement strand
TAATAAAAGAATGTGGGTCTATGCCAAAAGTACAGGTCAGGGTAAAAGCATTGTCCGAGGCATCGAATAGTCAGGGTGTCTATATGATGCTGTTGCAGGAGGTGGAGGGGAGGCGTATGCTGCCCATCCTCATAGGGAAGCCGGAGGCTCAGGCGATAATCATGGCGATAGAGCATATAGCCCTCGGGCGTCCGTTGCCGCACGATATAGTGGTGATGCTCGCGGCAGAGTGCCGCGCGAGGCTGTCGTATGTGCATGTTTACCGGAAGGAGAACCAGCTGTTTCTTTCGTATCTTGTTTTCGTACAGGATGACAGGCGAATAGTCATAGACGCGCGTACGTCAGACGCCGTGGCCATAGCGTTGCGGACATCGGCGCCGATATATGTGGAGGAGGAGATAATGGGCGCGGTGGCGTTTACCGACATGACGGGGCGTGCGGATGCTCCCCTCGACACGCTTACGGACGAGGAGCTGAGGCGGCGGATGGAGATGGCCGCAGAGCGTGAGGAGTATGAGCTGGCAGGGAAGCTGAGGGATGAACTGAGGCGGCGCGCATCGGCGGAGAACACGGCTCAGGAGTGAGCAGCAGGAGGATTGTCTAACGAAATAACAAATGATAATACTATGAAATTCAGACTGATAGTAATGAACTTCCTGGAGTTCGCTGTGTGGGGGGCGTATCTGACATCGATGGGGAGTTTCCTTGTCACTGTCGGACTTGAAGCCCATATAGGGATATTCTACGCGATGCAGGGGATAGTCTCCATCTTCATGCCTGCCATAATGGGGATAGTGGCAGACAGGTGGATACCGGCGCAGAAACTGCTCGGCATCTGCCATTTCATAGCGGCCGCCTTTATGGGAGGTCTGGCGGCATACGCACTGGGCGCGGGAGAGGCGATACGCTTTGCTCCGGCGTTTGCGCTGTATGCTGTCAGCGTGGCGTTTTATATGCCAACATTGGCTCTGTCAAATTCGGTGGCGTTCAGCGCATTGCGTAAGTGCGGGCTTGACACGGAGAAAGATTTTCCGCCCATAAGGGTGTTCGGGACGATAGGTTTCATAGTCGCTATGCTGACCGTGAACTTTCTGCTCATTGACGCGGAGGGGGGGCTGACCGTCTCGTTTACTTCGGCCGACGGGCTTACATCGTTGCAAGTCACCCCGTATCAGTTTGCCGTCTCCGCCATTTTCGGCCTGCTGCTGTCCGTATATGCGTTCACGCTGCCGGCGTGCGCGGTGAACCGTGGGGATGGGGAGAAGAAGGGGATAGTGGATGCGCTTGGGCTGAGGGCGTTCACGCTTTTCAAAGAGAAGAGGATGGCTCTCTTCTTCATATTCTCTATGCTGTTGGGGGTGTCGCTCCAGATAACCAACGGTTTCGCGAATCCGTTTATAACCAGCTTTCAGAATATACCGGAGTACGCCGACACGTGGGGGGCGAGAAACGCCAACGCGCTCATCTCGCTGTCGCAGGTGTCGGAGACGCTGTGCATACTGCTGATACCGTTTTTCCTGAAACGCTTCGGGATAAAGACGGTCATGCTTATCGCCTTGTTCGCGTGGGTGCTGCGCTTCGGCTTCTTCGGACTCGGCAATCCGGGGAGCGGGCTGTGGCTCTTTGTGCTGTCGATGATAGTCTACGGCGTGGCGTTCGACTTTTTCAACATATCAGGGGCACTGTTCGTAGACAAGGAGACGGACGACAAGATACGCTCGTCGGCACAGGGGCTGTTCATGCTCATGACGAACGGGATAGGCGCAACAATAGGCACTCTCGGCGCACAGGCGGTAGTGAACCATTTCGTCTATTCCCATGCGGGTGACATGGCCGCGCAGACAGCGGGGTGGAGCACGTCGTGGTTCATATTTGCCGGGTATGCCTTGGTGGTGGCGGTGGTATTCGCACTCGTGTTCAAGTACAGGCATGACCCAAATAATATTTGACAATATATGGAGAACAAGAACATGGTGCTCCGCACGGAGCATCTTTTCAAGACATACGGCAAGCGCACGGTGGTCAACGATGTGTCGATAGAGGTGCATCAGGGTGAGATAGTGGGTCTGCTCGGCCCTAACGGAGCGGGGAAGACGACGACGTTCTACATGACGACGGGGCTTGTCACGCCGAACAAGGGGCGCATATTCCTGAATGACATGGAGATAACGAAGTATCCTGTCTACCGCCGCGCGCAGGCGGGCATAGGCTATCTGGCACAGGAGGCATCGGTGTTCAGGAAGCTGTCAGTGGAGGACAATATCAAGGCTGTGCTCGAGATGACAAAGTTCCCGAAGAGCTACCAGAAAGAGAAGCTGGAGAGCCTGATAGATGAGTTCCGTCTGCAACATGTGCGCAAGAACATAGGCGACCGCCTGTCCGGCGGCGAGAGGCGGCGGTGCGAGATAGCGCGGTGTCTGGCGATAGAGCCGAATTTCATAATGCTCGATGAGCCGTTTGCGGGCGTGGACCCGATAGCGGTGCAGGATATTCAGGATATAGTGTGGCACTTGAAAGACCGTAATATAGGTATCCTTATCACAGACCACAATGTGGACGAGACGCTATCAATCACTGACCGTGCATATCTGCTGTTTGACGGGCGAATACTTTTTCATGGTACACCAGAAGACCTCGCCGGCAACCCTATTGTGCGAGAGAAGTATCTCGGACGTGATTTTGAGCTGAAAAGAAAGACGAGAGTGGAGATTTGAATGGGGATAGAGGGGTGTTGTGCCCTTATTGATTTTGGGGTTATTTTTTACGTTTATACAAAGTGTTGAAAAAGAAGAGTTCCGGCAGATGACCTGCCGGAACTCCGGTTTCTAAAAAACCTAATCTCATAACCTTCGACCTAATACAAGGTCTCATCTTATTCAATTGGCTTCTTTCGAAAACCTGATCTAAAATGTCGTCCGTTATTCAGAATACATTAATCTGAAAGATGATTAATGTCGTTCTTGAAATCATGATGAAAATTCCACCAATAACGGACATTAATCTAATAAACGCTATTAATTTTCTGAAGTTTTTTTGCTTCATTGGCTTAAAAGTTTATAGATTAAATCTTAGATCTACCCCATCTCCTTTATGGGGACAGGTATGTCCTTAGTAGTGAAATCACTTTACTACTGTCTTTTTTGTCAAGTTTCCGCACCGGACGATGTAAACTCCCGGTGTGCGGAGTGTTATTGTTGTGCCATAACCTGTGTATATGGTATACCCTGTGATATCTATCACCTGTATTTCCAAACCGTGCGAATTGTGGACAGATATGGTCCTGTCCTTGACAGAGACATCAAAGCCGTCATCGGATATTTCCGAGACTTCTGTATCAAGTGGCTCAAAATAGGCTGTAAATGTGCTGTCCTGAGTAAGTGTTACCTGACGGGGGTTGTCAGTTATATCGTCATTCCAATGCAAGAAACGGAAACCCTCGTTAGCTTGCGCTTCGATTTCCACAGTAGAGTTTGGTTTGTATTCCCCGCTACCGCTTACAGTACCCATAGACTCATCATCAGAAAGGACGGTGAGCTTTAACAGCGGGGCAAATTCGGCAGTGATTGTGGTGTCCTGAGTAAGAGTGATATAGCGAGGATTTGAGGTGTTGTAGTCATTCCAGTGCATGAAATAGAAACCCTCGTTTGCAACAGCTTCGATTTTTACGACAGAGTTAGGTTTGTATTCACCGTTACTGTTACCGCTTATAGTGCCCATGGAGTCATCGTTGGGAAGAGCGGTGAGAGTGTAAAGCAAAGGGGCAAACTCGGCCGTGAATGCGGTGTCCTGAGTGACAGTCACCTGACGAGGGTTGTTAGTTACGCCGTCACTCCACTGTACAAACATATAATCTGCAGCAGGAGTAGCTTTGAGAGTATAGTTTTCGTTGTCACAGGCTAACTCTTCAAGAATTTCGACAGTGCCATGAGCTGGGTCATCAGCACTGACAATAAATGAGTGATTGAACTCGACAATATTCTTAAACTTGTACCAAGGTGTTCTCGACCTATATATATCCGATGTGCCACATGGGACATAGAGCGTAGCGTTCTCGTAGTCTGTAAATATATCGTATTTGTAACTTTGTGGATTGGGGTTATTATAAAAAATGGTTTTTAAATTACAATTATAGAATGCTTCAGATCCTATGTCTTTCAAAGAGTCAGGCAAGGTTATTGTTTCAAGTTTGATGCAATGACTAAATGCTTCAGATCCTATGTGTTTCAAAGAGTCAGGCAAGGTTATTGTTTCAAGTTTGATGCAATGACTAAATGCTTCAGATCCTATGTCTTTCAAGGAGTCAGGCAAGATTATTGTTGTAAGTTTTTCACACTTATAAAATGCTAGCCATCCTATGTATTTCAGAGAGTCGGAAAATGTTATATCTGTGAGATTTGAGCACCCTAAGAATGCTTGGGTTGAGATAGAGCCTACAGCATTAGGAATGGTTATCTTTTTGAGGCTATCGCAATAAAAAAATGCTTCTTCCCCAATTTTGGTAACAGATTCCGGTATTACTGTACTTGCACATCCCTGTATAAGGGTGTTTGTTGCCGTATGGATAATGGCATTGCAGTCATTTCTAGAGTCATAAACAGGATTATCACTATCAACCGTTATACTAACAAGAGCTTTATTATAGGAAAAGGCATTGTCGCCAATATTAGTTACAGATTGTGGAATGTATATTTTCATTAGACTGCTACAGCCATAAAAAGCATTATCACCTATAGATTCCAGAGAGTCAGGAAAGGTTATCTCTTTTAGATTCTCACAATACCCAAAAGCTTTATCCGCTATATGTTTCAGGGAGTTGGGGAGAGTAATTTTTTTTAGGCCGTTACAGTCATAAAAAGCAGCATTTCCCATAGATTTCAGGGAGTTAGGGAGAATTACCTCTCTTAGGCTGCCACAGTCCAAAAAAGCATCATCACCTATAGATTCCAAAGAATCAGGAAAGCTTACCTCTTTTAGACTATCACAACCGTGAAAAGTATTATCCGCTATATGTTTTAGGGAGTTAGGGAGAATCATTTTTTTTAGACTTTTACAATCACAAAAAGCACTATGACCTATAGATTTCAGAGATTTGGGTAGATTTATCTCCGAGAGGTTGATGCAATTCTTAAAAGCAGAAATTCCAATTTCTATAACGGACTCAGGAATAGTTATGCTTGTTAAGTCATCAGTATAATAGCCTGTATGTCCTTTGTCGTCACATAAATCTTCGTAGCCGTCATTAGGGTCGCATGAATCGGAGAAGGCATTGCTATTTATTCTCGTTACACGACAGAATTTGTTGTCATAAAATACCTCTGGAGGTATAATAATCGGGTCGTAACGACCGTTGTTAGCATAACCAGACATATATATAACTTCGGCAGTACGAGAGGAGGTGTCCAGTCGGAATTTTATAGAAACGTCTCTATAGTCAGGGTAACTATCTATTATTTTGACTGATGTGACGATTTCAGCGTTGAGCGTACAGACGAAGCATGAGAGTACGACAAACAATGAGGATATAATTTTTTTCATAAATGTTGCTCCTTAAGATTTTAGGGTTTGAAAACGGAAAACAAGGGAAAGCCCCGTCCGGCACACCGATAGAGAGGTGTGCCGGATGGAGCGGAGTCAGTTAAGCACGGTGCACTTCAAACTTTACTGATTTGAAAAGCTTCCCGTCACGCGCAACTTTACACTTTACACACTCATCAACAGCAATCTGAATGTCTGACTTGGAATCTTTCAGGTAGTTGTTGATGTGGTCTACTGCACGATAGATAATCTTTTCAAGCAGACTCTCGTCAGAGACTGGGTCATGTAAGTTAATGATAACCACTGTGTTTGCACCCATAGGCCAAACATTATCAAGGCACGATGCAGAGAAGTTGCCTTGAACATAGTCCATCTGGACTGCATAATTAAATTTTAGCATAGCTATATGTGTATTATGCCATGCAGCCTCCCGGTATGGCGTTTAACATATAAAAAGCGTGAAGGCTTGCGGTTTATTACTATTCTGAGGCACTCGACTGCCCAACATCAATAATAAACCGCAAGCCCACGCTTTCATACATATATACAGCCAGGAAAAGGGTAAGTTTCCCAGCCTGATATATGATATGTACACCAACGTGAGCATTCGGTTTATTACCATGATGCTTGAAATTGTCGAGTTTTCAGAATATGGTAATAACCAAACGCTCTTTACGAAACATGTCTTTTCATGCACCTGTGCCTCTGCACAGTCAACGGAAAGACGGTTCGGCAACGGGATATAACCTATCGCCGATGCAAAGATAATGGATTATTGTGAATATTGCAAACGACAGTGACAAATTTTTATGCGATAATATTATCTATCGATATACCTCAGTATCGTATATTGTAGAATGGGCTTTTAGAGACAGGGCAGAGGCTGCCCATTATCCTGTCATTTTGCGAAGTTACGAATGTGCGCAGGTAGTGAATGCACGGTTTTGAGAAAGTACATGAGGAGATATAGGGCTTATATCATCCCGTTTTTGCGAGTATGCCTGATGTAGAATGAGAACTATACCTCTATCTGAAGTCCGTCCCAGCTGAGGGTTATATCATCGGACAGCGACTGCTGAACGAGGGCATGGAGGCCTATCTGGTGGCTCATGTGGATGAGGTAGGCATGCTGCGGAGCTATGCGCCTGATGGCCTCTATGGCGGCGGCGAGGTGCATGTGGCTCATGTGAGGCTCTATGCGCAGGGCGTCGATTATAAGCGTCTTGAGTCCCGTCAGCTTGGCGTATTCGCTTTCGGGCATGGAGAGCATGTCGGTCAGATAGGCCATTGGGCCGATGCGGTAGCCTACTATCGGCAACTGTCCGTGCATCAGCCGTATGGGGATGATTTCCATTCCTTTGACATAGAACGGGTCGAGAGAGATGGGGTGCAGTTCAATGGTCGGGACACCGGGGTAGCGATTTTCGGAGAAGCAGTACGGCAGCCGTGTCCTGATGGCGGTGCATACGTTCTCTTCGGCGTATATCTGTATGTCGCCCAATGCGCAGAAGGGGCGCAGGTCGTCTATTCCGCCCACATGGTCATAGTGCTCATGGGTGACCAGAACTCCGTCCAGCCGCATGTATCTGTGCAACATCTGCAGCCGGAAGTCCGGTCCGCAGTCTATGAGCAGATTGGCCTCTCCGGTTTCCACAAGCAACGATGAGCGCAGGCGCGAGTCCTTCGGGTCAGTGCTTGTACACACTTCACATGTGCATCCTGTCTGCGGCACTCCGGTGGATGTGCCAGTGCCTAAGAATGTTATCTTCATAAGAAAAGAGATGCGGTCTTGGACATTATAATGAAAGAGACCACCGGCACCAAAAGGTGAAGCCGACGGTCTCTTGTCATATTGTTTCCGTTGTTAAGGTAGAAGCATCCTGACGTGTCAGGTCTTCATCCGTTCTGCGGAATCAGTTGTTCTTGGCTTTTGCCACGATGGCCTTGAAAGCCTCCGGGTGGTTCATTGCGAGGTCGGCCAGCACCTTGCGGTTCATCGTGATACCTGCCTTATGGAGCGCACCCATCAGCTGCGAATAAGACATGCCCTCGAGGCGTGCGGCAGCGTTGATACGCTGTATCCACAGAGCGCGGAAATTACGCTTTTTGTTCTTACGGTCGCGGTATGCGTAAAGCAGACCTTTCTCCCATGTGTTTTTTGCTACCGTCCACACATTGCGGCGTGCGCCGAAATAGCCACGGGTGAGTTTCAGAATTCTTTTACGTTTTGCTCTTGAAGCAACGTGGTTTACTGATCTTGGCATAATTGTTCAATAATTAAAAACGTCAGCGTCCCGTCTGTTTACGGAAACTTTGTGCTGAACATTCGGTTACTAATAGAATTAAAGTTGTAAATACGGTTTGTCGAAAGTTTAGCGCATGCAGAGCAGCTCCTTGATGTTCTTCTCGTCTGACTTCGCGATTATACCCGCGTGGGTAAGATTGCGTTTGCGCTTCAGAGATTTCTTCGTCAAGATGTGACGTTTGTAAGCGTGTTTACGTTTAATTCTTCCTGTTCCGGTAAGGGCGAACCTCTTTTTGGCACCGGAATTAGTTTTCATTTTAGGCATTTGTCTGTAAATTAAAGTATTAATAATATGAGTCTCTATGCTGTGCGCAGATGACCCATTGGTTTGTTACGTACGTCTGCCGATACTGGGCAACTTATTTTTTCTTCGCTTTCGGAGAGAGCATGATTATCATACGCTTCCCTTCAAGCGTAGGCATAGAGTCTACCTTTGCAAGCTCTTCGAGGTCATTTGCGAAACGCAGGAGAAGCACTTCGCCCTGCTCCTTGAAGAGTATCGAGCGGCCCTTGAAGAACACGTAAGCCTTCACCTTGCACCCTTCCTTGAGAAAACCCTCGGCGTGCTTGAGCTTGAAATTGTAGTCGTGGTCGTCAGTCTGCGGACCGAAACGTATCTCTTTGACTACCATCTTCACGCTCTTGGCTTTAAGCTCCTTTTCGCGTTTCTTCTGCTGGTAGAGAAACTTTTGGTAGTCCACTATCCTGCACACTGGAGGTTCCGCATTAGGCGATATCTCAACCAAATCCATGCCCATGTTTTCCGCTATGCGCATGGCCTCGTCAAAACTGTATACTTTTGACTCTATGTTGTCGCCTACAAGCCGCACTTCCCTCACTCCGCGTATGTCGTGGTTGATGCGGTGCTTCTCTTCTTTCTTGGCATTCAATTGTTTAGCTATGACTTTGTCCTCCCAAAAGTTTATGTGTGAATAAATATTACTTTGTCGCTTTTTGAGCGTGCAAATATACGGCTTTTTTTTTGATTACAAAATAGTTGTACATTTTTTATACGGCGGCAGTCTTACCCTGTTAGGCGGAGTGGCAGGACGTGGCCACGCCAGTATTCATATTAATCCTTGATGTTTCCATTGGAAAACAGATGCCTCGGGAGCATGGGCTCTACCCGAAACACATAGGTCCGCCTTATCCGTCAGTTGTCCGCTATCCGTGAAACACGTAGGTTCGACTTATCTGCAAGCTGTCCGTCATCTGCGAAACACGTAGGTTCACCTTACCCTTTCCTCGCTTTCTGATATACTCGGGCTGTTTTTCGACTTGCTTTCCTTGGTGTCTCAGTATAGGCTTTACCTTATTTTCCTTATTACCCGTGCCGGGTTGCCCGCGGCAACGCAGTCTGACGGGATGTCCTTCGTCACGACGCTCCCCGCGCCGATAGTCACATTGTCGCCCACAGTCACTCCGGGCAGTATCGTGGTGTTGCCTCCAATCCATACGTTGTCGCCGATGCTCACGGCTTTTGCGCTTTGTATCTGCGCGTTGCGCCGTTCGGGGTCTATCGGGTGCACTGCCGTGTATATGTTGACATTTGGGCCGATGAAAGCGTTGTCCCCTATCGTGACATGCGCCTCGTCAAGCACTGTGAAATTGAAGTTAGCGAAAAAGTTCTCGCCCACCGATATATGCGCGCCATAGTCGCAGTAGAACGGCTGCACTATGTTCAGCCGCCGTCCCGCGTTCCCCAATATGCCACGCAGTACGCTCTCTTTCCTCTCCCGCATATCGGGACGCAGGGAGTTGTATTCCCAGATTTTGAGCCTTGTCTCACCTATTTTCTCTATCATACTCGGCTCTGCGGCGTAATATTCCTCGCCGGAGAGCATCTTTTCCCATTCGCTGTCCATTTGCTTTGCTGTTTGTAACTGATGCAAAATTAATGATTTATCTCTTATGCCGTTATTGGGGGAAAAGAAAAAAGAGAGCTTTGGGTGAAAAAAAGTGCTGTAAAGTTTTGGCGGTACGGAAAAATGTCGTACCTTTGCAGAGCAATTGAGACAGAATGGTGCATTCGTCTAGTGGCCTAGGACGCCGGCCTCTCACGCCGGAAACTCGGGTTCGACTCCCGGACGCACTACACAAAAGGGAGAGTGACTGACTGACGGTTGCTCTCTTTTATTGTCCGCTCACCTTGCTATGCGCAGTCGCCCGTGGGGGAAATTGCCGTATATGCAAGGCCCGGTAAAGGGGCTGTTTGGTTTTGACAGCGGGCAGAAGAGGTATGTAAGCACGCAGTGCATTGTCGCATAAGCACTTTAATCTTAGGCGGTAAACTATAACTGGCGAAAGAAACTACGCTCTCGCTGCCTGACCGAAGTACAGTAAGTCGGGCTTAATTCCGTCACAGAAGCTGGCGGAACGGGACATCTCTCGGATGCCGCCTCCCTGAGGCTATCCGGTTCAGAGGTGTGGGCAATATCGGGGATGGTCTGCCGTGGCCGTGCACGGCGGGCGAGACAAAAGCGGATAAGGCGGCTGTTGGTGGCTTCGGTCTTGCAGCCGCACGAAAATGAAGGCGAAGATAAGCGTGTAGAAAGCATATTGCTTCCTCGTTTGGACACGGGTTCGACTCCCGTCAGCTCCACATTATTGTTAAAGGCTGGGTACAAGGATAACCTATTTGTTCTCAGCCTCTTGTTATTGTATGACTACCTACAGTTCTTGAAAATTCCTATGTTCTGATTCCTTTTAAGTTGACATCAGTTCGATATAATACCTATACATGCTATTACGGCATTTTTCGATGCTGATATTCATAGTTTTCAATATGTAGCAATTTCTTTTTCATGCACTTTTATTGTGTACGTATTCATGTAGACACTTGTCATACAGAGTATCTCGCTATTCTCTCCTTAGCTTTCAGCTACTGCTTCTTTAGTCTCTTTTCTGCGATACTGCATTCTTGCATTAAAACTGCGCAAAAGCTTTCAAATCGTAAGCCCTTTCGTCACTATACATATTGTAGCCATTCCCAAAATTATATGCCAATTTATGAGAACTGGAGATCCATGCCGAATGTCAATTAAGTTAAGAATACAACCGTTTTTTTTTTTTGCAAATTCGTTTGGCCATAAAAGTGTTATAAGCTACTTTTAGCCCCGATAAAATCAGGCCGTGCCAAAGATTGCTATCCTGGACAATAAGTCGTTATATGTATGAGTTTTCGACTGTATATCATCCTGTAGCGATTTCTATGTGGTGGGTTGCTTGATGTATTGACGGCGGTCGTAGCCTGATGTGCGGGGTAAGTAGTGATTAGGTATCATCGTGACATTTAAATATATCAATAATGTTAAGTCTTTCTTTGGATTCGACCGCTAGTTCGGGTGACAAATGTTAATTCTCAGTCCAAAGTGGAGCTGAGTGATAGACATGACATTCTGATGACCGTTGGACTCTTAAGAGCTAAGGCATCATGCATTCGGGCTATTCATGGATTATATTCGTAGGTTTCATTTGGCCAGTTGAAAAGAAAAAATAGTTGTATGTATGAAGTTTACATTTGTGGAAGAATGTTTGTGCGTATGATCTGCATATTGTTGTTCACTGTTTGGGGCTTGGAGGGCGTGTCGGCACAGAGAGTCGCTTTGCCTTATTTCAACGGGTGGGAAGACCCGGAAGAGAATAAGGAATGGCGCATGAATGAAGGATTGTTTGATGAAGTGGCGGCTCCGAACCGATGGTATGTCTCTTCCAAAGCGCATTTTAACGGCGGGCATTGCCTTTTGGTCTCCAATCTCGGGCTTTCTGGAGGAGATACGAGCGCTGTCTATTCAAACCATGTGGTCAATGTCGTCGCCGCGAGGGAGATGCAGCTGCCGCGTGGTACGTATGAACTTTCTTTCGCATGGAAATGCTATGGTGAGCAGGACGCTGACGGCCTCTATGTGGCTTGGATAGACCCTATGGATGACATCAATACGTCCATATCGCGTGTACATAGCTGGGTGGCCGATGCGCTGCCTTATAAGGGTCGTATGTTTAACGACCGCCCTTCGTGGAAAGTAAACCGCACGACTGTCACTTCAACCGGTGCGCCCATGATGCTGGCATTCCTGTGGGTGAACAATAATGAGAGTGCTGCGACGCTATCGTGCTGTATAGACGATATACAGATTGCGCCAGTTAGCGACTGCGGTGTGCCGTCGGGCATAACCCATACGGTCAATGGTAACGATGTGTCACTCTCATGGATCGCCAGCAGTCAGGCCACATACGAGGTGCGCTACAATTCCGAATATACAGGGACAAATGATACGCTCAGGTCCGTGCGCGGCGGATCGCTCTCTTTGACTGATCTGCCGAACGGGATGTACAACTTCTATATTAGGACTATATGTGCACCCGGCGACACCAGTATATGGTACGAGCATCTCGGTGTCATCGTCAACGATGGACTTTGCCTTGACTATACCAATCTGGATGGTGCGGGCGTGACCTGCTATCTCGGCACGTCTCCATTTAATCCTTTCGAGATGGTGGGTGTGGATCGTGACGGCATAGACGGTGCGCCATCAAGGCATACGGTGAATACGGATGTAAGCGAGCGTGACCCCATGACTGGCGGTGTGCTGCCCGCCATACCACCTGGTGATTTTGCTTCGGTCCGTCTGGGCAATTGGGATAACCACTTGTCAGAGGCCATAGACTATACGTTGAGGCTTGATTCCGGATCGCATGTCGTGTTGCTCATGAAGTATGCCGTTGTACTGGAGGTGCCGACGGGGCATACTCCGGAGAATATGCCGAAGTTCCGTCTGGAAATAACGGACGGGAGCGGCAGTCTGATAGACCCTGAATGTGGCCAGATAGACTTCTATGCCGACCTTGGGCTTGTCGGCAAGGACGGGTGGCTTAGGGCGGATGTGGATCGCGATGAACCAGTGATATACAAGGACTGGACTACTGTCGGGGTCAATCTTTCCGAGTATGCTGAGGATGGCGGCAGGGATATACATGTGCGTTTGTCCACGAAAGATTGCGGGCACATGCAGCATTTCGGCTATGCCTATTTTACACTCGCCTGCACTGGCGGGGAGATACAGGGCGTGGCCTGCGGTGATGTGCAGACCGAGGAGATTGCTGCCCCCGAGGGTTTCCGCTACCGCTGGTATAAGACTTATGACCCCGATACTCCGGTCGAGGGGGCGGATCAGCGCAGGCTTGACATTGAGAATAACGATACTGCCACATACAGCTGCGATGTGATGTCGCTTGAGACAGACTGCCACTTCACTCTGACCGCATCCCTGATGCCGCGCTACCCCAAGGCCATGTTCGATGTCGAGTGGATACCCTCAGGCTGCACCAATGCCGTGCGTTTCAACAACCTGAGCCGTGTGGAGACTGTCGGCGGCAAAGTCCTGCCCGAACAGATAGAGTCGTTCGAGTGGACGCTTGATGACGGCACTGTCCTGACGGACAAGAGTTACGTCATGCCTCTCCCCGATGAGGGAGGCGATGTGCATATCCGCCTCCGGGCCGACATATCAGGCGGATGTTGGGACATGATAGACACCACAGTCCATGTCGGTGCTATCGGCCCCGTGTTTGACACTACAGAAGTAACCATCTGTGCTGACGATAATTACTATATCGACGGCACAGCGTACAATGAGTCCGGCTACTATTCTTGGCCGCCAGTGAAGTCCTTCTCTGGGTGTGACAGTACATCGGTGGTGCATCTTACCGTAGTTGACAGCTATGAAGTCTACACGGACACTGCTATCTGCCATGGCGACACATTGGATATAGCCGGAGGCAAATATTACTTTTCTTCTGATGAGTTGCCCAATGGGGAATTCCTTATAAAGACAGCCTCTGCTTCCGGCTGTGACGTTTGGCGTTGATGTGAGCAATGCCGCTGACGGCCCGCTCTCTGGCAGCATTGCCATAACTGACACAGCCCCCGGCACATATTATACTCTCAACGGTGAGCTTAATGCGCGTACAGACTCTTTAGCGGCTGGCGTGTACACCGTGGTGTGCTTTGACAGCATAGGCTGCTCCAGTAAGCCCGTCACTGTGGAAATAACAGCCGAATGTGCCGCGGTCGAGCTTCTCGGTGCTGGAGTGATATGCGGCACTGAGGACAGTCTCATCCGTATCCCGGTTAACGTATTGTCAGGCAAGGTCTCCCACTGTGCGTTCCGTTTCGGCGATAAGGCCAGAGCCGCAGGCTTTGCCGATGCCGATTCGCTGCCATTATTGGACGGTGCTGTCGCTGTACCGCTGCCCGACAGTGTGAAGCCGGACTTATATACCGTATCGGTAGAGATTGTGGACAGGGCTTGTGGGGCGCAGATTTTCGACTATGATTTCACGGTCTTCTATCCTGCCTCCATCGTGCGCCAGAAGTGGAACAATGTGCTTGCGGTGACCAATGAGGACTATAATGGCGGCTACACCTTCTCCTCTTTCCGTTGGTTTCGCAACGGAAGTCCCGTTCCCGGGGCGACAGGTTCGTACCTCTACCTTGGCGAGGATGTTGCGTTCGACACTGCCGATGTCTACCATGTGGAGCTGACCCGTGCCGATGACGGCGTGACCCTCCCGACGTGTCCTGTAATACAGTCACTGCATACGGACATAATGCCATATCCCGCAGTGACTGTTGCCGCCCCCATGCAGGGTGTGAGGATCAGGAATGTCTCCGTACCCTCGTCTGTCGCGCTCTATTCCGTTACTGGTCAGACACTTTGGACGGGCAGCCTCTCCTCCGACGCGGATATGGTGCGTATGCCTGACACGGCGGGAGTCTATCTGCTTGTGCTGGACACTGGTGGTGAACGCCATGCCTATAAGGTTGTTGTGCGCTGACGGTTCAGGCTGTGTGTGGCTAAGGATGGTGCGGTGCTGAAACACGTACTCTCTCCTTGTCTCCTCCCGGTCTACGCGTCGGGAAACACCTACTTTCGGGTTAGCATCACCTTGTCCGTATGTTAGGGGTGTGTAGGTCCATGATACGGCCGTAGTCTGTCGCTGACGTGAAAAGAGGTTAAAAACACGTACTCTCTAGCTGTCTCCGCACCAGCCTCGACTTATGTGTCACTTGTTCGGAGCTGTGGTCTGTACGGTAAAGCTATATGATTTTAGGACTTATATTTATAATGTGGTAAAAGACAATCAATAATCAATCTATAAAAACCGATCAATATGAAAAGAAACTTAGCGGTCCTGTTTGTAGTGACCATCTTAGGATTTATGCTGTCCGAACCTGTCGCGGCGCAGACCGAACCTGTTTTTGTCGAGGACTGTGAGGGTGTCCCGCCGGTGGGCGAATTGCCTGCGGGGTGGGTTGATGCCCCTCAGCTTGAGACCGACAATATGAGTAAATGGTCTCTGTTCCGGGGAGGCTTTGAGAGCACATACTGCCTGGAATGGTCTTCGGAGTATATGGGGCCTGCACCGTGGTCGCTGCTGACAACTCCCGAGATAGCCTCAGCCAAAGGCTATGCGGTCAGTTTCGACTATCAGATCAATGGCGGCTATCTGGCCTTATATGTGTCGTTCGATGGCGGCCTGACCGTAGAGGAAGAGCCTTTGTTCAGCTTTTCTGAGAGTACTGACGGCTGGGAACACGCTGTCGTGGCTCTCCCGATAGCGGCGGGAGGCAGGCTTGCGCTCTGCTTCGCTGCCGGAAATGCCGATGCGGCTCATCCGGTTTAAAACCCTGATGTAAAGGTATATCTTGATAATGTCGTGGTGGATCGTGCGCCGCGTTGCGCACCGATAGAGTCGGTGCGTTTCGGCAGTATCAGCCATGATAGGGCTGATGTGCAGTGGGACTTTTCCACTATGGGTTTCACTTCTGACTCCGTAGAGGTAAGGCTGAAACTGAACGGCGAGGTAGTGCGCGACTATGCTGTCAATACCGGCGGCCGTCGCGGACTGACCATTGACGGCCTATTGCCTAACACGGTATATTCCGTACAGCTGCGCACCAATTGTGAGGCTGAATATCTTGGCATGGCCGATTGGACAAAGGAGCGTGAGTTCCAGACTTCGTGCGAGCCTCATTTCCCTATAGACTATGATTTTAATGATTGGCTGAACGTATCCTCATGCTGGCAGGTGGAGCGTGAGGACGGTAAGGATGCCGGACTTACGGTCACCGATGCTTATGACCATGACGATGCCGGCAGGTCAGTAGCCGTTGCGGCAGGTAATGTCGGTCAGGATGTTTATACACTGAACCTGTCGACCATGCCGCCAATGACCTTGAGGTCTCATTTTTCATTTATAACGGCGGAACTCTGGGCGGAGATTTCGAGATAGGCTTACAGACCGACATAAAGTCTGCCGGGACGTATGCCAAGCTGAAGGATGTCTCTGTCGCGCCCGGCGCGTGGACCAATGTCGTGGCCTACACTAAGGAGACTCCGCTGAAGGATGCGCAGGGTGCGGTGGTGGCCATAATCGCCAAGGGAGTGACATCTGACTGGTATATCGATGATTTTTCAGTGAACGAGATACCGCCTTGCGCACGTCCTGAATATGTGAAAGTTACCGGGGTTACTGACAAGAGCATTACTTTTGATTGGACTATGTATCAGGAGTCTGGCCTTGAAGTCTATGACGGTGACAGGTTGCTCGGCACGCTCAGCGGAAACAGCAGGACGCTGACTGACGGCATCACGCCTGACACTGAGTTAACCTTAGGTTCAAGGCTGCGTGCGGCAGTCCGTGGTCATTCGATGAGATTACGGTGCGCACGGCCTGTGCCCCGGTCGGTCTGCCTCTGGTCGAGATATTTGAGGGCGATGCTGTGCCTTCATGCTGGCTGAATGAGGGCGATGAGGTCGGTTCTGTGGTTCACAGGTGGGCTTTGTCGTCAGCGTGGTACAATGGCGGAAGCAAATCAGTCACGCTCAGCCCCTATGCGCCGCAGCTTGATGAGATGGAAGAGAATATAAATTCGGCTTCTCTCGTCGCCCCATATCTCTCCGTGCCTGATGACGGAAACAGTTATATAGTGCGCTTCTATATGTACAGGGCGCAGCCCGTGCTTTCCCCGGCTCAGTTCAATGTCTATGCCGGAAGGGCTCCTTATGTGGAGTACGGCGAGAGGATATTCAGCATCAGCAGTGCGCTTGAGGATGAGACTGCGGCTGACGGGTGGTACAGGTATGAGGCGGAGATACCCGACACTATGCGCGGTGAGCTGTATGTGTTTTTTGAGGGAGTCTCCGGTGGCGGCGATGCGTTGTTCCTCGATGATGTATCTGTCATGAAAAAGCCGTCGTGCTATGAGCCTGAAAATTTGGTGCTGACCGACGGCATTACCTCGACTTCGGCAACCGTAGGGTGGACACCCGCCTCTGTTCCATCCAACTGGGAAGTGACATATAGCTATACCGGGATGGACGTGCCTGTGAGTGAGATAATCGGTGGAGGTGAGACGGAATATCAGATAAGCGGCTTGACGGAGAACACATTATATGACTTGGATGTACAGGTGCGGGCTATATGCGCTCCCAGCGATACGAGTGTGGAGACGAAAGGAACGTTCGGGTTCAGGACGGACTGTGAGCCTATCGATGTAAGTTACGTGGCCTACACTGAGGATTTCAAGTCAGAGAAATATACCTGCTGGACGTTTGTCGCATCGTCTCAGTCGGTAATGCCCGTTACGAATACTTGGAGTGAGGGGCTGCATTTGCCCAAGGGAAATCCGGTGAATGACAGTGTCATAATAGTGATGCCGCAATTCAACTATGAGACTGTGAGCGGTTATAGGCTGTCGTTTGATTATTCTGTTTCTCCTAATGCTGTACTGGAAATAGGAGTAGTGACCGACCCCGACAGCCCCGGTACGTTTGAACCTGTCGATACTGTTATGGGCCCTGAATCAGGATGGAGTGCGGCAGACCCGGCGGTAGGTAATCATACTGTATTGTTCTCCGATTATGACGGCTCAAAGACATACATCGCATTCCGCTATCGCTGGACGAATACTAACACTGTGGAGTCTAACCTTAATAATGTGACATTGCAGCAGCTGCCCCCATGTCCTGATGCGTCGCTCTCTTTCAGCGGCATCAGCAGCAACGGGGTTTCCGTTTCCGTGGAGTGCGGCGGTGCGCAGGCGTTTGATATAGAGTATGGCGTGGCTGGGTTTACCTTTGGCGAAGGCACGCGGCTTGACGGGCAGCAGGCTCAGTTTACGCTCTCGGGGCTTGAAGCCGATACGGAATATGAGGTATATGTGAGGTCTGTGTGTGCTGATGGCGAAGGTCTGTGGAGTCCCGCATATAAGTTCAGGACGCTGTGCAATCCGGCTGAGATAACAGCCGATGCTCCTTTCTTTGACGGGTTTGAAGACGGTGTTGGATGTTGGAACATGGTTCAGAGGTCAAGTGCGCAAGGTTTTGATCTCAGTACGGCACAACAGTTCGCTTATGAGGGGAATAACTGTATGATGGTGTCCGGCGACTGGGCTAATGTGCATGAGGGGGAAATTTCCTATCCTGTTGTTCTCAGGAGCGGAGCACAGTATGAACTGGAGCTGTACATAAAATCTGAAAATGTTGATGGCAGTGAGCTTAGTGTGTCATATTGCAATGGTGATGATACGGTCAGAGTGCAGACCGAGAAGTTCGCCTCGACGGCTTCGGCTGCATGGGAGAACAGGGTCTATGGCTTCTCGCCTGCATCTGGAGCTACACATATAGTCATAAAGGTGAAAGTCCCGCAGCTGGTGGGCGGCAGGTTTGTCTTAGACAATGTGACACTACGCGAGTCGGCGTGCGGATATGTCGATATAGACAGGGCGGTAGTCACGGAGATTACCGACAACTCTGCCGTGCTGTCATGGGCATCTGTCGGTGCTGACTCGTATGAATATATAGTTTCCGAAGCGGAACTGGATCCGTCTCTTGCCGATGAGTCCCTTATAAGATCTACGCCCGGTGATGTGGTGTCAGGAATTTCAGTGGACGGGTTGAAGCCGGATGCCCGGTATTATGTCTATATACGCAGTGTCTGCGGTGAGGGAGAGACTGCGCGTGAGGGTACGTGGACTATCACGCCGTTGCAGTTCCGCACTGAGTGTGCTGCGCAGGCGTTCCCTTATTATGAAGGCTTTGAAAATGAGGATATGACTGGCTGCTGGAGCGTAGGAGAGGCTGGAGGTGATATGGCTTGGGTTGCCGGTGTACGTCATGGGGGTACAGCTTCCATCCGTGTCTCGGCAGGCGGTGAGGGGGTTGCATTCATCTCGTCTCCCGGAATAGAGGTTGAGCGTCTGGATGACAAGATGCTTGGATTCTATGCGTATACTGACGATGAAGAGCCTGTCAGCCTTATTGTCTTTGCCGGCAAGGGAGATGACGTTTCCGCAGACCCGATGGCTTATCTTACTCTGACCAAGGCCGACGGGTGGAAGGAGTTCACTGTCTATTTCGATGCGCTTACGGATGAGGATGCGCAGAAGTATAAGAATATATCGATAGTGTACAACGGTAATGGCTCTTATTATCTTGATGACTTCTCGTTGACGGCAATCCCGTCATGTCCGAAACCTGCGGGAATTTCGGTCTCTGATGTGACTGCCAATAGTGCTGTCATAGGATGGACTTCTGTTGATGATGATGCCGTATGCAATATAAGGCTGATCTCGCAGAATGGGGAGGAGAAGACATTCCCCGGTGTCAGGTCTTCTTATAAGGTAGACGGTCTCAATGCCCAGACATATTACACTGTTGAGCTTGTCGCCGTATGCGGTGCTGATGATGAGAGCAGTGCGGCGAAAATATCATTTACAACCGGCTGCGGAACAGGCGAGTTCCCTTTTACTGAGAATTTTGACAATATGCTGGAGGGTGAACTTTCAGAGTGCTGGGACGATGAGACAAAGACAGGTACGGCGGACACTAACAATAAATGGATGATAGGCCGCGAAGATGAGAACGGAACTAATTCTCTGATGTTTAACTCTACCCAGAATTGGACCGGTAATACCTGTATGGTGAAGACACCGGTCATTGACCTGACAGACGTTGGAACGGCGTATCTGTCGTTCCGCATGGCAGCCCCAGGAGGCGCGGCTTTGGATGTGCTTGTTTCCTATGATGGAGGTGAGACTTTCTCCATTTTGCAGGAAGGTATTGTCAGCAGAGAGTGGAATACATTCGTCTATGAGCTGTCTGATAATCTTCTCGGTCATGAGATATCGGTAGGCTTCCGGGGAGTGAGCAACAGGCTTAGTGCAAACCTCTATGTGGACGATATAGAGGTGGCGGCACAGGTTGACTGTCCGCAGGCAAGTGTCGCTGTTACTACGGTTTACTCTGATTCTGTGGAATTGGCAGTCAACTCGATGACAGGTGAGAGCTGGCACATCGCTGTGGTGGAGAAAGGAGAGAAAGTAGATGACGGGTATGAGGGTTATGTGCCGTTCGGGGAGAAGAGCTGCATAGTCCGTGGACTGAAACCCACTACAAGCTATGATGTCTATGTGCGCACGGTATGCGGTGAGGACGAATACAGCAGCTGGTACGGGCCTGTATACTTCGAGACCGTATGCGGCGTGCAGCCAGTGGGCTATACAGAAGACTTTGAGGCTTATATGGCGACGGATGAACTGAAATGTATCTTCGCGATAGGAAACACTGGTATAGGCAATTTCGGACCTAATACAGATTATGAGATTACGGCTGATGAGGCGGTAGCTGTAGATGGCAAGTCTTTGTCTATGAGGAATATCACTACTAATGGAGGTGTATGGGTAGTGCTTCCGGCTATTGACGGGGATATTGAGGAACTCATGTTGTCTTACGAGGTGAATACAAATCTTGAAGAAAAGGAGGTTGAGATATGGCTGCTGAGTGAGGATGACATTGATTGGGGACCTGAAAACGGTAAACTCGTGACGCGCAACATACATGGAAAGGGTGTGTCGGCTGGAGAGGCTTATTTTGATGCGGCCGGACTTGTAGGACGCGATTACAGGATAGCTGTCAGGACTGACAAATTGGTCACTATGGTTGACAATAATGAGACATTTGCCTTGGATAACATAAAGGTGGAGCGTATCCCGCAGTTCTTCACTCCGCACGATATAAGGCTGGAAGATGTTAGCCACAACTCGGCAAGGATAGTATGGAGAAAGAGCGGTGAGGCTATAGCGTCGCAGATTATGGTTCTCGGAGAAGAGGACGGCCTTATAGATGTCAGTGGAGCAGATGCTTCTTATCTGTTTGAAAACCTTGGAGAGGACACTGAATATACTGTTATGATACGTGATATCCGGGGCAGTGCTCAGGGTGATACGACAGAATGGAGTGCTCCTTTCTCATTCAGGACAAGCAAAGCTCCGGCCACTGTACCGTACAACTGTGATTTTGAGGATGACGAGGAGAACTCCAATTGGACGTTTGCCGTGAATGGCTCATATATCTCGGCTACGTGGGTCATTTCCGATGCTGTGGCTGACGGCATATATGAGGGAGAGAAGTCTCTGTATGTGGAGGAGTTTGGCTTGCACAGGTATTCGCAGGGAGTGTCGCCGTTCTCGTTGGAGGCAAGGCGTAGCCTGCAAATGGATGAAGGTTCATATAATGTCCGTTTTGTTTATCATATAGATTCCTATACATACGGCAATGATGAAGACTGGCTTCAGGTATGGCTTGTCCCTGCCGGAATGAACCCTGGGGATGCGGGCAGCATAGATGTTTCCGGTGAATTGGTCGGCGCATCGGAATGGACGGATTTCTCCGGTTATGTGAAAGTGCCTGATGCCGGTAACTATGACTTGGTCTTCGTGCAGAATAGCGTGGTCATACAGTGGGGTGCGGCATTCTCCAAGCCTGGGGCTGTAGATAATATAGTTATTGAAGAGGCGGGGTGTGTCCCGCCATTGAATGTCAGGGCTGACTCTGTACGTTCAAACAGTGCGATAGTCTTATTGGACAACATGAACTCCAAGGAAAATGTGGCTGAATATGTACTCTTGGCTGGCGATGAGGAGTTTGATGAGGAAAGTGCGGAGATACAGTCCGAAGAGTCTGACACCATACGTCTGACAGGCCTTGTGGCGGACGGTCGGTATAGTGTGCGTCTGCGCATGAAGTGCGGGAATAACTATACGGATTGGATCGAAGTGTCGTTCGTCACGCCGTGTGAGCCGGAGACAGTAGATGTGGACAACGAGGTGTATGACGGTTTCGAAGAGTATGACGGTGAGCATCTTGGCTGCTGGCAATATCCGGATAAGGCTACTGTGCGCTGGAGTAACGATGCAGCAGACGTGATACCTTATGACGGTGATAGGAGCATAGTCATCAGAGGCAACAGCGAGGCTATGATTTACCGCCCATTCGCGTTGACCGCAGGACTTAACTATCAGGTATTGTTGTACGCAAAGCAGAATCTTACGCAGAATACGGGTACATCGGTAGATGTGCTGCTCGGGGGAGAGTTTGACCCGGCGGATGATTTCCTGAGCGTGGCATACGCTAATCCTGTGACAGGAAATGAATGGACATTGTTCACTTATCGTTTCACTATGGATAAAGACGGGGTGTACAATATCGGTATCAAGGGCGTGACCACGGGAGCGACGCGTTATCTGGCCGTAGACTCTGTGGTGATACGCGCCGTGGCGTGCGATATGCCTGTCAACCTTCAGACTATGTTCTCTCCCGGTTTTGAGCAGGTGTTCTGGTCTGGTGGCACTGTCCCGTATGATGTCACAATAACCGCGAATGGAGCTGAGGTTGCACATAAGACTGTGAATGCGCCATTCTTCATGCTCAGTGATATGCTTGAGACTCCGCTGCCGAGTGCGGTACGCTATACTGTCAGCGTAAGGAGCGTATGTGCGGAGGACAGGATAAGTGATCCGGCGGAAATCACGTTCGTTTCTCCATGTACAGGGGCGGTGGCGGCACCGTATTCCGAGGACTTCGATCTGGACGGTTCTTTACCCGAATGCTGGCAGGCTGAGAAGACAAACGGGATAGAGTTCCCATGGGAACGTTATGTAGAGAATGATGGTAATGGCGTTGTGAAGTTTGACTCGAGGGACAATCCGACCGGCGCGACAGACAGGCTGTTCTCTCCCGCTGTTGCCGTTACGGAAAAAGGCTGGTCTCTCAGTGTGGACTATACAAATCCTGACGGAGGTGCATTGTCGCTCTACCTGTCAATAGATGGAGGTGCAACATACGACAGAACTTTGCTTGACGGAGCAAGCGGAGTAACCGTATGGCAGACATTTAATGTATCGCTTGATGATTATGTCGGCAAGGAAGTTACTTTGGTGGCCAAAGGGGTCAGCAATTATAGTCTGGCGGACGGTGCATATATTTACCTTGATAATTTCCGCATCAGCAAAGTGGCTGAGACCAAGGAGTTGCGTTATACCTCGTGTTATGAGAGCGCGTATGACGGATATGGTTTCCATTTGCCGTCAGGAGCATTGGGTTACGGAGACAATGAGCTTACACGCATTGCATGCGGGAATGACGGTGCTCCAGACACACTCTATTCTGTCAGTGTGTGGGTGCCGCTTACGGATTACTATTTCACGGATATGTTTGTGGAGAGCGATGCTCCGTATGATGGATACGGTTTTGAAGGTATCGGGACGGCAGACTATGAGTATACAAGGACGGTAAAGTCAGAGTCGTGCGGTTGCGATTCAACCATACATCTGACTCTTATTCAGATGGTACTCAATGTGGAGTTGTACGACACGATATGCGAGGCTGATGCTCCTTATGAGTTCTGCGTAGGGATTGACAGGATGGAACTGACGGAGAGCGGAGACTATACCTGCGTGGTGGAGAACAGCTTCGGCCGCGACTCGACAACCGTGCTGCACCTGACCGTATTGCCGTCTGTGGCTGAACGGACAGACACTGTGTGTGAAGGTGACTTTGTAATGTTCGACGGCGAGGAGCTTACAGAGAGCGGAGTCTATGAGGCGGACAGCACATATAAGTCTGGGTGCGAATACAAGTCTATACTGCATCTGACTGTCGTACCGTCTGTAATCGAGAAAGATACTGTTATATGTGAGGGCAGGTATGTTGAAATAAATGGCGAACGGTACAGCGAGGCAGGTAGCTATAATATTCCGCTTGCTTCTATGGGCGGATGCAGCAGGATGATGGTATTGGGGTTGACCGTGACTCCGAGAGACACTGTCGGTTATGAGACTGTTGTATGTGAGGGCAGACCAATGGATTTCAGTGGTTTCGCGGGGCGGATGGTATATCAGGATACAGTGATGTACCGGACGGATAAGACTGCCGTAGGAGGTTGCGATTCGGTCACAAGGCTCGATGTGACGCTTATCCCGACCAAGCACGCATACGACACTGTGCGCACGACGGATAAGTATTACATATACAACGGACAGACACTTACATCGACCGGAGACTATTCGGAGACACTGCCCGCCAATGACGAGTATGCCTGCGACAGCGTCAACCATCTGCATATAGAGTTTGTCACCGAGGATGGCTTGGATGATGTCATGGTAAAGAAACTCGTGATTGCACCTAACCCGACGGGCATTGGCGTGACGACTTATGCCGACGGAAATTGGACTGGTGAGGTTACCATTGAGATAACTGATAATGCGGGCCGCACGGTGTATAAAGGTAAGGTTACGGGTCGCCCGGTGCAGATTGAGGGATTGGCCGTGAGCGGTGTGTATATAGTCCGTGTGATTGAGGAGGACGGGACTGTACATACTGGACGGCTGATGGTCAGATGATGATATGTTTCTGCATCCCCGCCATCAGCGGGAGCGTATGGCGGGGATGCAGGGACGTGTCCCTTGTTCAGACTAAACAATATGAAAATTATGAAAGGATATTTGAGGCTTTGCCTTTTGTTCGCCTTGAGTGTTGCGGGATGTGCAGTCTGCGGGTCTGTCGCCGCACAGCGGTTGCCATATAACGGCAGTTTTGAGAGCCAGGCTGATACGGCTGGATGGGTGTTTGTAGAGAAGGGTTCATCGCAGCAGTCCGGCTGGCGGTGGGGAAGCGCAGAACGTCGTGCCGGCGCACGTTCGATTTACATCTCGCCGGATGCCGGCGTGTCTGCCGGTTATGTCCGTACGGCATTGGGCTACTGTGTGGTGGCATACAAGAAATTCAGCGGTTTGCAGGCCGGTGCGTATGATCTGGTGTTCGATTGTAAGTCCGGCGGCATGGCCGATGCGTCGGGGGCGATGAAAGACGGACTGAAGGTGGCATGGATTCCCGCAAGCAATGGCGCACCTGATGCTGCGTCAATGGGTTATAGCTTCCCGGCGTATGTGACAATGTATCCGGTGACATCGGATGACGGACGGGAGGAGTTCTATAATATACCGTGGGAAAATGTGCAAGCTACTGTCAATGTGCTGCCTAATGAGCCGGAGTATTATCTGGCATTCGTATGGAGGACATACGGCGGAGGCAGCGAGAACCTTGCAATGGGGGCGTGTATAGACAATGTGCAGCTTGGATACAGGACTGCCGACGGGTGTGCGCACAGGCCGACGGACATCAAGGTGGAACGTCCGGACGACGGCAGCGGGTATGTGGTGAGTTGGACCGGTATGGCGGAAGAGTATGAGTTCAGGTACTACCGAACCAATGTCGAGGAGGAGGCTAAAGTTACTGAGGTGAAGGGGCTGACGGCCAGTTCGTATACTATACCCATCAGCAGCACGCCTGACGGGGTTTACTCGCTGCTGGTGAGAAGCGTCTGTGGTGAGGACACAAGTGTGTGGAGCGAACTGTCAGATGTGTTCATATATGACGGATCGACCCACTGTCTTGATTTTCTGAACTTCTATTCCGAAAATGTGGAGTGTACTTACGGCACTTTTGCAGACCCGTATATGACCAAAGAGGTCAAGAACTACGGATATGAGTCGCGAAACAGCGTTCATACGATACATTACCGTCAGGACGAGTATGATGTCAGAACTAATAGCCGGCTTAAGACTGTCCCTGACGGCGAGATAGCGTCGGTGCGTATAGGCAATTGGATGGAAGCCCCTGCCATATCATCGTCGATCACGTACAGGTATACGGTGACTGACGGTGCGGATGTGCTAAAGCTCAGCTATGCCGCCGTTTTGCAGTATGCGGAGTCACACCCGGAGGATATGCAGACGAGGATTATTGCCGAGATACTTGATGCCGAGACGGACACACTGCTGTCGGAATGCACTAAGTCTGACTTTAATGCCAAGGGTGTGGACGGCGACAATGTGCGCAACTGGCATAGGATATAATATTCGGAACTGCCTTCCGGAACTACGAGTAGCCAAGAACCCATCATGTGGTGCGACTGGAGCGTAATAGGACTCAATCTTGAACCATACGTCGGCAGGACACTGAAAATCAGGATAACTATGAAGCCATGCGGTGCGGATTTCCACTTCGGATATGCATACTTTGTGCTTGACTGTGACAAGGGCGAGATTTCAGGCGTTACCTGCGGCGAGCATCCTAACCGGTTTGTCGTACCCGAAGGGTTTGTATATGAATGGTATAAGACAAATGACCCTGACCGTGTGGTGGTGGGGCATGACTATTACTATGATGTGGAGGCTTCGGATACGGCGGATTATTCGGTGGACATCATATTCCCGGAGGACAGCAGCTGCTATTTCACTCTACGCGCATCGGCGTTGCCGCGTGAGCCTGTGGCGGCTATGGATTATGAGATAGGGTATGAAGAATGCGCGAGTGTGGTCAGCCTTAATAATAAGAGCCGTATATTCGGTTTCTGGAACGGTGACACGATTGATACCGGAGAGCCATGCTCTATGTATGAGTGGGATATGGGCGAGTACGGTGTGTCGAACGAGATGAACCCGGTTATTTCCGTGCCTGCGGAGGGCGATACGTTCAATGTGACGCTTACGGCGGCGACAGACAAGGAGATGAGCTGTGCTGACACGAAGAGTTTCACAGTCAGAGTGCCATCGATAGTGATTGACACTACGTTTGTAACTTATTCAATATGCGACGGGACATCAGTGACCCACGACGGTGAGGAGTACAGGGAGACAGGCCGCGAGGTGCTGCACTATACGGGAAGCCGGACCGGTTGCGACAGCGTTGTCGTGCTGGACATAATGAAAATAGAGACTGATACAGTGCCCGATGCGGACACGGTCTGCACGGACAAACTGCCTGTCATGTTCCACGGGAAGGAACTGACGGAGAGCGGGCATTATGAGTATGTGGAGAAAAGTGTGAACGGGTGCGACTCTGTGGTGTATACCATGGATTTGCTGGTTAACAAGTCACTGTCTATGGTTCTGGAGAGCGAGGGCGTGGAGGTATGCGCGGACGATGAGATGTTCTCTATAGATTATAGTGTCACTGAAGGTGTCGTGACTGATTACAGCCTGTTGTATGACGCGGCTTCATCTGCTGCTGGCTTTGTTTCCGTGGAGATGGCTGAAGCAGACGGAGACGGCACACTTCAGTTCTCCATGCCGAATTCTGTGAGGCCTGGTCACTACGGTGCGGAGCTTATTTTCTATAACAGCGACTGCGGCGATGTCTCTTATCCTGTTACGGTCGAGGTGCTGTATCCTTCGTGGGTTATGGTGCAGAGATGGAATGATGTGCTGGGACTGCGTAATGCGGAGTATAACGGCGGGTATGAGTTCTCGGCATACCAGTGGTACAAGGACGGGACTCCGATAGAGGGGAAGGACGGCTCTGTGCTGTACGAGGAGGCAGGACTTGATACGGGGTCTGAGTACAGTATGCTGCTCACGAGGGCAGACGACGGGGTGTCGCAGTTTACATGTGGAATGGTACCCGTGGTATATGCGGAAAGGGCTTTGGATATTTTTCCTACTGTGGTGTTTGGCGGTGATGTCGTGACTGTCAAAAGTCAGAATATAGCGGTCGGATATTTGTATGGTGTAGATGGAAGTCTTATGAAGAAATATGAAATAGAAACGGGGAACAACTATTTGGATCTGCCAGTACAGAGCGGTGTTTATCTGCTGCTTGTGCGCTATGCTAATGGAATGTCGGTTACCACTAAGATGTTGGTGAGATAGCTGTAGACTGTTTCTTTATAGAAAGTCAAAGACTTTCTAAGATGTAGGAAGAGATTGTAAAAACAAGTTATTTGCCTGTCCTTGATTGATTAGTCCGAGTAATATTCCTTTGGTAATATAACAAAAAAAGTCCATGCCGCTCACCCCTTTGCGGCATGGACTGACGGACGGCATTTCCTCCCCAAATGTGCCGTCCGCCGCCGGATTGCTCCGGTCACAATATAATGTCGGTCGTGTTACAGCATGGGGCTGGCGGAGAGGTGAGCCCCATGCGTGTCCGCTTATTTTCTGAAAGGCGGGCGTACTACGACAGCCTTAATTTCCTTGCTTCGTATCTGGATGGCTATCTCGGTGCCTACCTTGGAGTATGCGCTCTCTACGTAGCCCATGCCGATGCCAATCTTGCGGCAGGGAGACATGCAGCCAGATGTAACGGTGCCTATCGCCTTGCCGTGGCCGTCGGTGATGGTGTAGTCCGCACGGGGTATGCCGCGCTCCTGAAGCTCAAAGCCTACGAGCTTGCGGGCTGTGCCCTCGGCGCGCTGGCGTACATAGAGGTCGCCGTCGATGAGGTTCTTGCCCTCTGCGGGTTTGGTTATCCATCCGAGGCCCGCCTCGATGGGCGACGTTGTGTCGTTGATTTCGTGGCCGTAGAGGCAGAAGCCCATTTCGAGACGGAGGGAGTCACGCGCCCCGAGACCTGCGGGCTTGATGCCGTATTCCGCGCCAGCCTCGAAGACCGCATCCCATATCTGTTTGCCGAACTGCGGGTTGAAGTAGAGTTCAAAGCCGCCCGCTCCTGTGTAGCCTGTGGCCGAGATGATAACGTCGTCCACTCCGGCAAACTTGCCTACCTGGAAGTGGTAGTATTTTATCTCGCTGAGGTTGACATCAGTGAGTTTCTGGAGCGCGAGTATGGCTTTCGGACCTTGTACTGCGAGCTGAGCCACGTGGTCGCTGGCGTTTTCAAGCTCTACGCCCTCGGCATTGTTGGCGTTGACCCAAGCCCAGTCTTTGTCGATGTTTGCCGCGTTGACTACGAGGAGATATTTCTCGTCGTTGTAGTGGTAGACGATGAGGTCGTCAACGATGCCGCCCTTGCCGTTGGGGAAGCAGTTGTACTGAGCCTGTCCGTCGATGAGCGATGCTATGTTGTTGCTGCACAGACGCTGGAGGAACTGTTTTGCTTTCGGTCCCCTTACCCAGAATTCGCCCATGTGCGATACGTCGAACACTCCGACGTTGTTTACGACGTTCATGTGTTCATCGTTGATGCCTGTCGTGTACTCGATAGGCATGTTGTAGCCTGCAAACTCGTGCATTTTGGCACCCAGTGCGATGTGGATGTCTGTAAATGGTGTCGTTTTCATGTCTGTATTTATAAGTTAACTGATTATTTTACCATAGTTATGATGTTGATTATGACCTCGCAGGCTTTTTCCATGGAGCGTATCGGGAGGTACTCGAAGCGTCCGTGGAAGTTGTGCCCGCCCGCGAATATGTTGGGGCAGGGCAGGCCTTTGAAGGAGAGCTGCGCGCCGTCGGTGCCGCCGCGTATGGGCTGCACTTTGGGCTTGACGCCGGCTTTCTCCATGGCGGCGGAGGCGAGGTCGATGATGTGCATGACCGGCTCTATCTTCTCGCGCATGTTGTAGTACTGGTCCTTGATGTCAATCGTGGCAGTGCCGGGGCCGAATTCGGCGTTTATCTTGTTCGCGAGGTGCTCCATCTCGCGCTTGCGGCTCTCGAAGCGGTCGCGGTCGTGGTCGCGTATGATGTAGGCGAGCGATGCCTCCTCGACTGTGCCGTTCATGGCGACGAGGTGGTAAAAGCCTTCGTAGCCCTCGGTGTGTTCGGGGGTCTCGTGGCGCGGGAGCATTCCGGCGTACTGGTGGGCTATGCGCATGGCGTTGAGCATCTTGTGCTTGGCAGAGCCTGGGTGTACGTTGCGCCCGTGGAATGTGATTTTCGCTCCGGCGGCGTTGAAGTTCTCATATTCGAGTTCGCCTATCTCACCGCCGTCCATGGTGTAGCCCCAGTCTGCGCCGAACTTTGCCACGTCGAAGTGGTGCGCGCCCTGTCCTATCTCCTCGTCGGGCGTGAAGGCCACGCGTACGCGGCCGTGCCTGATTTCGGGGTGGGCGATGAAGTACTCCATGGCGGTGACGATTTCGGCTATGCCGGCCTTGTCGTCCGCGCCGAGGAGGGTGTGGCCGTCGGTGACGATGATGTCCTGCCCTTTATATTGTTCCAGTTCGGGGAACTGTCCTACGCTGAGTATGATGTTTTCTTTCTCGTCGAGGGGTATGTCGCCTCCGGCGTAGTTTTTTACTATGCGCGGGCGGACGTTTTTGCCCTTCATGTCGGGCGATGTGTCGAGGTGGGCTATGAAGCCTATGGTGGGTAGCTGCTCCGTGGTGTTGGCCGGGAGTGTGGCCATGACATATCCGTTGTCGTCAATGGTGACTTCCTGCATGCCTATCGCGGTGAGCTCTTCCACGAGATGCTTTGCGAAGACCATCTGGCCGGGTGTGCTCGGCGTGAGGCCTGTGTTCTCGTCGGATGTCGTCGCGAAGCTGACATATTTGAGAAAGCGTTCTGTGATGTTCATGTCGTATATGGTTTTAAAGGTTCGTCTGCGGGGCTTTATTTCCCGACGGCAAAGATACGAAAAAGTTATGAATGGGCGTGCGAAACGTGGAGAGTTTGTGTGTTTGTTTTGCAGATGGGTGTCGCGGGGCTGTTTTTTCGCCTTTTTCCGCGCGCTATGCCGGGGAGGGGATGGGGAGAGGGTGGCTGGCAGCTGGCTTGAGAGTACGTGTTTTTAACTCTGATTAATAGGAAAGGCATGGCCGTGGGGAGACGGCCATGCCGTGGGAAGGGGGCAGGGGAGTGCCGCCTCAGATGTTCACGCTGATGCCGCCCTTGGCCCAGATGCCGGGCTGGAGTATGCCGCCGTAGTCGTAGTAGCGCGCGTTGGTGATGTTGGAGGCCTCGACGTAGAGCGTGCAGCGGCGGCCCTGCCAGTAGATGCGGCCGTCGAGCAGCCACACGGGGGTGTAGGAGCAGACGAGGCCGGCGGCGTCGGTGTAGCTGCCGGCGCGGCTCTGGTAGCTGAGGTTCCACGACGCGCCGAAGCCGCGCCAGATGCCGTGCGAGAGGCTGAGGTTGAACTTGTGGCGGAGGTAGTCGAGGGCGTATTTGCTGATGTATTCGCCCGCGTCCTTGTCCATGTGGCAGTAGGAGTAGGTGGCCTCGATGTTCTTGAGCCAGTAGCCGTGGGAGTAGCCTATGGAGAGTTCGCCCCCCATGGCGTTCACGCGGCTGTGGTTCATGCTGTGCCACTTCTCCTCGTCGGGGCGTTTCACCCAGTCGATGATGTTACGGCCCACGCGGTAGTAGAGCGACAGCCCGGCGCGCAGCCCGTGGCCGGAGTAGCGCACGGCGAGTTCGGCCGTGAGGCTCTCTTCGGGCAGCAGGTCGGGGTTGGAGGTCTGCATAGGGCTTTCGTAGTAGAGGTCGAGGAATGTGGGCAGGCGCAGGGCGCGGTTGACCGACGCGGAGATGTTGCCCCCGCGCACGAACTCATAGCCGACGTTCGCGCCGTAGGCGTAGTTGTGGCGGAACATGGTGTTGTAGTTGCCTGCGAAGCCTGCCGACGCGGAGAAACGCCCCACGTAGAAGCTCTGCTCCGCGAAGTAGTTGACGTTCAGCCGGTTCTTCGCCTTGGTGAACATTACGCTGTCCGGCTGCCCCGGCACATGGCGGGGGGAGGCGAGCGGGTTGCCGAGCACGTTGGAGACGATGTTCTCGTTGCGCAGCTCTATGCCCGCCGAAGTCTTGCCTATCGCGCTGTACCATGCCCCCTTGACGTTCGCGCCCGTCGTCGTGGTGATGTGGTGGTTGTGTTGCGTGTATGTCGCGGGTGCGCCCTTGCGGTCGCGGTAGAGTTCGTAGCGGTCTTGGTGGATGCGCGCGTAAGCCGAGGCCTCTATGCCGAAGCTGCCCATGCGCTTGTCCCACGAGAGCGAGGCGATGAGCGTCCTTGTCGCCTCGAACTGGTCGGGGTAGGCCAGCGAGTAGAACGCGTTCGCGCCGTACTCCTTCAGCTGCCCGCCCACTTGGAGGTTGAAGTGCCCCGTGCGCGTGCCGTCATACTGCGCCTGCACGAACGCGTTGCCGTAGCTGTAGTCGGTGTTGTGCATATATCCGCTGCTGCCGTTGTACGAAGCCGAGCCGCCCAGCCGCCATGCGCCGATGTTCTGGTTCGTGCCGAGCTGCGCCGAGAGCAGTCCGTGGTCGCCCCCCTCTATGGCGGCCGTGGTGCTGTTCTCTTCGCTCTCGCCCGTGATGATGTTTATCGCCCCCGCGAAAGCCGACAGCCCGAAGATGCTCATCGACGTGCCTTGCAGCACCTCTATGCGGTCCACCGCGTCGAGGTCTATCGGGATGTCAAGGTTGAAGTGCCCCGTCTGTGTCTCCGTGATGTTCACCCCGTTGAGCATCACAACCACTTGGTCGAATGTCCCCCCGCGCATGGAGATGTCCGCCTGCACGCCGTTCGCCCCGCGCGAGCGTATGTCGATGCCCGGCAGATAGTCCAGCAGCTCTTGCAGGCTCTGCGCCGGCATGGAGCGTATCTCCTCGCGCCTGATGGTCGTGATGACGCGGAGCTTCTCCTGCGCCACCTTCGTCGCCCTCGCCGCCGTCACCTCCACTTCGTCTATCTCGCGTGCCGGCGTGCCCGCGCTGATTGTGTCGTTTGTCGCTGATGCTGTGATTGCCGCCGCCATGAGCGCGGCCGCCGTGATAACCAGTCTCTTTCTCATCTCTTTATAAATAATGTTGAATGTTGTTTCTCTGTCGGTAAGTTCTCCGTTCCCCGGCTGATGCTGATGGCGGCGGACATGGGGCGCACGCCCGCGCTCCACCTCCCACTCGCGGGCAATGCCCGCACACGGCGCGTCAGGCGCGTCCGTCGGTACACGCATAACAGAGAGGCGGCGTATGGCAACTCGTCCATACACCGCCTCCCCGGTTTTTTAGATATAGAATTAAGATTGGAAAAGTCCGCCGCTGCCGGTTCGGCAACGAAAGAAAAGAGTGCGCAGGCCATCTCGGCAGCGGGCATGACAGTGAGGTCATATTCTCTCTGCTTCTCACCTTGCAGCTCTGTCTGCTTCTCGTTTTTGTGCGCATTGTTCTCTGCGCTGTGGGCGGATTTGGCTTTCTGCAACTGACTGTCAGCTATGTAAGAAGCCACCGCGCCGATGGTCACCTCACGGTGCATCGACACGAATGCCGCATAACTCTTCCTGCTGTAACGCTTGAAGCGTATGGCTGCCTGTCTCCTCTCGATATACTGTGTCATGTTTGCTCTTCGTCCCGGCTCCTGGACTTGTCGAAACTCGCCCAGGCTCCCGGACTGCCTTTTTGAAATCGGGCGCAAAGTTAAGCCTTTTTTCTTTCTGATGCAACATATTTACATACCAAATTCGCCCGTCCTCCAAGCCCCTCTCCCTCCCTTGTTAATCGGAGTTAAAAATACGTACTCTCGAGCCAGCCGTAGGCCAGCCCCTACGGAGCCTCACCCCACCTCCACTTGCCCCCTCCCGTAGCCCAAATGTGAATCAGAGTTAAAAAGTCGTACTCTCGAGCCAGCGGCCAGCCAGCCCCTACGGAGCCTCACCGGAGCCACTCCCCATCTTCTCCCCCTCTCTCCGCGCCCCCTCCACGAAACCAATCCCTCCCACCCCTTGGCTTTTCGCCCATCTTTCGCTATCTTTGCACCCCGAAACAAATGATGTAACCGTAACTATGTTTGAATCGTTGAGCGAACGCCTCGAAAGGTCGTTCAAGATACTTAAAGGTCAGGGTAAGATTACCGAGATAAACGTGGCCGAGACATTGAAAGATGTCCGCAAGGCTCTGTTGGATGCCGACGTAAACTATAAGGTAGCCAAGGCATTCACTGACGAAGTGCGCGCAAAGGCACTCGGCCAGAACGTCCTCCTCGCCGTAAAGCCGCAGGAGATGATGGTCAAGATTGTACACGACGAGCTTGCACGCCTCATGGGCGGCGAGAACGTGCCGCTCAACACCAAAGGCTCTCCCGCCGTCATACTCATGTCCGGTTTGCAGGGCTCCGGTAAGACCACATTCTCAGGCAAGCTGGCCAACATGCTCCACACCAAACAGGGGCGCAATCCCCTCCTCGTGGCATGCGACGTCTACCGTCCCGCCGCCATCGAGCAGCTCAAAGTACTCGGCGCGCAGATAAACGTCCCCGTCTACTCCGAGCCTGACTCCAAAAACCCCGTCGAGATAGCCCAGCACGCCATAGCCGAAGCCAAGCGCACAGGCCGCGACATAGTGATTGTCGACACCGCCGGCCGCCTCGCCGTCGATGAAGAGATGATGACCGAGATAGCGGCCATCAAGGCGGCCATCAACCCGCAGGAGATACTCTTCGTCGTCGACTCCATGACCGGTCAGGATGCCGTGAACACCGCCAAGGAGTTCAACGACCGCCTCGACTTCACAGGCGTAGTCCTCACCAAACTCGACGGCGACACCCGTGGCGGAGCCGCCCTATCCATACGCTCCGTCGTCGAGAAGCCCATCAAGTTCGTCGGCACGGGCGAAAAGATGGAAGCCATCGACCTCTTCCACCCCGCACGTATGGCCGACCGCATACTCGGCATGGGCGACATCGTCTCCCTCGTCGAGCGCGCGCAGGAGCAGTTCGACGAGGAAGAGGCGCGCAAGCTATCCCGCAAGATAGCCAAAAACCAGTTCGACTTCAACGACTTCTACGCCCAGATACAGCAGATAAAGAAAATGGGTAACATCAAGGAGCTTGCCTCCATGATACCCGGTGTCGGCAAAGCCATTAAGGACATCGACATAGACGACAACTCGTTCAAGGGCATCGAGGCCATCATACAGTCCATGACCGAAGAGGAGCGCACCAACCCCTCCATCCTCAACGGCAGCCGGAAGAACCGCATATCACGCGGCTCAGGGCGCAGCCTTGTAGAGATAAACCGCCTCCTGAAACAGTTCACCGACATGCAGAAGATGATGCGCATGGTGCAGAAGCAGGGCGGCAAGCCCCCCAAGATGCGCCGCCGCTGATTGGCGTGACACACAAAGGGCGGGGACTCTGGCTGTCAGAGCCCCGCCCTTTTCTCATCCCCGCCTCTCCTCCAAGTACAAACTTTGTTAATCCTCCGCAGAAACCATAACGTCACCGTAATATCGCACAGCAATAATATGTACCTTTGCCCCGTCTCCTCATATCGGGAAGACTGACCATATAAATTCAAACCATTATGGAAACAACTGACAACGTCCGCCCCGCCGTCCCGGCGCAGGGCAGAAAACTCTATTGGTGGAAAACCATAGCGTCATTCCTTACAGTCCTCTTCACCATGCCGCTGAGCCATGCCCTCATGATACTCATGCAGCACTTCCTCTCGCCCACGCCCCTGCACTACGCCGCCTTCGCCATGGGAGCCGTCGGGCTTGCCATGATAATCATCGGCGTATTCGTCAAGGGAGACACCAGGCAGACCCTCTGGGGACTCTTCGGCGGCCTCTTCTTCTGGACAGGCTGGGTCGAATTCCTCTTCATGTACTTCGCCAACCGCTTCGGCACACAGCCCGAACTCGACCCCGCCACCGGCGAAATCATCACTCGACCCGAATACCTCATACTCCCAGCCTCCTTCGGCTTCTGGATGATGATAATGGTCATGTACATCTTCTGCGTCCGCTGCGGATGCAACTTCATCAACTGGTGGCAGCGCCTCCTCTTCCGCAGCCGCCGCGACCAGATTGTCTCCCGCCCCATGACGCGCCACACAAGCATCGTCACGTTCATGGAGCTTGTCATGATAATGTGGGCCATGTACCTCCTCCTCATGTTCTGCTATGACGACAACTTCCTCGGAGAAAACCATCCCGTGACACTCCTCGTCGGCCTCGGCTGTCTCATAGGCTCTGTCTTCATCTTCATCAAGCAGCTCCACATCCCGGCTTGGGGGGCTAACATCCGTATGGCCATTCCCGCCGTCATCGTCTTCTGGACACCTGTCGAAATCCTCGGCCGGATGGACCTCTTCAACGAGATATGGATAAACCCGATGGCTTACAAGACCGAGATGTTCATCATCCTCGCCGTCTTCATTGCCCTTGCCGCATACCTATGGTACGCCGCGCACCGCAGGGCAAGATAGCTGCGCACCCTCCCCATATATAACATTGGCAGGCGTGTGCCGTGGACTAATCCGCCAGGCGCACGCCTGTTCTACATCCCCACATCCAATCCCCGTTCCGGCCAACTGTCGGGATGACCTTTTTCCCTCCCGTCAAGGTACGCCGCTCGGCTTGTCTCTCCGCTCAAAGACTCCTGTATCAAAACTCTATATTTTACATACTGTTCCGATGTTCATTCGTCATTTCGTCCCGCCTTCATTCAGCAGGGCTCAAGCAACCCTCAGGCTACCCACTCCCATATCCTGCCTGTATCTCCACTTCTGATATGTTTTATGCTCATCGGTCTCCCCGCTCCACAATAAAAGAAACGCCGTCCGCACAGAATAGATGTGCGGACGGCGTTAGTCCTCTTGCCACTCTTTCGTCCCACTACTTTGCCCGCAGCGTAATCACCGTTATCTCCGGCAACATGCCGAGGCGGAACGGGATGCCCACATATCCCAGACCGCGCGATATGAACAGGGCCTGTCCCTCCTGCTCATTGTCATAACTCCTCGTGTACAGGCCGTCCCACCTGTCATATATCCATTGTGACGGCGAGAACTTCACCTTCCCCCGCTCCACGCCCATCTGCGCCGCGTGCGTATGCCCCGACAGCGTCAGGTGTATGTACGGATACCTCACCACCTCCTCATCCCATATCTGCGGGTCGTGGCTCATCAGTATATTGAACCGCGCCGGCTCAAACCCCTCCACTGCGCGGCTCAGGCTGCCGTACTGCGGAAACGGCGGCAGCCCCCAGTTCTCCGTCCCGATTAGTCCTATCGAGTCAATCCCGTTACTTATATATATGGCTGTATCGTTCAGCAGGGTGAACCCCACATCCCCGTACAGCCTGTACGTCCTCCGCAGGTTATCCTCCCTCTCCTCTTCCGATTTCCACTCCACGTAGTCCCCGTAGTCATGGTTCCCCATCACGGCATAACGCCCGAAGCGCGTCTCTACCGGGCAGAACACGCACCCTTTCCCCTCGCCGTTTCTGGCCGACATGTTCACAAGGTCGCCCGTGAACAGCAGCATGTCGGGCCTCAGACCCTGTATGGTGTCCGCTATGCGTTTCAGGTATGGCTTCTCCGGTGTGAGGTTGCCCATGTGCAGGTCTGTGATATGAACAATCCTCGTCCCGTTAAAGCTCGCGGGCACAAGATCTGAGCTGATAGTCACCTCCCTCACCTTTATGTCGTGTCTCGTCGCCGCGCCCGTTATCAGGCACA
Source organism: uncultured Bacteroidales bacterium (assembly GCA_944322025.1). Taxonomy (GTDB): domain Bacteria; phylum Bacteroidota; class Bacteroidia; order Bacteroidales; family Paludibacteraceae; genus Aphodosoma. The sequence continues at coordinate 67,269 of CALUOH010000061.1, read as the reverse complement.
CCAGAGTGATGACCGCCAGCGGAGTGCCAATGTACTCCATCACTTTCAGCCTGCGTTGTCTCTTGAATATCAGTGACAGCAGCAGGTCTATCAGATAGCACAGCGCCACCATGAACGCCGGCGTGAACAGCGTCAGGAATGCCCACAGATACCACTCTCCCACAGGTGCGGGAATATCTGCCAGATGCAGCCGCCCCACCATGGACAGCCCAATGAACACCGCCAGAAACAACGCCGGCGCTGCCCAGATGGCCGTCTTGGCCAGCCCGCGCCGCTTGATTCTCTTGCCCACTTTACCTTTACTCAGTGCGAACTGCAGCAGCGCGCTCGGCAGGCACGCCATAATGGTCAGAAACAGCAAAACAGTAAATATCCTCATCTCCTTGTCATCTTGTTAGAAACATGCCGTAAAGATACGAAAAAATCTCACTCAGCCGCATCCCTCGTTCGCTTTTCTTCCTCGCTCCTGCATCAGCCTGGCCTCCTCCTCCCCCCGCATCGCCGCCATACAGTCGCTCCGTATCCTTCTGAATATGGATATTGCATTGATAATCAGTATTACAGGTATAGTATTCAAAAAAAGTTCCGGAATATTTTGCCGGTTCGGCCAAAAGTAGTATCTTTGCACTCGCAAATCGGAAACCGCTTCTGTGCTTGCGCGGAAGTGAAATGCATGGCCCATTCGTCTATCGGCTAGGACGTAAGATTTTCATTCTTAAAAGAGGAGTTCGATTCTCCTATGGGCTACTTGGTCTAATTAACGGAATAAATTTGTTATAGGTAATGGCAAATCACAAGTCATCGATAAAGAGGATACGTCAGATTGAGAAACGTCGTCTGCACAACAGGTTCTACGCTAAGGTAACACGTACCGCAGTGCGTAAGCTCCGTGCGACAAACGAAAAGGCTGAGGCAGCGGCAATGCTCCCGAAAGTCTCTTCAATGTTGGACAAATTGGCGAAACGCCACATCATCCATCCTAACAAGGCGGCCAATCTGAAATCAAAGCTCGCACGTCACGTGAACAAGCTCGCTTGACGCAGCGGTCGGTCGGAAGATACGTTTAGCTCTTTCCTGAATAAGGGAAGGGCTTTTCTGTCTTCATACATTTGTGGCTATGGGAAACAGGAAAAACAACGGGACCGGACATACGGATGTGCAGGGGGAAGACCGCTCCCTCAACGCGTGGAACGACGACGACAAGCCGCGTGAGCGGCTGTTGCGCAGCGGTGCGCGTTCTCTCTCCGATGCGGAGATACTCGCCATAATGTTGAGGACGGGAGTTCCCGGGCGTAATGTCGTGGAGCTCGCGAAAGACATATTGGCATTTGTCGGCAATGACCTCGACCGCCTTGCGCGCCTCTCCGTCCGTGACTTCATGGCTAATTTCAAGGGGGTAGGCGAGGCCAAGGCCATATCCCTCGTCGCTGCTCTTGAACTTGGCAGACGGCGCGGGCGTAGCTCTGCAAGGAACGCGGTGCATATCTCGGGGCCTGACGACATAGCCGACTACTTCCGTCCTCTGCTCATGGACCTTGACCATGAAGAGTTCCACATCCTGATGCTCAACCGAGCGCATAACGTCATCGACTCCTTCTGCGCCAGCAACGGCGGGGTGGCCGGTACTGTGGTCGACATGAAACTCATATTCCGCCGCATACTCACATACAGCGCATCCTCCGTAGCCATCTGCCATAACCATCCATCGTGCAGCGTATTGCCGAGCCGTGAGGATGAGACCCTGACGGCCAAAATAAAGGCCGCCTGCGGCTTCCACGACATAAACCTCATAGACCACATCATAATAGCCGGACACTCCTACTACTCGTTCTCTGACGAGGGCAGGCTGTAAATCTTTTGGTATAGTGCGGAAAAATAAAGGCGGCAATGGATAGACCATTGCCGCCTTTATTTTTTATGCACAGTCCGTATTCAGTCGTCGTAGCCGATAAGGCTGCAATCATGCGCGAACTTGATTTCGAGCTTGTTGCTCAGTTCTACCTCGTAGCCGTAGCGTTTGCGGCTGATTTTTACAATCTTGAAGCCAGGGTGTTTCGAGGTGACGTATGTCACTATGCCCTGCGGGATGACGGCCGCCGGAACTTCTGTATATTCACAGTCGATTTCTTTCCACTCGCCGTTGCTGTCGAACTCTAACTTGGAGCCGTCTTTCATCAGCACATCGTATGATTTGGACGCGAAATCCATGTCCTCTTCTGCGAAAGCTATGCCTGTATTGGCGAAATGCCCCTTGATAAATGTCTGTGCGGCGACCGGAAGCTGTGCCGCGTCGATAGGTCTCTCTTCTGCATTTGCAGTTGTGAATGCTGCGAACAGTGCGCATGCAAACAATAGTCTCTTAATCATAGTAGTTTCTATTTTTTTAATGGTATACTTAATGTGTCCTTTCTCAGTCCTCTTGCTCTATGTCTATGATGTTGAAGTTGAGGTCGAATTTCAGTTCTATAAAGTTATTCAGCTCCACCTCATAGTCCCGGGTGTCTTTGTTGATTTTCCAGATGAGAGTTCCGGGATAAGTTTTCTCGACATATTCTCTGATTTGTACGGGGACAAGTCCGTCTGGCACTTTCGTCGCGCGGCATGTTATCTCGCGCCACTCGCCCTTCTTGTTGAACTCTATCCCGTTTGCGCTGACAAACAATACAGTGTACTTCTTCCCCCAGTCGTCATACTCTTTCTGTATAACGCTTATCTGCTCGTCCGCAAAGTACTCGCTTATCGTCTGCTGGGCGAGGGCGGGCAGTTCGTCGTACTGCAATATCTTCACTTTGTCGTCACAGGCTGTGAACGTCATAGCCATGAGGGCTATTGCTGCAAAAATGATTTTCTTCATACTCTTGTTGTTTTTATGGTTAATAATTACATTGGCCTTATTCCGTTATACTCAGTATAGATATTGAGTGCCGGTCGAATACAAAAGCGGCATCTCGTTTGGTGGCTTCTGTTGATGTGCGGCCTGTTTCGTAGTGCAAAGCTACTATATGAATCTGAAAAGAATCTGAAACTTTTATTTTTTCTACCGATTATTTTTTCCTCTCTCCGCCTTATCGCTTCCGGGACTTCCTGTCTGGGGCTGAGCGGCGAGACGGAAATTGTGCATCCCGTCACTGTATGAGTATCTGATTTCCATGCCGTACAGTGTGGCTATGGCTTTCACTACGGCGAGCCCAAGCCCTGTTGACCCCTCCTTTTTACTGCCTTGGTAGAAGCGGTCGAATATGCGGCTGCCGTCGAGAGGCCCGTGTTCGGCGGTGTTTGATATTGTGAGTGTACCCTCTGCCATGGCTATTGCTATCCTCCCCTTCTCAGGTGAATGTACAAATGCGTTTTTGAGCAGGTTTGAGAGTAGGGTAGTGGCGAGTGTCCCGTTCATGACAGTGTGGAATCTGCCCTGCTCCGTACACTCCACATCTATCTCCTTGTGCCCGTATGCCATTCCGAAGTCTTCCATGAGCGAACGCACCTGTTCGTTGATGTCTATGGGCTCAGTGTCCGGAAACTGGTGGCTGTCTATCTTAGTGAGCAACAGCAATGTGCGGTTCAGCCTGCTTATGTAGTTGAGCGTCTGTATAGTCTTCATGACCTCCGCAAGCTGTTCTTCCGTGAGGTCGGTGTCGGCGAGCATCTCGAGCCTGTTCCGGCATACGGCCACGGGGGTCTGTATCTCGTGCGATGCGTTGCCGACGAACTCTTTCTGCCTCTCGTAGTCTTGGTGCGCCCTTGTGGCGAACAGTGCCACGGCTCTGTTGAGCTGACGGAACTCGCTGATGTCCGTAGGATTGTCGGGTGGTGTGGTGGCTGTATCTATTTTCAGCCCGTCAATCCAGCCGAGCAGGCGGTGGAGGGGGGCCATGCTGCTCTTGTATATGAGTATGTTGATGGCGAGAGCCAATACGATTAGCACTATCAGCAGTGCCACTACCCATGAGAATATGGCCTCTATGAGGTCTTCGTTATCTATCGACGGTATGTACAGCGTGAGTTTGAAGTGCTCTCCGCGTGCATTCTGGAATATGGTTTCGAGCACGCGTGCCGGCTCTCGTTCGTCGCGCATGTGTATGTACATCTCCCTGTCGGAAAACAGCATGTGGGGTGTCGCGGCTGCCTCCTCCTCGGTGATGCGGGTGAGGTAGAAGTCGAGGTTGTTGATGCGCGTGTCCGAGGTCAGGCTGTCCGCTGTCAGGCATTCGAGCATCAGTGTCTCCGAATATTCGGTGAGCATGTCGTCCTGCTCATCGTGTATCTCGTTCATGATGACATAATAGAAGAGCGGTGCCCAAATCCCCATCGTGAGCAGGTAGAATACGCTCATGCGGATGATTATCTTGTAGATGAGCTTCATAGTTCGATGAGTTTGTAGCCGAACCCGTACACCGCCTTTATCTCTATGGTCGCCCCTGCCGACTGGAGCTTCTTGCGCAGGTTCTTGATTTGGGCGTAGATGAAGTCGAAGTTGTCCACTTGGTCTATGTTGTCGCCCCACACCGCCTCAGCCAGTGTCTCCTTGCTTATCATGTGGTTTGTGCGGTGCATGAAGTAGCGCAGTATGTCGAACTCCTTGCGGTTCAGCTCCACCGGCGTGCCTCCTGCCTCTACGCGGAATGTGGCGTTGTCGAGTGTCACGTTGCCGAAGCTAATCTCGTTGCTGCCGTTGTTGTTGCGGCGTATTAGGCTCTTCACTCGCGCCACCAGCTCCGCTATGTGGAACGGCTTCGCGAGATAGTCGTCCGCCCCGAGGTCGAGCCCCTGCACTTTGTCCTCTATCGAGTCCTTGGCCGATATGATGATGACCCGTTCCCGCTTGCCCTCTTGCTTCAGCTTCTGGAGCAGTTGCAGCCCGTTCCCGTCGGGCAGCATGATGTCGAGCAGGATGCACTCGTATGCATATAGCCCCGTCTTTTCGCACGCCGTGGCGAAATCCGCTGCCTCCTCCACTGTAAACCTCTCGTTGACAAGGGCTTTCTTTATGATTTCTCTCAGAGAGGGTTCGTCTTCGACTATCAGTACTTTCATAACTCAGCATTTTCTCAGGCAAAATAACGGCTCAATTCTGAAAAGAAACTGGAATGCCCTCGCCGCTCCTGCGCCTCAGACCTCCTCGCCCGCCTCACCCATGCCGAACAGGGCGAAGTCATATCTTATCGGGTCGGCGGGGTCGAACCTCCGCAGCTCCGCCGTGAGCTGCTCCACGCTCTTCCTGTCGTTCGCCTTGCGCTCCATCAGCCCCAGAGCGCGTGCCGTCCGCCCCACGTGTACATCGAGCGGGATGAACAGCCCCGCCGGGCTGACGCTCTTCCATATCCCGAGGTCCACCGCCCCCTCCTTGCGGCACAGCCAACGCAGCATCATGTGCAGACGCTTGCACGCCGACTTCTCCGGCGAGGATATGTGGCGAGAGTACACCCTGCCGTTGCCTGCGGCTATCGTCTCCCGCAACGCCTCTATCCCCTCCCACATGTCGCGTCCCGCGAACAGCTCTTCCATGTCGCCGTGCCTTGAGTACAGCGAGTTGAGCCCTCGGCAGATATACTGGAAGTCGCGGCAGAAGAACGTCCTGTGTATGTTCTTTGCCGGGTCGAGTCCCTCCGCTCCACGCTCCATGACAAAGCTGTACGGCGAACTCCCCATCAGCCCCAGCATCCTCTCGCACGACGCGAGTATCATCCGCCTGTTGCCCCACGCGATGGTCGATGTCAGCAGCGCGGCTATCTCTATGTCCCGCTTCTCCCTGTACCGGCGCGGGAACTGCACCGGGTCTCGCTCTATAAACTCCTCCGTATCATATTCTGCCGCCTTGCGGTCGAGCAGCTCTTTCAAGTCTTCAAATTGTCCCTTCTCCATAGCAATATGCCGCTCACCTCATCTCCGCGAAATTCTTGTAGAACTCCGTCACGGCCACTATCCCCTTGCGGAATATGTCTATGGTGAAATTCTCGTTCGGCGAGTGTATCGCGTTCCTCTCCAGCCCGAACCCCATGAGTATGGACTTCACGCCCAGTACGCGCTCAAACGTCGATATGATGGGTATGCTCCCTCCTCTCCGCGCCGCGAGCGGCTTCTTGCCGAACGCCGTGGTGAACCCCGCTTCCGCCGCCTTGTACGCCGGCATATCTATCGGGCAGACATACCCCTGCCCCCCGTGCATCGGGGTCACCTTCACCCTCACGCTCTTCGGCGCGATGCTCTGCATATACTCCGCGAACTGCCGCGATACGGTCTCATGGTCTTGGTTCGCCACGAGGCGGCATGATACCTTAGCGTATGCCTTCGACGGCAGCACCGTCTTCGCCCCCTCGCCGGTATAGCCGCCCCAGATGCCGCAGATGTCGAACGACGGGCGGCAGCTGTTCCGCTCCAGCGTGGAATACCCCTCCTCGCCGGCCACCTCATCCACGTCTATCGCCCGCTTGTACTCCTCCAGGCTGAACGGTATCTGCCTTATCATCTCCCTCTCCGCCTCCGGTATGGGCAATACGTCGTCATAGAAATGGGGTATCGTGATGCGCCCTCTCTCGTCTATGACCTTCGAGAGCATAGTGCAGAGCGTATTGATTGGGTTCGCCACAGCACCTCCGAAATGCCCCGAGTGCAGGTCGCGGTTCGGCCCTGTCACCTCTATCTCCCAGTACGCCAGCCCCCTCAGCCCTGTCGTGATGCTTGGCGTATCCTCGCCTATCATGCTTGTGTCCGACACCAGTATTATGTCCGATTTCAGCAGCTCCCTGTGCTCTTGGCAGAATGCTTCAAGCGACGGCGAACCTATCTCCTCCTCCCCCTCGAAAAGGAACTTCACGTTGCAGCGCAGCTCCCCCGTGCGCACCATATACTCGAACGCCTTCGCCTGTATCATGGCCTGGCCCTTGTCGTCGTCTGCCCCGCGCGCCCAGATGCGCCCGTCCCTTATCTCCGGCTCAAACGGCTCCGACTTCCACAGCTCAAGCGGTTCGGCGGGCATCACGTCATAATGCGCGTACACCAGCACCGTAGGGTACGCCGGGTCAAGTGTCTTCTGCGCGAAGACTATCGGGTTACCCTGCGTAGGCATTATCTCTGCCGTGTCAGCCCCCGACGACAGCAGCAGTTCGCGCCACCGTTCGGCGCACCGCCTCATATCCTCATGGTGTTCTGGCTTGGCACTGATACTCGGTATCCGTATAAGTGAAAATAGCTCTTCCAAGAAACGCTCTTCGTTCTCCTTGATGTAGTCTGTTATCATGATATAGTGGTTTATGTTTTTCCAATAGAACAATGATAGTTGATGTCAGCCCCGATGGCAACAGACTTGTTTGATTGCCATTACCGTACAGCATCCTGTCTTATGGTAGCAAAGATACTAAAATCTTTATAAAGATAGCATTGTGTGGAAATAATTTTAAGCTACGCCCTCTCCCTCATGATACACTCTCGCACCTCTCCTCTCTCTCCCCTGTCAGTCATGCCACTCCCCGCTCAAATCTAAATCAGAGTTAAAAACACGTACTCTCGAGCCAGCGGCCAGCCAGCCCCTACGGACACCCTCCGGAGCCTATCCCCACCATCAGCCCACCCCCTCTCGCCCTCTCCCCACCCCACACGCTCCTCAAACGTAAAAAGTGGTTAAAAAGACGTACTCTCGCCGAAGCGCTCCGAAGCCCCTCCATAGCCCCAAGCCAGCGAAAAGCCATGTTTTCGCCCCTCCTTGTTAAAATACTCTAAGAAATTACCCCTCTCTCCACACTGCCCCTTCTCACATCCCCCATAGCACGCTCCTCTCTCCCCGCACTCCGATCGATATACCCCAACAAAAAGGGAGTGTACCAGATGCAACTCTTGGTACACTCCCTTCAAAGACACCTCCGATTTCCCCTTATGACGCGCCCATATCTCTCATCGACAGCCCTATGCGCTTCCGCTCCCTGTCTATGTCAATCACCTTAACCGTGACATGCTGGTGCAGCGACAGCACGTCAGACGGCGAGGCTACATGCCCCTCCGCCATCTGCGACTTGTGCAGCAGCCCGTTCTCCTTGATGCCTATGTCAACGAACGCTCCGAAGTCTGTGATGTTGGTGACTATACCCGGAAGAACCATTCCCTCCCTGATGTCTTCTATGGTGCGCACCCTGCTGTCGAACTCAAAAGCCTCGATGCTCTTGCGCGGGTCGCGCCCCGGCTTTTCGAGTTCTGATAGTATGTCGCGCAGCGTGGGCATGCCGACCGTGGGGGTTATGTACCGCTCGAGGTTGATTTGCAGGCGCAGGCTCTCCTCCTTGATAAGCTGCTCCACAGTGGTGTCGAGGTCTTTCGCCATGCGTTCCACTATGTGGTACGACTCCGGATGCACGGCTGTACGGTCGAGGGGGTTGTCGCTTCCCCCGATGCGCAGAAATCCCGCGCACTGCTGGTAGCTCTTCGCCCCCAGTTTGCTGACGTTGAGCAGCTCACGCCTGTTCTTGAATCCCCCGTGCTCCGTGCGGTAGTCGATGATGTTCTGCGCGAGCTTCGGTCCTACGCCTGAGACGTAGGTGAGCAGCTGCCGCGATGCGTTGTTCAGCTCCACGCCCACGGTGTTCACGCAGTTCATCACCGTCTGGTCGAGTGCCTCTTTGAGCAGCGTTTGGTCCACGTCGTGCTGGTACTGGCCCACCCCTATGCTCTTCGGGTCTATCTTCACGAGTTCGGCGAGTGGATCCATGAGCCGCCGCCCTATCGACACCGCGCCGCGCACGGTCACATCGTAGTCGGGAAACTCCTCGCGCGCTGTCGCTGAGGCGGAGTATATGCTCGCCCCGCTCTCGCTCACGGAAAATAGTTTCACGGGGCGGTCGAAACGCATGGACTGTATGAGCTGTTCCGTCTCGCGCCCCGCCGTGCCGTTGCCCACGGCTATGGCCTCTATGCGGTATTGCTCCACGAGGGTTGAGAGGCGGCGCATGGCCTGTGTCCGTTCGTTCCTTGGCGGGTGCGGGTATATGGTGTCGTTGTGCATGAGGTTGCCGTTCTCGTCGAGGCATACCACCTTGCATCCGGTGCGGAAACCCGGGTCTATGCCCATCGTGCGCTTCTGCCCGAGTGGGGCTGCCAGCAGAAGCTGTCTCAGGTTGGCGGCGAATATCCTTATGGCGGTGCGGTCGGCCTTCTCTTTGCTGAGTGCGGCGAACTCCGTTTCGATTGAAGGTCGGAGCAGGCGGCGGAAACCGTCACGGACGGCGCGGCGTATGATGTCTCCGCACTCTCCCTCTGTGCGGACGAATATGCGGTTGAGGCGCGTGAGGCACTCCTCCTCGTCGGCCGATATCTCCACGCGGAGTATCTTCTCGTTCTCTCCTCGCCTCATGGCGAGCAGCACGTGCGAAGGGCAGCGCGAGAGTGGCAGCTCCTTGTCGAAATAGTCGCGGTATTTGTCGCCCTCCTCCTCTTTGCCTTTTATCACGCGGCTGTGTATGACCGCCTTACGTGCGAACGTAGAGCGTACCGCCTGCCGTGCCGCCGCGCTTTCGTTCACCCATTCGGCTATGATGTCCATCGCCCCGCCTATGGCGGCATCCGCGTCCGTTATATCCTTGTTGAAGAAGCGTTGTGCCGTGCGGGCTATGTTGTCAGCCCGTCCGCTCATGATGATTTTCGCCAGCGGTTCGAGACCCGCCTCGCGGGCCACAGTCGCGCGTGTACGGCGTTTCTGTTTGAACGGCAGGTAAATATCCTCTATCTCCGCCGCGTCCCACGCTGCCGCTATCCTTTCTTCCAGTTCAGGAGTGAGTTTCTCCTGCTCCCGTATGGCGTTGATTATCGTCTCCTTGCGCCTTGCCAGCTCTTCCAGGCGGTGAGCCTCTTCGGCTATGCTGCCTATCTGCACCTCGTCGAGTCCGCCCGTCATCTCCTTGCGGTATCGCGCTATGAACGGTATTGTCGCCCCGTCTGCCAGCAATGCCAGCGTGGCGGCCACCGATTTCCCGCCGATTGATAGTCTCTTCGATATAATCTCTTTCTGTTGTTGTTCCATCTCCTCATCTGTTAATTCGAGCTGCAAAGGTAGCACGTATATCTCTACGTGCAAAGTAGGGCGGCGGGCCTTTTTACCCACAGTATGCATGTTCCGCCTCCCTTCCATCTCTCCCTGCTGCTTCCACTCCCCCTTCCCGCCGTCCTCTCCACCTCCCCCCGCACTTTCCGCAGTAGGATGTGCTATCTACGGCAAATCTTGTGACATGCTTTTGCATGTATTTATCTTATGGGGATGAATCTGCTTATTGATAATTAGCGTTTTTTTTTGTTTGACAGAGGTAAAAATTAAAAGAGATACATTTGCATGCCGTTATATGGCTTGGCACAAAATCGTCGTAATGTAGCTGATTACGCGATTGGCATGGCGGCGGCACATTGATATTAAATAGACATCTAATCCATAAAAAACTAAAGAGAATATGTGCAGGAAATATTTTTTTGCCGGCATACTTTGTATAGTTTCTTCAATGTTCATGTGCCTGCGGGCACAGACAGTCAATGGTTATTCATGTGATTTTGAGGATGCTGCGGAAAACGCTGTATGGACGCTCAATCCGATAGTCAGCGAGCAGTACAGGTGTACCAACGAGTGGCATATAGGCACAGGGGCTGAAAACGGCGGCACGATGGGGCTGTATATTTCGGCGGACGGCGGCACTACTGCCGGCTATGTCAATCAGGGTACTTCCGTGATAGCTTACCGTGCGCTCACGCTTGCGGCGGGCGATTATGAGCTGTCGTTCGACTGGCAGGCCGTGGGCTTCGAGGACGAGGACGGGCTGTATGTCTGCTGGATGCCGGAATCGGTAGCCACCAACTCCGCAAACGACATGAGCATGTCCCGCTGGGTGAGCAAGTACTGGCTCACGATATACTGGCAACACGGCGTTGCGCCGTTCACAGTTAAACTGTCGTCCCGTTCGCTCACGGCGGAAGAGCTGGCGGGTGCAGACATCGAGGGCGTGTCGATGTCGTACACCTCGCAGGAGACGCGGCTCACGCTCACTGACCTCACGCCGAGTACGGAGTATTTCTTCTATGTGAAGTCTACTTGCGCGGCTGGAGGAGGCGAGAGCGAGTGGTCCACGGAGTATAGGTTCACCACAGAGTGTTCGGCTCTCTACCCGATACCGTTTGTGGAGGACTTCGACCGTGGTACATTGACAGGCGTGGCCGTACAGCCCGACTGTTGGCAGTTTGCTCTCCTCAACCCGGACGAGGGCGGCGAGATGGACTACCCGTCACTCGTGGCCGACGATGAGGAAGGACGCGCGCTCTATATGTACGCAAAGAACAGCGGCCGCATCAACTATGCCATCACCCCGTATCTCGATACGGAGGACATAAGCACACTGCAGGTGCGCTTCTCGATGAGGGGCGAAGGCAATTCGGAGCAGGCCGTGATAGTAGGCGTGATAAACGTGGGTGAGGATGAGACTGTAGACTACGGGAACGTCACCGAGAAGACATTCTTCGCGTGTGACACCGTCTACTTCACCTCCGGCATCTGGCGCGACTATACGGTGCGCCTCGGCAGCTACCGCGGTGCGGCCAAGCGTGTGGCGTTCCAGTTCAGCTCAGGAATGTTCATGCAGCTGGGCGGCAGCACAGGATTGTATATAGACAATGTGACAGTGGAGGAGGCTCCCGCATGTGCCGTGCCGGAGAACCTGCACGCTACAAACATCACGGACAACTCTATATCCATAGCCTTTGCAGAGCCTTATACTGCAAAGACATGGGAATATGCCGTTGGCGCGGAAGGATTTGATGTCAATGAAGTAGAGGGTGTCTCTATACAGTCAACGACGGCGGACATCAGCGGCCTTGAGCCCGCCACGGTGTATGACATCTATGTCCATTCGGTTATCGGTTCGGACAAGAGCGAGTGGGCTGGTCCGCTGACCCGCAGCACTCTCTCCACTCCCGTGAAAGAGTATGACTACTCGGCTGATTTCGAGAACTCTGATGACAACGGCCAGTGGATATTTGCCGACAACGGTCAGGCTGACGCATGGCATATAGGCACGGCGGCGGCCAAAGAGGGTACACAGGGGCTGTACATCACAAATGACGGTGGCACGACCAATGCCTATACCGCTGACAAGGCAAGCGTGGCGTGGGCGTACCGCACTGTCGACCTGACGACTACCGGCGCATATACGTTTGGGTTCGACTGGCGTTGCGGCGGAGGCTCCGGTGATTATCTCCGCGTAGGCCTGCTGCCTGTGGACTACCACATGGAGGCGGGAGACGACCGTCTGTTCCTTGATTTCGGCAATGACCCGGAGAATGTCACTGCGATAGACGCTTCGGAGTGGATTTCGATAGGCGACAGCCGCCTGAGCGGCTCACCGTCAGAATGGGTGCACGCTTCGCTTGACTACATAGTTGACGAGGAGCACACAGGACTGTATAACCTCGTGATACTGTGGGCGAACGACGGCGAGGCTGACGGGGCTGAACAGCCAGCCGCCGCAGTGGACAACTTCACGGTTTCGTATTCCGACTGTGTGATGCCTGTCAATTTCCGCCTCCGCGCGGTGGCCGACAAGGATGCCACTGTGGAATGGGAGGTGCTGAGCGCGAGCGCGGCCAGTGCGGAGTATTACATCACTACCGACGCGGCAGTGAATGTGCCTGTCGAGGGCGAGGCAAAGGCTTCGACAGCGACTACATATACAGACCTGACCGGACTTGAGGCCGGCACGACATACTATATCTTCGCCCGCATAGCCTGCGGCGACGGGGCGGAGAAGAGCATGTGGAGCGAACGCTATGAGTTTACCACATCGTGTGAGGCCCGCGAGTGGCAGGCCGGCGGCATACTCTATGACTTCGAGACCGAAGAGAGCGGCTCTACGCTCGAATGCTTCATCAATGCAGGCAGATATGAGACTTCGGATCTTATAGAAATGCAGACGAGTGCGGAAGGTACATACGGCACGTATGTCAGCCGCCATGACGAAAACGGCAATGGCGTCCGTGCGCTGCTGCTGGAGCATGATGGCTACAGGGCTTATTTGGATGCAGAGTCGAGCGGCGGTTATATCACACTGCCAGTTATGGATGTGGACTTCGATTCGCTTCAGGTGTCGTTCTGGATTCGTCCGTTGTATGTGTCCGCATATTCCGGCAAGTTCGAGATATCTGGATACGCCGGCAACCTGTTGGGCGACAGCTATACCCACGGAGTGGTGGTAGGCGTGATGGACAATCCGAATGACCCGTCTACGTTCGTCCGCTCGATACTGTGGAGTATGCGCAGAATGATATCTCTGGCGACAAGTATCCGGAGGACGACCCCAACGGGCAGGAGTACTGGCAGAAGGTCACAATCTCCCTCGAAGGCGTGGAGGGCAGGCATATAGCCTTCTTCAACGACAACATCGGAGACAAGTCCAATTATCTCTATATCGACGACATCGCGGTAGAGCCACTCGGCGCATGTGCTGCACCGACAAATCTGACGTTCTCCAACGTGACGAACACTTCTGCGGAGCTGTCGTTCTCCATATCCAACGGCAATGAATGGGAGGTGATAGTGGCGGACAATGACACTATGGACTCTCCAGTGTTCACGCAGACTGTGACAAGTAACAGGAATGTTCCCGTCACGGGATTGAAAGCTGGCACACTGTACTATGTGCAGGTGCGCCAGAACTGTACCGGCACGGACTATTCAGACTGGTCTACCATCGCTTCGTTCCACACCAATTTCGAGACACCGTACAATGAGGACTTCTCGAGTGTGGCGAACGGCATATATGCGCCTGACTACTGGTCACGCTATGACGCTTCGCTGGACGAGATGCTTGCGGGCGGCGTGTCGGCATTTAATCCATCCACACCCAATTACACTATTGTGTGGAACATCGAGAGAGGCGCGGATCGTATGACGGCTCATATGGATGGACGTATCAGTGCATGGCTTGTAACTCCAGTAGTAAATTTGCCTGAGACTGAGAATATCCATCTGACATTTGATCTCTCACTGACAGATATCACAACGGGTGGTGCGATTGATGCCGCCGACCGTGGCAAGCAGGACAAGAAGTTCATGGTGCTTGTATCGCCCGACGGCGGGACTACATGGGACGATGCCAATGCCGTTGTCTGGGGCAATACGGGCTTCGATGAGGATTACCGTTTCGACAGCATCGGCATAGGCGGTGAGCGTGTCATCATATCGCTTTCGGACTATGCGGGCAAGACTGTATCCGTGGCATTCTTCGCTCTCTCCGATGCTGGGAACGCCAACTATATGCTCAGCCTTGACAATGTGCACATCAACTCCTATATAGTTGAAACACCGACAGCTGCATTGTGCCAGACGGAGGACTATTTCGACAACCATTCCTCAATACTCGGTGCCGATATGGCAGTCGGAGAGAATAAGTATGAGTACACATCGGTTTCTTACGAGGCTGTGCCGGATACGATATTCAATCTGACAATCAACGTTTCTCCTGTCGAAGAAGAGCCGATTGAGGCCACGGTCTGCGAGGGCGAGGAATACAACGAGAACGGATTCTCGGCAAGCGAGGCTGGAGAGTACTCCATCAAGGAGCAGTCGGCAGAAGGATGCGTGGCTGTCAAGCGTCTGACGCTGAGCGTCACGCCGGCCATACGCGTGACACTCTATGACTCTATCTGTCCGGACGGGGAGTATACTTGGAATGGCGAAAAGCTGACCGGACCGGGCGAGTATCCGTACACTACGGAGTCTAAGGCCACAGGCTGTGACTCTATCACTACACTGGTGCTGTCGCTCCGCTCGCAGATAGTGGCCGAGGAGACGCGCTATCTATGCTACGGCGAGTCGATAGCCGAGTTCGGCGAATATACAGACATTACGGAGAGCGGCGAGTACACCGCATCGTTCCCGACGGCTTCGGGCTGTGATTCTATCGTGAACCTGACTGTAGTCGCATTGCCTTATTATCCCGTGATAATAGAGGCGGCCATCTGCGAGGGCGAACAGTATCACGGCGATGCCGATTTCGACGGTGTTTCGCGTGAGGACTCGTATGTGGCCAATCTGACATCGAAGGTCGGCGGATGCGACTCTACCCGCACGCTGAACTTGCTTGTCATACGTGACGGCGAGGAACGCACCGTGGAGCGCGAGATTACTGTGGATGACCTCCCGTATGAGTTCTATGGGGTGACGTTCGATGAGAACACACAGCCCGGATCGTATGAGGAGACCGTCACTGTCACGGCTGACGGCGGAGGATGTACGGCTACGATACATCTTGTGCTGACAGTCAAGGATGACAGCGGCACAGGTTATGAGCCTACAGTACGCGAGGTATCAGAGCTTATCCTTGCGCCGAACCCTGTCAATGCAGGCGAGGCTGTTTATCTCCACATGGAGCTTACCGACGCTGAGCGCGACGGCCTCATGGTCGAAGTGTACGGCAGCAACGGTATGCTTGTGCAGAGGTTTGAGCCTGAGGGTGAGCCTGTGACCGTCTCAGTCAATGCCGCAGGTGTCTATGTGGTGCGTGTGGTCGACGGAGAGGGCAAGGTGCGCCAAGGCAAGCTGATTGTGAAGTAACACTCTTTATTTACAGTTTGAAATAGAAGAGCTGCTGGACTTGATAGTTCGGCAGCTCTTCTATTGTTAGTACAAAAAAATGCCGCCCGGAACCGGACGGCGTCTCTCTTTGATATTGTTTTCTCGCTCACTCTTCAGTCTCTTTCTCCGAGAGGTGCTTTTTCATCCATACATTCATGATGGTCGGTACGATAATGGCTATAGCCCAGCTTATTACGGAACCGTATTTCACGTGCCACAGGCCGCTGAATAGGGAGTTGGACACTGTGTAGAGTATGGCTACGCTGAAGCCGATGATGATGCCGCGCACAAAGTCGTGCCGGTAGACATAGCGTCCGAACTTGTCCCAGCGGAATGCGAGGATGTAGACCGCTATGATGATTGTAAGTATGATGATGTCAATGATTTGCATGGCTGTGTCTCCGATTGGTGTACATTGGTTTACGGTTCGTCTTCGTCGATTACGAGGTTGTCCACGATGAAGTTCTTGCGTTCCGAGGTGTTGTCGCCCATGTAGAACGAGAGCAGTTCGGGTACGGTGTCTTCCTTGCGCAGAGTCACTTGGTCGAGGCGCATATCTGACCCTATGAAGCGTTTGAACTCGTCGGGCGAAATCTCCCCGAGACCCTTGAAGCGCGTTATCTCAGGATTTGCGCCGAGCGATGCGAGCGCATCCAGACGCTCAGCCTCAGTATAGCAATAGCGTGTCTCTTTCTTGTTGCGTACGCGGAAGAGCGGTGTCTGTAGTATGTAGACATGTCCTCGCTGTACCAGTTCGGGATAGAATTTGAGGAAGAATGTCATGAGCAGCAGGCGTATGTGCTTGCCGTCAACATCGGCATCGGTGGCGATTATAACCTTATTGTAACGTAACCCTTCTAAGCCGTCGACTATATTCAGTGCTACCTGTAGGTGCGCGAGTTCTTCATTGGTGTATACTTGGTCAGGTTTCTTATAGCTGTTCTTTACCTTGCCGCGGAGCGGGAATACGGCCTGTGTCGCCACATCGCGCACCTTGGTGATAGAGCCGGACGCTGAGTCTCCCTCTGTGATGAAGATGCTGCTCTCCGCCTTGCGGTCGCCGCGCGCGTCGTTGTAGTGTATGCGGCAGTCGCGCAGTTTGGTGTTGTGCAATGCGGTCTTCTTGGTACGTTCCTTAATCTGTTTCGCGACTCCGGCTACCGCCTTGCGCTCGCTCTCCGACTCCTGTATTTTCTTCAGCAGAATGTCTGCCGTTTCCGGGTTCTTGTGCAGGTAGTTGTCTACCTCCTTTTTTACGAAGTCGCCTATGAATTTGGCCACTGAAGGGCCGCCGGGTGCCATGTCCTTTGAGCCGAGCTTTATTTTGGTCGGCGACTCGAACACCGGGTCTTGCACCGAGACTGATATCGCCCCTACAAAACCGTTGCGTATGTCGGAGAGTTCCATCCCGTTCTTGTTGTAGAACTCCTTTATCGTGCGCCCGAACGCTTCGCGGAATGCCGACTGGTGTGTGCCCCCCTGTATGGTGTGCTGCCCGTTGACGAATGAGTAGTAGTCCTCTCCGTATTGGTTTGTGTGAGTGAATGCTATCTCTATGTCGTCCGCTTTCAGGTGGACTATTGGGTAAAGGCATTCGGCCGTGTTGTTCTCATTGAGCAGGTCGAGCAGCCCGTTTTTCGAGACGAATTTTTTGCCGTTAAAATTGATGGTCAGCCCCGGATTGAGGTAGCTGTAATTGCGCAGCATGGATTCGATGAACTCTTCGCGGAACGCGTAGTTCGGGTCGAACAGCTTTTCCTGAGGGTGCTGCGGCTCACAGTCGGGAGTGAATTCGATGAACGTGCCGTTCTTCTCCTTGGTCGGTTCGAGGTCATACTCTTTTACTAGTTTGCCGCGCTCAAAGTCAGCGCGTTTCACCATGCCGTCGCGGAACGACATCACGATGAAGCGTGACGACAATGCGTTGACCGCCTTAGTGCCGACACCGTTCAGCCCGACGGATTTCTTGAATGCCTTGTCATCGTATTTTCCGCCGGTGTTCATCTTCGAGACCGCGTCTATCATCTTTCCCTGCGGGATGCCGCGGCCGTAGTCGCGCACGGACATTGTGCGTTCTGAGAGATGTATCTCGATAAGGTTGCCGAACTTCATGCGGAACTCGTCTATCGAGTTGTCTATCACCTCTTTCGTGAGTACATATATGCCGTCGTCGGCGGAGCTGCCGTCGCCCAGTTTACCTATGTACATGCCGGCGCGGCGGCGCACATGCTCCAGTCCTTCAAGGGTGACGATGTTGTCGTCCGAATATTCCGTTGATGCCGTTATAAGAGAGTCTTCTGCCATATAGTCTTGAGTGTAAAGTGTTTATGCCGTCAGGAAGCCGATGCTTGTCCTATGATGCAAAGTTACGAAAAAAGATGAGAAACGCGTTCTGCACCCGTGTTCCTACGCTGATATCATAAACAAAAGACGGTGTAGCACTTGTCGTGCCACCGTCTCCTGTTTTAATGCTTGACTCTATGGTGCATGGGATACACGCACCGTAATCTTAATGTCTCTTCTTTGTCAGATCACAAACTTGTTGATGATTATGTGTGCTACGGTACCGATAGTCACGCAACACATGCCTGCTACGAGATATGAATTGCTGGCTCCTAACGTCTGACTGTGCACTATCAGTATCACTACTCCTGCGAGTACCAATACTACCCCTAAGTACTTTACAAATTCTTTCATGATCAGATATGTTTGATTGTTCTTGTTTTCCTCATGCAAAGTAAGCAAAAAAAGCGCACACGCAAAAGTGCTGTTTACGCAATATTGTCCTGTTTGCATTTATTTAACAACTCGTCCGGCTACTGCCAATCATCCGCGCGATGCACGTTTGCGCTCGTTCTCGTCGAGTATTATTTTGCGTATGCGTATGTGGCGTGGCGTTATCTCCGCATACTCGTCCGCCTTGATGTATTCGAGTGTCTCCTCGAGGCTCATCACCACCGGCGGTATCAGCTTGACCTTTTCGTCAGAACCCGATGCGCGCATATTGGTGAGTTTCTTTGACTTGGTGACGTTCACCACGAGGTCTCCCTCCTTGCAGTGTTCGCCGACCACCTGTCCGGCGTAGACCTCCTCCTGTGGGAATATGAAGAAACGCCCACGGTCTTGGAGTTTGTCTATCGAGTAGGCGTATGCCGTGCCGGACTCCATCGCGATGATGGAGCCGTTTGTCCGCCGCTCGATTTCGCCTTTCCACGGCTCATAGTCGAGGAATCGGTGCGCCATGATGGCCTCTCCCGCCGATGCTGTCAGCACATTGTTGCGCAGGCCGATGATGCCGCGTGACGGGATGGCGAACTCCAGATGTATGCGGTCTTTCTGTGTCACCATGCTTCGTAGCTCTCCCTTGCGTCGTGTCACCATATCTATTATCTTGCTTGCGCACTCCTCCGGCAGGTTGACTGTCAGCTCCTCTATCGGTTCGCACAGCACTCCGTCTATCTCTTTTGTAATGACCTGCGGCTGACCCACTTGTAGCTCATAGCCCTCGCGGCGCATGGTCTCTATCAGGACCGAGAGGTGCAGTACCCCGCGCCCGGAGACTGTCCACACGTCGGCGTTCGGTGCTTTCTCCACGCGGAGGGCGAGGTTCTTGTCGAGTTCGCGCATGAGGCGGTCATGCAGATGGCGTGAGGTCACATATTTGCCGTCGCGTCCGAAGAACGGCGAATCGTTGTTCGTGAACGACATGCTCATAGTGGGTTCGTCCACCGCTATCGGCGTGAGCGGTTCCGGCGACTCCACGTCGCATATCGAGTCGCCTATGTCGAAATTCTCTATGCCGACAATGGCGCAGATGTCGCCCGACGATACCTCGCTCACAGGGGTGCGCCCGAGTCCGGTGAATGTGTTGAGCGACTTGATGCGTGACTTCGTGATTGTCCCGTCCCTCTTGACGAGGGCGATTTCCTGATTTTCGCGCACAGTGCCGCGGTGTACGCGGCCTACGGCTATGCGTCCCACGTATGACGAGTAGTCCAGCGATGTGATGAGCATCTGTAGCGGCCCCTCTATCATGGGCGGCTCTGGGATGTATTCTATTATAGCGTCAAGCAGCGGCGTGATGTCCTCCGTCTTGTTGCGCCAGTCCGTGGACATCCAGTTCTGCTTGGCTGAGCCGTAGATAGTGGGGAAATCGAGCTGCTCTTCCGTAGCGTCGAGGTTGAACATCAGGTCGAACACAGCCTCCTGCACCTCGTCCGGATGGCAGTTCGGCTTGTCCACTTTGTTTATCACCACAATAGGTTTCAGACCCATCTGGAGAGCCTTCTGTAGCACGAAACGTGTCTGCGGCATCGGCCCTTCAAACGCGTCGACGAGCAGCAGGCAGCCGTCCGCCATGTTCAGCACGCGCTCCACCTCACCGCCGAAGTCGGCGTGCCCCGGCGTGTCTATGATGTTTATCTTTGTATCCTTGTATGTTATCGATACGTTCTTGGAGAGTATCGTGATGCCCCTCTCGCGTTCGAGGTCGTTGTTGTCCAGCATCAGTTCGCCTGTCTGCTGGTTTTCTCTGAAAAGTTGTCCGGCGAGTAGCATCTTGTCCACAAGGGTGGTCTTGCCGTGGTCAACGTGCGCGATTATCGCGATGTTTCTGATTTTCTGCATGTAGTCGAATAATGTATTTATGTCTCTAAGGATTTGGCGGTCATGTCGTTATGCCAATCCCGTCCTGTCTTGTGTCTTCAGGTACAAAGGTACGCAAAATCACACGCATTGACAAACGGGAACAAAGCTCCTGCTTGCCAATGCGCTGTTAATGATGCCCTGTTGTCAGATTGCGCTTTACGGCGCGGTCAGTCTTTCAGGTTGTAGTCTATGGTGGTTACCACGCGCACGAGTTTAATGTGCTGTGTGTTGTAGTCGCGGTTCTCAATGGAGAATTGCCCCTGCCGTGCGTACTTGATTTTGCCGAGTTTGCTGTTGGAGTCCTGTGCGAATTTCTCGGCTGCGTTGCGTGCGTCGATTGTAGCCTCCTGTATCATCTGCGGCTTGATTTCGTTCAGCTTGGTAAATTCATACTCGATGGAATAGAGGTAGTCGTTCTGGTGAAGGAATATGCCCGCCTTAAAGAGCTCCGGTTGGCGGAGGATGAGTGAGCGTATGGTATCTACGTTTGATGACGTGACTGTTATGACTGACGTCATGTCATATTTGTACAGCGGCTTGTTATCAGAGTAGCTGTTGGCTTCATTGTCGTCAGCTGATGGCGGAGCGACGTTTATTTCGCTGTCCGTCACGCCGTTCTCTTTCAGAAATCCGATGATGTAGGAGTTTACCTTTTGGACATTATCGTAGAGGTAGACGAGGTCATTGCCTTGTAATGTGTAGGCCAGCGGCCATATGACCTTGTCGGCTGGCACGAGCCGTTCGGAGAAACCCTTCACTGTGACTGTGCGTTTTACCGAGGTCATGTCGAGCAGACTCGAGCGCAGTATCAGCCCGAAGATGATGATGCCTATTGCCAATATTGAGGCTTCCAATACTTTGTTTTTCATATGATGAATCTGTTTTTGGTTACTACGGACAAAGGTACGCAATTTATTGGTACGGCCGGCTTGTTTCTCCCGATTATTTTTCCTCCGTAGGGTCATTTCGCGCTCTCTGAGTGTGAAGTAAATATAAAAACTCGTCTCTATATACTTGTTTTTTAATGGTTTGCGGAAAAGTGAAGAGAAACTGGAGCAAAAAAGCGTAAGATTGTTTGCCCAATATGGAAAAAATGCCTACCTTTGCATCCGCAATTGAGAGATTGCCACGGTCCCATAGCTTAACTGAATAGAGCATCGCACTACGGATGCGAAGGTTACAGGTTTGAATCCTGTTGGGATCACAAAGGAGACTCGGATACCGTCCGGGTCTCCTTTTTTATTGTCCCCGTCCGCCACATCCCCCCGTTTCCGCCCGTGCATCTTCTGTCTGCGCCCCCGTTTGCGCGTATGCCGTTTCGCTCACATGCCGGGCTCCCTTCCCCCTCGCTTTGTTGCACATACAGCCTATTCTGTGCACACTTAAGATAAAAATGTGCATATTCTCCTCCCGAAATTGCACACTTATGGCAGGAAATGTGTAACTTCGCGGCCGAAATATGCCTCCCGGGCGCGGTCGGCGCGTCGATAGGGAGCGCATTGTTCAAATACATTCAACATTTATCTTATGGTTAAAGAGAATTTCATACGCCTTTTCGAGAGCAGTATCAAGGAGCATTGGGACATGCCCGCGTTCACGGACTACATAGAGCAGCAGACTTTCACGTTCGGCGAGGCCGGGACGGAGATTGCCCGCCTCCACCTGCTCTTTGAACAGATTGGACTTGAAAAGGGTGACAAGGTCTCGCTCATAGGCAAAAACGGTGCACGCTGGTGCATGGTCTATATCGCCACAGTCACATACGGTGCGGTGATAGTGCCGATACTTCAGGACTTCAACCCGAACGACGTGCAGCACATCGTGAACCATTCGGATTCCAAGCTGCTCTTCGTGAGCGACAATATATGGGAGAACATCGAAGAGGAGAAAGTGCCCGACCTGCGTGCCATATTCTCTCTTAACGACTTCCGCTGCCTCCATCAGCACGACGGCGAACACATACAAAAAGCAGTCAAAGAACTGCCCGACGCCTTCGCTAAGCGTTACCCCAACGGCTACACGGCTGCCGACGTGCTGTATCCGACAATACCCAACACGGAGCTTGTCTGCATCAGCTACACCTCCGGCACAACCGGCTTCTCAAAGGGCGTGATGCTCTCAGGCAATGCGCTGGCTGGCAATGTCGCATTCGGCATAGGAACGAAGCTCCTCGAGTGCGGCAATCGCGCATTGGCCTTCCTCCCGCTGGCGCATGCTTATGGCTGCGCGTTCGACTTCCTCACCTCCTTCTGTGCCGGCTCTCACACCACATATCTCGGCAAGATACCCTCGCCGAAAGTCCTGCTCAAGGCCTTTTCCGAGGTCAGACCCTCCTGCATATTCACTGTCCCCCTCATCATCGAGAAGATATACCGCAAGCAGATAATGCCCATGCTGGAGAAACGCTCCATGCGCTGGGCGCTCAGCGTCCCCCTCATCGACAGTGCGATACTAGCAGCCGTGCGCAACAAGCTGACCGATGCCTTCGGCGGCGAGTTCTCGCAGGTGATAATAGGAGGCGCGCCGATGAACCCCGACGCCGAGGCCTTTTTCAAGAAGATAGGCTTCCGCTTCACCGTCGGCTACGGCATGACGGAGTGCGCTCCGCTCATCAGCTACACCCCGTGGAACGAATACAAGCTTACCTCCGTAGGCCGTGTGCTGCCCGCAATGGAGGCCCGCATCGACAGGAAGAACCCCGACGACGAGGTGGGCGAGATACTCGTGCGCGGCGAGCATGTGATGATGGGCTACTACAAGAACGAGGAGGCCACACGCGCCGTACTTGACGACGACGGATGGCTGCACACCGGCGACATGGGAATGATGGACGACGACGGCACTCTCTACATACGCGGCCGCAACAAGACCATGCTCCTCGGCCCTTCCGGTCAGAACATCTACCCCGAGGGGATAGAGGCCAAGCTGAACAACATGCCCTTCGTCATGGAGAGCCTCGTCCTCGAGAACTCCGACCACAAGCTCGTGGGCTTCGTCGTGCCTGACTACGACGCTGTCGACGAGGCCAAGCTCTCGCACAAGGAACTTGAGATGGTGATGGAGGAGAACCGCAAGAACCTCAACTCCATGACGGCCTCCTACGAGAACCTCGTTGCCATACAGCTCTACCCCAAGGAGTTCGAGAAAACCCCGAAAAAGAGCATCAAACGCTTCCTCTATGTCAATCTGTTGAAATAAACAGCCGTATAGAGTATAAGACAGCGCGGCGGAGCACCTCTTACTGGTGCTCCGCCGCGCCTTTTTGTTTCATCCCTCTTTTTCTCTCTATTCCTCCCTCCTCCCCTCACCTTTCTCTCTGCGTGAATTTAGGTTAAAAACACGTACTCTCGAGCCAGCCGCCAGCCAGCCCCTACGAACCTCCTCCCTATCCTCAGCCCACTCATCCCCGTCCGTCACCCAAACCCGTAGTCTTAATCAGAGTTAAAAACACGTACTCTCGAGCCAACGGCCAGCCAGCCCCTACGGAGCCTCAGGCCACCCTCCTTACCTCACCCCTTACACCGTCTGCCTCCTGTCCATCCCATCTCTGCACCCTTTCCGTGCACACCTCCCACTCCACAGATTCTCCCATGACTTCCGAAGTGCTAATTTGGGTTAAAAACACGTACTCTCGACCGAGCAGCTCCGGAGGGTCTCCGGAGCCTCTCCGAAGCCCATCCGCACGGGCTTGCCTACCCAGACGGGCATTTTTCGGCTGCATCTCCTTTTGCGTAGCCTCTGCCTCTTGCCCTCCCCGGCCCATCCCTCCTGCCCCCGCCCTCGCTTAGTGGCGGACTGCGGGCTTGTCTATTCGGAGAAATAGTTGTACTTTTGCGGCCTGTTACCGGATGTCGTGTGCAGGCTGTGCCCTGCGGCAGTGAGCCGTAGGGCAGCTTGAGGCGATGAGGCTGCCCCGATAGGCTGCACGCGCCGCGACAACGGTCAATAGTCTTTTATAGCGAGTGTCCGCCGCTCTGGCGGATGCTGCCGTGTGCTTGGTCAACCACGTAAAAAACAAGGAACGATGCCGGGCGGATGGGCATGCGCCTCTCCCCCTTGGGCTTACACAACAGAGGATATAGTTTCACGATTGTATCGTTCGTCAATGCAGGAGAGTGCCGTTGTGCTCTTGCGCCCGCGTGCTGCCGTCGGCGTGGCGCGTCTGCCTCCCTCCCTTGTGGGGAGGTCTGCGGCTCTCGCTCTGTCGCGGCTGTCTGCTGCGGCGGCTCGGCCTCTCTCCTTGCGGGGCTGCCCTCTCTGATGTGTGTTCCCTTTGGCCTTCACCTGTGACTGATACCGTTTTCTCCTGCGGGATACGTATCCCCGCAGGGGATGTGACGTTAAAAATGAAGAGTATGAAACGGACTTATTCTGCCTTTTTCCTTATGCTGGCCATAGTGTGCAGCGTCTGCCTCGTAATATCGAACATACTGGCTGTAAAGCAATTCGATATTCATCTCCCGGGGTTTACGTTGACTTCGACTGCGGGACTGCTGATTTTCCCGCTCTCGTATATCATCAACGACTGCATCTGCGAGGTGTGGGGATACAGGAACATGAGGCTTGTGATATGGATGTCGTTCGCCACTAACCTGCTGGCTGTGGTGATGTTCCAGATTTCGGTGGCGTTGCCCCCGTCGCCTCACTGGGCGGGGATGCAGGAGGGCTATGCCGCCACGCTGGCGCAGACACCGCGCATCATGGGGGCGAGTCTGGTGGGCTTCCTTGTCGGCTCATTCCTCAATGCCTTTATAATGAGCAAGATGAAGCTCCGTCAGCGAGGCCGCAGGTTCTGGCTGAGGGCTGCCGTCTCGTCGCTGATAGGCGAAGCGGGCGATACGCTCGTCTTCACATGCCTTGGCTTCATCGGAGTGATACCCTTAGGGACAGTGTTCGTCATTGTAGCCACGGAAACCGTCCTTAAAACGGCATACGAAGTGCTGATACTGCCCGTGACCGCCTCCGTGGTAACCTATGTCAAACGACGCGAGAAAGAAGACACCTACGACGAGGACATATCGTACAACCCATTCAGTCTCAAAGGATAACATAACGTAAATCATACAGCTATGAACAATGATGCAGTAGTGGTCTTCAGTGGCGGGCAGGATTCTACGACCTGCCTCTATTGGGCAAAGAGAGAGTTTGAGAGGGTCTACGCGCTCTGTTTCTCCTATGGGCAGAAGCATGTGGCGGAGGTTGATGTGGCGAGGGCGATAGCCGGAGAGGCCGGCGTGCCGTTTCGTGTTGTCGATTTGCCGTTTATCGGTGGACTGGCGCACAACTCGCTGACGGACATCGGTATGGCTATGGACGAGGATGTGCCTGTGGGAGGAGTGCCTAACACCTTCGTGCCGGGGCGCAACCTCTTTTTCCTGAGCGTGGCGGCGGTCATTGCCCGTGAACTCGGTGCGGCTAACATAGTGACGGGGGTGTCGCAGACCGATTTCAGCGGCTATCCCGACTGTCGGGACAACTTCATCCGTAGCCTCAACGTGACGCTGAACCTCGCGATGGAGAGCCAGTTCGTCATACACACTCCCCTGATGTGGATGGACAAGAGGGAGACGTGGCGCATGGCCGATGAGCTTGGGGTGTTCGACATTGTGAGGGAGAAGACGCTCACCTGCTACAACGGCATTGTGGGCGATGGGTGCGGCCACTGCCCTTCGTGCAAGCTTCGGCGGCACGGGCTGGAGGAGTATCTGAAAGAGAGGGACGCGCATAAGGCGCAGGCCAACGGCATAACGGAGAGACGGTGATGTACGAGATAAGGAAGCGTATAGAGATTTCGGCGGCTCACAGGCTTGTGCTGGACTATGAGTCGAAGTGCTGTGCGATGCACGGCCACAACTGGGTGATAGACCTGTGGCTGCGCTCAGAGAGCCTCAATGCTAACGGCATGGTGATGGATTTCACTGAGATTAAGCGGAACATCGTTGACCTGCTTGACCACAAGGTGCTGAACGACGTGGTGGACTTCAACCCTACGGCGGAGAACCTTGCGAAGTTCATCTGCGACAGGCTTCAGCCCTGTTGCTACCGCGTGGATGTGCAGGAGAGCGAACACAACAGCGCGTCGTATATCAGATGAGTATGGCGGAGAGGAAGTACCGGGTGGTGGAGATGTTCCGCAGCATAGACGGCGAGGGCCGCCGAGGCGGGATGTCGGCGCAGTTCGTGCGTCTGGCGGGCTGCAATCTGCGCTGCTCTTATTGCGACAGCAGATACGCCCTGTACGGCGAAGAGGAAGAGTGCCGTTACCGCGAGATGTCGGCCGACGAGATAGTGGAGAGGCTTGACCGGCGGATAGGGCGCATCACCCTGACGGGCGGAGAGCCGCTGATACACGGTGGTGTGACTGACTTGCTCCGGCGTTTCTCGGCAGAGGGCTATGAGACCAATGTGGAGACCAACGGGGCTGTGCCAATCGGTCCGCTGTGGGAGGCAGGGCTAAGAGATAAAGTCTTCTGTACGCTGGACTATAAGCTCCCGTCGAGCGGCGTGGAGCGGCGGATGCTTATGGACAACTACTTCTGCCTCGGCGCACGGGACGTGGTGAAGTTCGTCGTGGGCGATGATGGGGATATAGCCCCGATGCTCTCACTTGTGGAGCGTATGGAGCGGCATTACTCCGCGCACGGTGAACCCATGCCGCAGATATACATCGGCGTGGTGTGGGGGCTGTATGACGCGCGTCGCATAGTGGAGCTGATGCTGGACGAGCCGTCGCTTTCGGAGGCGCGTTTGCAGCTGCAAATGCACAAGTTCATCTGGTCGCCGGACGAGAGAGGAGTGTGAGGCCACCAGGCACAGGGCGAGGAACAAACTAAACAGTATAAAGCTATGGAATTGAGAGAACAGTTGTCCGCACTCGGCCACAAGACCGAGTATAGGACGGAGTATGCGCCGGAGGTGCTTGAGGCGTTTGACAACAGGCATACGGAGAATGATTATTGGGTACAGTTCAACTGCCCGGAGTTTACGAGCCTTTGCCCAATCACCGGACAGCCTGATTTCGCGGAGATACGTATAGCGTATATCCCCGATGTGAAGATGGTGGAGAGCAAGAGCCTGAAACTCTATCTGTTCAGTTTCAGAAACCACGGGGCTTTCCATGAGGACTGTGTGAACATCATCATGAAAGACCTGATACGGCTCATGGACCCGAAGTACATAGAGGTGACGGGCTTTTTCACTCCGCGCGGGGGAATTTCGATATATCCCTACGCCAATTATGGCCGTAAAGGGACGCGTTTTGAGCGTATGGCGGAGGAAAGGCTGGCGTCACATCTGCGATGAGTGCCGCGTTCTTTGTTGTAATGCTCTGATAAACAAGTTGTTGCGATAAAATGGCGTGCGAATGATAAATTTTATAAAAAAGAATAGGTCTGATGTACCAAGATGTTGGATTTATATCTAAATTTGCATCGTTTTAATGCACAACTATTTGTCCACTTAAATTTTTTTGAAATGAAAAAGTTAGTAATGTTTGTTGCAGTTGCTACTATGGTAGCATTTGCATCTTGCGGAAACAAGTCAGAAAAAGCAGAAGCAGAAGAGGCGGCAGCCGCTACTGAGGAGGTAGCTCCTGTGGCTGAAGAAGAAGTTGTTGTAGAGGAAGTTGTTGACTCTGCAGCAGTTACCGCTGACAGCGCGGCAGTTGTAGAGGAAGCGGTTGTTGCCGAAGAGGCAGTAGCCGAGTAATCGGAACGGATGTCCGCCTATGCTGTAGGGATTTTCAGCTTGGGCGGCAGATGACCGTTTCGGCCGTTTAGATGCTTGTTTTTATAGCTTTTGAAGGGGGGGACGTTCCACTGTATGATGGAGCGTCCTTCTCTTTTTCGCATGGCATGAGGTGTGGCAGACGGGTTTAGTGACTGTGTGACATTTTAAAAATATAGTTAAAACGGCTGTGCGGGGTGTACTTTTCTTCCATTACGGGTTCAGTTATTATATAATAATCGCTATCTTTGCTTGCGCCAAGATAGGATGTGTCGCGGCATTGCCAATCGGTCAGGCGTGTTGCCGGTGTGCTTGTCTGTCGCTTTATGGCGTGTATAGGGTGTCCCCTAGTGCTGCGGACACCCTGATTAATAGAAGTATATTTTTAACAAGCTGCTTTTTATATGTTGCGTATAGCTATACAGTCGAAAGGGCGGATGATGCAGGAGAGCATCAGCCTCCTGAGTCGCGTAGGAGTGGAACTCACCATCAGGGAGGAGAACCCCTCGCTAATCCGTTCGAGTAATTTTCCCGCCGAGGTGGTGTTCATTGAAAAAGAGCGTATCCCGGAGTGTGTCGCTAACGGAGTTGCCGATGTCGGCATAGTGGGGGAGTGCCTCGCCAAGATGTACCACACACCACAGGAGTGTATTATCCGAAAACTTGGCTTTGACCGCTGCACCATATCGCTCGCCATCCCGAGGGACGTGAAGTACAAGGGCATCGAGTGGTTCATAGGCAAGAGCATCGCTACTCCGTATCCTGAGCTGGTGGCCAAGTTCCTGCGTTCGCGCAACGTGAAAGCCACGCTCCGCACTATGCGTGAAGGGGTATACAAAGCACCGAAGCTCGGCATGGCGGAGGCCATCTGCGACAGGGTGCACTCCGGCACGATGCTCTTCAGCGAAAACCTGAAAGAGGTGGAGACGGTCATGGTATCAGAGGCGGTCATGATAGTGACGAGTGAGCTTACACCCTCCAAAAGCATGATATTTGATGAGTTCGTGCAGCGCATAGACGCGGTGCAGAACGCTGTCGGCAAGAAGCTGGTGATGATGCATGTCGAGAAGAGGTATCTCAACCTTGTGCTGGACATATTGCCCGCACTCAAAAGCCCGATGGTGACACCGATAGCCGATGAGGAGTGGGTGGGCGTAAGTACCGTCATGGACGAGACGCGCCTGTGGGACATCGTGGAGAAACTGAAGCTGTATGGCGTGGAGAACATGGTGATACTCCCCGTGGAGAAGGTGATTTACTGACCTCTCCGCCTCGTGCGGCAACCGTTTTAGAGTAGTAGTAGAACAAAGGGGAGGCCGCGGGCCTGCCTCTTATTAAATTTATGGTATATGCAGACTATTGAGAATTTCAATTTTGCCGGGAAAAAGGCATTTGTACGTGTGGACTTCAATGTCCCTGTCGATGAGAATTTCAACATTACGGACGACACCCGTATCAGGGCGGCGATGCCGACGCTGAAAAAGATACTGGCGGACGGCGGTAGCCTTATAATCGCCTCGCACATGGGACGGCCGAAAAAGAACCCTGACGAAAAGTACTCGTTGAGGCATATATTGAAGCATGTGAGTGAGGTGCTCGGTGTGGACGTGAAGTTCGCGCCCGACTGCGCCAAGGCGGCCGGGGCGTGCGCGGCATTGAAGCCGGGCGAAGCAATTCTGCTTGAGAACCTGCGTTTCTACGCAGAGGAGGAGGGCAAGCCGCGCGGTCTTTCCGAGGAGGCTACCGACGAGGAGAAGGCGGCCGCTAAAAAGGCTGTCAAGGCAAGCCAGAAGGAGTTTGCCAAGCTGCTCGCGTCGTATGCCGACTGCTATGTGAACGACGCTTTCGGCACGGCGCACCGCGCCCATGCGTCGACTGCATTGATGGCTGAGTATTTCTCTCCCGAGAATAAGATGTTCGGCTATCTGATGGAGAAGGAGGTGGAAGCCGTAGAGAAGGTCATGGCGCACACCGTCCGCCCGTTCACGGCCATCATGGGCGGCTCCAAGGTGTCGTCGAAGATAGATATCATAGAGAACCTGCTAACCAAAGTCGATAATCTAATCATAGCTGGCGGCATGACCTATACGTTCGTCAAGGCTCTCGGCGGCAAGGTGGGCCAGTCCATCTGTGAGGACGACAAGCTGGACGTGGCTCTCTCGATACTCGACAAGGCGAAGAAAAACAATGTCAACCTCGTGCTGGCCTCTGACGCCAAGATAGCGGACAGGTTCGCCAATGATGCCAATACGAAGTTCGTGCCCGTCAACGATATACCCGACGGATGGGAGGGCATGGACATAGGACCGGCATCAGAGGCGGCATTCGCCGAGGTGATAAAGGTATCCAAGACGATATTGTGGAACGGTCCTACGGGAGTGTTTGAGTTTGACAACTTCACCGGAGGTTCACGCGCTGTGGCTGAGGCGATAGTCGAAGCCACTGAGAACGGGGCGTTCTCGCTCGTCGGCGGCGGTGATTCCGTGGCTTGTATCAACAAGTTCGGTCTAGCCGACAAGGTAAGCTATGTCTCTACGGGCGGCGGTGCGCTGCTTGAAGCGATAGAGGGCAAAGTGCTGCCCGGCATAGCGGCTATAAAGGGATAACGTCTGCCGTCCCTGACTGTTCGGGGGCTGAGCGTTAAGGACAAAGAGAGGAGGAGATGAGGCTGAGCCTTGTCTCCTCCTCTCTTTGTTGCCTTTCTAGCCATAGTCCTGCCACGGCTATCCCCGTGCCTTTCGGTCTCTGGCTTGATTAGCGGCAGGCTATTGCTCCGTAAGCATGTGGCTTTTGGCTTTCTCCTGCCTGCGCCACTGCCATAATGTACCTGCCTCCATGCGTGAATCTGCTTGTCTTCGTACGGGAACATGTCTGCCTCTTTATGTGAAGATGCCCGCCCTACTCCTTTATGTGTAAACTTAATTAGCATTTGAGGATACAGAGTGGGCGAGACGGCAACAGAAGCTGAGTTGCGGAGAAATAAGATGATGCGGAGTGACGAGTTTATTGTGGTTTATTTTCAAGTGTTTTTTTTTGTGAATTAGAAAAAGTTATATACCTTTGCAGGAAGTTCACGCCTTTATATAAACCAAATAAGTATGTTGTTATGAAACTGATGGTCAATGTCCAGTACGGCTTAAAGAACCGTATCACTGTAAGTCAGGAGGGGAAGCCCCTGTATGACAGTGTTGTGAGTGACGAATGTATGGAAATCAACGGCGTGACGGACGGCAAGGTGGAGATAGGGCTGGGGTATTACCTCATACCGCTGGAGGTCAAGTCAAACTCGATAGTGATAATCAATGAGACGATGTTCGTCCGCCGCCGTAAGGCTGTGGCTGTCTCCACGCTGCTACTGCTGCTGTGTGTAGGCATCATTGTCCCGCACAGCACGGTTTTCAGTATCGTAATGCTTGTTTTGCTCTTGGCGTGGGCGGTATATTTCCTGCCGTCACGCTATAAGAATAAGCCTGAGAAGCTGTATAAGGTGTTTATCATATAACAGCCATGAAATGAAAAACGGTCAGGGCTGTCCCGCAGGACTGCCCTGACCGTTCTATCTTGCCGCACTGCTTATATTATGTTCCTTCCAATCCAATAGGCCACTATCACAACCAACACTACCCATACGGCACGTCCGGAGTAGAGGTGTCTGCGCACGGCACACATGAACGGCACACGTCGGAATGACATCTCTGCCATGAGACCCACGATGATGTAAGGCAATGAGATGACAAGCAGCGGATTATAGCCCCAAGCGGCGCACAGGTTACCGTGCAGCAGCGCGTGTATGGCGCGCTGCGAGCCGCAGCCGGGGCACTCGTATCCCGTCAGCATCAGAAACGGGCAGCGCGGAAACAGGCCGGATTCCTCGGGGTTGAAGAGGAAAAGCACCAGACCGGCGGCGACCACGGCAATGGCCGCCGCCGCATAAGACCATTTGCACCTGTGGGCTGTCATATATGCGAAGGAAACCACGTGCGTACGTGGTCACCCGTACGGCGCGGCTTCCCGTATTGCTGCGGGCTTAAAGGTCGTAGAGTGCTTCGGACGACATCAGTGCCGCCCCGCCCAGCACCGTGTAGAACAGCACGGTGGCCAAGTAAATGACTATTCCGCTGATGAGGCTGACAAGCATCCATGTGTACGCCTTTTTCGATGCCGAGAAGGCACGTGCATAGTCGCCTGCGTAGTAAGCCGAGTCGACTGAGGCCGAGTAGACTATTGCCACAATGCCGCATGGCAGACAGCAGAAAAGGGTCACGAGGATGGACCACACCAGATAGTTGTTCGGCTTTTCCGGACGGTTGTCATTGTAGTAACCGCCGGACTGGCGCGGTTCGATAATCTCTCCGCAGTTCGGGCAGCGGGTCATGCCGTTGGGCATCTCATTTCCACATTTTGGACAAAACATAGTGATCTTATTTTTGAGTGTTAAACAATCTGTCTCAGTTTCATTATACGAAGTTAGCTTAAATTTTCCAATTAGGGAAACGCTGTGCCATAAAAAGTCATATTATTTTTTTCCTGTCGGGGGAAACGCTGTGGAGAACCGTCTCTCGCGGGCGCGGTATGTGCGGGGGGGGGTAGTGTGTGGTATATAAAAGGCGCGGGACGAAGCATCGGTGTGCTTGTCCCGCGCCCTGTGCTGTCCGGTTTTCAGCATCTCTCTACCGAGAGTCTTACCGTGTATTCCTCGAAATCAAGTTCGACGGCATCGGCCACTGTCTCTTCCAGCAGTATGCTTTCCGCGAGTATCTGCGAGGCGATATACTGCTTGAAGTTGGTGACTGCATCGGTGATTTCGTCCCGGCGTTCGATGCGCACCGTTATCTTGTCGGTTATCTCGTAGCCGCTTGACTTGCGTATGTTCTGTATGCGGTTTATGAGTTCGCGCGCTATGCCCTCTTGGCGCAGCTCCTCCGTCACGGTGACATCGAGCGCGATGGTGAGCGTGCCCTCATTGGCCACGAGCCAGCCCGGCATGTCCTCCGTGGCAATCTCCACATCGGAGAGCTCCACAACGACATCGCCGCTTGGCAGGTTGAGCGTCATCTGCCCGTCGCGCTCTATCTGTGCGATGCGCTCCTGGGTGAACGCGCCTATCTCGGCGGCTATCTCCTTCATCTGCTTGCCGTAACGCTTGCCGAGCGTCTTGAAATTCGGCTTGATGCGCTTGACGAGTGACACCGTGGAGTTCTCCTCTGTCACTATCTGGAGCTCTTTCACATTGACCTCTGCCTTGATGAGGTCAGCCACATATTGTAGCTGCTCCAGAGTCTTCTTGTCGGGCGCGGGTATCACGGCGCGTTGCAGCGGCTGGCGCACCTTCTTCTCTGCCTTGCGGCGGAGCGCGAGTATCATGGACGACGACTGCTGCGCGAGCTGCATACACTTTTCAAGGTTCTTGTCCACCAGTGACATGTCCGCTGTCGGAAACTCGGCGAGGTGTACCGACTCCGCGCTCTCCTTGCCCGTTGCCGCCACGAGGTCAGTGTACAGCTGGTCGGCAAAGAACGGCGCGATGGGGGCCATCAGCTTTGCCACATTGAGCAGGCAGGTGTACAGGGTCTGGTATGCCGAAATCTTGTCCTGCGAATACTCTCCGCCCCAATAACGCTTGCGGTTCAGGCGCACGTACCAGTTCGAGAGGTTCTCGCCTACGAAGTCGGATATGGCGCGTCCGGCGCGTGTAGGCTCGTAGTTCTCGTAATGCTCTGTCACCTCCGCTATCAGCGAGTTGAGCAGCGAGAGTATCCAGCGGTCAATCTCCGGACGCTCCGCCACCGGGACTTCGGCCTCCTTGCCCTCGAAGCCGTCCACATTGGCATAGAGGGCGAAGAACGAATATGTGTTGTACAGCGTGCCGAAGAACTTGCGGCGCACCTCCTCGACTCCCTCGGCATCGAATTTCAGGTTGTCCCACGGCGACGAGTTGGTCATCATGTACCACCGCAGCGGGTCTGAGCCGTATTTCTCTATCGTGGAGAACGGGTCGACTGCATTGCCCAGTCGCTTGGACATCTTGTTGCCGTTCTTGTCGAGCACCAGTCCGTTGGAAATCACATTCTTGAACGCCACAGAGCCGAACACCATGGTGCCTATGGCGTGGAGCGTGAAGAACCATCCGCGTGTCTGGTCCACGCCTTCGGAAATGAAGTCGGCGGGGTAGACGCGGCGCGAGTCGAACGCCTCTTTGTTCTCGAACGGGTAGTGTATCTGCGCATACGGCATCGCGCCCGAGTCGAACCACACGTCTATCAGGTCCGCCTCCCTCTTCATCGGCTTGCCGCTTGGGCTGCAAAGTATTATGCCGTCCACGTATGGGCGGTGCAGGTCTATGTTCTTGGTGCTGTAATTCTCCTCTGACATATTGCCCGGACGGAAGTTGCGGTACGGGTTTTCGGTCATGAAGCCCGCCTTGATTGCCTTCTCTATCTCCTCCATCAGCTCCTCCACCGAGCCTATGCACATCTCCTCTGCGCCGTCCTCCGTGCGCCATATCGGCAGCGGAGTGCCCCAGTAGCGCGAGCGCGACAGGTTCCAGTCCTGGAGGTTTTCAAGCCATTTGCCGAAGCGGCCTGTGCCTGTCGACTGAGGCTTCCAGTTGATGGTGTCGTTCAGCCTCATCATCTCCTCGCGGCAAGCCGTCGTCTTGATGAACCAACTGTCGAGAGGGTAGTAGAGCACCGGCTTGTCCGTCCTCCAGCAGTGCGGGTAGTTGTGCGTGTGCTTCTCTATCCTGAATGCCAGCCCCTGCGCTTTGAGCATGAGGCAGAGTGAGATGTCGAGTGTCTCGTCCTGCTCTGTCTGGGCGGGATCATAGGCGTTCTTCACGAAGCGGCCTGCATATTTCGAGTACTCCTCTACATTGACGCGCTCACGGACAAACGCCTCGTCCAAATCCTCTATCTTGAAGAACTTGCCCGTCAGGTCTACCATCGGGCGTGTCTCGCCCCTCTTCGTGGTCATGGTCAGCCCCGGCACGCCCGCTTTCTTGGCAACAAACGCGTCGTCCGCACCGAATGTGGGCGCGATGTGTACTATGCCCGTACCGTCCTCTGTCGTAACATAGTCGCCGAGTATCACGCGGAACGCTCCCTCGCCCGGGTTGACCCACGGGATAAGCTGCTCATAGCGCGTGCCGACAAGGTCTGTACCCATGCAGTTGCCCACCACGCGGTAAGGCACGAGCTTGTCCCCCTGACGGTAATCCTCCATCGGCAGCTCCTCCGCCTTGGGGTTGAAGTATGCGCCGAGCAACGCCTTGGCTATGATATATGTAGCCGGCTCTCCCGTGTACGGGTTGAAGCTCTTCACGGCGAGGTACTCTATCTTCGGCCCTACGCAGAGCGCGGTGTTCGATGGCAGTGTCCATGGTGTGGTAGTCCATGCGAGGAAATAGAAGTTGTCCGCCAGACCCTTGAACGGCGCGACGTCGCCCACCACCTTGAATTGCGCCGTGCAGGTCGTGTCCTTCACGTCGCGGTAGCAGCCCGGCTGGTTCAGCTCATGCGTGGACAGACCCGTGCCCGCAGCGGGCGAATAGGGCTGTATGGTGTAGCCCTTGTACAGCAGTCCCTTGTTGTACAGCTGTTTCAGCAGCCACCACAGCGTCTCGATATACTTGTTGTCGTATGTGATGTAGGGGTGCTCCATGTCCACCCAGTAGCCCATCCTGTGCGTGAGCTCCTCCCACTCCTTGGTGTACTTCATCACGTCGCTGCGGCAGGCGGCGTTGTACTCTTCCACAGTGACCTTCTTGCCGATGTCCTCTTTCGTGATGCCGAGCCGTTTCTCCACGCCCAGCTCCACCGGCAGACCGTGGGTGTCCCATCCCGCCTTGCGCCTCACTTGATATCCCCGCATCGTCTTGTAGCGGCAGAACGTATCCTTTATCGTGCGTGCCATGACGTGGTGTATGCCCGGCATGCCGTTGGCCGATGGCGGCCCTTCGTAGAATACGAACGACGGCGCGCCCTCCCTCAGCTTTATGCTCTTGTGGAACAGCTCTTTCCTGTCCCACTCCTCTAACATCCGCTTGTTCACCTCCGAGAGGTTGAACCCTGTATACTCCTTAAACTTCTTCATAGCTTATAACCATCTGACCTCCACCGCTCTCCGTCTCACGGAGCGGGCGGCGCGAGTTTTACTGACAAAATTAGAAAAAAACTATGGAACAACCTCCAATATTCTGTAGATTAACTCAATTGTAGTTCAATTATAAATTTACGGTTTCCTGTAATCTTGTTTCTGTGTTCTTTTTACATATTACCTTAACCAATTAACAGCTGATTTATTTATTTCCTCAAACCATTGATTCTCATCCTTACAAGTTTGTGCCAGTTCATTTGATCGTTCCAAAAAGCGGAGTACCTGATGAGAATTTGGTGTAT
Source organism: uncultured Bacteroidales bacterium (assembly GCA_944322025.1). GTDB lineage: Bacteria > Bacteroidota > Bacteroidia > Bacteroidales > Paludibacteraceae > Aphodosoma. The sequence goes on along the minus strand of CALUOH010000061.1, from coordinate 30,912 downwards.
AATCCACTTTATGACTATCTTCAAGCATTTTCATAAAAACATTCAAAGATAATGGTATTATCGTAGATCTTCCTCCGTAATATGATATGTTAGTGTGGTGCAAGATATAAAAATGAGCGATACAGGCTTCGTTTATCGTAGGAGCAATGAACAGGCAATAACAAGGTTTACCGCTCGCTTTTTTCATTTTCCCTAAATGGCGGCTTACAGGTTCGCCCTCCATATCATATTGTTTCTGTCCGCTTGCCATCGTAACTTCAACAATAAGGATATAATCCCCATAATCGCATACAATGTCAGCCATATTTCCTTGTGCGGTAGAAAGAGGCTTCCCAAAATCATCAAAATTCAGGTTCGCCTTGATTTCTCCACCATCAAGCATCGTCATGGCACGCCAAATGTTCCATTCAAGCACCAATGGGGCATCGTATAATTCTTTATTTTCAATTTGTTTGAATGTGTTTTGGATGTCGTCATAGAGCTTATAGTCTTTTATTTCGGCCACTTGCCTGTTCAATGTATCTGTTTTCCTTTGTTCCGTGAGGTCCGCCAACAAATCTTTCAATTCAGAGATTTCAGCTTCTTGGTTGAACACAACTTGTGGAAACTCTGCTTGTAATTTTGCAACAAGTTTCTGCCTGTCGTCCGTAAGTAATTGTGGTACTGTTGCATTTCCAAGATATTCAATATAGTCTCTTTCATTATCAATAAAACAAGGATTACGGTCTATTGTTTGCAAAATGTAATCTACATCCTCCATGCGCTCTGGCACGATACTTAACGATTTTCCAACGTGTGATACATTCACAAGTCCCGTCGCACGCAAGTATCTGAAACAAGCATCCGCATAATCGCGCATATTGCTTGATTGTGTCCTTAGGAATTTATCCAATGACGCATCGCTGCTCTCTCGAGTTTGCGTTTCTCCATTCATAATCCTCTCTTCGAAGATACGTGTAAGCTCATTACGCAGATATTCTGCCTTGAATGCCTTATAACTTCCTTGATGCCCTACTTTTGCAATACGAAATGCTTCTATCTTTTGAACGATGTCCTCATAGTTACGCCAATCTGTAAGTTGCATTCCAAATATCTGCAACTCATCAAATTTCAATGTGCCCATAGTACGTACCAACCGAAGTAGCTCCAAATATGGTTTTACCCAAAAAGAGGCAGCCTTTGGTGTTGGTTTATGATATGGTGACGGCACTTGAAACTTCAGCATTTGCCGGAGAAATACTTCTTCCTTTCGTTTAGATGTCTGCAAAGCTTGTCCTGCCGGAGTAATGGAAATACTAGGAGACAGGACTACAAAACCAAGAGATTTAGGCGCACGGTTTGGTTTATCCTGTTGCGTGCGCTAAACGCAGGGTCATTCTCGCCTTTTCCATTAAAGAATTGTTCTTCACGCAAGATGTCCATAAAGGCGCATTGCGTTTCGTTATTCCAATGATTACCTGCAAAATGTTCGGCAAGTAGTTCAATTTCGGGTATCATTTTCTCCGGCGTACGAGGGGATGTCGTTAGAAATAATAATTGACTATCTATTCGTGCCATAAGGTTGTCTTGCTTCAAATAATCGTAATTGAGCAGTCTCCGGCTCGTTATAAACTGCATATTGCGATGAACAAACACGTATATTATCCCAGCATTTCCGATAATTAGCTACAATAATATGCTTTGCGGCAGCCTTGAATCTGTTTCGGATATTTACGGCATAGTTCTTCTCGTACTCATCTACTATATAACCATTGTACAATTCTTCCGTTAAAGGAGTGCGTCCAATAACCATTAATGCTTTGCAGGGAAGATTGGCAAAATCATTCGCTAATCGTCTATGGTTGTCTTCATTGAAACCATCTTTGTACTCTTCATTTCCATAATCCGAGAAAATGCAATCATAAGGAGGGTCAAGGAAAACAAAATCGTCGTCCCTACACATATTAAACACATCACTATAATCTGTATTAAGTATTTCTGCACGTTGCAATAATTTACTATGCGACAAAGTGACTGACTTGGTATTAAGATGAATATAACGGCCAAAAGGAACATTGAATTCCCCTTTGGCATTATAACGTATCATTCCTGAGTATGCTGTTTTGTTGATGTAATAATACAGCAACGCATCCGAATAAGATTTATCCATAGTTTCATTGAACATTGCTCGTAGAAGATAATACAATTCTTCATTCTTATCTTCAACTTGTTCATCAGGATGTAAAGCTTTTAATGCATCAAACTCATTTCTGTTATTAGTGTACAACAATTCTATTTCATCAAGTTCTCTCCGCAGATTAGAGTAGTCATCTCTTACTCCACGATAAAACTTCATTAACTTTGAATTTATGTCGTTAATGATAGCTCGTTGCGGTTCAAGATGAAAGAACAGTGCTCCACCTCCCAAGAAAGGCTCGACGTAACGTCCTGTAAATTGAGGAATATGCCACATGATATTGGGAATTTCCTTTGATTTGCCGCCCCTGTATTTTATCATTGGTTTCATTCGTTCCCTTTATTAATTCATGCACACAAAGTTACACAAAAATCCCCGTACCCCCAAACCGCATCCGCCTCTCTTGCCCCGAAACACGTAGGTTCGCCCTATCCTCTCCTTGCCCTCTCCCTCCGCACAAAAAGCGGCGGCATGGGGCTATCCTTCTCCCTCATGCCGCCGCGCCTCTGCTTCTCAGCCGTTTTGGGTTTATCTCACCACCACCTTCTCTGTCTCCTCTCCGCTCTTTACGATATACACGCCCGCACGGCCCACGCTGACCGCCGTGCTGTTGCCCGTGTACACCCTGCGTCCCGTGATGTCATACACCTCAACGCCTTCCGTCTCCCCCTCTATGTATATCACGCCGTTCTCGGCATACACGCCGAAGCCCTTCTCCGCCTCTGTCCCGTCAGTGGCAGTCCCGCCGCCCTCCAGCGACTCTATCTCGTGGAAGTAGTTGCATACCTCCCCGTCCACTCCGAAGGAAAGCCCCCACGAGTCGTATATCATATCCTCCTCTTCCGGATGGCATACGCCCGTGCCCCAGCCCTCGGCTGCGCGGTAAGCCTCCACCGATGCCTGCGGCACACGCAGTGTGGCGTGCTTGGCTCCATCATGTTTGAAGCTCTCGAAGTCTATCTCGCCGTACGTGTCGTCATAATAGTTAAAGCTCAGGTTGACAAGATAGTTCGTCGTAAAGACCCCTGTCTCCTCTTCCACATCTCCCAATGCAGGGACATCCGTCGCGTGGCATCTCACCTCCCTGAGTGAAAGGCAATAGGCGAAAGCCAGGCTCTCTATCTCCTTCACCGATGCCGGTATCTCTATCTCCTCTAACAAAAGGCAATAGTTGAACGCCCCTAAGTTTATCTTCCTCACTCCGGCCGGGATATTGACCTCTTTCAGCGAGTAGCAATACTGGAACGTCAATGTGTCTATCTCCGTGATGCTCCCCGGCAATACTGCCGTCTCCAGATTGAAGCAGGAATGAAATGCCGCCGTGCCTATCTCCGTCACGCCCTCCGGTATCTCCACCTCTTTGAGCCTTGTGCCTTGAAACGCGTTCGCACCTATTGCCTTCACCGATGCCGGTATCTCTACCGCGTCAAGCAAATCGCTGTATGCAAACGCCTCCTCTCCTATCCCCGTCACGGTATATGTCACACTCTCGTGCTCCACCGTCTCCGGTATCCTCACATCCCCCTCATACTCCGTTCCCGAAGAGTTCGGATGCCTGGTGACCTCCACTTCGCCCTCTCCCGTGACGGTGTAACTGATGGTCTTCCCATCCTCATTCACTGCACTGAACTCCTGCCCCCATGCCGCCGCAGCGAGGCTCAGCGCACATACAAATGTAAAAATCCTTCTCATGACACTGAATTTATTGTTGAACATATTGCTTTTGATACATCTCTATCCCCTTTCCCTGTCCTATCAGCCTGTCTTGCGTTTACGCAAAGATACACAGTTTCTTTCAATTCGCAAAAAACACTTAATGACAAAAACGCAGGAAACACGACACCTCTTCCCCCATCTCTCACCCGGCCTCTCACCCCTCGAAACACGTAGGTTCGCCTTACCCTCTCCTTACCTTCTCCCTGTCTCCTCGCGCCTCTCTCTACCTTCCCCCATCCACTCCGAATCCCAAATCAGATGATTACTCCACAAAGCAGGGAAGTGTAACGTTTTGCCACATCCCTATTAAGGCATGTAAAAACAAAGGAGTTTACTCTTGTAAATGACTGCGCCGCTCATTCCGAAACTGGCGAGGCAGATTGCCTGTTCTGACGCGCCGCTCTCTCCCCCTCCCTCACAGCAGCCCGAAATGCACCAGTGCCTGCACCACTCCGTCCTCGTCCACAGTCCCCGTGGTATAGTCCGCCGTGGCCTGCACCTCCTTCGAGGCGTTCCCCATAGCCACTCCCACTGCCGCGTGGCGCAGCATCGCTATGTCGTTACCCCCGTCGCCGAACGCCATCGTCTCCCCGAGGCTTATCCCGAAGTGGTTAATCACGTGGTCTATCCCCGCTCCCTTGTTGATGTGCTTCATGTTCACGTCCGCGAACAGCGGTATCCACCGCGCCGCCGTGCACTCCGGCAGCGTCTCCCGCAGCAGCTCCTCCGTCTCCTTCTCGTCGAGGAACACGCATATCTGGTACACCTCGTGGCTCATAATCTCATCCATCGGTGCCACCCTCGGGCGCGGTATGTCTATATGTTCCGCAAGCCAGTCCACCGACGGGTGCTCATAGTTGAGCAGCATCTCCCCGAACGTCATGAACGCCACTGGGAACGGCCTCTCTTCCAGCCGCCTGCGCAGTGCCTCCATATAGCGTTGCGGTATTGGGTCCGAGTAGATTATCCTGCCCTCCGCGTCCGTGCAGCACGCCCCGTTGTACGCCACATAGCCGTCGAACTCTATGTGCCTCACGTGGTCAAGCATGGAGAGCATGCGCCCCGTGGCAATGAACACCTTGACCCCCGCCGCCCTCAGCTCCTTTATGGCCTGCTCCACTGCGGGCGACACACGGTGCGTGGCGAACGACACCAGTGTGCCGTCCACGTCGAAGAAAACTGCTTTATACTTCATCTCAGCAAATGTTCTATATGTTTAATCCACTTGTACGGAGGGTATTTCACCGGCAGCTCCACACTCCTGTGCGACACCAGCACCGCCTTCCTGTGCGTGAACGCCTCGAACGTCCTCTTGTGGTGATACGCCCCCATGCCGCTGTTCCCCACGCCGCCGAACGGCAGGTGCGGGTTGGCTATGTGCATTATCGTGTCGTTCACGCACATCCCCCCCGACGAGGTGCGCCGCTCCACCTCCCGCGCCGTGCGCCTGTCGCCGAAGTAGTAGAGCGCGAGCGGCTTCTCGTGAGAGTTCACGTACTCTATCACCTCCTCCGTCTCCTCAAACTCCATCACGGGCATCACCGGGCCGAATATCTCCTCCTCCATGATGGGCGACGTGGGGCTTATCCCCTCTATGAATGTCGGGGCGATATACCGTTCCCCCATGTCGTACTCCCCGCCGATGACGGCCCTCCCCCCCGAGCCCATCAGTCCCCTCAGCCTCTCCATCGCCTTCTCCGAGACTATGCGCGGGTAGAGCGGCGACTCCTTCGGGTTATCCCCGTAAAACTCCCTGATGTACCTCTCCGCCGCCGCGAGGAACTCCTCTTTCACCGCCCGGTGAACGAACAGGTAGTCGGGCGCAATGCAGGTCTGCCCCGCGTTGAGCGTCTTGCCCCACACCGTGCGCTTCGCCGCCATCTCCACATCCGCCCCCTTGTCCACGATGCACGGGCTCTTCCCCCCGAGTTCCAGCACCACCGGCGTGAGGTGCTTCGCCGCCGCCTCCATGACCACCCGCCCCAATGCCGGGCTGCCCGTGAAGAAGATGATGTCATGGCGTTCGGCCAGCAGTGCGCTGTTCACCTCCCGTCCCCCACGGAAATAGGCTATGTACCTCTCCTCGAAAGTCTCCTTCACTATCCTCTCCATCACCTCGTCCACGTGCGGCGTGTAGGGCGACGATTTCAGCACTGCCGTACATCCTGCCGCGATAGCCCCCGCCAGAGGCGTGAACAGCAGGTTGACAGGGTAGTTCCACGGCGCGATGATTAGTGCCCCTCCGAGAGGCTCTGCCGCTATGTAGCTGCGCGACGGCAGCACTTGCAGCGCGGAGCGCACCCTCCTCCTCCGGCTCCACCGCCCCACGTGCCGCAGCTGTGCCCCTATCTCCTGATACACTATGCTCAGCTCCGTAATAAAAGCCTCGTCTCGACCCTTGTGCAGGTCTCTGTACAGTGCGGCGTACAGCTCCTCCTCGTGCCTCTCTATCGCCCTGCGCAGTGCGCGCAGCTGCCCCTTGCGGAACTCCGTCCCACGTGTCGCCCCTGTCAGGAAATACTCCCGCTGTCGGCCTCTGGTCTCGTGTATATCTCTCATGCACTCTCCGTTTGGTTAGTCTTTTCCGGCTCGGCGCGTGCATCTCCTTCGTGCCGTGCCGCGCTCCTTGACCCTTCTCCCCGCGAAGTTACAATATACCCTCGGAATGCACAATAGCAAAAAAGGCAGCCGTAATCACTACGGCTGCCCCTGTCCATAATCACATTAAAAAAACAAGTAATACCCTCACATCTTTTCGTGAGACAATCCTTATCCAATATTACTTAAACGTCCCTTTCCTATTATTAGCTTTACGTCTGCAAAGATAGAGTATATCCTCTTACTTCCATCTTCCGTCGCAGATGAAACGCCATAAATTGCCCGTGAAATGCCCATATTGGCCTCCAAGCTGACCTCACCCTCCCCTTAACCGCCTTTATACCGCCCCCGAACTCTCTTTGAATGGCCTTTGAACAGCCTTAAAACCGTCCTTGAACTGACCTTAAACAGCCTTTGAACCTCCTTTGGACGGCCGTGAAACATCTCTATGCCCCGGCATCCCCTCCCGTCCTCCCGTTCCTCACCCCCCAATCAAGCCCCGAAACACGTAGGTTCGCCCTGTCCTCCCCTTACCCTCGCCCTATCCTTTCCCCATCCCCTCCGAAGCCTCGCCCAACCCACACCTTACCCTCATCAAACCCCTTCCTGCCCCCTTTCCACCCTCTATCCACCCCCTCTCCTCTCGTCTCTCTCCCTCACAAAACCCCAAGTGTAAATTTAGGTTAAAAACACGTACTCTCGATGGAACGCCTGCGGACACCATACGGAGCATCTCCGGAGCTCCTCCCCCGTCTTGACAACCCCTCCTCATCCCCGAACCCGGAAACCGTGGTAAAAAATCGCGCCCGCCCTTTTGCGGAATGGAAATTTTTCCTTTATTTTGCGGGCTGAAAGGTCAAGACCGGCCTGACAGGAAAAACACAAGGGTATTATATGTCAAAAGAACAGCAAATCAATAGCGGCATGGCTCACAACATGCTGTCGGCAGGCACTAAGATAGTGGGTACGATAACTACCAACTCCGACATAAGGATAGATTGTGAGATAGAGGGCGACATAGTAAGCAAAGGCAAAGTCGTAGTCGGTACACTCGGTGTAATCAAAGGCACTGTCGACTGTCAGAATGCGGAAGTCATGGGCAATCTCTCCGGGCAGATTACGGTACGTGAGCTCCTCTCCGTCAAATCCACCGCCAAAATCTCCGGCGACATCATCACTAAAATCATAGCCATAGAGCCCAAGGCCATATTCAACGGCACCTGTAAGATGGGCGAAGCCGCCGACACTCAGCAGTCCGCCCCCAGGAAGTGACCTGAGGCGCGGAAGCCCACGTCAGCCGCACATCCCGCCGACAGCTTCCGTTGCCCCACGGACTATACGGATACACAGAAACGCCGCAATAGGTAATCTTCCCCGTTGCGGCGTTTCTTCTTTCCTCTTTGATTATATCTCCCCTTCCGCCCTGCGCGGCAGGTATTCCCTCTTTATGTTCGACATCGCGCTCCACAGGCTGTTGGCGGACTCCGGGTTGAGCCGCTCCATCTGTTCCAGCAGGGCGCGTATCTCCGTGCGGTTGCTCACCTTCTCGTATGGGCAGTTCTTCTCTTGGCGGCGGTATCCCCGCTCCTCGGCGCGGGTGCGCAGCTCTTTCTCGCGCAGCAGGGCGAGTGGGCGTATGATGGTCATCTCGAAGCGGTCCATCTTCATGACGGGCGGCATCGTGGAGAACGACCCTTGGAACACCATGTTCATCAGCAGTGTCTCCAGTATGTCATCCTGATGATGCCCGAGGGCAATCTTGTTGCATCCCATGCGTTTCGCCGTGTCGAACAGCACCTTGCGCCTGCTCCACGCGCACAGGAAGCATGGCGAGCGTCGCTCCTCGCGGTCTGCCTCGAACGACGTCTCCTCGTATAGGAACTCCACGCCGCTCTCCTCGCAGAACCTCCGCAGGTACTCTGTGTCCGACTTGTAGCCCGCGTTGCTCACCCCCACATGCAGCGCGGTGACCTGGAACCGAGGCTTGAATATCTTCGCCCGTGCACCGAGGAACTCGACAAGCGCGAGCGAATCCTTGCCGCCTGACAGCCCGATGAGTACGTGGTCACCGTCCTCTATCATGCCGTACTCTTTCAGCGCGCTGTTCACCTTCGATTGTAGCCTGTCTCTCCCCATGTCAGAAACTTTCTCATTCTCTGTAAGGTACTTCTCACTCTCCGTCCAGCAGTTCAGGCCGCAGGGCGCGTGTACGTGCGAGAGCCGTCTCGTGTTCCCATTCGGCTATCTTCCTCTCGTTGCCGCTCAGCAGTATCTCCGGCACCTTCATCCCACGGAAATCTGCCGGGCGCGTATATGCCGGCGGGGCAAGCAGGTTGTCTTGGAACGAGTCGGACAGGGCGGACTGTTCGTCCCCTATCGCGCCCGGGATGACGCGCACCACCGCGTCCGCTATGATGGCCGCAGGCAGCTCCCCTCCTGTCAGCACGTAGTCCCCTATGGAAATCTCCTTGGTTATCAGTGTGTCGCGCACCCGCTGGTCCACACCCTTGTAATGCCCGCACAGTATGATGATGTTCTTCATCATGGAGAGGCGGTTCGCCATCGGCTGTGTAAACCGTTCGCCGTCCGGCGCGGTGAATATCACCTCGTCATACTCCCTCTCGCCCTTCAATGCCTCGATGCAGCGGAATATAGGTTCGCATGTCATGACCATTCCCGCCCCGAAGCCGAAGGCGTAGTCGTCCACCCTCCTGTGGCGCAGGTCGGTAGAGTAGTCCCGCAGATTGTGTACTACTATCTTCACAAGCCCCTTGTCTTGTGCGCGTTTCAATATGGAGCACGTCAGAGGCCCTTGCAGCATCTCCGGCAGAACTGTGATTATGTCGATACGCATCATTCTTGTCTCTCTTTTTATGGCTTTTCGTGGGGTGCTTTCCCCGCTCCCTCCGCCGCAAAGTTACTCAAAATCGGCGACACGGTAAAAACCCCCTCCCTCCTCCCTGCCCCTCACGCGCTGCCGTTTGGCTTTGCCCGCAACTTTTTGTACCTTTGCCCCCGCTATGGGAAAAACTAAGTTGACATATCAGTTCATCATCTTCGCGGCTGGCTACATCGTGGTGATACTCTCCGCCCTCGCCGTCATGCTTGGCCACACGGCTGCGCAATACGCCTTCTTCGGCGGAGTGCTGCTCCTGATTGTTGGGCGTTATCTGACGCTCCCGCGCTCTGACAACTTCCGCGTCAGGCGGCTGAACAACATACTCGCTGTCGGCGCGGTCTTCCTCATAGCCTCCTGTTGGCTCATGTACACCGGGCGCAATGCGTGGGTTGTCACTCTCGTCATTGCCGCCATATTCGACCTCTACACCTCGTTCCGCTACCCCAAGGAGGACTGACTTCCCGCCTCTCCGTCCCCCTGTGCAGGCGCATCCCGCCTCGGTGATGTCCGTACATATCTCCATTGACGGAAATGTACACCCCGTTTGCTATGCCCATTCCCGTTGCCTGCATTTCTGCCTTTGTAACGCCTTGTGTGCCAAGGTATATAGCTGCCGTCCCGCTACCTCCCCGTTACCCTCCCGCTACCCTCAACCAAGCGGTTCGCTCTTTTTATGTCTTATTGTTGCAAAAATGACGCGAACTCGCACCCTCTCCTTCCGCTCTCTATTATACCCATCACGCGCCTCCGCTAACCACATGCACGTCCACTTGGTAAGAAAAAAAGTCTGATATAGTTTGCGTTATCGGTTATTTATACATAACTTTGCAAAACTAAATAGGCTGTGCCTCTCCCGTCGGGTTTGGATTATACGCCTTTCCGTTGGCGGGGTCATGTGTGCGTGTTGCGTTCCTGCATGCTCATTTTGCGTATGTTGGCGTGTGGCGCGGTCTCTTGGTCAAGCTGTTTAAGTATTATGTTTCAACTATAAAAAAGTGATTTTATGAAGAGATTTATCTTTGCAATGTCCCTGATGCTCTGCATCGGGCTTGCCGCAAACGCGCAGTCCCGCGCCATCGGTGGCCGTCTCGGTCATGGCATCGAGTTCTCCTACCAGCATCAGCTCGGCAATAACATGGTCAACTTGCAGGCCGGCCTGCCATTCCTCAACGGCTTCGGCATCGAAGGCGTAGTGACTTACGACTGGATTTTCCCCATCTCCTCTTGGCAGGAAAAAGGCACATGGAACTGGTATGCCGGAGTCGGCGGCGGTGTCGGAATGTGGGGCTTCCATGACCCCGTAGGCTTTGTCGGAGTAGCCGGACGCATTGGTGTAGAGTACAACTTCTGGTTCCCGATGCAGCTATCTCTCGACTGGTCGCCTGTCATTGGCCCGGCATTCGGTCACGACTGGGTAGGCTACAACACTTGGGGTATGTCCAGCTTCGGCCTCGGCATCAGATACCTCTTCTGATTGCCCGCCCGTGCGCACTGCACGGCTGTAGATAAAAAGTATGCGCCGCGATACATCTCTCGTATCACGGCGCATGCTTTTTTATATATGTCCCGCCCGTACGCCTACGGTACACGGCAGGAACTCCCTCTAATATGTGCCTGTTGAAAAACCGCTACTCTTCTTAGCTCCCCGAAATCACGCCTCCGCCCTTAGTGTGGTCCTCCTCCTGCTCCATCAGGTGCATCTGCCATCGCCATACCGAGCGCAGCGTCTCCTCCACACTCGCCTTCGCCTCCCATTTCAGCACTTCGTTGGCGTACGTCGGGTCGGCCCACACCTGCTCTATGTCCCCCTCGCGCCGCCCCGTGATTTCGTATGGCACTTTGATGTCGTTCACCTCTTCAAACGTCTTGATAATCTCAAGCACCGAGAGTCCGCGCCCCGTGCCGAGGTTGAATGTCTCCACGCTCTCCACCTTCCCGTCGATGAGACGCTTCATGGCGCACACGTGCGCCCTTGCCAGGTCCATGATATCTATATAGTCCCTTATGCACGACCCGTCCGGAGTGTTATAGTCGTTGCCGAACACCTTCAGCTTCTTGCGCACTCCGGCCGCCGCCTGTGCCACGAACGGCAGCAGGTTGTTCGGCACTCCGTTCGGCAATTCCCCTATCTCGGCCGACGGGTGTGCCCCTATCGGGTTGAAATAGCGCAGTATGATGCTCCTTATCTTGTCGTTCGAGTGTATCGTGTCGTGTATTATCTCCTCGCATATCTGCTTCGTGTTGCCGTACGGCGAAAGGGCCTTCTTTATCGGCGCGTCCTCCCTCACCGGCAGCTCGTCCGGCTGCCCGTACACCGTGCATGACGATGAGAACACTATCGACTTTATGCCGTTCAGCGGCATAAGCTCCAATATGTTGATGAGTGACGTGAGGTTATTCCTGTAATACGGCAGCGGCTTCTCCACCGACTCGCCCACCGCCTTGTGCGCCGCGAAGTGGATGATGGCCTTGATGCCCTCATACTTCTTGAAAAACTTGTCCAGTGCGACATAGTCCGTGCAGTCTATGTTCTCGAACACAGGCCGCACGCCCGTTATCTTCTCTATGCCGTTCAGCACATCGACACTCGAATTGCTCAGGTTGTCGATGATGTAAACCTCATACCCCGCATTGATTAGCTCCACCACAGTGTGTGAGCCGATATAACCCATCCCTCCCGTGACCACTATGCGGTCTGGAGACGACGAGAACTTGTTGAATAGCTTCTTGATAGACTTCTTGACCTCCATGGCTCTCATTCATTTATGCGCCTGCCTGCCATGCTGTGTTTCCTCACTGATAGCCGCGGCCGTTGATGGTGTGCACATAGGTGCATTACTCTGTGCAAAATTAGGGAAAAAATCGGTATTCGCAAGATTAATCGCAGGTTATTTTATCACCATCCTCCGGCACATCGCCAAATCCCCTCTCCCGCGCTTACTCTGACACCATTGCACCCCCGCTTATTCCCGTTTCCATCCCCTCCATACTCGTCCACCTCCCCACTATTCTCCCTCCACCTTTCGTCTCCATTTTTTCCTCCTCTCCGCCCCTGCTTCCAACCCTCATTCCCCTTCCACTCATCCCCTGCCTCCCATCCCCAAACACGTAGGTTCGCCCTATCCTCACCCTCTCTCCTCCCTGCCTTTTCCCGTCTTCTGCCACAACTGCAACCCCATAAAAGTTAAATCTAACTAAATTAATAGTTTGGCTATTGCTTGTCCATACATAAACCCTTACCTTTGCTAACATTAGAACACAAACATAATACTTACAGATTGCATCTATAAACCATGAAAACGCGAATCTACACACTCCACCACACGCTTCCCTATCGCGGCGACACTTTGGATCTGCCCCGCCCCTGACGCGCGTGGCCGCCGACACTGCACGGCGCACCCCTCACGCCAAGCCCTGCAGACCTTAATAAACAAGCCCGACGCGGCGCACATCAGGGTCAGGCCGCCGCGTAAATCCACACCACAGTGTCCCGCCCACGCCACAGAGCCTGACAGCATGGGCGGCGGCCACCAAATCATGCAGGAGATAAACACTTAAACATAAGGAGATAAAATCATGAAGAAATTCAGCTTGTTCATCCTCTCGCTCCCGCTCTTGCTTTGCGGATGCGAAAAGAAAACTGCGGACTCAATCGAAAATAGCGATATAGTCATAACCTGCCATACGAAAAATCTAAATGGCGAGCAGACCTGCGTGTTTTCCCAAGGAGAGACAATAGAAGTGGAATACATCGTAACTAATTTGTCGAATGACACCTTATGGTATGATTATTATACATCTGAGGCACTGTGTCACCCTGAATGGTTCGACATTGTCAGTGCATCTGACGGGGAACTGAAAGGAAGGTGGAATCCGATAATTCTGTTCGACCAATCAGCGCATGGTTATATTCTTCCACATAAAAGCAAGATAACGACCGCACGCTTTCCTGGTGCATATAGCGATGTGTCTCTCGGTAAACCGGCAGAAGATCTGCCAGCCGGAGATTACCTTATATCGTTTACTCCCGTCTTTAAATTCTATGAAAGCTGTTATGGCAGCAGACTTCTCACTTTAGAAACGGAACTTATTAATATTAAATTTTCAGTACAATGAGAAAATATTTTTGCATCGTTCTGATAGGGAAATTAATTAATATGAAAAAGACAACTCTTTTCATCCTCTCGCTCCCATTGTTGCTCTTCTGCGGTTGCGAGAACAGCCTGCCGCTAAGTCAGGCAGACATAATAGGCTCTTGGGTATGTATAGACGAAGCCCATACACAGGGTGACGGACGGCTGACACTGACATTTGACGGACATAGCGTGACCTCGCTAAATACCACGAAATGCAATGTTCTCATTGGCAGCGGCAATGACACTCTCTACTATTCTTCTTGTGAGTCCATTTTCGGAGGAGAGGTCATCACCTCGCCGGAAGGCGAAATAGTCAGCGGAGGCGAAAATCATGAATGCTACAAACTGGAGGATGGGGTATTTTATGAATGGGGTTCGCTCCAATCAGAAGAGTGCGACTGTTCAGAAATGCCTGAAGACACTAGGCCTATGTATCAGGTCTCGTCGTACGACGGCGAAGTCCTCACGCTGGAACTTGCTGATGGCGGCATATATTTAGGCGCGCCACCGATGACATACCGTTTTGTCAAACTCTAAAAATCAGACTGAAATGAAAACTTGGATTTTAATATTTATATCATTGGGTATCATAGCAAACAGTATGCTGTATGCATATACCCCAAACACGTAGGTTCGCCCTCTCTCCTCCCCGTCCCCTCGCCCCATGCTCCCAAGTGTTAAAATCCCGTCTCCCGCGCCGCCCTCCGCCTTTTCTTCGCTTCTGCCCTGTCAAATGTTAATCCTCCCGCTTCCGTTCCTTAACTCCTCCTTCCTTCCCCCGCTTACATATCGTAACCCGCCCTCGCTACCGCCCCTTTCAATCCCAAACAACAGACTGCCGTCAAGTTAAACTCGCGCAAAATCTTGCTTCTCAAACTTTCATGCCGTAACTTTGCGTCAAAACTAAACCCCAAACCGATGGCAATAATAACACTCTCCCCACGAGGCACACTCATCGGCGCACGCCGTCTTCTCTCCCGTTCGGGCTACTGCCTCACAGTACGCTCCGGACGCATCTGCACCAAGCGTCTCACGCCTCAGACCGACCCCCGCACCCCCGCCCAGCTCTCCGCCCGCCGCCTCTTCGCCGAGGCCAACGCCCTTGCCGTTCGTGCCCTCAAAGACCCCGTGCGCAAGGCTCATTGGCAGCGTGAGGCAGCCCGCCTTGGCTACCGCACGCCCATAGGTGCTGCCCGTGCCTACTTCGTCGCCCTCCTCCGTTCCCGCGCGGCCTCCGTTCGCCCTGACCCCCGCCGCCCCGCCGTGCAGCCCGTCTGGCGGCTCGCCCGCATCCCAGCCCCGCGCCGCGCCTCTTTTCCGCACATTAATAGCCACGCCCGCTTGCAAGTCTCCACGCAAACCGCTAACTTTGCATGTCACATCAACTGGATAACTCATGGACTTGACCCTGACCGCCGACGACCGCCGTCTGCTGACAAAGTTTGACACATGCTTCTTCGAGAGGTACGCCAAGCTCACGCTTGAGCATCTTCTCGGGGAGCCTTACGGCGGGTTGGTCAACCGTGACAGGCCCGACTTGCAGATGCCCGACCGCTCTATGGGCATCGAGGTGACACGCGCCATGAACGAGTCCAAGATAGAAGCCATACGGATGCTCAATGAGCTGGCGGCCGACGACGTGATAAAGCTGCCCGACACGGTGGCCGATGACATACGACAGAGCGGATACGCCTATGGCGTGGCGGAGATAAGCACCGTGGGCCATAAGGAGTACGAGTATTGGCGGCTTGCCCTCCCCATGAAGCGCATACTTGAAAGCAAGGTGCGCAAGGTCTGCGACGGTTTCTATGGCGACTACCGCTCATACGGCCTCTACGTATTCACCAAGGACGAGATGACTCGCGAGGAGATTTACGATGCCCTCGTCTATGTGGCGGCTTTGCAGGAGGGTAGCTCGAGAGCCTATTCCAAACTCTATATATCGCAGATACACGAACTTGCCGTGTGTGATACAGCGACGCTGGACATCGAGAGCCACGCCATCAGCGACACCCGGTGCAGGTTCTTCTACCGCGAGGCGGTCAAATGATAGGTTCGTATGAATAGATACATGATAATATTGCTGCTGGCACTGCTCCCGCTTTTCGCTCGTGCGGAAAGCGTGGTGGAGATGAGCTCTCCGGGCGGGGTGCTCTCGTGCGGCTTCTCGCTCGTGGACAGCGTGCCTTACTACGAGGTGCGCCGTGGCCGCACGCAGGTCACGCGCCCCGGGCGCATGGGCTTCCAGTTGGCCGATGGCGGACGGCTTGACCTTGGCTTTGTCATCGACACAGTCGAGGCGGGACGCATCGATGAGCGTTGGTCTCCCGTCCTCGGCCAGTATGATACCATCAGGAACAACTGTAATTTCTACCGGATAACCCTCCGTCAGCCGCTGACGCGCCGCGCCATGACCGTGGAGTTCCGCCTCTATGACGAGGGCGTGGCGTTCCGCTATCTCTTCGATGCTGAGGAGAGCGGCCTCTCCTACTTCCGCATAGCGCAGGAGCGGACTGAGTTTGCCATGTCGGGTGACCACAAGGCCTTCTGGCTGCCCGGCAACTTTGACTCGAACGAATATTGCTATACCACGTCGCGCCTCTCGGACATTGACGCTAAGCGGGTGGACGGCAGCGCGATAGGGACGCACCGTGTGCTCGACCCTGACATGGTACAGACACCGCTGATGATGAAGACGCGGGGCGGCCTCTACATCAACATCTTCGAGGCTGCGCTCGATGACTATCCCGCCATGCACCTCATGCTCGACCGTCAGAGGCTCTCTTTCCGGGTGGTGCTTCCCCCGAGTGCTGTGCCGGGCGTGAGGGCGTTCATGCAGACCCCGTGCCGCACGCCGTGGCGCACCGTCATGGTGAGCGACCGTGCGGAGGAGCTGCTCGCCTCCAGCATGATACTCAACCTCAATGAGCCGTGCCGCATAGCCGACACCGAGTGGATTAAGCCTGTGAAGTATGTCGGCGTGTGGTGGGAGATGCACATCCCCGGCGGCAGCTCGTGGAGCTACGCCGATGTCTCTAATGTGAAGCTCGGCAGCACGGACTGGCAGAGCCTTTCGCCCCACGGGCGGCACGGGGCTAACACCGCCAATGTACTGCGCTACATAGACTTCGCGGCGGACAATGGCCTTGACGCAGTGCTTGTCGAGGGGTGGAATGTAGGCTGGGAGGACTGGGCTGGCAACTGGAAAGAGGATGTCTTCGACTTCGTGACTCCATACCCTGACTTCGACATTGACTCCGTCACGTCATATGCTCGCCGCAGGGGGGTGGAGATGATTATGCACCACGAGACCTCCGGCTCGGCAACTAACTACGAGAGACGCTTGGACAAGGCGTTTGACCTCATGGAGCGGTACGGATATAAGTCCGTGAAGACCGGCTATGTCGGCTGGCCCATCCCGCGTGGCGAGACGCACGACGGGCAGTGGATGGTGAACCACTACAACCGCGTAGTACGCGAGGCGGCGGAGCGGCGCATCATGGTCAACGCCCATGAGCCTGTACGCCCCACTGGCCTCTCCCGCACCTACCCCAATCTGCTGGCGTGCGAAGCCGCACGGGGCAACGAGTTCAACGCTTGGAGCACGGGCAATCCGCCTGAGCATGAGACCATACTGCCCTTCTCCCGCCTCATGGGCGGCGGCATGGACTACACTCCGGGCATATTTGAGATAAAGATGTCACGCTATCAGGAGGGCAACCCCTGTCAGGTACACACCACACTGGCCAAGCAGCTGGCTCTCTACGTGACTATGTACAGCCCGATACAGATGGCCGCCGACCTGCCTGAGAACTACGAGAGGCGCATGGACGCATTCCAGTTCATCAAGGATGTGGAGTGCGACTGGACGGATACCCGCATACTCGAAGCGGAGCCGGGTGACTACATCACCATAGCGCGGCGCGGGAAGCGTTCGGGCGACTGGTTCATAGGTGCTGTCACCGATGAGCACGGGCGTAAGGCTCGGATTGACCTCTCGTTCCTCGACCCCGGGTGTCTCTACGTGGCGACAGTCTATGCCGACGCCCCGGATGCCGACTGGAAGGACAACCCCATGGCATACGTGATAAGAGAATATATAGTAGACCGCAGGACAAAGTTCCGGCAGAAGCTCGCGCCGGGCGGCGGATGCGCCATATCGCTGCGCCGTGCCACTCTGGACGACCTGTCCCGCATCAAGGATAAACTATGATTAAGGATAAGAAGATACTGCTCGGCATATCGGGCGGCATTGCCGCATACAAGTGCGGAGAACTCATAAGGGCGTTCGTCCGTGCGGGGGCGGAAGTCAAGGTGATAGCCACGCGCAACGCGTTGCAGTTTGTCACCCTCATGACATTGCAGACGCTGTCGCGGAACAGGGTCTATACGGATATGTTCGACACATCGGGAGACATCAGCCCTGAACACATAGCCCATGCCGACTGGGCGGACATAATGGTAGTTGCCCCTGCCACGGCCAATATCATAGGCAAGTTTGCGTGTGGCATAGCTGATGACGCACTCTCGACCACATTCCTTGCTTTCGACAAGCCGGTGTTCATAGCCCCAGCCATGAACACGCGGATGTACTGCCATCCGGTGGTACAACGCAATATAGCGTCTTTACGGGAGATGGGCGTACGTTTCATAGACCCCGCCGAAGGTGAGCTGGCATGCGGCACTACGGGCAAGGGGCGCATGGCCGAACCTGCGGAGATAGTGGAGTTTATAATGGGAGTAACAGACTGAGCAGATGAAGATACTTATAACGGCAGGGCCGACATATGAGCGCATAGACCCGGTGCGCTTCATAGGAAACTATTCGAGCGGCAAGATGGGGTTTGCCATTGCGGAGGCGTGTGCCGAGGCGGGGCATGAGGTGACACTCGTGGCAGGGCCGGTGAAGCTGTCGGTCAGCCATCCGTCAATCAGGCGGATAGACGTGGAGTCGGCGGCGGAGATGTATGAGGCGGTCTTGTCCCGCTGGGGGGAGATGGACGGCGCGGTGCTGTGCGCGGCGGTGGCGGACTTCACCCCGGTGAGCGTGGCGGCGGAGAAGATAAAGCGCGAGGGTGACAACCTCGTCCTCGAACTGAAACCGACACGCGACATAGCCGCCGCCGTAGGTGCGGCTAAGCACGAAGGGCAGTTCCTCGTGGGTTTCGCCCTCGAGACGAATGATGAGGAGGCGCACGCCCTCGACAAGATGAGGCGCAAGAACCTTGACTTCATAGTACTCAACTCGCTGAACGACAAAGGGGCATGCTTCGGCTATGACACCAACAAGATAACCATACTCACGAGCGCGGGCGAGAAAATCGCATTTCCACTGAAACCGAAAACGGAGGTGGCGCGTGATATAGTGGACATGATAAACCGGATAAGGAAATGAACAGGATAGCGGCACTACTCGCGGGCCTGCTTTGCGCGTTGACCGTCGGGGCTCAGGAACTTAACGTGAACCTGACACTTAACAGCGACAAGGTGGAGGGCACGAACAAGCAGGTCTTCACCACGTTGGAGAACGACCTCAATGACTTCTTGAACAGCCAGCAGTGGACGGACATGACATACTCGGACTTCGAGAGGATAGACTGCAACTTCATGATAATCGTCAATTCGTATGCCGATGACGTGATGATGTGCGAACTGCAAGTGCAGGCATCGCGTCCGGTGTATAACTCGTCGTACACGACTACGATATTAAACTTCCGCGACCAGGATTTCAACTTCACATACAAGGAGTTTGACCCGATAGAGGTGAACAGCAGTACATACGAGTCGAACCTGACGGCAGTGCTGGCCTATTACGCCTATATCATAATAGGGCTTGACCTCGACTCGTACAGCAACCTCGGCGGGTCAGCAATGTTCACTCAGGCGGAGCAGATAGTGAACATGAGCCAGAACCGCTCAAACGAGAATGAGGCCAAGGGGTGGAAGGCGTTCGACAGTAACCGTAACCGATACGCGCTGGTCAGCAACCTGAACGATAGCCGTTTCCGTCCGCTGAGGGAGTTCTTCTATACCTATCACCGTCAGGCTCTCGACAACATGGCGGCCAATGTGGACAATGCGCGTGCGAAGATTGCCGCCGGGCTGCCGGTGCTGCGCGACCTGAACCGCGAGAACCCGAACGCTATACTCATCATCTCGTTCCTCGACTCGAAGAACGACGAGCTGATAAACATATTCAAAGGGCATGGCACAGCGGAGGAGAAGAAGTCCGTGAACGAGATACTGAACGACATAAACCCTACCGCGTCCGAACGCTATAAGGAGATATTAGAATAAGGATATATGCTCAGACATATTGAGATAAGGCATTATGCACTGATAGACCATCTGGACATGGAGCTTGCGCCGGGCTTTACTGTCATCACTGGCGAGACCGGGGCGGGAAAGTCCATCATCATGGGCGCGCTGGGGCTGCTGATGGGTCAGCGTGCCGACGCGAAGGCCATACGTGACGGGGAGACGAAGTGTGTGGTGGAGGCGCGCTTCGACATAGCGGCCTATGACCTTGCGCCTGTCTTTGAGGAGCTTGACCTTGACTATGACGATGAGACAGTGGTGCGCAGAGAGATACACGCGAACGGCAAGTCGCGGGCGTTTGTCAATGATACGCCTGTGTCGCTCGCACAGTTGAAGTCGCTCGCTCCATATTTGACGGACATACATTCGCAGCACCAGAACCTGCTGCTCAACGACTCGTCGTTCCAGCTTAAAGTGGTAGATGCTGTTGCGCGTTCGCAGGAGGAGCGGGCGCGGTATGCCTCGCGGTATGCAGAATATATGCGGGTTACGCACGCATTAGACAATCTGAAGAGGCAGGCGCAGGAGGCGCAGGCGGAGAGAGACTTCGCACAGTTCCAGTATGACCAGCTTGCGGGGGCAGCACTGTCGGTCACGGAGCAGGATGAGCTTGAGACGGAGCTCGACAGGCTGAACCATGCGGAGGAGGTGAAGTCTGAGCTTTCCGCCGTCACGGCGCGCTTCGACTCTGAAGAGTACGGCATTCTGCCATCGCTTAAGGAGGCTCTCTCGGCGGTGAGGCGCATAGCACGCTATGTGGACGGGGGAGAGACGCTTGCCTCGCGCATGGAGTCGGCACTGATAGAGCTGCGCGACCTCGGCGGGGAGTTCGACACGATGTATAATGACATGGAGTTTGACCCGGAGCGCAAGAGGCAGATAGAGGAGCGGCTTGATCTCATATATACGCTCGAACAGAAGCACAGGGTTAAGAGCGTGGCGGAGCTGATGGCGTTGCAGGAGGAGTATGAGGCGAAGTTGCAGCGCATGGATGAGTATGATGGTGAGATAGAGGAGCTTGCACGTCAGGCAGAGGCTCTGCGCGGGGAGCTTGACGCGGCTGCGTCAGTCCTTTCGGCCAAGCGGCGCGGGGTGGCGGGCGAGATTGAGGGCGCACTGGTGGAGCGGCTTTCGTATCTCGGTATGCCGAATGCCTCGCTGAGTGTGGATGTGACTGAGACGGAGGAGTATACGCCAACGGGTAGGGACGCGGTGTCGTTCCTTTTCTCGGCCAACAGGAATACGGCGTTGCGCCCGATAACGGAGATAGCGTCGGGGGGTGAGATTTCGCGCGTCATGCTGTGTATCAAGGCATTGATAGCGTCGAAGTCGGAGCTGCCGACCATAGTCTTAGATGAAATTGACACGGGAGTATCAGGCGAGGTGGCCAACCGTATGGGCGAGATGATGAGGCAGATGGCGGAGCACATGCAGGTAATCACAATCACGCACCTGCCGCAGATAGCGGCACGCGGCGCGTCGCATTTCAAGGTGTACAAGGCGGATACGGAGGGCGGCACGACATCGAACATACGACGGCTTACGCAGGAGGGGCGGCTAATGGAGATAGCGGAGATGTTGAGCGGCAAGAATCCTTCGGAGTCGGCTATAGCCAATGCGCGGGAGCTTATGGGAGTGTGAGAGAGCGGGGCGCGATGCCCCGATTGCAATACAAGCGCGGCGCAGGACGATAACATCCTGCGCCGCGCTTTTTGTATGTGCCGGTCAGATGTTGAGATCCCATGCTATGCCGACATCGAGGCGGCTGTGTGTGCGGGCGATGCCGGGCATGGGTGAGCAGTCGCCTCCGAAGAGGCCGCTGTTCCAGCAGTTCCATTCGGCGTAGAATTTCAGGCCGTCAAGCACGCGGACGTTGGCGTAGAGGCCGAGTTCGGGATAGTTGCCAATCTTCTGCGTGTGCTGTGTGTGGTACAGTCCCGTGTAGGGGTCGAAGATGTTGGCGTAGAAGGCCGTGTAGTAGCGTATGTCGATGCCCGCCTGAAAGCCTGCGCGGCGGAACTGCTTGAAGTAGTAGAGGTTTGAGTAGAGTGTGAAGTCGGGGAGCGGCATGATGTCACGGTTTGATGTGTACTGGTAGACGAACTGGTTTTCCCAGTATATGTCGCCGAAACGGAGGTCGGCTTTGAGGTCGACGGCCACTATCTGTGTTGCGCCGGAGGTCTGTGCGGGGAGGCCGTTATCGTCGAGGTAGACCATGTCCCACACGTTGTCGAAGTTGATGCCGAGCGATATGTTCCGCTTGAGGGCGATGCGTGCCTGTGCGTCGAGGCGGTGGAATTTGGAGAAGTTGTTTGTCCAGCGGATGAACGAAGCGTCGTAGCGGGTGATGAACTTGGTGTTGGAGTCGCGGTGTCCGCCTGCGCCCCATGTGATGGTTAGCGGTTCTGTCCCGGCGGTCAGGCTGCGCACGAATGTGGCCACGAGGTTGCATTCGCTGGTCAGTATGCCGTAGATGAAGACATCGCCTGTGAGGTCGTAGCTGAATGAGCCGTTGGCGAGGGTGCGTGTGTCGAAGATGGAGAAGCCTGTGTGGAGGTGGTGGTCGTGCATCTCGTCGCGTGTCAGGCTGTGGTCTATGTAGTTGGCGTGGTAGCGGTATTCGTGTTCAAAGTAGTAGAGGAGGGAGAAGGGCATCACGGGGACATTGTCACGCAGGGTGCGGACTGTGAGCGTGTTCTTGAATGTCTGGAAGGCAACGGAGTCATTTGCGGCCGCCGTGCCGAGAGAGTCGGACAGGAGGGTGTTGTAGCTGCGGGAGATGTCTTCCCATTTGAAGGTGTGTATGAGTTCGACGGCGGGGCGTGAGCCTGTGCCTCCGAGGGCGAAGTTCTGGGTGATGAATGCTATGTTGTTGTGGTATAGTGTGCGGTGGTTGTCGCGGTCTGCGCGTTCGGGGGCGAAGCGCATGTAGTTTGAGGCGAATGCGAGTTTGGCCGAGTAGCGTTCGTAGTCGACGGATGTCCAGATTGCGGCGTTGCCTATGGCGCGCTGTTCGCGTCCGCTGGTGCCGCTGCCGAGTGTGCCTGTGGCTGTCGCGCCGAGGGATACTCCGGTGTTAGGTGTGCCGGCGAGGGAGATGTTGTAGCGTGAGTCGGGGCGTGTGCGGAAGTCGGTGGGGAATGCCCCGCGTGCGCCGAGGGAGAGGGAGAATGTCTCGGGGGTGGTGAAGAGCAGGTCGCCGGCTTTGAGGGTGTAGGCGTCGTATGCGTCGGCGAAGGCCATTGGGGACTTCATGGTGCGGTAGAAGTAGAGCATGGACTGTACGGGGCCGGCGTAGGAGCCTGTCCAAGAGTTGGCTATGCTGTATCGGCGTTCGGGCATGGAGTTGCGCAGGGATGTCTGTGCGGTGTCGGCTGTGGCCTGTGACTTGAATCCGAAGCGTTCGTTTACTTTGAAGTATCCGGTTTCTGCCGAGGCGCGGAGCGCGGCGGTCAGTGCTGTGAGCAGCAGTAGGGCTGTCTTTAGTCTCATGTGTGTTTACAGGTTATAGGGTTTGTTGTGTTAGTGTCTGTTTAATAGATGTCCATCCATTCCCATGTGTTGCCGAGGTGGTCGAGGAAGCGGATGAGGTCTTCGCGTGCGATGATGAGGGAGGCGGTGTTTATGCAGGGGTGGAAGCTGAGGCGTTCGGCCTGTCGGAGGTTGCGGTCGATGAAGACGTGGACGTGGTGTCCGGTGTCGTTAATCAGGCCGAATGGTGTGACGGAGCCGGGGGTTACGCCGAGGTAGCGCATGAGCCGTTCGGGGCTTGCGAATGAGAGTTTACCCTGATGGAGGCGGTGTTCGATGGCGTGGATGTCCATTGAGCGGTCGCAGTCGAGGAGGACGAGGTAGTGGCGGTCGCCTTTGTGGTTTCGGAAGAAGAGGTTTTTGCAGTGGCGCGCGTCGTGCCCCGCCCAGTAGCGCTTGGCTATTTCAATGGTCGGGGCTTGGGGGTGCTCTATGTATTCGTAGCGGATGTTGAGGCTGTCAAGCAGCGTATAGAGTTCAGGGTTGCCGTTCATGGGTTTTATGGTATTCCGTTTCTCACGGCAAATATCGGCATTTATTTTTGACGGGGCAAGAGGAGGCGGGGGATTTTGTGCGGGGGCATGGTGTTATGAGGGGGCGGGCAGGAGGGTGTGCGCTGCGGGCTGGGCGAGGATGGGGGATGATAGGGTGAACCTACGTGTTTCAGCGGGTGAGGAGATAGGGAGGGGCTGGCTGACTGCTGGCGCGAGAGTACGTGTTTTTAACTTTGATTAACGAGAAATGCGAGGGAGGGAAGGTTTGCCGGAGAAGGGTAAGGTGGGGATGCGGGGGAGGGTGTTTGCGGATAGGGAAAAAATGTGTACTTTTGTGTGCCTGAGCCTTGTGGCGGGAGGTGGAGTAGAGAATTAGTTGTGTGTCAATCAGTTATAATTATTGTATATGTCAGAAGAGAGGGAGTTTGAGGAAGAAGAAATGGAGGATGCGGCAGCCGCAGATGGGACGAAGGAGAGGCATTCGTCGTACAAGGTGCCTGTGGCGGACAGCGACGAGCGGCATCTGTCGGGGATGTTCAGGAACTGGTTTCTGGACTATGCGTCGTACACGATACTGAGCCGTGCTGTCCCTTATCTGAAAGACGGGCTGAAGCCTGTGCAGCGCAGGGTGCTGTACGCGATGAGGAGGGCAGAGGACGGACGATATAATAAGGTGGCGGGAATAGTGGGAGACACTATGCATTTCCATCCGCACGGTGATTCGTCGATATACGGTGCGCTGGTGGAACTGGGGCAGAAGAACCTGCTGATAGACTGTCAGGGTAACTGGGGCAATATACTGACGGGAGACGGCGCGGCGGCGGGCCGATATATAGAGGCGCGGCTGACGAAGTTTGCGCTGGAGGTGGTGTTCAACCCTAAGATTACGGAATGGAAGCCCTCTTACGACAGGCGTAACCAAGAGCCGGAGTATCTGCCGGTGAAGTTTCCATTAGTGCTGGCTCTGGGGGCGAAGCAGAGTATGGCCGTGGGACTGAAGTCGGAGATACCGCCGCACAATTTTGTCGAGCTGTGCGACGCGTCGATAGCCGTGCTGAGGGACGAGGAGTTTCATCTGTATCCGGATTTCCAGACGGGGGGTATGATAGATTTGTCGCACTACCGTGACGGGTTGCGTGGCGGGTCATTGGAGATAAGGGCTCACATAGAGAAGGAGGACAACCGGACTCTGAAGATAACTGATCTTCCTTATGGTGTCACGACGGAGGCTCTGATGGAGTCGATAGGGGATGCTGGCGACAAGGGTAAAATCAATGTCAAGAAGGTGGAGGACAACACTTCACACAGTGTCGAGATAAGGGTATATCTTGACGCGAAGACCTCTTCGGACAAGACTATCGACGCTCTCTATGCAAGCACGCTCTGTAAGGTGACGTATAACCCCATGTGCTGGGTGATAGACGGGGACAAGCCTGTGATGATGAGCGTCTCCGACATATTGCGCAGCAGCACGTACAACACACGCGAACTGCTGCGGAAGGAACTGGAGATAGAGCACGGCGAATTGTCGGAACAGCTGCTGTACGCGTCGCTGGAGAAGATATTCATCGAGGAACGCATATATAAGGACAAGGGCTATGAGGAGTCAAAGACCACGGACGAGGCCCTGGCACACATAGACACAAGGCTTGAGCCCTTCAAAGCCTCTTTCATAAGGGAGGTTACGCGCGAGGATTTGCAGCGTCTGCTGGAGATAAAGATGAAGCGCATACTGCGGTTCAATGCGGACAAGGCCGAGGAGGATATGGCCGCGTTGCGGCAGCGGATAAAGGAGGTGGAACACCATCTGGCTCATCTGACAGAGTATGCCATAGCCTGGTTTTCCATGCTGAAAGAGAAGTACGGCCCGATGTATCCGCGCCGAACGGAGATAAGGACGTTCGAGAAGATACAGGCATCGAAAGTGGTGGAGGCCAACAAGAAACTGTATGTGAACAGGGAGGAGGGCTTCATAGGCTACGGGCTGAAGAAGGACGAGAATGTGGAGTGCGTGTCGAACTGTTCGGACATTGACGACATAATAGTGTTCTTCAAGGACGGGAAATACAAGGTGGTGAAGGTGGCCGAGAAACTGTATGTCGGCAAGAACATCATGTACCTTGCAGTGTTCCAGAAGAACGACAAACGGACGATATACAACGCCGTGTACAGAAACGGCAAGACGGGTGACTACTATATCAAGCGTTTTGCCGTGGCGGGCGTGACACGCGAAAAGGAGTATGACCTCACGCAAGGTACTGCGGGAAGCAAGGTGGTCTATTTCACGGCCAACCCGAACGGCGAGGCGGAGACCATAAAGGTGGCGCTCAAGCCTACGACGAGGAGGATAAAGAACCTTGTGTTCGAGAAGAGCTTTTCCGATATAGCCATAAAAGGCCGCCAGTCGATGGGCAATATACTCACGAAGTTCGACATACACAAGATAGTGCTGAAGCACAAGGGTGCATCGACACTCGGAGGTTCGGACATCTGGTTCGACCACGATGTGCTGCGGCTCAACACGGACAAGCGCGGCACGTATCTCGGCAATTTCGACAGCGATGACCAGATACTCGTGGTGACGACAACGGGGGAGTATTATACCACTAATTTTGATCTGAATAACCATTATGATGATGATCTGTTCCGTATAGAGAAGTTTGACGCGGGGAAGGTGTGGAGCGTGGTGCTGTATGACGCTGAGCAGGGGTATGACTATGTGAAGCGTTTCCAGTTTGAACCGGTGAATCGCCGTACACCGTTCATTCCGGCGGCTGCGGGGTCGAAGGTGCTGCTCATCACGGATACGAGGTATCCGCAGATACACGTGACATTCGGCGGTGGGGACTCGTTCAGAGAGCCGCTGGACATAGACGTGGACGAGTTTATCGGGGTCAAGAGCTACAAGGCGAAGGGCAAGAGGCTGACGACATACACTGTGGCGGAGGTGACGGAGGGAGAGCCGTTGCAGAAAGAGCCCGTGCGCACGGAGAATGAGGGCGGAGAAGGCGGGGAGCGCACTGTCACAGTAGTGGACGGGGTGGAGATAGAGAGCTACCGTCCGGAAGACCCGGAGCAGGCGGAGAGCCAGACGGACGCGATAGACGACATGACGGGGCAGATGAGCCTGTTCTGAGGGTGGTGTGCGTCATAAAACGCCTTGATTAAAAGTTCGGGGACGGGAGGTGTGTGCCGTAAATTAATTAACGATATTCTAAATTACACTTTTCAAGGCAAATGGGGCGTGTAATATTGTGGATTACGTTTTTTATGAGTAAATTTGCACACGTAAAGCACGGGTGTGCATAACGGTGTGTCGGCGCGATTGCTGACGGTCAATAATAGTGGATATCAAATACTTAATATAAATTCTATATCATGGAGGCAATAAAGTCTTTCAAGGAACTAATCGCTTATCTGACAAACGGCAGCACGGGTAGCCGAAAGAAAATAGCCGTGGCAAATGCAGTCGATATGCATTCACTCGAAGCGGTGATGCATGCGGTGCATAATGGTGTGGTCGAGGCCTATCTTGTCGGCGATGAGGCCACAATCAAAAACAAGCTGGAGTTTGATTTCGAGCCGTCGGAGTTTGTACACGTGGTGAATGTGCCAGATCCGCTGGAGGCTACGAAAGAGGCAGTAAGAATGGTTAAAGAGGGCGAGTGCGACATATTGATGAAGGGTATGGTGAACACTGACGTCATACTCCGCGTGATACTCGACAAGGAGAAGGGTCTGCTGCCGAAAGGGCGTGTGCTCACTTACAATTCGGCATTGAACATACCGGGCTATCACAAGCTGCTGTTCTTCACAGACCCGGCGGTTATACCCGTGCCTACCAAGGAGCAGCGCGTGGAGATGATAAAATACTGTCTTGATACGGCGAAGAAGTTCGGAGTGACACACCCGAAAGTGGCACTTATACACGCTACGGAGAAGGCTAACCCGAAGATACCGTTCATGCAGGACTATCTCGACATCATCGAGATGTGGAAGAGGGGCGAGTTCGGCGAGTGCATCATAGACGGGCCGATGGACACGTTCATAGCCCTCGACAAGGAGCGCGGCGCGATAAAGAATGTGCCGACACCTGTGCTGGGCGATGCGGATATACTGATATTCCCCGATTTCGCATCGGCGAACTGTTTCTACAAAGGGCTTGTGTCGTTCGCCGGTGCGGGAATGGCTGGGCTGTTGCAGGGTACGGAGAAGCCGGTGGTACTCACGTCGAGGAGCGACGACGCAGAACTGAAATTCTACAGCATCTGTATGGCCGCCATGCTGGCGTAAAATATGTAAATCAAGTAAAATCACCTAATGACAAAGAAGATATGAAAAAAATACTGGTAATCAATCCGGGGTCGACATCGACGAAGTTCGCAGTGTTTCATGACGACAAGCCTGTGTTTCAGAAGACACTTCGCCATCAGGGCGAGGAGCTAGCCCCGTATCCGACGGTAGCGTCGCAGTATGAGTTCCGCAAGGAGACGATACTCAGAGCACTGGAAGAGGAGGGCATAGCGGAGGATTTCGACATAATAGTAGGCCGTGGCGGTCTGCTGAAGCCTATCGCATCGGGTGTGTATGAGGTGAACGAGGCGATGAGGGAGACTCTGCTGGCGGCTAAATACGGCGAGCACGCAAGTAATCTCGGCGGCCTTGTCGCTGCCGACATAGCGAAGACGGTGGGCTGCAAGGCTGTGATAGCAGACCCTGTGGTGGTAGACGAGCTTCAGGATGTGGCGCGGATATCCGGCCATCCGCTGCTGCCGAACATTTCGATATTCCACGCGTTGAACCAGAAGGCGATAGCGCGCCGCTATGCTAAGGAGTGCGGCAAAAAGTATGAGGAGATGAACCTGATTGTAGCACACCTTGGCGGCGGCATCTCTGTCGGCGCACATAACCACGGTAAGGTGATAGACGTTAACTGCGCCCTCGGCGGCAACGGCCCGTTCTCGCCTGAGCGTGTGGGTACGGTGTCGGCTACAGGGCTGATGGAGCTGTGCTTCAGCGGGAAATACACGAAGCAGGAGGTTAAGAAGATGCTCGTGGGCAACGGTGGGCTGATGGCTCACTGCGGGTCGAACGACGCATATGTTGTGGAGCAGAGGGCAGAGTCGGGCAAAGACCCGCACGCAAAACTGATATACGACGCTATGGCATATACTGTGGCAAAGGAGGCAGGAGCGATGGCTACTGTGCTGAAAGGCAAGGTGGACGCGATACTGCTGACGGGCGGCATTGCCTATGGCAAGGGCTTCTGCAAGTATATCGAGGATATGGTGGGCTTCATTGCCCCGGTGAAGGTTTATCCCGGAGAGGATGAGCTGGGCGCACTGGCGGAGAACGGCCTGCGTGTGCTGAACGGGGAGAAGTGCATGACTTACGAGGAGTGAGGGGGAACGGACTGTTTCCGTATCAATAGAAAAGCCTGGCTCAATGGCCAGGCTTTTTTGTCTCTGTCATGGCGGAGGGGTGAATGCTCCCGTCCGCTTTTGTTTTTTCTTATCCGTTTATTTCTCTGATACGGTCGATGACGGTATCGGCAAGGGAGTCGAAGGCGCGGGCGGTGATGGAGCTTTGGTTGACGACGATGGGTGCGCCGGCATCGCCGCTCTCGCAGATGCTCTGTACGAGGGGTATCTGTGCAAGGAGGGGCACTCCGCGCTCTTCGGCAAGCTGCTTGCAGCCCTCGCGGCCGAAGATGAAGTAACGCTCGTCGGGGTGTTCGGCGGGTGTGAACCACGCCATGTTCTCGACGAGGCCGAGTATGGGGACGTTGATTTTGTCGTTCTGGAACATCTGCAGGCCTTTTCGCGCGTCGGCAAGGGCTACCTGCTGGGGGGTGCTGACGACGATTGCGCCGGTGAAGTCGAGTTCCTGTACGAGGGTGAGGTGTATGTCGCTGGTGCCGGGGGGGAGATCAATGACGAAGTAGTCAAGCTCGCCCCACGCGGCATCGTTGATGAGCTGTTTCACGGCGTTTGACGCCATGCCGCCGCGCCATATGAGCGCGTTGTCGGGGTCGATGAAGAAGCCTATGGAGAGGATTTTTATGCCGTAGCGTTCGATGGGGATAATCATCTGCCGCCCGTCAATCTCCTCGCCCATGGGTCGCGCGTCCTCTATTCCGAACATTTTCGGTATGGACGGGCCGTAGATGTCCGCGTCGAGCAGTCCGACGCTGTAGCCTTTGATGGCGAGGGACATGGCGAGGTTGGCAGCGACGGTGGATTTGCCGACTCCGCCTTTGCCGGAGGAGACGGCTATGATGTTCTTTACGCCGTGGAGGGGCTTGCTCTCTTTTTTGGGCGCGGCGTGCGGTGTCTTTATGGCTATGTTGCCCTTAATGTCCACATCTTCACTGACGTATGTCAGTATTGCCGCTTCGGCCGCCTTGACTATGGATTTGGCGAACGGGTCGTTCGGCTTGTCGAAGATGAGGGAGAACGAGACTTTGTTGCCATTGATGCGTATGTCGTCCTCGACCATTCCGGCCGATACGATGTCTTTGCCCGTGCCGGGATAGCGCACATGGGCAAGCGCGTCGAGTATGAGTTTCGGATAGATTGTCATGACTGTATTTTTTGATGGTTATATGGTTGAAGGCAATGTCCGGCGGCTGTGCCTGCCGCGCCTCAACGGGTGCAAAGGTACGGAAAATAGGCGGGAAAAGCAACTGCCGGTCGTT
Source organism: uncultured Bacteroidales bacterium (assembly GCA_944322025.1). Lineage (GTDB taxonomy): Bacteria > Bacteroidota > Bacteroidia > Bacteroidales > Paludibacteraceae > Aphodosoma. The sequence continues at coordinate 347 of CALUOH010000061.1, read as the reverse complement.
GAATAAAGGTGAGGAAGCCTGTGAGAGGATGGGGTGAGGCTTCGGAGGGGCTGGCCTGAAGCTGGCTTGAGAATACGTGTTTTTAACCTTGATTAGCATTTAGGGGCGGATGGAGAAATGGGGTAGGGGCAGGGGAGTGAAAGGAGAGGGTGAAAAGGATGGGGAGGCTGAGTGCCGAATTTGTGGATTACGTTGGGGAGGAGGGAGGTGTGCGGCAGTCGAGTGCCGTTGAAACACCCGTTAAACGGCGGTTAAACATCACAGTCTAACATACAGGAACACAAAAGACACAGCGATATGAAAAGGACATTCATCACGGCGGCACTCATAGCCGCATCCCTCCTGCC
>CALUOH010000060.1 GCA_944322025.1 uncultured Bacteroidales bacterium | reverse complement strand
AGACAAGCATATTCTTTATCTGGCAAGATCCTTGAAAACAAGGAAAGCTTTCCTTGCTATTTGGGAGAAAATAAAGGATTTCTCGTTGCCGTACGACACCGAGAAATCCTAATGACCGATTTGGGTTTATTCTGTGGTTCTTTTTCAGATGGTGGGAAAATGTTTTTATGATAACAGGACTGTGGTGGCCGGATGTTCTGAATGGTATGATTTTTTTATGTCAGTCCGGGAATCCGGTAAGAAGTGACAGAGTTATCGGACCGAATTAAAAACAGTAGAGATAAGCGTGCGGTCATTAAGTAGCAGACGACACTGGCCATGAAGTGTACTGTCGACAGGAAGCAGGCAGGGCGACAAGCTGTCAATTGAGGCAATAACAGTAAGGGGTGACGATGATACTATTTTAGTTATAGTGCCGCAGACGGCGGCATGAGAGTCGGGCCAAGTGTCGGCATCAAAAGAGAACCTGACGCTGCCGGACAGGCGTGATGCGGTGAGGCTGTCCGCCGCGAGTGTGAGTGAGGCTTTGCCGTTATGGTATGAAGTCAATACAGCATGGACAGTTACGCTTTCCGGACAGGTGATTGTCGAGGCGGCGACGAGGAGGGCAATCACGACGGCTGTGATTATGCCAATTCCGCTGCGGACGAGCAGTGGAGGCACTTCGCCGATGATGCGTCGCGCCTTTTCGCTGCGCAGCTCTATGTTGTTATTTTCAGTTGCCATAGCGTTTTAGTTTCCGAGTTCAAGCTGGTTCTTAACGAGGTTGTAGTATGCTCCGCGCCGTGCTGTGAGTTCTTCGTGCGAACCCTGCTCGACGATGCGTCCGTGGTCGAGTACAACGATATTGTCAGCGTGGCTCACAGTGCTGAGGCGGTGGGCTACCACGAGTACGGTACGGCCACGATAGAAACTGTCGAGGTTCTCGACAATGGCGCGTTCGTTGTTGGCATCCAAAGAGTTGGTTGCCTCGTCGAGGAGGATGAAGGCGGGGTTCTTGTAGACGGCGCGGGCTATCAGAATGCGCTGCCGCTGCCCCGCGCTGAGGCCTACGCCGTCCTGACCGATGACAGTGTTGTACTTCAGGGGCAGGGAGTTGATGTATGAGCTGATGCAGGCGATACGCGCAGCAGCGGCAAGGCGGGAGGTGTCAATCTCGCCGTCGTCCACGGCAATGTTGCGCGCTATGCTTTCGGAGAATATCACGCCGTCCTGCATGACCACTCCGCACTGCCTGCGCCACCATATGATGTCATACTTGCGGATGTCTTCACCGCCTACTGTTATTTTTCCGGCAATGGGAGGATAGTAACCGAGCAGGAGCTTTACGAGCGTGGTCTTGCCACTGCCGCTTGCGCCAACGATGGCTGTCACTTTCCCAGCGGGGATGGTGAGAGAGATGGAGTCGAGTGTCTTGTCAGGGCGGTTTATGTCATACTTGAAGTCCACGCGGGAAAGGACGATGCCGGCCGCCGGGTCAGGGAGTGTGCGGAGTGTGCCGGAGAGGGCGTCCTCATTTTCCTTGGCGTGTATCTCGTTGATGCGTTCGAGACTTATCTGCACGTCCTGAAGCGAATAGATGAAACCCATCAGCTGCTCCACGGGGGCGTTGAGCTGGCCGATGATGTACTGCACGGCAAGCATCATTCCGAGGGTCATCTGCCCTCCAATGACGGCAGTTGCGGCGAGGACAGTTATGACGATGTTCTTTATCTCGTTGATGAATATGCTGCCGGCCTCCTGAGCCTGCTGGAGGCGCAGCGACTGCATATTGACATCGAACATATCGGCCTGCACGTCCTCCCACTCCCAACGGCGGCGCTGTTCGCAGTCCTGAAGCTTTATCTCCTGCATGGAGGTGATGAACTGGTATGTCTTGCTGCTGTTTATGGCCTGCTGTTCAAAGAGGCGGTAGTCGAGAGCCTTGCGCCTGCGCATGAAGAGGGTTATCCAGAGGCCGTAGAGGAGGCTGCCGACGAGGAAAACGGCGAATATCAGGCGGCTGTAAATGAACAGCACCGCGCCGAAGACGATGAAGCCGAAGAGCGAGAACATGACGTTGAGAGCCTGAGTGGTGAGGAACTTTTCCACGCGGGCATGGTCGTTCATGCGCTGGAGCAGGTCGCCGAGCAGCTTTGTGTCGAAGAACGACATGGGGAGCCTGAGCAGCTTGATGAAGAAGTCGGAGACGAGCGATATGTTGATGCGCATACTGATATGGAGCAGCAGCTGGCGGCGGATGAAGTCGAGAGCCGTGCGGCTCAGGGTGAGCATGAGCTGGGCAAGGAGTATGAGGTAGATGAAGCCTATGTCGCGGTGGGCAATGCCAACATCGACTATCGCCTGAGTGAGGAACGGGAATATCAGCTGCAGCAAGCTGGCCACGAGAAGCCCTACGGCAATCTGCCCGAAATAGCGGCGGTACTGGCGCACATAGCCCATCAGGAAACGGAACGAGCGGCGTTCCGTGCCGCGCTCACCCTTCTGCCCATAGAATGACGGGGTGGGCTGGACGAACATGCCGACACCCTTTTCCTCACCGGCAGAAGAGGTGCTAATCCAGTGGTCATACATTTCGTTTTCTGTGTACGAGACAAATCCCTTGCCGGGGTCGGCTATGAGGAAACGGCCACGGCGGATGCGATATAGCACCACGAAGTGGTTCTGATCCCAGTGGAGGATGCAGGGGAGCGGGGCGCGGCGGAGCATGTCGAGGGAGGCGCGTCCGCATACGGAGTGAAGCCCGACGGCACCCGCCGCCTCGCTCAGGGCGTAGAGCGACACGCCCTGCACCGTGGGCGGGCAGAGGCGCGAAAGGCTCTCCGCCGAATATTCACGCCCGAAATATCCGCACACCATGCGGAGGCAGGCGATGCCGCACTCCATAGCGTCGTGCTGCCTTATAAGCCGTATATGTCCGCGCTGCCACATTTTCTTGCTTTGTTATCTTGCTCTCATGTCATCAGTCAAGCCGGTGTCGGTGTCCTCGTTGTTGAGGCGTTTCTGCACGGTGCGGCGGTGAGCGTCGCCATAGCGGAAACGATAGGAGAAGTCGAGGAAGAGGAAGTGGCGCATCTCGCGCCAGCGGGTGCTTTCCTCAACGGTCATGTCAGGAATGGCGGCAGTGACGGACGAGCCGGGGTCGTGGAGATAGCCGAGGCCGACTTTGAGATCGCGGTGCGTCCATGTGATGGTGGCGCGGTATGACGGAACAGTGTGCGAGATAAAGTCGCCATTGTCGGATCTGTCGAGATATTGGCCGAAGGGGTTGAAGCAGAGGAACTCGGCCTGAAGCTCCCACACGTTGAAGCGTGCGCCGAGGGTCTGGTTGCCCCACCAACGGCGCATGAGGCCATTGCTCACGGTGTAGTACTCATTGTAGCAGGCGAACGCGCTGCCAAGGAGAGTGAACCATTTCACAGGCCGCCACTGGAGCGAAGCGTACATCTGTACGGAGACGGGGTTGTCGGCCTGACGGGTCTGCTTGTAGAAGAGACCGTCCGCACCACGGTAGAGCATGGAACTGTGGTAGTCCTTGGCGTACCAGTATTTTATGAAAGGAGAGAAGAAGAGGGTGTTCGCCTTGTTCTTCAAGTCCATCGAGAGCATTGCCTGATAGCCATAGAAGGGGCGGAGCGTGGAATTTCCGACAGAGGTGTAGCGGTCGTCGATGCTGACTACGGAGCCGGCGAGGTCGCCGACTTTAGGCATATTGGTCGCGCCGCCTGCATGGAGTTTAAGTGTGATGAGGTCAGTGGGGCTGTAGCTGACTATGGCAATGGGCAGCAGGTTGAAGAAGTTATAGTGTGTCGGGCCGTTGAACGTGAGGTTCTGCGCACTGAGCCACGCGTAGAGATTCCAACGGTTCCAACGCTTTGTCCACGAGAGGGTAAGGTATTCGGTCTGGTAGTTGAGGCGGGTGCGTACGGATAAGTTGTAGAGCTGGTTGAGCTGCTTGTGTTCAAAGCGGCCGGAGACCTCGAACTGGCCGCCCCAGAGGGGAGTGGCGTATGTGACCTGCGCTATGAGAGAGTAGGTGCTGTTGTCGTAGAGGTTACGGAGCGAATAGTCCCGCGAGGGGTCATCCGCTATTGTGCGTGAGAGGGCGTTGTCGGCCTCGGACATGGAGTATGTATTCACGACGTTGAAGAGCAGCTCCTGACTGTTTTTCAGGCGGAGAGCGAGGTAGAGGTCGAGGGCGGCGGTCTGCTCCATGTTGCGGACGAGGCTGCTGCCAGTGCCGGAGAGAAGAGTGCCGCCGGGCAGGGAGAGAAGGACATCCTGCGGAGTGGTGTTCTCGTGGGGCGAACGGCTGTATGACGCCTCGGCGGCGAACATATAACGCTCCTTTGTCAGTGAGTAGTCCAGTACGGCATCCTGCCTTATGTAGCGGCTTGTCGAGGCGGAGGAGGTATAGCGGTTCTCGCTCCAAGAGCCGCCATCGAGATAGCGGTATATGTTCTCCGTTTCGCCGTGACGGAAGTCCTGATAACCGATGCGGTAGGAGGCGGAAATTCTGTTGACGGAGTCGGCGTAGACGGCAGTTAGGATGTTCTGTCCGTTAGCGGAGAGGAGACCGTTGGTAGTGTTTAGCGTAAGTTCATAGGTGCGGCCTGTGCGCTTTTTTGTAATTACTTCAAGTACGGAACTTACATTCTCTTCCATGTAACGTGCGGGGGGCGTTGTGTAGTGGATGAGTTTCTTTATGTTGTCTGGCGGGATGGACGCGAGGTCTTCGTCGGTGGCCTTGCGTCCGTCAATCACGATGAGCAGGCCGCCGCCGTCGATAGTGGAGAGTTTGCCGTCGAGGCTTTTGGAGAACTTGGGCATCAGCGCGATGGCGTCGACGGCGTTCTGGCTGTTGCGCTTCACCTCCTGCGGGAGGAGCAGCTCGTCGCGGTTGGCGAAGGTGCGGCGGATGTCGGACATGACGACTACCTCGCCGAGGAGGTTTTTCGACTCGGAGAAGAAGATTGTGCCGAGGTCGAGGTCGGAGCGGAGGGAGAGTGGGCGCACGTTGTCATCATAGCCTATCATTGTGGCGGAGAGGATATAGTCTCCGGAGGGTATGCCTTTGATTGTGAAGTGGCCATCGTTGCCGGTGGTAGTGCCGGTGACGAGGGCGGAGTCCTGCGATAGGATGGCGACATTCACGCCTGGCAGGGCGAGGGTGTCGCCATCAACATAGCGTCCACGGAGGGTGTGCTGAGAAACAACTATAACATTGTAAAACAGCAATGTACAAACAAGACATATAGACCTATATGTTACTATTTTTTGCATATTCTCGCTCAATATAGTTTATTTTATTATCAATTCCGAAAGTTCACCATCATTCACCGCCTGCATCTTACAAAAAAATTTCGCATCAGGAAGAGAATTGAATTTAGGACATTGTCCCATACATATAGGAAGAAATTTACAATCAATACATATGTCAAGCATATAATTCTTACGGAAACAGATATTTTCCATATCTTCTCTCAGAGTTATTGTGCCATCTTCATTCAGCAACCCATGGTATTTTCCTTCATTCATGTCCGTATTGACGGAACATTTAAATACTTGTCCATTGTAACAAATAGAATTATAATATCTTCGAGACACATAACATGGAACAAAATCTTTCACGAACTCAAAATCGTTTACCATATAACCCGCCTTTATAAAAGCTAATGATAACTGTTGTATAAAAGGATTTCGGCTTTTATCCACTTTTTCCTGCCAAACTTTTCGTATATGAATCAATACACGTTTTCTATTTTCAACATTAATTCTGTCATTAAGTTCCTTTATAATGGACAGATCCAAATTGTCGTGTATATAATTAAATCGCAGCATCACAGACACGGAACTTATTTTAAGTAACATTTCATTGATGTTATTCAACACAAAATCAAATGCTGATGAACATCCTTTCTGAAATTTTACTTTATCATGCTTGTCTTTTATCCCATCAATTGTTATTTGGAAATATGAAAATTTTAGTTGTTCCAATAGCATTGCCCTATCCGGAGTTAAATAATAGGCATTTGTCGTAGCAGTATTAACAAATGGTATATTAGCATCTTTACATTTTGATATGGCGTACAAAGACAAAGGTTTGACAACTTCATCCAAATACATAAACGGCTCACCCCCGAACCATTCAATATGGAGTGAAGTTATTTTCTCTACTTCAATCATATAATCAATATGATTTTTCAGACGCTGCATTATATCATCAGACATTTTAGAGGCAATATGATTCTGTATACAATACCAACATCTAAAATTACAATTCAATGTTGGCATTATAACAAGTAAATAGTTCTTATCCAGCACCTTCCTTTCGTTAGCTTCTAAAATGATGGCTCTTTCGTTTACATCATCATTGACGATAAAACCCTTAGTGAGTAATTTATCGTATAATCCCACATTGATTTTTTGCAACACATCAGGATTATTGCTTATTGTTTTTTCTAAAAGCGAGCCAATGTGTCGAGTCGTCTTAAAACAAGAAAGAGTTAATGCATTGAACCAATATGCGGTATTCGCTTCATATATAATATGGTTATAGTAACTTGATTTCATTCATCATTTAATTTTATGTGCAGCAACTATTAGTTGCTGTACATTGGTTAGACATTTAACTATTTGCTAGAGAAAACCTTTCACTAACAAACATTGTAGTAGTGGAAACAACCTATTAAGTCTGACATAGGCTTTGTATCCTCGGTGATTTGTTTGCCACCTAAGATTTCAAGGTTTTCCAACTGGGTCAGTTCTTCCGGTGTGAAGATGACCTCATCTTTCTTAATCAAATCTGAATCTTTCATAATATCAGAGATTAAAATGGTTAATAAATCGGGATTTTAGATAAGCAAACACCACTTATCTCTAAATCCATATGCAAGATAGTGAAATATATAACACGAAGCAATGGTTGTGTATATCAAAAATAGTTAATATGCAATTTGACCGCAGTTGAAATCGATATTTATGAAGTTAAGAAATTGTAAAACAGTCAGTTGTGCAATCAAGTACGGGAATGGGTGTATGGATGTTATGTTTTATAACATAGGATTAGTTCTTACAGTCGTCAGATAATCGGGAATATATGTCTGATTCATGCGCGAAACAGTCGGGATGTTAGCTATTAATAACACTATGTGCAGTCAGGAAACAGGGTAAACTACGCGAAGAGGCGGCAGGAATGGGTGATGAGACAGGGTGTCGGGTGCGGAGGGTGTCCGTGGGGGCTGGCTGGGCGCTGGCGCGAGAGTAGGTGTTTTTAACTCTGATTAACAAGGAGGGAGGTGAGGAGAGAAAGAGGCGGCGGAGGGCGGGGGAGTGGGGTGATGGGGAGGAGGTTATGAGGGTGATGGCGGATGCGTATGAGGGCGCAGGAAAATGGCGGGCGGCAATGAGATAGAAACATCTCATTGCCGCCCGCCCGATGTCGCTACGGTGAGGCACGCGCTACCGGGATAGTGCAAGGCGGAAACCGATATATTCATATCTGATTGACGGGCTGATGTCTCTACGGGCTGAGACACGGCAATCGGCTTCGCCGCTACTGTAGTATCCTCCCCTTATGACGCGGTAGTTGCCTGTGTCGGGGCCTTGGGGGTCGGTCTGTGTTTCGCCGGTGTATCTGCCGTAGCGGTCGCAGCACCACTCGTCCACGTTGCCGCTCATGTCGTAGAGGCCGAGGTCGTTAGGAGAGAGGCTTTTGACCTGCATGGGTGTCCGGTATGCGTTGTCGTGAAACTGCGCTACCGTTTCCACGTCGTTGCTTCCGGCGTAGATGTACATTGCGGTGTCGGACGGAGCTCCTGTGGCATCGGTGGTCTCGCGGGTGTAGCGGTTCTTCTGTCCACCGCGGGCGGCGTATTCCCACTCGGCTTCGGAGGGAAGACGGTATTTTTTGCCGGTCAGGGCATTGAGGCGGTCGAGGAATCCGTGTTTGCCGGTGATGTCGTTGTAAGAGACATAGAATACCGGGATGCTGTCGGCGTCGCCGGAGGATGAGGATGGTTCGGAGGCGCCGTACATGTCGGTGCCTCCTGTCTCGACGAGTGAGCCTCCGGCGGTGAATGCGGGGTAGAGGTAGACGGTCTCAGCGTCTTTGGGGTAGTGTGTGATGTTGTGCGCTCCCATTACGTATTCCCAGAGTTCCTGCGTCACTTCGGTCTCGCCGATGAAGAAGTCGGAGAGTGTGACGTTGTGGGTAGGCTGTTCGTCGGTATCGGCATCGGGGTCGTAGTTTGGCAGAGCGGGGCCGGCACTCTGTGCCCCCATGACGAATTTGCCGCCCTTTACGGCTACCATGTTGAGCTGCATGCCGTTGAGTTTTTCGGTGAAGTCGGCAAGCACCATCCTGCCGTTTGCCTGCGAGGGGTCAGCCTCTTCGAGAGTTTCGATGAAGTCTATGGCGGCTTCCTGCATGGGGGCGAATGATTCGCCCATCGATGAGGAACAGTCAAGTACAAGGACTACGGCAATGCGTTTGCTGATTGATTCGGCAGTCGATGCCTCTTCCACATCGGTGTAGTACATCGAGCCGTCAAATGAGACCTCAACCTCGAAGTCGAACTGTATCTCTTCGCCGCCGTGGATGAATTTCAGGTTGTTGAGCGGGATTAGCACTTTGCCTGTGGCGGCATCTTCCGTGCCTCGGGCAGGGGAGTCGAACTGTGCGAATGAGCCCGGGTCTATGACGTTCAGTGAGAAGCCGTCGGCGGGGTTTCCGTCCAACCGTGCGAATATTGTGTCACGCAGGCCGCCGTCAGCTACGAATGAGAAGCGGAAATATTTGTGGCTGCCCTCGAAGAAGTAGCCTGAGTTTGTTTTGAGCATTACGTTTTTGGATGATGCTATTATGGAGTTCGCAATTTCGTTGAAAGTGGGCTGTAATTGAGCGGACGATGCGGCGTTGCGGTAACTGCCGTTGCCGGTGACGACTTTGCGCATTTTCTCTCCGAAGCCGACATCGTCTCCGAAGCCGATGGCGTAGGAGTTGAGCCCCGTTCTCTGCATCAGGTCGAAGCGTGCGGTGTCGTAGACGTTGGCCGGGCTGACCATGCGTCCCTCGTCGCCCCATTTGCGGTTTGAGTAGTTGTCAGTGCCGTCGGAGAAGTTGAGCATGAAAATTTTGTCGAACTGCGGGAGGCCTTCGGCGTCGAACATCCTGTTGCCCTGCGATACGGAGTAGGCGAATGCAGTGAAGTCCTTGTCGTTTGTCTGGGAGTTTATGAACATACGCACCGCGTCGAGGTCATCGGTTATAGGCAGCTGGTTCACGTCGGAGTTGAAGGCTATTACGCCGGCGTATATCTGGCTTGAGTCGCCGGGGTTTCCGTCACCGCCGGGATTGCTGTCCCCGCCATTGTCGAGGAGAAAGTTGATGCTGTCTACCAGAGCGACATCGCGGGAGTAGATTATGTTTCCATCGTGGAATATGCGCATGGTCCGTGTGGACTTTTCCTGAGCGGCCGCTGAGGTCAAGGCCAATAAGGCGGCCAGGGTTAAGATAGTTTTTTTCATAGCAGTCATCTGTTTGTTTTGTATTCAATAGGGTGAAGTCCGCGCCCTGTCAGAATCCTGGCAAGTCAAGGTGCGGCATTCGGTTTGCAGTTTATCAGATTATCACTTTTTCTGTTTTAACACTTTCCGCTGAGCGGATGCGGAGTATGTATGTTCCTTGCGGCATGCCGGCTACTGGTATTACGGTCTGCCGGGGAAGATGGCGCGTGTGTACGTCGCGCACTATCCTGCCGCCCATATCCATGAGTGTGAAGTGCAGTATGCCGCCGGTGCTCTCTATCACAATGCTTTCATGCCTATGTACGTATACGTTTATGTCGTCGGTTACTGGGGCGGCAGTGTGGCCTGAGCCGTTTCCGATACCGAATTCTACTGTCACGTCAAGCGGAGCATCCTGAACGGTGAGGTGCAGTTCGTTTTCCGTGCCGTCATAGGGAGAACCGTCTATGCGCCACTCTTTCACTGTGTTGCCCACTCCCGGTGTGGCGAGGAGAGTGATTTCGCTGCCAGCGGGGAGGAGCTCGCCGGAGTAGATGTCGCGCAGCATAAATCCGTCCCATGCGGTTGCGGAAATGATGCCGTTGCCGCTGCCGACGACGGCGAATGTCACCGGGTATTCGGTTGTGATACGGTCGCCGAATGTGATTTTGCTTATGTCGCCGAGGGCGAGTGAGAGCGGTGTGTCCCGGCCTGTGACGGTGATGCTGTTCCCGTTCAGCTCCAGTCCGGAGAATCCGGTGAACGATAAGGACTTGACAGTGCCGTCGCGGCGGTGGATGTTGATGGCTTCCGGCGGCTCTTGCGCGTTTAATGAGATGGCTGCGGCGATGGCTGCAACCATGGAGATTGGTCTGGTCGGTTTCATTTTTGAATTGAGATTAAAGAATAAGAGTCATGTGCCGGCGGGCTATGGACGGCTGTGTCTGTGCGGGGTGCAGTAAGTCCGCGCGGATGCGAGTACTGTACAGGCGGCACATGCATTGCCCTGCCGTTCTGTCCGCGATTCCCCTGCGGACGGTTGACAAAAAAGATTTGGGTTAGTAAAAATAGGAAAGCGCGGGAGTCTGTACCTGTTACCCGTCCCGCGGTTCGAGGCCTTCGCATTGCCCAGCAGTCAGAACGAGCAACGCAGAAGCCCACGCCGATATGTATATATGCCATCCCCGGGCAAGGTTCTCACGGTGAGACCCTGCCCGGCATGGCGTGTGTATAGACACATCCCGAGGCATCTACTGTTGCCTTATTCTTTGACTGCGAGAAAGTTGCGAAGTTTCCGAACCGCAAAGAACAAAGCGTCGAGTAAACGCTTTTCCAATATGTTTCTGCAAATCCCTCCCATCCGTCCGTCAAAGGACATCGGCGTGGATTCGCAGTGCAAAAGTAATTAATAAGGCTCATATTGCAAAATAAAAGGCCTTTGTATGCAGTTTTTAACTCTGTGAGTGCGGTGGGGGCCGGGGGGGAGTCCGTAGTGGCTTCGGAGGGGCTGGCCTGCTGCTGGCTCGAGAGTACGACTTTTTAACCACTTTTTGCGTTTGAGGGGGCTGAGGGGCGGGGTGTGGGTGGGGAGAGTGTCCGTAGGGCGTCCGTGGCCGCTCCGTCGAGAGTACGTGTTTTTAACCCAAATTAATAGTGAAGGACGGGGAGGGGGGAAGGGGGAGCGGGGCGGGAGGTTTGGCTGCCGGGTTTCGGCCGGGCTTCGGAATAATTTGTGGCTTTTTGTTTGTCCCGATGTAAAATTGTATTTACCTTTGCATGTCTTTTGGTGGGGGCAAATGGAGAGTATTGGAGAGGGTGAATGTAGAGTAAACGTTTAACTTTAAATATAATCGACATGAAGAAAATTATCGCATCATTGGCGGCTGTCTGCATGACTGCCGTGCTGTTTACGTCGTGCGACCCTGACAAGCCGCGCTGCTGGGAGGTTACTTACACGTTGAATAATGCAGAAATTACGCTTTATCAGTATTGCAGCAGGAATGACCTCAACACCTATGTGGATGACCTCGAGGAGAAGCTCGGTGTCGATGTGGTTACGAAGCGTGCCGGCAATCTGAGCGAGACCGACTGTCTTGGGAAGAATCTCGATGTCATTTGATGAGTGGCGGCTGTGAGGTTTATGGGCGATGTGTCATAATCGCAAACTGCTGCTTTTCGGTGTCCTGGTCAAGTCGTTTACTTCAGTGAACTCCGGTCGCCATCATCTTCAATGCTTTAGTTTTGCGGGTTCTTACACATCTTAAGTTAATGGGGTTGTATCAAAAAAACTTTTATTTGACACAGCCCTGTTTTTTCTTTGTATCCTATTGCATAATTGAAAAAATAGAGTTTACTTTGGAGTCCGTAAGGAGTAATGTGCACGGGGCGTGTCCTTTTTGCGGGGCGTGTCCGGTGTAAATGATAAAAACAGTATAAGTATATGTCAGTGAATAAAGTGATTTTGGTGGGCAATGTGGGGGCAGACCCTGTTGTGCGCTATTTTGACAATAACAACCGTGTGGCCAATGTCAGGTTGATTACTAATGAACGTGGCTATACGCTTCCGAATGGTACTCAAGTGCCGGAGCGGTCAGAGGGACACAACCTTGTGTTCCGTGGCGGACTTGCGGCTGTGGTTGAGCAGTATGTGAGGAAGGGTTCGCAGCTGTATGTGGAGGGTAAGATAAGGACGCGCTCGTATGATGACAAGACGGGTGTGAAGCGTTATGTGACGGAGATTTATGTGGACGATATGCAGATGCTGGGCCGCAGGGAGCAGCAGCCGCAACAGGCGGGCGCGCCGCAGGCGCAGCAGGGCGGATGGCAACAGCCTCAGTATCAAGCACCGGCGCAGCAGGGCGGATGGTCTCAGGCGCAGCCGGGAGGGGCGTACGGGCAGCCGCAGTCGCCTGTGATTAATGCGGAGCCGTATGACGGCGCGCCGCTGGACCAAGGGGATGACCTGCCGTTCTGAGGCGCGGGGCGGCGCAAAATGTTTGCCTCATATTTCTTTTTTATATAAAAATGGAGTATATTTGCAGGGACGGAAAACTTCTGTCCCTGCATTGTTTAACTAAACCGCAACAGTTTGGACCCTAACCCCTTATCTGATTTAGTCATAGTTCTGCCATTCACGTGGGAGGCTGTCGTTTCGCTCGTGCTGGTGATATTGCTGCTTTGTGTCTCGGCGTTTGTGTCGGCTTCAGAAGTGGCTTTTTTTTCACTCTCGCCTCAGGACCAGAATGAGCTGGAGGGGGATACGACGGCGACGGCGGAGAAAATCAGGGCGTTGCTCAAGGAGCCGGAGCATCTGCTCGGTACTATCCTGATAACGAATAACTTCGTGAATGTGGCGATAGTGATGCTCTCTACGCTGTGCATCAATCTGACGTTTGACTTTTCGAATGCGCCGTGGCTGGGTTTTCTTATCCAGACGGTCATCATCACGTTTCTGCTGCTGCTGTTCGGGGAAATCATGCCGAAGATATCGGCATCGCAGAACCCGTTGCGGATGTGCCGCAGGGGTGCGGGGCTGCTGAGGTGCGCGGGGAAGGTGCTGCGGCCGTTCACGAAGCTGCTGGTGGGGTCGACAAGCATAGTGAACAGGCAGCTGACGAAGCATAAGCATAACAATAATATTTCGATAGACGAACTGTCGCAGGCTCTGGAGCTTACGTCGGACAATATGGAGGAGGAGGCGGGTCTGCTGAAGGGGATAGTGAAGTTCGGCAACATTACCGCCGCAGGGGTGATGACTTCGCGGCTGGACATGGTGACGGTGGATATAAAGGACTCGTTCGACAAGGTGGTGGCCTGCATAGTGGAGCATGAGTATTCGCGTATGCCTGTGCTGGCGAACACGTATGACGACATACGGGGCGTGCTCTATGCGAAGGATCTGATACCGCACCTCGGGAAGGGGGATAACTTCAAGTGGCAGACGCTCATACGGTCGGCGTATTTTGTGCCGGAGACGAAGAAGATAGATGACCTTTTGCAGGAGTTCCAGAAGAACAAGATACACATAGCGGTGGTAGTGGACGAGTTCGGGGGGACGTCGGGGATAGTGACGATGGAGGATATACTTGAGGAGGTGGTGGGTGACATAAGCGACGAGTATGACAACGAGGAGATACAGTACAGGAGGGTGGACGAGAATACGTACGTGTTTGAGGCCAAGATACTGCTGACCGACTTTTTCAAGGTGACGGGCATAGACCCGGAGCTGTTTGCCGACAAGACGGGCGATGTGGACACGCTGGCCGGGCTTATACTTGAAATCAAGGGAGAGATGCCCGATGAGCATGAGGTTCTGGCCTACGCAAACTGCAGGTTTGAGGTGACGGCAGTGGACGACCGTCGTATAAAGGAAGTGAAACTGACAATAAACAGAGAGGAGAGGGAGAAAGATGAAGATGACTAAGCTGTTGGCGGTGGTGATGATGGCGGCAGTGGCGGCGGGGTGTTCGCGCCCTCCGGTGCCGCGTCCGTACGGCTATTTCCGCATAGACCTGCCCGAACATGCCTACAAGCGATGCAAAGTGTTCAGCCATTGCGAGTTTGACATGTCGGCCTACGCCGTGGCGGACAAGCGCGAGGAGCAGTGGGCGGGGAAGTTCGACGAGTGGTACAACCTTGACTACCCGTCGCTTAACGGGACGATACACCTGAGCTATAAGCGCATAACTCCGGAGACATTCCAGACAGTGAGCGAGGAGTCGTACACGTTGGCCTACAAGCACACGATAAGGGCGGACGCGATAGAGGAGAGCCTTTATTCAAACGATACGGCGCGGGCGTTCGGCATCCTGTACGAGATGAGCGGCAACGCGGCGTCGCCCGTGCAGTTCTTCATATCAGACAGCGCACGCCATTTCATACGCGGCTCGCTGTATTTCAATTCGTTGCCCAATCCCGACTCGATAGCTCCCGTCAGCGCCTATGTGGAGCAGGACATAATACGGCTTATCGAGTCGCTGAAATGGAAATAGGAGAGCCAAGCCGCACGAAAGAGACAAACCAATAAACCCAATATCATGCTGATAGAACACACAACATACGAGAACGGAGTGACCATTGGCCTCTGGCACATCACGGAGAGCACGGACGAACTGTTGGAACGCCTTGACCTTGACCCCTTTGTGATGGAGCAGGTGTATCAGTTCGGGAGCGGGAAGCGTCGGCGGGAGTTTCTTGCCGTGCGCGTCATGCTCAACGAGATATGCGGGTCGCCGCAGACCATCAAGTACCTGCCCAGCGGCATGCCCTACCTCGCGGACCATTCGCAGCAGATAAGCATCACGCATACCGGGGAGTATGCGGCGGTCATACTTCACCCGTGCAATCCCGTGGGCATAGACATAGAACGCGTGTCGGACAAGGTGGTGCGCGTGAGGCACAAGTTCCTGAGCGAGAGTGAACTGTCGTTTGTGGACAGCCGTTCGGAGAAGACGCACCTCGCCCTCATATGGTCAGCCAAGGAGGCACTGTACAAGGTGATGGGGCGGGAGAGCGTCGACTTCGTCAATGACCTCGTCATCTATCCTTTCCAGCCGTACCTCGAAGGCACAATGACGGCGCAGGAGAACTGCACCGAGGCCCGCGCCCGCTACACTCTCGACTATCGGGTGTATCCGGAGTTCGTCATTGTCTGGGTGAAGAAATAGCCGCCGTACAGCAAGGCAAAGACAAAACCGCCGGCAGGAGAGTTTCCTGCCGGCGGTTTTGTCTTTTATCGGGCTACGCCTCTCACTTCATCATCTTCTCCAGCTCCTCGCCCATCATCTTCACGCCCTTCTCGATGACTTCGGGCGGGATGTTCGAGAACGACACGCGGATGTGGCCGTTGTTCTCATAGTTCGCGCTGAACGCCTGTCCCTTGACAAACACCACGCCGCGCGCCGCGCAGGCATCGAAATACTTGTCAATGTCCAGCCCGTCGGGCAGCTTTGCCCAGAGGAAGAAGCCCCCTTTCGGCGTGACGAACGTGACACCCGGGCAATACTCCTTCATGCAGCGCACCATCGTGTCACGGCGTTCCTTGTACACCTTGCGGAGACGCTCCACATAGCGCGTCATGCGGCCTGAGCGCATGAACTCGTATGCCAGCATCTGCGACAGCTGCGGGGTGCATGCATCGATGGACTGCTTGCATATCTCCGCAGCCTCGTACATATCGTTAGGGATGACCATCCACCCGATGCGCAGCCCCGGCCCGAATATCTTCGAGAACGAGCTGCAATATATCATCTGCTGCTCATTCTTGGCGTAGGTCTTCATGGGCACTATCTCCTCCTTGACCTCCTCGTCGTAATAGAGCTGGCAGTATGCGTCGTCCTCGAGTATCATTGTCTCCGGGTGCTTGGCCATCACGGCGAGGAACTCCTCCCGGCGTTTGCGCGAGTATGTCAGGCCCGCCGGGTTGTGGAATGTCGGCGTGATGTAGATGAACTTCGGGTTCAGTTCGAGTGCCTTCTCCAGTTCGGATATGATGATGCCCTCGCCGTCCAGTTTCACTCCGTGTATCTTGCCCTGAGCGGCGCAGAACGCACCCGCCGAGCCGCAGAACACCGGGTCTTCCGTGAGTACCACATCGCCCGGGTCGGTCAGTATCTTAGAGATGATGTTCATCACTTGGGTCGAGCCAGTGGTGATGATGATGCGGTTCTTCGTCATGTCGAACCCTTTGGCGGCCATTTCTTTGGTCAGCAGGTCTATGAGCGCGGGCAGCCCGTCCGTCGGCCCGTACTGCATCGCCGTCTCAAACTCGCCTTCCGGCAGTGTCGCCACTATCTCGCGCACGTCCTGTATCGGAAACAGGTCGTTGCCCGGCATGCCGCCGGCGAATGAGATGACATTGGGGTTGATGACCGCCTTCATCATGCCGCGTATCGGCGACGGGCGGAACTCCCCTACACATTTTGCATAACGCATAGTTTTAGTGTTTTAAATGGTTAATATATTATATAAGATAAACTCATCAATCGTCTTGCCGTTCTTCTGCGGGGCTTATTTCTTCGCCCACGAGTCTTTCAGCGACACCGTGCGGTTGAACACCGGCCGTCCCGCCTCGCTGTCCGGGTCGGCGCAGAAATAGCCCGTCTTCAGGAACTGGAACTTGTCCCCCGCCTTCGCCTCGCCGAGAAACGCCTCCACGCGGCACCCTTTCAGCACCGTGAGCGACTCCGGGTTGAGCAGCTCGCGGAAGTCGCCCCCCTCGGCCGACGGGTTCTCGCACAGGAACAGGAGGTCATACAGCCGCACCTCCGCCTCCGCGCTCGTCTCCACGTCCACCCAGTTAATCGTGCTCTTCACTTTGCGGTTGCCCCCTGCCGACCCCGACTTGCTCTCAGGGTCATACTCGGCGTACACCGTCGTCACTCTCCCCTCCGCGTCCTTCTCGCACCCCGTCGCGCGGATGATATACGCGCTCTTGAGCCTCACCTCGCGCCCCCCCGGGCTGAGGCGGTAGAAGTCCTTGTCCGCCTGCTCCATGAAGTCCCCGCGCTCTATGTACAGCTCCCGCGAGAACGCCATCTCCCTCGTACCCCCCTCCGGGTTGTCGGGGTTATTCTCCGTCACGAGGCTCTCCCTCACCCCCTCCGGGTAATTCGTTATCACGAGCCTCACGGGGTCAAGTATGGCGCACACCCTCGGCACTCTCGGCTTCAGGTCGTCCCTCACCGCGCTCTCCAGCAGAGCCACGTCGTTCACAGCCTCATACTTCGTATAGCCTATCCTGTCAATAAACGCCCTTATCGACTCCGGAGTATACCCCCTGCGCCTCATCCCGCAGATAGTCGGCATCCTCGGGTCGTCCCATCCACTCACGAGGCCCTCCTGCACCAGCTGCAGCATCTTCCTCTTGCTCATCACTGTGTACGTGATGTTCAGCCGGTTGAACTCCCTCTGCTTCGGGCGGTAATCCCCCTTCACAAACTGGTCAAGATAATAGTCATACAGCGGGCGGTGCACCTCGAACTCCAGCGTGCAGAGCGAGTGCGTCACCCCCTCGAAATAGTCGCTCTGCCCGTGGGCGAAGTCATACATCGGGTACACCTTCCACTCCCGCCCCGTCCTGTGGTGCGGGTGCGACGTGATGATGCGGTACATGATAGGGTCTCTGAAATGCATATTGCTGTGCCCCATGTCTATCTTCGCCCTCAGCACCATCGTCCCCTCCGCAAACTCCCCCCTGTTCATCCTCTCGAACAGGTCGAGGCTCTCCTCCGCCGGGCGGTCGCGGTACGGGCTGTTCTGCCCCGGCTCCGTCGGCGTACCCTTCTGCCGCGCTATCTCCTCCGCCGACTGCTCGTCCACATACGCCTTCCCCTCCCTGATGAACTGCTTCGCCAGCTCATACAGCTTCCCGAAATAGTCCGACGCATAGTACACATTGTTCCAGTGGAAGCCCAGCCACTTAATGTCCTCCATTATCGAGTCCACATACTCCACATCCTCCTTCGCCGGGTTCGTGTCGTCAAACCGCAGGTTGCACACGCCCCCGTACCTCTCCGCGATGCCGAAATCCAGGCAAATCGCCTTCGCGTGACCTATATGCAGATACCCGTTCGGCTCGGGCGGGAAGCGCGTCTGTATCCTCCCCCCGTTCACCCCCTCCTTTATGTCGTTCTCCACTATCTGCTCTATGAAATTCAGGCTCTTCTTCGGAGCCTCCTCTGCCGTAACTGCCATAAATATCTCTATTGTTTCTTCGTAATATACATGTAAAAACATCCCACTCCCCGCATCTCATGCAGCCCGTTTCCCCTCCATCAGGTATTCCTCCGCCGCCCAGTCCGCCCCTGCGGTTATAGCATTCTGAGATGCATCCTATCTTCGTGCGACAGCACAAAGTTAGTGAAATTTTCTCTCATGGCAAACTCCCCTCCGTCCCTCACCCTGCAATTATTAAACGAGGTTAAAAACACGTACTCTCGAGCCAGCGGCTAGCCAGCTCCTACGGAGTCTCTCCCTATCCTCAGCCCACTCCTCAGCCCCTCAAACGCAAAAAGTGGTTAAAAACACGTACTCTCGCCGGAGCGGCTCCGAAGCCCCTACGGACACCCTCCGTACCTTCCCGCGCCCCCTCAATACCCCACAATGAAAAAAACATAGCCCCACACATTGCTCGGTTTACGGAAAAGTGATATATTTGCAGAAACATAAACATAACCCCGGGCGCATAGCCCCCGGACAAAACAGCATTGCCGATGGAAATATAACAGATTGACAGGATATATATATTACGAAGTAGTGTTTGCTTCTTGCTTGTAACATTTGAAAATCGCCAATTTTACAAAGACAGCTACAAGGCAATAAGTGGATGCTCACGCCGCAGGTGTGGGTTTTTCCTTGTTGTAGCTGTGGGTGTTTGGCGATACCTCAAATGTTGACAGGAAAAACCCACACCTGTATCCATATATGTACCTCCTCACTCTGCCTTCCTTGCCGCTGCCGGGCTCTGGCGCGTGGCCCTGTGCCGCACCTCGTGTGCCCGGTAATTATTAAAAGATTAAGGAGTTATACCATGAACAATCTCAAAGAAGAGACATCCGCGCTTGCGGCCGAGACTGCCGCTCCGGCCGTGCCGCCCAAACGTATTGACCTGCTGCCCGACGACCCCTACGGGCTGAAGTCCATGCTCGCCCCGGCCATATCGCCCGTCAACTTCATGTCCCCTACGACCCCCCGAAAGTCGAGGCCGCCGACCGCATCTACCAGACCCTCCTCGACACACCCGCCTCCGACTTCGAGACACTGGGTGGCATACGCCGCGAAGCCGAACAGCTCCTCGGCCTCACCTTCGCCCCCGACCGGCTCTATGCCCAGCTCATGAGCCACTTCTCCCCGCGCAAATACATGTAGCCCTATGACAAAGAGCGGTTTCAGGCCATGCACCGCCTCTGCACGGGCTTCACACGCTCCAAGGACGACTTGGCGGCAATCGAGGAGATACTCATACTCTACCAGCACGAGCGCGACCGCCTGCGCGAGATGCGCCTCCGTGAGCGCGAGAGCGCGCAGGACGGCACAGCCGACGACGCGGCGGAGTACACCGGCTGCCTGAGCGACGTGCGTGCCGAACGGATGATAATCCTGCTTGGCATGCTCCTACTCGCCATAGGTGTCGTAGTCGTGTTTATCTCTCTCTGACGCACCCCTCCGCCCTCCGTCCACACGGAGTCATCCGCATCGCCGCGCCCCCGTCGGCCGCTGCACATGCCTCCTCGCCCGTGCCTGTGCCATTCCCACCGCTCCCTCCGCGTGGCGGAATGCCCGTATAATCAGCCCTTTGTGCACAGCCGCCACTGTGCTGCGCAAAATTCCTGATAAATTTTCCTCCGAAAAGTTTGGCAGGTCAGCAAAAAGTCGTACCTTTGCATCCGCAAATGAGAGCAACGCAATTCCGAAAGCGGTATTGGTTGCGGACGCAGAAACAGCTCAGTCGGTAGAGTACAACCTTGCCCCAAAGAGAATGGACACGGGGTCGCAACCTTGGCAAGGCAGAAACTCACGGAAGCCGACACGAAGAGCAGACAGACATAATGCGGAAATAGCTCAGTTGGTAGAGCACAACCTTGCCAAGGTTGGGGTCGCGGGTTCGAGTCCCGTTTTCCGCTCACACGTTGTGGGAAGAGTCCCGCTCGATGCGTGAGAAGATAGTTGCCCAAATGGCGGAATTGGTAGACGCGCTAGTTTCAGGTACTAGTAACTGCGAGGTTGTGCAGGTTCGAGTCCTGTTTTGGGCACAAGGTCATAAGTTCATGATAGTTTTGTATGCGCAGGTGGTGAAATTGGTATACACGCTACTTTGAGGGGGTAGTGGCCGCAAGGCCGTGTGAGTTCGAGTCTCATTCTGCGCACAGGGAAAGGGTCTGACGTTTAGGTTTGAACGTCAGACCCTTTTCTCGTTTTGTTTGTGTGCAGACTTTCTACGGTGCGGAAAGTCAGAGCCGTACGGTCACTTCAGCCTGAAAACTACGGGTACGGTGAAGTAAGCATCCACGGCCTCGCCTTTTACCTTGCCCGGTGTCCATTTGGGCCTGGCCTCAATTACCCTTATGGCTTCAGCGTCCAGCAGCGGGTCTACGCCGCGCAGCACTTCCACGTCGGAGACACTGCCGTCCTTGTGTATCACCATGCGGCATACAACGCGGCCTTCGATGCTGTCGGCAACGGCCTGTTCAGGATAGCGGGTGCTGTCAGCGAAATACTGCATCAAAGCCTCCGGCCCGCCGGGGAACTCTGGCTGTAGCTCCACGATTTCAAGCGGGGCTTTCTGCCCTTTTGCCTCATTCTCATTCGTGGTTTTGCCGCACGATGCTAACAGCATGAATACGGTCACTGCGGCCATCGTCCCGACAGCCGTCAGCATTGAGATTACTTTTTTCATAGCTTTGATTTTTAGAGGTTATACTATCGCGGTACTGCCCGGAGGGGGCATCCGCAGTGTAAATGTAATGAATTATTTTATGTAAAACAAGATGCGGTGTCTTTTTTGCAGTGTGAGTGTGGTGGTTGTTTCCGTGGCATCCATGCTGCGGGGCAGTTGCATATATGCGGGAAAAGATGTACCTTTGCCGCTGTTTTCGTGCAGCCGCTGATAGGGACGTGAAGCCTGTGAATGCTGCACCATTATTTTACTCTAAAATAGTTATCAGCAATGGACTTGATTAAAATTGCAGAGGAGGCTTTTGCAGGTGAGAAGAAAGAGTTCCCATCGTTCAAAAGCGGCGATACGATTACTATCGACTATCGCATCAAGGAGGGAAACAAGGAGCGTATACAGAAGTATCGCGGTGTAGTCATCAAGATTGCCGGACACGGGGACAAGAAGCGTTTCACCGTCCGCAAGATTTCTGACAACATCGGCGTTGAGCGTATATTCCCTATGGACTCCCCGTTCATAGACAAAATCGAGCTTAACAAGGTCGGCAAGGTACGCCGCGCGAAACTCTATTATCTGCGCAAACTTACCGGCAAGAAAGCCCGCATTCAGGAGAAGAGGTCGTAAGGCCTGTTTCTCGGAAAGCCATAAAAAAGTCTGTCTGCCTCTCATGGCGGGCGGACTTTTTTGTTTCCCCTCTCCTGCCGTTTCCCCCGCAGCCCTTTGGCACGCGCTCCCGCCCGAGGCTCACAGTTGGCCCGACTCCACCTGTATGATGATACGCTCTATTATCTCGTCCTCCTTGCGCGAACCGAACTCCGATTTGAGGTCTGCCCCGAATATCTTGGCGAACATCTGGTAGAACCCCGCGCGGAATGCCCCCCGGTACGCCTTGATAAGCTCATAGCTCGTGGCCTCGCACTCGCGGTCCACAAGGCGTATGAGCAGCTTCCCCTGTGCGTATGTCAGCTTCTTCATCCGCGCCTCGTTGCCCCTGTACAGGTCGCGCTCGAAGTGGCGCATATAGGCGTCGCGCTCCTTCTTCGTCGGCATGCGCATCAGCGTGTCGTTCGTCTCTTTGATAACGTCCCTTATGTAATACGCCAGCGGCAGCACCCGCTTCACGTCCCGCACCGTCCGCCAGTAGAACTTCTCCTCGCGCTTGTTCTTGAACTTCATCTTGGGAAAGAGGTACACGTCCCGCAGCCGGTAGTGGGGGAATGTGTCGCCGTTCTCTACTATAGCGGGTACGCGCTGCATCTTGAGCGGAGCGTCGGGGCGTGCCTTGGTATCGACAGCCAGCCGTGTGGGGCTATTGATACGCGGCGTTGTAGTCTCCTGCCGTGGAACGGCACGGGGCATGACTTTCAGCTCGGTGGCTGTCTGGGCGCGGCATCGCGTGCCGGCCACGAAGGCCAGCAGAAGAAGGATGACGATATGTGGAGTGAGTTGTCTCATTTGCCGGAGTCTGCCTTAGCACATTCTTCACGGGGTAAAGATAGCAAAGAAAATCGGGATGGGCAAAAAGGGGGATTGTCCCGGGGGAAGATGATGTACAGGGAAAGAAACAGCCGCACTCATCAAATGGGTACGGCTGCATATGTTGTATCAATAGCTAACGTGGAATGCGGCTATCTTGTCTGCTATATCCTTGAATGCACGGTTCAACGTCTCCAGTTCCTCGTCAGTAAAACGCATTTTTTTACCGTTAACTGTCAGACCATTAATCCTTTGACTGAACCAGCTTTTGGTCTTGTTGAAATATGTCTTGGCAATATATGAAAGAGAAACTATCTCGGATACGGTTTTCATCTGTTCTTTCATCCTCAACCTTTTTGCCTCGGCCAGCGTTTCTTTCATGTTCTCTACCATAGCAGCTTCAAAGCCCTCAGGGTCTTCCTTGAACAACGTATCGAACTCCGCATCTACGGCCTTCTGTTCCTTAGTGTTCCTTGCCGAAAGTTCCTTCTCTTTCAACTCATTGAATTTCTCTAATGTGGTCATAGCCTTATCCTTTTCGATGCACTCGCAATAGGGGGCATCAGTTAAAAATCTCCTTTCAATTCATTGACTATATCGTCAATTAACTTGTCAAGCACTTCCCGGTTGTGGAAACGTGAGGCGTAAAAGCGATATTTTCTAAGATACAATAGGAGCTCTTTTTCGATTGTACGCCGTTTCTTTGATA
This sequence comes from uncultured Bacteroidales bacterium, assembly GCA_944322025.1. Classification (GTDB taxonomy): domain Bacteria; phylum Bacteroidota; class Bacteroidia; order Bacteroidales; family Paludibacteraceae; genus Aphodosoma. The sequence goes on along the minus strand of CALUOH010000060.1, from coordinate 17,502 downwards.
CATATTCTCTCATCCATGTCCGTTTTAGTTGACACTGCAAATGTAATAAACTTTCGTTTATAACGCAAATGCTATGTGGAGATTTCCTTTGTGTGTTCAGACGTTGAAGCGGAAGTGCATAATGTCGCCGTCCTGCACTTCATATTCCTTGCCTTCGACGCTCATCTTGCCGGCCTCCTTTACTGCGGCCTCGGAGCCGAGGGCAATGTAGTCGTCATATTTTATCACTTCGGCGCGGATGAAGCCTTTCTCGAAATCGGTGTGGATAACACCGGCGCACTGCGGGGCTTTCCATCCGGCGCGGAATGTCCATGCGCGTACTTCCTGCGGGCCGGCGGTGAGGAATGTCTTAAGGCGGAGGAGCGCGTAGGCGGCCTTGATGAGGCGCGACACGCCAGACTCCTCAAGTCCTATCTCGGAGAGGAACATCTGACGCTCCTCGTAGGTCTCGAGTTCGGCTATCTCCGACTCTATCTTTGCGGCAACGACAAGCACCTCGGCGTTCTCGTCCTTTACGGCCTCACGCACGCGCTCGACGTATGCATTGCCCGTGACGGCGGAGGCTTCATCGACATTGCAGACGTACATGACGGGCTTGGCGGTCAGGAGGAACAGCTCGTGGGCTATCTTCTGCTCGTCCTTGGTCTCGAACGAGACGGTACGTGCCGATTTTCCCTGAGAGAGCGCGTCGTGGTAACGCTGCAAAACCTCGTATGCCAGCTTCGCCTGCTTGTCACCCCCCGTCTGCGCCTGCTTCTGCACGCGCTGAATGCGGCTCTCAATGGTCTCGAGGTCTTTCAGCTGCAGCTCTGCGTCTATAATCTCCTTGTCGCGTATCGGATCCACCGAGCCGTCCACATGCACCACATTCGGGTCATCGAAGCAGCGTAATACGTGGATAATCGCATCGGTTTCGCGTATGTTGGCAAGGAACTTGTTGCCGAGGCCTTCTCCTTTCGACGCGCCCTTGACAAGTCCGGCGATGTCGACAATCTCTACCGTTGTCGGCACGATGCGCTGCGGGTGAACGAGTTCGGCGAGACGGTTCAGCCGCTCGTCCGGCACCGTGATTACACCCACATTAGGCTCTATGGTACAGAACGGGAAATTGGCCGACTGCGCCTTGGCGTTTGAAAGACAGTTGAAAAGGGTCGACTTACCGACATTCGGTAGTCCGACTATGCCGCATTGTAATGACATGATGTTACGGTTGTTATGTGATTAAAATGAAGCCCGCCGCCCGGGCGGAGTTTCACGGCGCAAAGATAGTGAAAGTCGGGCGAAAAGCAATGTGTTTACCGTGGCGACGTGTGCAGTGAAATCACAGGTGGGTTATATGTCGGATTATTTTTGTACTTTTGTGCGGATATGCTGAAAGTAGAACATATAGACAAGAGCTACGGCAAGGCTCAGGTGCTTTTCGACGTGACCTTCTCGCTGAGGAGCGGAGAGGTGGCGGGCTTTCTCGGCCCTAACGGCGCGGGGAAGTCCACGCTCATGAAGATGATTACGGGCTCGCTCCCCATCGGCTCCGGCACCATCGAGGTGTGCGGGCAGAGGGTGACCACGGACAACAACTATACGAAGGGCAAGATAGGCTATCTGCCCGAACTCAACCCCCTCTATCCCGACATGTACGTGCGGGAATACCTGTCGTTTGTGGCGGGCTGCTATGGCGTGGAAGGCGCGGCGCGGCGTGAGGCGGTGGACGATGTGGTGGAGAGGACCGGCCTTATGCCGGAGGCGAACAAGCGTCTGCGTCAGCTATCGAAGGGTTACAGGCAGAGAGTGGGGCTGGCCGCCGCGCTGGTACACAGCCCGGAGGTGCTGATACTCGATGAGCCGATGACGGGTCTCGACCCCAATCAGCTGATGGAGATAAGGCAGCTGATAGCGGAATTGGGACGGGAGAAGACTGTGCTGTTCTCAACGCACGTCATGCAGGAGGTGGAGGCCATGTGCGAGAGGATAATAGTGCTGAACCACGGCCATATCGTAAAGGATGCCGCCGTGGCCGACGTGATGGCGGAGTTCGGCAGTGTGGAGAGCGCGTTTGTCGCGCTTACAAGAAGTTGAACACTACAACGGACATCACTTATTTCTTACAGTGGAATCATTTGACATACACAATCCCAAGCGGGAGACGGAGAGCGAGATAGACAAGGCCCTGCGCCCGCTGTCGTTCAGCGACTTCGCGGGGCAGGACAAGGCGGTGGAGAATCTCTCGGTATTCGTTCAGGCGGCGCGGATGAGGGGCGAGAGCCTCGACCATGTGCTGCTGCACGGGCCTCCGGGGCTGGGCAAGACGACCCTCTCGAACATCATAGCCAATGAGCTGGGCGTGGGCTTCAAGGTGACCTCCGGCCCTGTGCTTGACAAGCCGGGCGACCTTGCCGGCCTGCTCACCTCGCTGGAGCGGAACGACGTGCTGTTCATCGACGAGATACACCGCCTCAGCCCGATAGTGGAGGAGTACCTCTACTCGGCTATGGAGGACTTCCGTATCGACATAATGATAGACAAGGGACCGAGCGCGAGGTCTATACAGATAGACCTCGAACCCTTCACGCTGATAGGGGCGACGACGCGCAGCGGCCTGCTCACCTCGCCCCTGAGGGCGCGGTTCGGCATCAACTGCCACTTCGAGTATTATGACGACACGGTACTGACGGGCATCATCAAGCGGTCGGCGGCCATCATGGACGTGCCCATTGCCGACAGCGCGGCGGTGGAGATTGCCCTGCGCAGCCGAGGCACGCCGCGCATAGCCAACGCGCTGCTGCGCCGCGTGAGGGACTTCGCGCAGGTGAAGGGCAACGGGGCGATTGACAAGCCGATTGCCTGCTACGCGCTTGAGGCTCTGAACATAGACAAGTACGGCCTTGACGAGATAGACAACAAGATACTGCTCACGATGATAGACAAGTTCCACGGCGGGCCTGTGGGGCTGACTACCATTGCCACGGCCATGAGCGAGGATGCGGGGACGATAGAGGAGGTCTATGAGCCGTTCCTCATCAAAGAGGGCTTCCTCAAACGCACGCCACGCGGGCGCGAGGTGACCGACTTGGCTTACCGCCACTTGGGGCGAAAGAGGATTGAGGAGCAGGGCAGCCTGTTCTGAGCGGCTGAGTGCTACGGCTGCCTCCCCCGTTTCGTGAGGGTATGGAGGCGGACGGATGTTTTGACAGGGCGGCATCGCTTTTGCGATGCCGCCCTGTTTTTGTTGCATAGTCCGGAGGAAGGAGGCTTGGGGGGGAGAGGCTCCGTAGGGGCTGGCTGGCTGCTGGCTCGAGAGTATGTGTTTTTAACTACTTTTCGCAGTTGAAGAAAAGGAGATAAAAGATTAAATAAATATAAATGGGGGGGGGTAGAATGGTATCGGTATGGAGATAAATATGTAAATTGCACCGCTTTTGTGGGTGGAGCGTGGAGCGGAGTGAGGTAAGGATGAATTGTAAATCTTAAAATCTGATACTTATGAGAGTTTTGTTTTTGTCTGTCGCGCTGTGGAGCGTCTGCACGGCGGGGCTGTGGGGAATGTCGCGCAGGGATTTTGCCGTGGGGTTCGGTATAGTGAAGAATTATACACCTAACCCGTACACTGTGGAGTGGGACGACAGGGAGTGGGCGTATGTGGCAGCGTACTTGATGTACATGGCAGACAGGGAGGGCAAGGATGTGGGGGATGTGCTGGCGCGGCTGTCGCCGTCGGTGAGGGTGACTGATGAGCCGATGGAGGGGCAGAGAGCCGACGGCGCGGAGGGCGAGGCGTACTGCCTGACGAACTACGGCGGAGGGAGCATGAAGATGCCGTGGGTGGCGCGGGTGCTGATGCCGAAGGAGGCGGAGAGGCTGCTGTCGAATTACAAACGGCTGGAACGCGCGGAGGGCGAGGGCTACCTGGAGGCGGACGTGTATTACAGCTACCGGCTGCCGGAGAGCGGGCGGTATATCAACGTGGTGCACACACAGGCCAAGGGGAATTTCTCTGAGAGGGAGACGGAGGCGCTGCTCGAGGAGGCCACTGAGGTGTACTGGACGGAGTTGACCGAGCCGATAGAGGGTTATGAGAGGTACAGGCAGCCGATGGGGAACGCGTATGCCCGTCTGGGTTCGGCGGTGAGCATGTGGAACGACGTGAGGCATTTCTACCCGCATATTGAGAAGCATGAGGCGGAGTGGGATGCGCGGCTTGCGGAGTTCATTGCCCTCGCGGAGGACACGGCCGTGAGCGGAATAGAGTATTACAATGGGCAGAAGAGGTTGCTGGGGACGATAGACGACGGGCACATTGCGCTGTGGAACACTATTGCAGCGGGCAAGGGGAGGATGGTCGCAACATCGTCGGGACAGGAGTATTACGTGCCGGTGGAGCTGGATTATGTGGACGGGAGGCTGTATGTGAAGAGCGTTGCCGAGGGGTGCGGCGTGAGGCTGAGGCCGTGGGATGTGGTAAAAAGTATCGACGGCCGGGCTGTTGAGGAGGTGATAGGGGAGCGGGAGGCGTATGTGAGCGCGGCGACTGACGCGGCACGGCACTACAAGGCGGCGCGGGGGCTGACGGCTTTGGCGGAAGAGGGCGGAGGTTCGTGTACGAGGTGGAGCGCGAGGGCGTGGGCATAGTGACGGACACGCTCACGGCTGACATGAGGCAGCCGCAGCGCGTGAGGAGGGAGCGCAACACGGTGAGGCTCAGGGAGCTGGGCGACGGGGTGCTGCTGTATGACGCGAGCGTGAAGGGGAAGGTTACGAGGAAGGAGGTGGAGCGGATGAACGGGGCGCGGGCTGTGATATATGACCTGAGGCACGGGATAGATTTCGGGTTCGAGCAGACGCTGGCGCACATGGGCGGGGAGCTGCGGATGCCGCATTACCCGAAGGTGGTGACGCGGCGGCCGTTCAATATCGGGGCAGTGGAGATGGCGCAGACGGAGAGGATTGAGGCACGTGAGCCGAGGCTGACGGCGCGGGCGTATTTCCTGACGGGCCACAGGCTGATGAGCTGGGGCGAGACGGTGCTGCAAATAGTGCGGGGGAACGGCCTCGGGACGATAGTGGGCGAGACGTCGGCGGGGACGAACGGGAACGCGACGCGGTTCTATTACCCGATTTATGTGCTGACTATGACGGGGATAAGAGCGTACAATGTGGACGGGTCGGAGTTTTTCGGCATAGGTGTGAAGCCGGATGTGGAGGTGAGGCCGACGTTCGAGGGGGTGAAGAGCGGACGTGATGAGGTGCTGGAGAGGGCTGTGGAGATGGCGAGGAGGGAGATGTGAGAGATGTAGGCAGTGGGGCTTGGATGGATTGCCGGGTTAGGCTTATTGACTGTTCTGCTAATGGATATGAGAGAAGCGCGGTGCTTTATAGTGCCGCGCTTTTTGTTTAGGAGATTACTGGGAATGGGGGCGTATGGAAGGTGTACGGCTGGGAGGAGATGGCTGAGGAGGTGCGGAGGGATGGGGAGTGGCTTCGGAGGGGCTGGCTTAGGGCTGGCTGGCTGCTGGCTCAAGAGTACGTGTTTTTAACCACTTTTTATGTTTGGAGGAGGGGCGTGAAAGGATGTGTGGGAGAGAGGGGAGGGATGGGCGGTGTGCGGGGCGAGAGTCGGGATGTGGTAGGGGGATGGTTTGGTGAGAGGGTGGCCGGACGTGGGGAGGGAGGGGGTATGCGGAGAGTGATGTGCGGGGTGAGGGTGTGGAGCGGGCTGTGGAGGGATGTGATGACTGTGGAATGAGAGGGGAGGGGTGGGGAGATGGGCTGGGGGTCAGCCCGCAGTGATCTGCCGGCGGTATTCGCCGGGGGTGTGCCCGGTGACTTTCTTGAAGATGCGGTTGAAGTGCTGGGGGTATTGGAAGCCGAGTTCGTCGGCTATGAGGTTGACGGACATTCGGGTGTCGGCGAGCATGTCTTTGGCTGTGTCGATGATTTTGCCCTGTATGTATTCCTGCGGGTTTTTGCCTGTCTCTTTTTTGACGAGGTCGCCGAAGTAGTTGGGGGAGAGGAATACCCGGTCGGCGAAGTAGAGTACGGTGGGGAGTCCGTTTGTGCGGGCGTTGCCGCTCTGGAAGTAGTCGTCGAGCAGGGCTTCGAAGCGGGTGAGTATGTCTTTGTTTGACTTTTCGCGGGTGGTGAGCTGGCGGTCGTAGAAGCGCATGCAGTAGTCGAGGAGGAGCTGTATGTTCCGCGCGATGAGTCGTTTGCTGAGTTTGTCTATGGGGTGGGTTAGCTCCATGCGGATTTTGGAGAGGCAGTCGAGGATGATGGTTTTTTCTTCGTCGGAGAGGTGGAGGGCTTCGGTGGAGCGGTAGGAGAAGAATGAGTAGGTTTTGATTTCCTGCCCGAGGGATGTGCCTTTGATGAGGTCGGGGTGGAATATGATGCCTCGGGCGGAGGGTGTTGTGCCTTCGAGCATTTCCGTTTCGGCGACTTGTCCGGGTGCGAAGCTGACGATGGTGCCTTCGCGGTAGTCGTAAATCTGCCGTCCGTAGCGGATGTCGCCGCAGCAGGTCTCTTTGAGGAAGAGGGCGTAGATGCCGTAGTTGACGGTGAAGCGGGAGGGGAAGCGTGTGGCCTCGGAGAGGTCGATGACGTTGACAAGGGGGTGGAGTGTCTCAAGCCCGAAGAGACGGTTGTAGTCGTCTACTGTGTCGAGTTTTATCAGTTCTGTATTCATAAGCTGTACTGTTTTTGGCGGCAAAGGTAGGGGTTTATGCGGCAGGGTGTATCGGCGCGGCGGTGTAATCAGTAAATGAGTTACGAATATCAGTAAATGAGTTAAGTCTCTTTGGAAGTTAGTCTGCTACCTTTGCATCAAAATTAGATGAAGTTATGAACCGGAGAAGTTTTCTGAGACAGATGTCGGGCTATGCGCTGATGGCGGCGGGGGCTATGGCCGGGATGACGGAGGTGTTTGCCGGAGAGCCGTCGGCTTCGGGCGCGAGGGCGGAGAGAGGTAGTGACGAACCAAAGCAAGGAGAAGATATGGAGAAACGAAGTCTTGGGGGGCTGAGTGTGTCGGCCATCGGACTGGGTTGCCTGCCTATGGTGGGCTATTATGGCGGGAGGTATGAGAAGAGGGATATGATAGCCCTCATCCGCCGGGCGTATGAGAAGGGTGTCACCTTTTTTGACACGGCGGAGGTGTACGGGCCTCACACGAGCGAGGAGTGGGTGGGGGAGGCCGTCGCGCCGTTCCGCGAGAAGATAAAGATAGGCACGAAGTTCGGTTTCGGTGTGGAGGAGGGTCAGCCTACGGCACTGAACAGCCGTCCGGAGCATATACGCCGTGCCGTGGAGGGGTCGCTCCGCCGCCTGCGGACAGACCATATAGACCTGCTGTATCAGCACAGGGTAGACCCGAATGTGCCGATGGAGGATGTGGCGGGAGTGGTGAAGGAGCTGATGGATGAGGGTAAGGTGCTGCACTGGGGTCTGTCGGAGGCCAGTGCGCGGTCGATAAGGAGGGCGCATGCCGTCTGTCCGGTCAGTGCGGTGCAGAGCGAGTATGCCATCTGGTGGAGAGAGCCGGAGACGAAGATATTCCCGACGTTGCAGGAGCTGGGCATAGGGTTTGTGCCGTATTGCCCGCTGGGGCGCGGGTTTCTGACGGGGGTGATTGACGAGAACAGCCGCTTCAAGGAGGGTGACCGCCGATGGAACTTGCCGCAGTTTCAGCCTGAGACGTTGAGGCATAACATGCCGCTGGTCTATCTCGTGCAGGAGTGGGCGCGGCGTAAGGGGGTCAGTGCGGCACAGTTTGCCCTGATATGGATGCTGTCACGGAAGCCGTGGATAGCTCCGATACCGGGTACGACTAACGCCACGCATCTGGATGACTTTCTCGGGGCGGCGGATGTGCGCCTTACCCCATACGAGATGGAGGAGTTTGACGCGGCCTACGCGAAGATAGACCTTATGGGGCATCGCGCAGACCCGTTCACGGAGAGCCAGATAGACAAATAATTCTCCTGCGGGAAGGATACGCGCTATCGGTATAGGCGAGGCGGGGAGCGGACAGCCCAGACTTTGCGCGGGCGGTACAAGAGAAGAGAAACACCATTAAAATAAAGCATCAACAGTATGAAGACGAACGAGAATTATGAGATGTACATCCCTACGCGCGTGATGTTCGGCGCGGGGATGCTGGAGAGACTGAGTGAACAACCGATGCCGGGCAAGCGCGCCCTTATCGTTATCTCTAACGGGAAGTCGACAAGGGCGAACGGCTATCTGGCACGTACGGAGGAGCAGCTGCATAAGGCGGGTGTGGAGACGTGCGTGTTTGACGGCGTGTCGCCAAACCCAACTGTGGGGAATGTGAACGCCGGAGCGAAGGCGGCACGCGAGAACGGGTGCGACTTTCTCGTGGCACTCGGCGGCGGCAGCGTGATGGACTGTACGAAGGCCGTGGCGGTTATGGCGACGAACGGGGGTGAGCTGTGGGACTATGTGTCTGTCGGTTCGGGGAAAGGGATGCCTATTGCCGTGAGGCCGCTGCCTATCATCGCCATTACGACCACGGCGGGTACGGGTTCGGAGACGGACAACTCGGGGGTCATCACGAAGGAGGATACGTTCGAGAAGGCGTTTGTGGGCGACGCGATGCTGTTCCCCGTGCTGTCGATAGTGGACGCGGAGCTGATGAAGAGCGTGCCTGCCTCGTTCACCGCATATCAGGGCTTCGACGCGCTGTTCCACAGCACGGAGGGGTATATTGCCAAGGGGGCTAACCTGATGAGCGACATGTACGCCCTCGAAGCTATCCGCAACATAGCGGAATACCTGCCCCGCGCGGTCAAGGACGGGAGTGACATAGAGGCGCGTACGCGCGTGGCTTTCGGCAATACGCTGTCGGGCGGGGTGATGTGCCTGACGCTTATCACCAGCGAGCATGCACTGGAACATGCCCTTTCGGCCTATCATCCGAACCTGCCCCACGGCGCGGGGCTGATAATGGTTAGCCGTGCATATTACAAGTACTTCATCGAGCACCATGCCTGCGACGAGAGGTTTGTCCGCATGGCACAGGCGATGGGTATGCCGGAGGCCACGAAGCCGGAGGATTTCCTCACTGCGCTGACGCGCTTGCAGGAGGCGTGCGGTGTCGCGGAGCTGAAGATGTCCGACTACGGCATTACACCGGACGAGTTTGAGACGCTGATGCGCAACACGCGTGAGGTGATGGGCGTGATGTTCACGAGCGACCGTGTGCAGATGACGGACGAGGACATTGTTGATGTGTACAGGCAGTCGTACAGGTAAAAGAGCTGTGAGGAGGTGAGTATGAAAAGGTTGGTATTAATCCCTTTGATGCTTCTTGCACTCATGTCCCTGACGACAGCGTGCAGCGAGAATAATCCCATATCGGATGACCCTCCGGGAGAGACCACTCCCGGAGGCGGGGAGGATGGCGGCAATCAGGGTGAGCCCGGCGATGTGGAGGGCGGCAACGGCCGTTATCTGGTGCTTTACTGCTCACGCAGCGGCAATACGGAGCGTATGGCACAGACCATACAGTCGGCATTGGACTGCGACATGATAGAGGTAGTGCCCGAAACGCCCTACGAAGATGATTACAACTCGATGCTCGAACGGGCGCAGTCGGAGCTTGCAGCCATCAGAGAGGGTACATATCCGTCCGTCACGACGACGGTAGAGAGTTTTGAGGATTATGAGATTGTGTTTGTCGGTTATCCAATCTGGTACGGGAGCATGGCTACGCCCATGCAGTCGTTCCTGCACAGCCATGCGGAGCTGTTGTCGGGGAAAGAGATAGCCCTTTTCGCAAGCAGCGGCAGCAGTGGCATCACGACTTCGGTCAATGAAGCGCGCGCGTTGTTGCCCGATGCAGTGTTCACGGAGAGCCTGCTTCTCACATCGAGTACTTTGGGCGATATGGAGAGCCGTATCCCGGCATGGCTGAGTGAGCTTGGGGCAGGCAGAGAGGGGAATGAGGAGAGCGACATCACCAGCAACTCCATACGGCTGACACTCGACAACGGCACAGCCTTTACAGCCACACTGGTAGAGAACTCCTCTACACAGGCTTTGAAAGAGCTTCTGGCGGCGGGCGACCTCACCATAGAGATGAGCGATTATGCCAATATGGAGAAGGTGGGGCCTATCGGCACAACCCTGCCCAGAAACGATGAGCGCATCACGACCTCGGCGGGCGACCTCATACTGTATCAAGGGAACTCGTTTGTCATCTATTATGCCCCTAACACGTACAATTTCACACGCTTGGGGAGGATAGACAACGTGTCGGAGGATGAATTGAGAGCGGCTTTGGGCGAAGGGGATGTGACCGTCACCCTATCGTTGAACGAATAGCGCGAGACGAAGAGTGAAGCAGTTGAGCAGACATGGAGATGCGGCTGCCGCCGTGTTGTGGCCGGGAGGAGAATGCGGAGGAGTGTCGTGACGGGCAAGGCCACAACGGCGGAGGCGGCATGTGCAAGTCTCATTAAGAAAGAAGAAGAGATTATGAAAAGGTTAGTATTCAGACCCGTGGCACTGATGTTCGCCTTTATGGCAATGGCGATGTCGGCCTGCGGGCAATCGGATGGAACAAACGACAAAAAGGAGATGGAGAATAGCATGATTCGACTGAGTATTGAGGGTGGCAGGAGCTTTACTGCCACACTGGCGGACAATTCGTCCGCGAGAGCGTTGAAAGAACTTCTTGCCAAGGGCGACATCACTATCCATATGGAGGACTATGCCAATATGGAGAAGGTGGGTTCGTTGGGGAGAAGCCTTCCGCGCAACGACCGCCCCACGATGACTTCGGCGGGTGACCTGATACTGTATCAGGGGCATAATCTGGTAATCTACTATGATACCAATTCGTGGAATTTCACCCGTCTGGGCAGGATAGAGGGCGTGACGGGCGAGGAGCTGCTTGCCGCACTGGGGCGTGGCGACGTGACGGTGACGCTTTCGGCTGTGGCGGACAATGAGTAGAGCGGTCAAGGTGAGCCGGACGGCCTCGCACGGGGTAACAGGTGTGTTGGCTGTTGTGCCTGCGGGGCTGTCCGGATAAGCCTGACATTGCGGGCGAGGTGTGCCGGAGAGGGGCTTGGAGCCGGGGTGTGGACGGGGAGATGCTCCGTAGGGGCTGGCTTAGGGCTGGCTGGCCGCTGGCTCGAGAGTACGTGTTTTTAACCACTTTTTGCATTTAGAGGGAGGGTGAGAAAGGAGGTGGAGAGAGGTGCGGCGTATGCGGGTAAGTGGGGGACTGTGTGGGGGGCGCTATGTTTGCGGGGTGAGGGAGTGTGACGAAGGTGGGGTAGGTGATGTTGTGACGGGGGATGTGGAGAGGGTGTCCCTATATCCCGTGAAAGGGGTATAGGGAGCAGGAGGGGTAAGGCTGCGCGGTACGGGGGTCAGAAGCGGCGGAGGGAGAAGGTGAAGCGCAGGCCGTGGGGGGAGATGTTCTGGGCTGAGATGGTGCCGTGGTGGAGTATGACGGCATTTTTGACTATGGCGAGGCCGAGGCCTGTGCCGCCGAGTTTGCGGCTGCGGCCTTTGTCGACGCGGTAGAAGCGTTCGAAGATGCGGGGGAGGTGTTCTTCGGGGATGCCGCTGCCGGTGTCGGTGAATGAGAAGCGGTAGTGTACGGGGTCGGAGGCTTCCATGCGTATGGTGACTGTGATGTGTTCGCCGGCGTAGGCGAGGGCGTTGTCGAGCATGTTGCGGAAGATGGAGTAGAGGAGTGAGCGGTTGCCGCGCAGGGGTATTTCGGCGGGGTAGTCCTGTATGATGCGGAAGTCTTTCTGTTCGATTTGCAGGCGGAGTTCGCCGACGACTTCGGCTATGATGTCGGCGACGTTGCACTGCTCGAATGTGTACATTTTGCGGTTGTCGTCGATGTTGTTGAGTGTGGATATGTCGCCGAGGAGTTCGCTGAGGCGTTTGGCCTGGCTGTGTGCGCGGGCGATGAAGAGGTTATGTTTGTCGGTGGGCATGTCGGGGTTTTCGATGATGCTTTCGAGGTAGCCGAGTATGCCGGTGAGGGGTGTCTTGAGTTCGTGTGATATGTTCTGTGTGAGCTGTCGGCGCATTTTGTTTTCGCTTTCCTGTACGGAGCTGGAGAAGCGGCGCGATATGATGTAGAGTACTGCCATGGCGGCTACGATGGTGAGTGCCATGAAGTAGAGGAAGTAGTGGTGGGCTTTGAGTGAGCTGATGAAAGAGAGGTCGTAGGGCATGGCTGTGCGGACGTAGAGGTCGGGGAAGCGTTCGGCGTAGTAGTAATAGTATTGTCCGAGTGATGCGGACTGGCGGATGGTCTTGCCGGTCTGGCGGGTGCGCAGTTCGGATATTTCGGGGCGGGAGAGGTGGTTGTCCATGGTCTCGCTCTCTTCGACGGAGGAGTCGTAGAGGACGTTGCCGAGGGTGTCCATGACGGTGACGCGGAGTGTGGTGTCGGGCAGTAGGGACATGAGGTCGGCTATGCCGAAGCCGTGCTGCAAGTGGCGGTGGTAGTAGTTGTATATCAGCCCGTTGTAGACGGAGAGCTGGCGGTCGGTCTGTTCTGTGAGGTACTCTTTTTCGCGGTGGTACTGGAATACGAGTATGACTCCCATGACGACTACGAAGACGAGGGAGAAGGCGAGGAAGAGGCGTTTGTTTATCCGCATGTTTCTTTATTCTTCAAATGTGTATCCGTAGCCGAGGCGTGTGACGATGTTTTTGCCGTAGCGTCCGGCTTTGCGGCGCAGGCGTGTGATGTTGACGTCGACTGTGCGGTCGAGCACGCATACTTCGTCGGTCCAGACCTGCGAGAGTATCTCGTCGCGTGAGAATACGCGGTTACGGTTTTCGAGCAGGAGGCGGAGTATTTCAAATTCCTTTTTTGTGAGCGATATTTCGTTGCCGTCGACGGTGACTTTCTTACTGTCGGGGTAGAGGCAGAGGGTATCGTATTTCACGGGGGTCTCGGCGGCTGTCTCTCGCGCCGAGCCGTAGAAGCGGCGCATGACGGCTTTTACGCGGAGCATCACTTCCTTGATGGAGAAGGGTTTTGTGATGTAGTCGTCCGCGCCGAGGTTGAAGCCTGTGATGAGGTCGTTTTCGGAGTCGCGTGCCGTGAGGAATATGACCGGTATGGCGGCGGTCTCCGGCTTCTCTTTCAGCATGCGTGCCATGCGGAAGCCTGATATCTCGCCCATCATCACGTCGAGGAGGATGAGTGAGTAGGAGGTTAGGTCTTTTTTGAGTGCCTCTTCGGCCGAGTTGGCGGTGTCGGCCGTGTAGCCTTCGAGTTCGAGGTTGAACTGTAAGATTTCGCAGAGGTCTTCTTCGTCGTCTACTATGAGAATTCTGTTTTCAGCCATATTTCTGTTGTTGTTTTGGTGTATGTCTTTTAAGCGGGCGGGCGTGTCACCATCCCATCTCGCGGGCGTAGTCCACGCAGCGGTTGAGCATCGCCACGAACGGGGCTGTCGTGCGGAAGCGTGCCAGTGCGCTGTCGAGGAATGAGGGCGAGAGGATGTCGCTCTCGCTCAGACGCTGTTCCACGATGTATTCTTTGAGTTTGTAGTATTCGGCGTACCTGTCGTCGGCGGGGTATCCGGCGGGGATGCGCTTGGTGGCCACGCTGCGGTCAAGGGTGAAGCCTGCGGTCTCCTGCACGGCGGCATGGAAGCTGTCGCCGTCGGTCATAATCTCCTCACGCACACTGCGTATCATGGCGGGCGTGGGGCAGTGAAGTCCGGCGCACAGCATGTAGAACTGCTCGTCGGGCTGTATGTGTATGTAGTATCCGGCATAGCCGGCCTTTTTGCCCTGCGGGGCTACCCATGCGCCGAAGTGCGTCTTGTATGGTGTCTTGTCGGCCGAGAAGCGGATGTCACGGTAGATGCGCCATGTGCAATCTTTCGGTGTCAGTCCGCTGACGGACTTGTCGAACTCTTCCACTCCCGCGATGAAGCGTTCGGTGAATGAGAAGAAAAGGGCCTGCACTTCGCGGTACGTCTCCTTGTGCGCGTCGAACCACGGCTTTTCATTGTGTGCGGAGAGCTCTCGCAGGAACTCTATGACGGGTTGCAGTTCATTCATAACGGTGTAGGAACAATAGTTTGTCGGCATGCGGCTTTTGTCCGGAGCACCCCCGCCTTGCCGTCCGGGCATATCGGGCAGGCGAGGCGGGGGGTGCCGGAATGGGGGATTATATGTTGTGCAGGTTATGCCCCATGCGCTCCTTTTTCGTCTTCATATAGAACTCGTTATAGGGGTTGGGCGTTATCTCTATTGGTACGTTCTCCACTATCTCGAGTCCGTAGCCTTCGAGGCCCACGCGCTTCACGGGGTTGTTTGTCATGAGGCGCATCTTCTTCACTCCGAGGTCTCGCAGTATGCTTGCCCCAACGCCGTAGTCGCGCTCGTCGGCCTTGAAGCCGAGGTGCAGGTTGGCGTCCACCGTGTCGAGGCCCTCCTCTTGCAGCTTGTACGCCTTTATCTTGTTCATGAGCCCTATGCCGCGCCCCTCTTGGTTCAGGTAGACAAGCACGCCCTTGCCCTCGCGCTCTATGGCCTCCATCGCCTTGTGGAGCTGCTCGCCGCACTCGCAGCGCATTGAGCCGAAGATGTCGCCCGTGGCGCATGAAGAGTGCACGCGCACGAGTATAGGTTCGTCCTCGCTCCACTCGCCCTTCACCAGTGCCACATGCTCATAGCCGTTGGACTTCTGGCGGAACGGTATGATGCGGAAGTCGCCGTACTGTGTCGGCAGATGGGCCTCGACACCCTTCTCCACTATCGACTCCACCTTCAGCCTGTATGCTATCAGGTCTTTTATCGTTATTATCTTGATGCCGAACTTCTTGGCCACCACCTGCAAGTCGGGCATACGCGCCATCGTGCCGTCCTCGTTCATTATCTCTATCAGAGCGGCGGCGGGGTATAGGCCCGCAAGGCGGGCGAGGTCAATCGACGCCTCCGTGTGTCCCGCGCGGCGCAACACGCCCTTCTCCTGTGCGTAGAGCGGGTTGATATGCCCCGGGCGGCCGAAGTCCGACGGCTTGGCTTTAGGGTCGGCCAGTGCGCGGATAGTGGCTGCGCGGTCATGGATGGAAACGCCCGTGGTACACCCCTCCAACAGGTCTACCGTCACAGTGAACGGCGTGCCGAGCACGGATGTGTTGTTGTCCACCTGCCTCTCCAGCTCCAGCTCCTTGCAGCGCGATATGGGCAGCGGCGCACAGAGCACCCCACGTCCGTTCTTGAGCATGAAGTTGACGGCCTCCGGAGTGATTTTCTCTGCCGCAATAATGAAATCGCCTTCGTTCTCCCGGTCTTCATCGTCTACCACGATGACAAATTTCCCTTGGCGGAAATCCTCTATCGCTTCGTCGATTGTATTGATTTTGAATTCCATAGTTATAGAAGTTATTGTTGTTTACGTAGCTGTTCAAGATTAATTGTACATCACTTGCGTCTGTTGCTCTCTCCTCTCTTCCTGCGTTGCGCCATTCTCCTGTACATCTTCTGCGCCCTCTCCTTCACCCTCGCGAAGAAGAGCTTGTAGGCGTCGGCGTTGAAGAGCGCGGAGTCGTTCGCGGCCTTGTACGTAAGGAACATGCCTATCGGCAGCAGCACTGCCGAACTGAGCCACATCCCTTGCCACACCGGCCAGAAGCTCTCCCTCGCCATCTTCACCCCCGTTGTGTCTATGATGTAATAGAATATGAACATTATGACCGATGCCACCACGGGCATACCCAGTCCCCCTTTCCTTATTATCGCGCCGAGCGGTGCGCCGATAAAGAAGAATATGAGGCACGCGAACGAGAGCGTGAACTTGCGGTGAAGCTCTATCGCGTGGCGCACATAGTAGTCCTGTGCGTTGTTGACAACGGCACGGCTGTAATTGATGTCCGACCTGAGCGATGCGGCTCTCGCCTTCGCTGACCTCACCACCGAGAGCATCCTCACCCGCGTCATCCCGCGGAACAGCGAGTCCGCGTCAAGCTCCTGCTCCGCCTCGGCCCGCATCTCCGCCTCTGCCCTCTCCTCGTTGCCATTCACAGTGGCAGCTGTGTCGCCTTTGCTTTGCATCTCCGTAGCTGCCGCGTTTTTATCTTTGAAATAAGTGCTGGCCGTCATCTCGCCGACGAGCTTCGTCCTCAGCGAGTCGCGCACCGTTGTGACCGAGTCCACGTCGTGCAGCAGGCGGCCGAAGTTCTTGCTCACGTGCTGGTCCTCCATGATTGACTCGTCCAGTTGGTTGAAGTCGCCGTCAAAGTCCAGAAGCACCTCTTTTGTCCTGAACGTCTCGCGGCGGTATGGCACATTGTCCCCTGTCCTGCGCCTGTCGTTCTGCTCCCTCATGTTCTCAAACGACTCCCCGTTTATCAACGTGAGTATCAGGTTCTTCTTGTCCTTAGTCATGCGCACGTACATCGTGTCCGCCGTAGTCACCGACGCGTTTTTGAACCCCTTCGAGAAGTCATAGAGCATCACGTCGCTCATCGCACCCGTGTCGTGGTTCTTCGCCCTGACGTAGATGCGCATGTTCTGTATCCCCGAATAGAATTCCCCCGCCGGGATATCCATCTCCGGCGACTTCTGCTTTATGCTGTAAATCAGCGTGTACATCTTCTTCTGCGCTATCGGGATAACGTCATTCGAGAAGAAAAACGCCCCTATGCTGATAAGCGCGATGAACACTATGAGCGACCGCATGATGCGGAACAGTGACACCCCCGCCGTCTTCATCGCCAGCAGTTCGAGCTTCTCCCCCATGTCGCCGAAAGTCATGAGCGAGGCCAGCAGTATGGCCAGTGGCAGTGCCAGCGGTATCAGGGTCAGCCATGTATAGTAGAAGAATTCGAGCAGCACTTTCGCAGGTAGACCCTTGCCCACCAAGTCATTTATGCGCATCCACAGCGTCTGCATGATGACAATGAACGAGCAGATGAAGAATGTCGCAAGAAACAGGGTGATGAAGTTCCTTATGACATAGGCATCTATGCGTTTTAGTCTGAGCATCGGTTGAATAGTTTGCAGCGCAAAGGTACGAAAAATGGACGCATAAGCCAAATCTCTGCCTGATATTGCGTTCCATGCTCCTCCTCCCGTCAGTTGCAGCCCCCTGCCGCTGCTCCCGGCGGCCTCCTCTGTCCTCTCCTGACAATCCTCTTTCCCCCATGCTCTCCCTCTCATTCCCTGCCCGCTTTTCTCTCCTCACCCCTCCCGATATCCTAGTGTGAAAAGTGGTTAAAAACACGTACTCTCGACGGAGCGGCTCCGAAGCCCCTACAGACACCCTCCTGAGCCCCTCCCCCTCCTCCCGCCCCGTAAATGATATACATTTTGCAGTAATTCGGGTATGGCTGCTTTGGCTCTGCCTCTCTATCTTTGCACTGTCTAGTCCTAAAATAGCGTTACAACTAAAAAAGCAAGACAATGGAACATACAGGGAACAAGTACGTTAAGCGTGCAGAGAAACACTACAGCATCTCCTTCAAACTGGCGGTAGTGCGCGAGTAC
>CALUOH010000059.1 GCA_944322025.1 uncultured Bacteroidales bacterium | reverse complement strand
AGCATCTGCCGCGCCTCGTCCTCAGTGTGCGGCTTGCCGTACATACGTCCGTCGAGCCAAACGATTGTGTCGGCCGTGATGACGATAGTCAGCCCGTCAAGCATGCCGCTGTAAGCGTCGGCCTTCTGCCGCGCGAGAAAGAGCGGTATCTCCTCGCCGGAGAGTGATGAGGGGAAGTGCTCCTCACCGGTCAGCACAAGCGTCTCAAACTCTATGTCAAGCCCCGCCAGCAACTCTCTCCTGCGCGACGACTGCGACCCCAATATGACCCTGTAATTCTCTAACATGGCGCAGTAATCAAGCTATATTGAACAGTCCGAAAAAGGTCAGCCCGCATGCCTTGGCCATCAGGTAGTAATTGACAACCAAGTAGGCGTAGCCTGCAATGATGATGAAGTATACCATACCGGCGGCGTTACGGTATCCGGTGCATACGTTCCTGAAAAGGAAATAGATGCAGAGGGCCGCGGGCAGCAGTATGCCTATCAGGAAGTAGCGCACCGTCACGGCCTGCCGCAGCAGACCGAAGACACACCAAGCGGTAAGCGCAAGCGCGACAGCTATCAGCACGACAACAACGGCACGCGCCCTCTTCTCGCCCAAGACCACAGGCAGGGTGTGGCACTCCATCTCCCTGTCGCCCGGCTCGTCACGCAAGTCCTTCACCACTTCGGCAATGAACGCCCACAGCAGCGTGAAGAGAGCATAGGCGCATACCCATGCGTAGAGTGAGGCCAGCACGGGTGTCTGCTGCATCAGTTCTCCGTAGGTGTCCTGCAAGAGCCCGCTCTCCGCTATGAGCGGCATCATCGGCACAAGGGCGTATGAGACGGCTGCGATAAGGTTGCCTATCAGCAGCTGCCTCTTGTAACTGGCCGAACAGAACCACAGCATGCCCGGCACGACCACGAAGACGAAGCCCAGTGTCATGTTTTTCAACACTACCGACACCGCCAGCCCTGCCAGAACGCCTACGGCGGTCAGCACCTGATAGAGGCGCATCACTGTGCGCTTCTCCATCACGTCGCCAGCAATAACGCTGTCGGGGCGGTTGATGCGGTCTATCTTTATGTCGAAATAGTCGTTCACGACGTAGCCTCCAGCGGCGATGAAAAGTGTCGCCCCTAATATTGTCCACAGAGCCCACGAGGGCAGCACAATGTTCACGCCGAACATCTGCAACGTGGGGAGTATCAGCGCACGGTAGACAAGCCACTGCCCCACTCCGATGGCTATAAGGTTCTTGTACCTTACCAATTTAAGTATATTGCTCATAGTATATTTCTTTTAAGTCATGTCATAATCAGTTTACCACCCGAAGGCCTCGCGGCCCGCCATCCACCGCCCCTGCGCCTTCAACACCTGCTCTATCACATCGCGGCCGCAGCCGCAGCCGCCACGGCGGTCGGAAACGTAGTGGGCTATGGCCTTTATCTCCGGTGCAGCGTCGGCGGGGCATGTGGCCAGCCCGGCAAGGCGCATCACGTCGTAGTCCGGTATGTCGTCTCCCATGTAGAGTACTTCGGCGGGCTGCAATCCGTATTTGCCGGTGAACTCGGCGAACTGCACTGTCTTGGTGTGCGCGCCGATGTATATGTCCTTGATGCCCAGCGCGGCGAAGCGTACACGCACCGCCTCAGTCCGTCCGCCGGTGATGATGGCCACGGGGTAGCCCAGCTTCACGGCAAGGTTGAGCGCGTAGCCGTCCTTGATGTTCACCATACGCATAGGCTCGCCCGCCTCGGAGAGGGGTATGCAGTCGCTCGACAGCACCCCGTCTACATCAAAGGCGAAGGCCTTTATCTTCAACAGATACTCCTTGAAATTAATGCTTGTCATGTTCCTTGTATATCAGTTCAGTAATCTCTTCGTAGATGCGCTGCCAGTCGGGGTGTCCGGAGAGCATAGCCAAGTGGCGGTCTATCACCTCACGGTCACCACGGACGGCAGGGCCTGTCTGCGCGGCGTAAGGGCCGAGGGCCATAGCCTTGTCCAGCGTCTCGGCAATGAGTGGGCGCATGACCCCGAACGGCACGCCGCTCTTCTGCAATATCTCGGAGGCTATGCCCCAGAGCATATTGGCAAAGTTGCACGCCAGCACGGCGGCGAGGTGCAGCTGCCGCCGTCCGGCGGAGTCGATGCGGTAGACCTTGGGGGTGATGGAGGCGCAGAGAGCGCGCAGGCGGGCTTCGGTCTCCGCCGTATTGCCCTCGTAGAAGACGGGTATCTCGCGGAAGTCCACCTGCTTTTCCTTGGTGAATGTCTGCAAGGGGTAGAGAGAGCCGTAGGAGGAGCGGAGGCCGGAGAATATGGCTATGTCGACACTCCCGGCGGTGTGTAGGTGGAGGCCGCCGCGCACACGGACTGCGCTGACGACAAGCGGCAACGCATCGTCGCGCACGGCGTAGATGTAGACATCAGCACCGTCGCGCAGCGCGGCGAGGTCGACAGTCCACTCCGCACCGACGGCGGATGCCAACGTGCGCGCCGACTCGGGACGGCGGCTGCATACCTGCACAATGCGGTGACCCGCGCCGATGAGTGCGCAGGAGAGGTGCGTGGCCAAGCGGCCAGCACCGATGAGTACTATGTCAGAACCGCTCACTGTGTATCTTGTCGTACATCAGCTTCTCCTCGTCGTAGGGCTTGCGCTCCTCGTCCTTGTAGCCGATGGTGATGATGTTCAGCACTTCGATGCCCTCAGGGATGCCGAGGAGGGAGCGGATGTAGTCGCCGGCGGTCTCCGTGGCGGTGTGCATGCGCTTGTAGACCTGCACCCAGCATGTGCCGAGGCCGAGGTCGGCGGCGGCGAGCTGAATGAACGTGGCCGCTATGGAGGCGTCCTCGAACCACACGTCGCTCTTCGCCGTGTCGGCACAGACGACTATGGCGGCGGGCGCGTCGGCCACGAAGCGGCTGCCCATCTCGCGGCAGTCGGCGAGACGGCGCAGCATGTCGCGGTCGCGCACGGTTATGAATTCCCACCCGTTTGTCCTCTTGGACGAGGGCGACATAAGCGCGGCACGCAGCACCGCGTCAATTTTCTCCTGCTCCACAGGCATGTCAAGATACTTGCGTATGGAGCGGCGGTTTTTCACCAGTTGCAGAAAGCTGTCCATATATTTATAGTTTTGATTTGGCGGAGAGGCGGGCGGGATGTGCCGCGCAGTGAGCCTCCCCGCATCGATATACAAAGATAGTCCAATTTATAATCATGGCAAAACGCGGCGGGGAATGAGGGAGAGGCCTGCGTGGAGCTTCGGAGCCGCTGGCTTAGGGCTGGCCAGCTGCTGGCTCGAGAGTACGTGTTTTTAACCTTGATTAAGACAAAGGTGTTGGGTATGGGAATGGCTGGCAAGGCAAGAGCAAGGCATGGGCGGGGCATCAGCCCATGTCGCCCCAAGCCTTGACGACAGGGACTTTGACTGTCTTGTGGAATGGGATGAAGCAGGAGATGACCCCGACGAGGAGTGAGGCTATGAGCAGGTAGCCGAAGACGGTCTTCATGCTCAGGAGCAGGGACTGCTGGTAGAGCTGGTTGTAAAGGCCGGACGTGGCGAGGTTGACCGCGTCGGCGTAGCCGTGGCCTGCCATGGAGCCGCCAAGCCTCTGGGAGAAGTCGGCGGCGGCTTCGGGATGGGTGAGTGTCATGTTGAGGCAGAGGCGTTCCATGCCGCGCATCTGCAAGCGGTATATGAGGTTGGAGAAGAGGGAGTAGGCTGCGACGGGGGCTATGAGTGAGCGGACGGAGACCATGTAGAAGGTGTTGGATATGAGGTATTCGCGGGGCATGTCCTCGGCGGTGAATACGCCGAAAGCTATGACGAGTGTCATCATGCCGAGGCCACGGAAGAACATGGGGAGGTAGAGTGTGCTGTACAGGCCTCCGGGGTGGATGTTGAAGTAGATGATGCCGAAGTAGGCGGAGTAGCAGAACATGGCCGCGCCGATGAGATAGCGGAAACGCCAACGCTGCCAGCGGAACCACCAGAAGCATATCAGTCCGGCGAGGGCGAAGCCGGGCAGGAGCCAGAGGCAGAGGGCGTTGGAGTGTACGCTGTCGAGGCCGAGTATGTTGTTGACGTAGATGTTGACCACTGTGGTCGTGGTGCTGAAGAACATGCAGATGAACATGAAGAGGTAGCCGAGCAGGGGTTTCCACTGGCGCAGGGGGTAGATGTATATGTATGGCTTTTTCAGGTCACGCTGGTGGACGAAGAAGAGCGCGGCGAAGATGACGGCCGCCACGGCACAGAAGCGCATGTCGGGGGTGGAGAACCAGTCGAGCGTGCGGCCGTAGATGAGTACGTAGATGAGGAACATGTAGGCTGTGCCGATGAGCAGTATGCTGCGGAAGTTCACGTCCTTGAAGGGGAATTCGACGGGGCGTTCGGCCTTGCGGAAGAAGAGTATGACGAAGGCCATGGCTATGAGGAGGAGTATTATGACGAAGTAGTAGGTGTACTGCCATTTGTAGTTGTATGCCATTTCGGCGGTGAGTATCATGGCGAGCTGTCCGCCGCCGAAGACCATCGGGTAGAAGTATGAGTAGTATTCGCTGCGGATTTTGTGTGGGCTGAGGAATGTCATCATGAGCATGATGAACTCCGTTATCAGCGCGGCTTTGAGGATGCCCATGAAGAAGCTGCACACGGCTATTATCATCATGCTGCCCGTGAGGGCGCAGATGAGGCTGAATATGACCTGCGAGGCGAGGTTGAAGAGGAAGATGGTCTTCGACGTGGTGACGGCCCTCACCTTGTGCGCCATGGGGTTGCCGACTATCATGCCGACGGTGGAGGCGTAGAATGCCATCATCACGTCTTCGGTCTGTGTGCCGAGCGCGCCGGAGAGGTCCATGCTGCTGCCTATGTATGTGCCGTTGAGTATGATGACGGAGAGGAGGACGACGAACATGGTCACTACCCCCAGCCACTTCGGCACCCACGGGCGTATGGGCAACTCGAATTTGTAGACTTCCTGTGTGTCGGCCTTGTCCATGGCTATTTCAGAGCCTCCGTCTCTACCATCATGCCGGCACGAAGGAGTGCCATCTCCTCGTCATCCACGTCGTCAAGCTCTATGCGCACGGGTATGCGCTGCTGTATCTTTACGAAGTTGCCTGCCGAGTTGTCCGTCGGCACGAGGGCGTACTTTGAGCCCGTGGCCTCCGATATGGCGGAGACGTGGCCGTGGAAGACGCGCCCTTTGTATGCGTCCACCTTTATCCTCACCTTCTGCCCCACGTATATGTTGGCTATCTGTGTCTCCTTGTAGTTCGCGGTTATCCACTTGCCGTTGTTGCGCACGAGGTAGGATATGGCCTGCCCGGCCTGCACGTACTGCCCCTTTTCGAGCGTACGCCTGCCCATCACCCCGTCATAGGGGGCTGTGACGACGGTGTACGAGAGGTTGAGCCGCGCCATGTCGAGGTCGGCCTCCCGCTGCATGATGCCCGCCTCGGCGCCGGCGGTGCGCTTCGTGTTCTCGTCATACTGCGACTGCGCGGCGTGCTTCTGCTCCAGCAGGGCCTGATAGCGCGCCTGTGCCGCCTCATACTCGGCCTTCACCTGTTCGTACTGTTGTTCCGGCACCGACTCTTCGTCGAGCAGGCGTTTGTAGCGGCGGTAGTCCTGTTCGAGCTTCCACACCCGCGCCTTCGCCTCGGCTATGTTGGCCTCCTGTATGGCTATCTGCGTGTGTGCGGTCTCCAGTCCGGCGTCGAGAGCGTCACGCGCGCTTATGGCGTTCATCAGTGCGGCCTCGGCCTCCTTCACCCTGATGGCATACTCCCTGCTGTCGAGCACCACGAGGGTGTCGCCCCGCTTCACGCGCTGGTGCTCAGTGAAGCATACGCGGTCTATGTAGCCCGACACCCTGATGTTGAGCGGCACGACATACTGGTCTACGTATGCGTCGTTCGTTATCTCGTAGTTGATATACCTCCAGAAGTGGCGCACCACAAGCGCAATGCCCGTGCATACTATCAGGGCGCAGGCCGTGTTGATGATTATGTTTCTGGTTTGCAGGTGTTTCAGTTTCGTCTGTCTGTGTTCGAGTTCTGACATGTGCTGTAATCCTCTCTCTTCCTTTTGGTTCCTGTTGTCTCTCTTGTGCGTGCCGGGGGTCAGATGTCCCCGCACGCCTTTTTCAGTTCGTAGTATGTGTATATCACTCTCGTCTGCGCCGTGGTCAGTTGCAGCTCCGCTTCGAGGCGCACGTTCTCCGCGTCCAGCAGGTCGGTGAGCGTGGTCAGCTGCGACATGTAGCGGTTCTGCATTATCCGGTAATTCTCGTTGGCCTGCTTCACCGACAGCTGCAGCGCCTCCACCTGCTTCACGGCCTCGGTGTGCCTGATGTACGCGCTCCTGATGCCCATACGCACCTCCTGCCTGTACTGCTCCTCCATGTTTTGGGAGAGAAGCATGTTACGCTTCTTCTCGCTCACGTTGCTCCGGTTCTTGTAGAGCGACGACAGCGGGTACGTGACGTTGATGCCCACGCTCCACGTGTTGTTGAACATGTCCGCCATGGTCCGTGTTATCGGCCTCGCCAGCGCGTCGCCCGCATAGAGGTCTATCTCCGGCAGATACTCCGACTGCGCCAGCTTCACCTCCTCCGACGCCATCTCCGTCTGCCGCGCCAGCATCCTCACCTGCGGGTTGCCCTCATACGCCCTTTGCAGATACTCCTCGTAGCTCCCCCCGGCGTAGCTCTGCGCGGGCAGGGCCGTGTCAGGCACGATGAGCAGCCCTTCGTCCAGCCCCAGCAGCACGTCTATCTGGTGCGACACCAGCATTATGCTGTTGTTCGTCTCGTCCAGTTGCAGGCGGTCGTTGGTCAGTTGCAGCTCGCTGCGCAGCACGTCGTTGTTTGTTATCAGCCCCTCACGCTTCATCCTCCTTATGTCCTCCAGCCGCCTCTCGCTCTCCTCTATGCTCCGCGACAGCACCTCCCTCTGCTTGTACAGGCTGAACAGGTCGAGGTAGTGTTGCAGCAGCCCCAGCTTCAGCTCGTCGCCGTCACTCTCCGCCTGCAATTCCGCAATCGCCTGAGCCACAGTGGCCCTCCTCACGGCGTAATGTATCCTCCCCCCGTGGAATATAGGCTGCGTGAAGTCCAGCGCATAGCTCTGCGTCCAGTCCGGCGCGTCGGGATACGTAGGCCTCGTCAGCCCCTGCTCCCACACCACGGGCTGACCCATATACCCCGCCCTCGCCGTGACGGTCAGCTCCGGCATCCGCCCCGTCCCCGCGCTCGCCCTGCGGTCTGCCGCCATCTGCGTCTCTATCGTGTCCGCCTTGAGCCGCAGGTTGTTCTCCAGCCCTATGCGCAGCATCTCCTCCGCCGTCAGCCGCAGCGTATCGCCCTGCGCCGCACACACGGCCGCCATGAGCACCGCCGCCCACACCGCGCTACATCTTCTCCAGCACATCATACATCCTGTTTAAGTACGTCACACACCGCTCCGCCTCACCGTCGCGCCCCATCCTCTCCTCTATCTCGTCATACACCTTCCCGATTGCGGGCACGAACACACACGCCATCCTCCGCCCCTCCTCGCTCAGGTACAGCCTCTTGTTCCTCCTGTCCGCCTCATCCTCCTCGCGCGTCACGAGGCCGTCCCTCTCCAGCTTGTTGACAAGGCACGTGATGCTCGACTTGTCCCTCACCGTCCTGTCCGCCAGGGCCTGCTGCGTGATGCCCGGGCATCTCCACACCCTGTTCAGCACCTGCAACGTCTCGAAATTGATGTCAAGCCCCTGCGCCCGCAGCTCCCTCATCAGCACACGCCGCAGGCCCATCCGCACCTTCATCAGGTGCATAAACACTTCCGGTATCATGTTCTCGCCGTTCTCCATATTCCTGTCAGTTCTTTTTCGCTTGTACGCCGCCCCTCCCGCGCCGCGCCTCACCGTTCCCCGCCCCCGTTTTTTTGAAGCCGCAAAGGTACAAATAAAATCCGATATAGTTTGACTTCAAACCATAATTAATCCGCCCCCCACTCCCCTCCCCCTCCAAGCCGCCCACCCCCGTACATCCCAGCACTGCTAACTAAGGTTAAAAACACGTACTCTCGCCTTATCTCCTCCGAACGTCCTCCATACCCGCAAGCCACCACTATCCTCACCTCTCCCGACACCACAGTATTAATCAAGGTTAAAAACACGTACTCTAGAGCCAGCAGCAGGCCAGCCATAAGCCAGCCCCTCCGCATCCCCTCCCCACCCCCGCCTTAGCCCTTAGCCCGGCGAAAGCCTCCCTCCCCCGCCTTTCTGGCACGCTTTTTGTTGCCCATATTGGAAAAGATGCGTAACTTCGCGGCGGACATCGGCCTCGCGCCAGTCCACGCGCAACATTCTTGCACAACCAATTCTCTTAACGCAAATATGGAACAAAAAAGACATCTCTCAGGCTTGACCGATGCCGAAGTGCTCGAGAGCCGCAGGCTTCACGGAGTGAACATCCTCACCCCTACCAAGAAAACACCGCTCTGGAAGAAATTCCTCGAAAAGTTCCGCGACCCCATGATTATCATCCTCCTCGTAGCCGGCACGCTCTCCATATGCATCTCCTGCTACGAGTTCTGGCACTTGGGCCACAGCGCCACCATATTCTTCGAGCCTGTCGGCATATTCGTGGCCATCCTCCTCGCCACTGGCCTCTCATTCATCTTCGAGGTCAAGGCCGAACGCGAGTTCGCCATACTCAACACGGTAAACGACGACGAGCATGTCCGCGTCATACGCAACGGCAACACCGTGGAAATCCCAAAGAAAGATGTCGTAGTAGGCGACATAGTAATCATCGGCACTGGCGATGAAATCCCCGCCGACGGCGAACTCCTCGAAGCCGTTTCCCTCAGCGTCGACGAGTCCACCCTCACCGGCGAACCCCTTTGTTCCAAGACCGTCGACCCCGCACTCTTCGACCGCGATGCCACATTCCCCTCAAACCACGTGATGCGCGGCACCAAGGTGATGGAGGGCCACGGCATATTCCGCGTCAATGCCGTAGGCGACAGCACCGAAAACGGCAAGGTATTCGTCGCCGCTCAGATAGACAACAGCGTCAAGACCCCGCTCAACGAACAGCTTGAGCGGCTGGCCGGAGTCATAACCAAAATAGGATACACCTGCGCCGCCCTCATCTTCATCGGCCGCCTGTTCGTCTACTTCTCCACAGAGCCATTCGAATGGATATCATTCATCACATACCTCTTGCAGACAGCCATGATAGCCGTGACGCTCATCGTCGTGTCAGTCCCGGAGGGACTACCCATGGCCGTCACCCTCAGCCTCGCCTACAGCATGAGACGCATGCTCAAGACCAACAACCTCGTCCGCAAGATGCACGCCTGCGAGACTATGGGTGCCACCACGGTCATCTGCACCGACAAGACCGGCACTCTCACCCAGAACCAGATGCGCGTGGCCGACACGCAGTTCTTCGCCCTCCCGTCACAGACGCTTGGCGAAGACCCCATGAGCCTCATGATTAAGGAAGGCATAGCGGTCAACTCCACCGCATCTCTCGACCTCACAGACCCTGCGCATCCAAAAGTGCTTGGCAATCCCACAGAAGGTGCGCTCCTCCTTTGGCTCAGGGACAACGGAGTGGACTATCTCGACCTCAAGGAGGCCGCGCCCTGCGTCGAGGAACTCCCCTTCTCCACCGAACGTAAATACATGGCCACCGTAGTTGACTCCCCCCTCCTCGGCAAACGCATGCTCTACGTCAAGGGCGCACCCGAAATCGTCTACGCCCTCTGCCGTTCTGTCAGCGGCGATGTGCCGAAAGAGGACATCGACCTCCAGCTCTCGGCGTACCAGAACAAGGCCATGCGCACACTCGGCTTCGCCTGCCAGCCCCTTGACAGCGGCACGCCCGCCATCGCCGACGGCAAGGTTGTCGCACCCGCGCTCACTTTCCTCGGCATCGTCGCCATATCCGACCCCGTCCGCAGCGACGTGCCGCAGGCCGTAGGCGAATGCATCACCGCCGGCATAAACATCAAGATTGTCACCGGCGACACCCCCGCCACCGCCAAGGAGATTGGCCGCCAAATAGGCCTGTGGGACGACCGCCGCGACGGAGACAAGAACATCATCACCGGCGACGAGTTCGCGCGCCTCTCCGACAGCCAGCTCGAAAAGCGTGTCAACGACTTCAAGATTATCTCCCGCGCACGCCCCCTCGACAAGAAACGCCTCGTCGAGGCGCTCCAGCGTGTCGGTCATGTTGTGGCCGTCACCGGCGACGGCACAAACGATGCCCCCGCCCTCAAAGCCGCCCACGTCGGCCTCTCCATGGGCGACGGCACTTCCGTGGCCAAGGAAGCCAGCGACATAACCATCATAGACAACTCCTTCACCAGCATAGGCCGTGCCGTAATGTGGGGACGCTCCCTCTACCGCAACATACAGCGGTTCATCCTTTTCCAGATGACTGTCAATGTCGCCGCCTGCCTCATAGTCCTCGCCGGCGCTTTCATGGGCACAGACTCCCCCCTCACTGTCACACAGATGCTCTGGGTCAACCTCATCATGGACACTTTCGCCGCCATGGCTCTCGCCTCCCTCCCCCCCTCGCCATTGGTGATGAAAGAAAAGCCGCGTGACCGCAACGCCTTCGTCATAAGCCGGGCGATGAAGTACAACATCACAATCACAGGCTCACTCTTCTTCCTCATCCTCGTCGGGCTGCTCTTCATATTCCAGCATGCCGACATACGCAGCGTGACCGGGCTTCTCGACTTCCCCTTCGGCAAGGAGCAGGGCTCACTCTCGCCCTATGAGCTTAGCCTCATGTTCACCATCTTCGTATTCCTCCAGTACTGGAACATGTTCAACGCCCGCGCATTCATGACCGGACGCTCAGCCTTCCACTTCAAGGGCATGAAAGCCTTCTGGCTCATCGCCATTCTCATAGTCGTGGGCCAATACCTCATAGTCACCTTCGGAGGACAGATGTTCAGTGTCGTGCCACTCTCGTGGGCCGACTGGGGGCTGCTCTTCCTGCTCACGTCATCAGTCCTCTGGATAGGCGAGATAGCGCGTGCCATATCCCGCATGACCTGCAAATGCGGACGCTGACCCCTCTCCGCCCCGCCTGACAAATAGGCAGGCCGGAGACATACCGCAACATCCGGCTGAAAATCTGACAACAAAACCATGGGCTGTATCAAAATAAAAGTTTTTTTGATACAGCCCCTTTTAGATGTGTAAGAATTAGCAAAATGCAAGGCATTGAGGACGAGGGCGACAGGAGTTTACTGTAGTAAATGACTTAGCCCGAGTTCCGAAAATAACGCAGCAGTTTGCAATTATGACACATCGTCTTATTTCATTCCCCCTCCGCCTCCACCTCCTGCCGCACTCCACACCCCACCCAATTCTCAAATGCTAATCAAGGTTAAAAACACGTACTCTCGCCGAAGCAACTCCGAAGCCCCTACATAGCAGTTCCCCATCCTCACCCCTCATTCTCCACCCCTTTTCCCCGCCCCATCCCTCCTGCCTGTATATTGATTGCAACTCTCCCCCCGCCATGCTTGCCTTTCTACTCCCTTTTCACTATCTTTGCACCCGATTTTTCGCAACTGACGATGATACGACGCAAGATAAATCCGCTGGTAGTCCTGTACCACATCACCGTATTCCTGCCCATTGCCCTCTGCGTGACAGTGGTATGTGCGCTGGTGACCATTGTCATGACTGCCATCTTCGGCGACCGCAAATGGGGCTACTGGCCGGGCATGGTCTGGTCACGCATCCTCTGCTACACGGCTCTCGTCCGCGTACGCGTCTCGGGCCGCGAGAACTGTGCTCCCCGTCAGTCATACATCTTCGTGGCGAACCACCAGAGCATATTCGACATATTCCTCATATACGGCTGGCTCAACTGCCCGTTCAAATGGATAATGAAAAAAGAACTGCGCAAGATACCCTTCGTCGGTAAGGCGTGCGAGAGCGCAGGGCACATATTCATCGACCGCAGCAGCCCCATCCGTGCGCGCAAGAGCATCATGAAAGCCGAAGAGCGGCTGCGCGGCGGCGTATCGGTAGTCATATTCCCCGAAGGCACCCGCACAAAGGACGGGCAGGTAGGCCGATTCAAGAAAGGCGCATTCTCCATCGCCGCCGACATACACCTCCCCGTAGTCCCCATCACCATCAAGGGCGCATACGAGACTCTGCCATACCACGGCAGATACATACGCCCCGGCGTGATTGAAATGAAGATACACAAACCCATCGACACATCCGGCACGACGCATGACAACATAGCCGCCCTCCTCGACGAGGCGCGTGCGGCCGTAGCGGCAGGGCTCGACTGACACTTACTCGTAAACCAACGATAACTATAACACACTGATGAAAGACATACACGTAAAGACACTGTTCACAGCCGTGACGCTCTCCGTCTCCATCCTATCGGCAGACGCGCAGATGATGGTGCTCAGTACCAAAAACAAGGGCGCGATAAAGCTCTATCAGGAAGCACAGATGACCAACTCTCCCGGCACCCGCCGCTCACTCTTGGAAAAGGCCATCAAGAAAGACAAGAAATTCACCGAAGCCTACCGCCTCCTCGCGCGCGACTACGCCCGCATGGACAGCATGGAAAAAGCCGTAGAGATACTGCAGCCCGCCTGCAACCCCGAACTCTCCGGCTACTCCGACGTACTCCTCAACATGGCCGACTACTACTACATGGACGGCAAATACGAGGAGGCCATCGCCACAGTCGAACAGATAACCGACGGACACCTCATGGCACGCAAGGCGGAACTCCTCTCCCAGTACCGCACCGCGTTGGAGATGAAAGGCAAACCCTACGAGATAAACCCAAAAAACCTCACCGAGGTCAACACCCCGTTCGACGACTACTTCCCCAGCGTCACCGCCGACGGGCACATGCTCTCCACCACAGTCCTCGTCCCCACGGAAAACGAATACGGCCTCGCTCGCCGTCAGGAGGACATATACGTCAGCTACCAGACACACGGCGGATGGGGCAAGAGCGAACGCCTCCCCTACCCCATGAACACATCCGGCAACGAAGGAGCGCAGAGCTTCTCCACCGACGGCCGCTACATGTTCTTCGTCTCCTGTGACAACATGGAAAACATCGGCAGCTGCGACATGTACTACGCCATACGCCAGGGCAACGGATGGAGCAAACCCATGAACCTAGGCGCACCCGCCAACTCCAAATACTGGGAGAGCAACCCCGTCATGTCTCCCACCGGCGACAAAATATACTTCACAAGCAACCGCCCAGGCGGCATAGGCGACCGCGACCTATGGTGCGTCGACGTAAAGATACTCGACAACGGACTCCTGCGCTGCTCCAATGCACAGAACCTCGGCCGCCCAGTCAACTCTGAAGGCGGCGAATTCTCCCCATTCATCCACGCCGACAACCAGACACTCTACTTCTCATCAAACGGCCACGGCGGAATGGGACGCAACGACATATTCGTCAGCAAACGCACCAATGGCGAATGGAGCGAGCCGGTCAACCTCGGCTTCCCCATAAACACCCACGGCGACGAGTCCGGCTTCACCGTCAGCGGCGACGGCAGCAAAGCATACTTCGCCTCCGACAAGATAGAGGACAACGGCATGCAACTCGAAATCTACGAGATAGACCTCCCCACCGACTTCCGCCCTGACCCCATGTCATTCGTCCGCGGATATGTAGTCGACGCCAAAACCCAAAAGCCGCTCCAGTCCATGGTCGAGATATTCAACCTCCAGACCAACGGCAAATACTTCGAGAGCATCACCGACCGCAAGGACGGCACATTTACCGTCTACCTCCCCGAACAGGGCGAATACGGCCTCAGCGTCGACCGCGACGGCTACCTCTTCTACTCCCGCAACATCGACCAGTCCACCGACACGCTCATCGTCATGCTCGAACCAATAGTCAAAGGCTCCGGATTCGTCCTCAAAAACATGTACTACGGCTACGACTCCGATGTCATACTCGAATCCTCTTGGGTAGAAATCGAACGGCTCTACGAATTCCTTCAGGACAAACCCTCACTCCGCATACGCATAGTCGGACACACCGACAGCCGAGGCAGCGACTCCTACAACAAGGACCTCTCCGAACGCCGTGCCCTCGCCCTTAAAAACAAGCTCATAGAGAAAGGCATATCCGCCGACCGCCTCGAACACGAAGGCATGGGCGACTCCCGCCCCATCGCCCCCAACGACACCGAGGAAAACCGCGCAAAGAACCGCCGCGTCGAAATCATCATAATCGACTGACCCACCTGCCGGCATAACAGCCCGAGGCCGCACACCCTCATACACGAAGGTGCGCGGCCTCTGTCATTATCACCACCCGAACCTGCCCGCCAATCCCCTGTCGCTTCCCCTCCCCCTCCGTATCAACCCACCATCCCAACTAAGTTAACCAAGGTTAAAAACACGTACTCTCGCCGAAGCGGCTACGGACACCCTCCGAAGCCATTCCCGTCTCCCCGCCCGCATCTCCGCACCTCTCTCAGATCATGACATAGAGAGTACGCACTTTTTTACTGGGCATAGCCCCGGAGTTCGGAAAATAATCATTAAATTTGCACGATAATATCGGAATTTGCATAAACAGATATGTACAGCACGCCATCATCCTGCCATTATGACGAGCGGGAAGGAGAACGTGCGGTGCAACATTCGTTAAACATAGACATTATGTACAGAAATCACAATTGCGGCGAACTGCGCATGGCCAACCTTGGCGAGACTGTGACATTGGCAGGATGGGTGCAGCGCATAAGGAAGATGGGGGGAATGACGTTTGTAGACCTCCGTGACAGGTACGGACTTACACAGCTGGTCTTCAATCAGGAGACCGATGCGGCTCTCTGTGAGGCCGCCAACCGCCTCGGGCGCGAATACGTGCTTCAGGTAACGGGAGTCGTCACCGAGCGTAGCGCGAAAAACGCGAAGATGCCCACGGGCGATGTGGAAATCACAGTGAAGGAGATGAGGGTGCTCAACGAGTCGGCCACCCCGCCCTTCACCATAGAGGACGAGACCGATGGCGGCGACGACATACGGATGCAGTACCGCTACCTCGACCTGCGCCGCAACTGCGTCCGCGCCAACCTCGAGCTGCGCCACAAGATGGCGTTTGAGGTGCGCCGCTACCTTGACTCTCAGGGCTTCCTCGAAGTGGAGACCCCTGTGCTAATCAAGTCCACACCGGAGGGCGCGCGTGACTTCGTGGTGCCGAGCCGCATGAACCCCGGACAGTTCTACGCACTGCCCCAGAGCCCGCAGACATTCAAGCAACTGCTGATGGTGAGCGGCTTCGACCGCTATTTCCAGATAGTGAAGTGCTTCCGCGACGAGGACCTACGTGCCGACCGTCAACCGGAGTTCACGCAGATAGACTGTGAGATGTCGTTCGTTGAGCAGGAGGACGTACTGGAGCTGTTCGAGGGGATGACGCGCCACCTTTTCAAGACCATCAAAGGGATAGATATACCCGCTCTGCCGCGCATGACGTGGCACGACGCTATGAAATACTACGGCTCTGACAAGCCGGACACGCGGTTCGGCATGCGTTTCGTTGAACTGATGGACATAATGAAAGGCCACGGCTTCCCAGTATTCGACGGGGCGGCATACATCGGCGGCATCTGCGCCAAGGGTGCGGCTTCCTACACG
Organism: uncultured Bacteroidales bacterium; assembly: GCA_944322025.1. GTDB lineage: Bacteria > Bacteroidota > Bacteroidia > Bacteroidales > Paludibacteraceae > Aphodosoma. Next base: position 18,020 of record CALUOH010000059.1, on the reverse strand, counting down.
CGCAAGCAGCTTGACGCGCTCACGGAGTTCGTAAAGCGTCCGCAGATTGGCGCGAAGGGCATGGTCTACGCCCGTATAGAGGCCGACGGCAATGTAAAGTCAAGCGTGGACAAGTTCTACCCGCAGGAAGTGCTGCAACAGATGAAGGCGGCCATGGAGGCTGAGCCGGGCGACCTGATACTCATACTCAGCGGCGATAATGCTAACAAGACCCGCAAGCAGCTGTGCGAACTGCGCCTCGAGATGGGCACGCAGCTCGGGCTGCGCGACAAAAACAGATATTCATGTCTTTGGGTAGTCGACTTCCCGCTCTTCGAGTGGAGCGAGGAGGACGGACGCTTCTACGCCATGCACCACCCCTTCACATCACCCAAGCCGGAGGACATACCGCTGCTCGACACTGACCCGGGTGCAGTACGCGCCAACGCTTATGACATGGTGATAAACGGAGTGGAGGTAGGAGGCGGCTCCATCCGTATCCACGAGAGCAAGCTACAGCATAAGATGTTTGAGCTTCTGGGCTTCACGCCGGAAAAGGCGGAGGAACAGTTCGGCTTCCTGATGAACGCCTTCAAGTTCGGTGCGCCCCCACACGGTGGACTGGCCTATGGCCTCGACCGTTTCGTCTCCCTCTTTGCCGGTCTCGACAGCATACGCGACTGCATCGCATTCCCGAAAAACAACGCGGGCCGCGACGTGATGATTGACGCTCCCGCCGCGCTTGACGAAGCACAGTTGAAGGAGCTTGCACTCAAAGTAGAAACCAAATAAAGAAACAGAAAAGCCAATGGATAAAGTACGCGTAAGGTTTGCGCCGTCGCCCACAGGGCCTCTGCACATAGGCGGGGTACGCACGGCTCTATATAACTATCTCTTCGCCCGTCAGCACGGCGGCGACTTTGTGTTCCGCATTGAGGACACGGACAGTAACCGTTTTGTCCCCGGTGCAGAGGACTACATCATTGAGTCTTTCAAGTGGCTGGGCATCAAGTTCGACGAGGGAGTGTCGTTCGGCGGGGAGTACGGTCCCTACCGCCAGAGCGAGCGCAAGGAAATATACAGGGTCTATGTTGACCAGCTGCTGCGCGATGGATATGCGTATGTGGCGTTCGACACTCCGGAAGAACTTGAGGCCAAACGCAAGGAGATACCCAATTTCCAGTATGATGCCACCACCCGGCTCTCGATGAACAACTCCCTCGTGTTGGGCGGGGAGGAGACGGCACGGCGCATTGCCAATGGAGAGAAATACGTGGTGCGTATCAAGATTGAACCGGGGCAGGACATATTGGTAAACGACTTAATTCGCGGAGAGGTGCATGTCAACTCCTCCATCATCGACGACAAGGTACTCTACAAGTCTGCCGACAATCTGCCGACATACCACCTTGCCAACATAGTGGATGACCATCTGATGCGCATCACCCATGTCATACGCGGCGAAGAGTGGCTGCCGAGTGCGCCGCTCCACGTGCTGCTCTACAAATATCTCGGCTGGAGCGATACGATGCCGCGCTTCGCCCATCTGCCGCTGCTTCTTAAGCCGGACGGCAATGGCAAGCTCAGCAAGCGCGACGGCGACCGTCTCGGCTTCCCTGTATTCCCGCTCGAATGGCGCGACCCTAAGACGGGCGACATATCGTCTGGCTACCGCGAGAGCGGATACCTGCCGGAGGCAGTCATCAATTTCCTTGCCCTTCTCGGCTGGAATCCGGGGACTGAACAGGAGATTATGTCGCTTGATGAACTCGTGCAGCTATTCCGCCTCGAACGTTGCTCAAAGAGCGGCGCGAAGTTCGATTTCGAGAAGGGCAAGTGGTTCAACCACCAATACTTGCAGATGGCCGACAACCGCCGCATAGCAGAGGAGATGATAAAGGATATAACAGCCGCCGGTGTGCAGACAGACATTGCCAAAGTAGAGCAAGTGGTTGGGTTCATGAAGTCGCGCGTCAGCTTCATAAAGGAGCTATGGCCTCTCTGCTCGTTCTTCTGGATTGCCCCTACATCATACGAAGAAAAGGCTGTGCAGAAACGCTGGAAAGAAGAGACCCCTCGTATCATGCACGAACTGTACGATGTGGTGAAAGCGTGGGACGACTATGATGACATAGACGGTTTCGAGGCTCATGTCAAGGCGTGGTGCGAACAGAAGGGCTACCCTCTTGGCAATGTGATGAACCCATTCCGCCTCATGCTTGTAGGCGAACTGAAAGGGCCGCACATGTTTGAGGTGACTGCCGTCCTCGGCAAAGAGGAGACCCTCCGCCGCATGGATGCCGCCTTCGCGGCATTGCCGAAATGAATCACCGCATACTCAAAGCCCCTTCCAAGACGTTTTGCTCGGGAGGGGCATTTTAATGACATGTAACCTATGGACTATAAACAAGTAACATTCCGCTTTAGCATAAATACCGCCAAATTCGTAAGGGAACTTTTGCCGACATATCTTGCGGAAGTGGGATTTGACAGTTTTGAGGAGACGGCACAGGGCATTAAGGCATACTGTCCGGCTGACCTGTTCGACGAGAAAGTGATGTTGGATGCCATTAAGGAGATTCCGTACGTGGAAATGGACAAAATAATATTCCGCATAGCCGACATAGCAGACCGCAATTGGAACGAGATATGGGAAAAGACTGGTTTTGAACCCATTGAGATAAGCGATGAGTGCATAATCCGCCCCTCTGACAGGCAACCTCAGAGGCAATACAGATACGATATAATCATAAATCCCGTACAGTCGTTCGGCACTGGCTACCATGAAACCACTCGCATGATTTTGCGTATGCTCCTTGATATGCCTGCACTTGATGGACAGACGGTTCTTGACATGGGGTGCGGCACAGCCGTTCTCTCCATACTTGCCGCCATGCGCGGAGCGGAACATGTAACTGCAATAGACATAGACCCGTGGTCACAGCGCAACGCCACGGAAAATGTACATATAAACGGGTTTGACGGAAAGATAAACGTATCTCTCGGCGACGCATCCGCACTACTCACTTCCGACAGCCGGTACTCTCTTATACTGGCAAACATAAACCGCAATATACTGCTTGCCGATATGGCGGACTACGTCTCGACACTCGATAATGGCGGTCAACTGATAATGAGTGGTTTCTACTCTGCGGACATGGAGAAGATAGACAGATGTGCCCGTTCGTTAGGACTGTCACTCGAGGAGGAACGCACGGACAATGAATGGATGGCTGTCAGATACATAAAACACTGACACTGACTCTTTTCTCATACCTCGCCATAAGGTTCAAAGCTGACGAAGTCGAGTTTAGAGAAACGCTCTTTCACTTGGTCTATCTGTGATAATCGGACAGACAAAGTCAATGAGCAGTCGAGTTCCTGCCGCTGTGCCACTATTTTCAGCTGGCACTCTTTGACTATACGCATGACGCTGTTAAGCATGTCATAGCCGCACTGGGCTGTAAACAACTCCTCCACTACCCTATCCTCTATAACGGCATTGCCTATGGCATCGGCGGCTGCGGTCTTGTATGCCTGTATCAGCCCGCTTGTACCGAGCAGTATACCTCCAAAATAACGCACGACTACTATCAGTACGTCAGTCAGTTGCGCACTGTTTATCTGTCCAAGTATGGGCTTTCCCGCAGTGCCTGATGGCTCTCCGTCATCATTTGCACGGAAAGACGTGCGCCTGTAGCCAAGCATATAAGCATAGCATACGTGCCGAGCGTCATAAAACTCTTTACGCTTCTGCTCTATGATTGTTTTCACCTCTTCAAGTGTCTGCACGTGATATGCGAAAGCAAGAAACTTGCTGCCCTTATCCTTGTATATAGCTTCTGAAGGAGCAGCTATCGTAAGGTATGTATCTTTTTCATCCATAGGCTGTTACTCTCGGAAATAGACGCGGCGCACTCTCGGCGAAACGGATGTCAGGACTTCATAAGTGATTGTGCCGAGCATCTCGGCAATGTCAGACAACGGCTGTTCGTCATTGAAAATCACTACCTTATCTCCAACTTTTACATCAAGTCCTGTCACATCCACCATTAGTAAATCCATACATATATTGCCTATCGTATGTACCTTATTCCCGTTGATAAAAAAAGACGCTCTCCCGTTTCCGAGTCTGCGGTCTATCCCGTCAGCATAGCCCAACGGCAGTAGTGCCACCTTTTTCGGCGAAGAGACCGTCCCTTTACGGTTATACCCTACTGTCTCACCCACGGCAACATCTTTCAACTGTATGATATGTGTTGACAGCGAACACACATTGCGCAGTTTGTCTCTGTTCTCACAGTTATACCCCCACAGCCCTATGCCAAGACGTACCATATCGAACTGATATTCAGGAAAACGCTCTATACCTGCTGTATTTAGTGTGTGCATCATTATCGGATAACCGAGTGCCGATTTTATCTGTTCAGCGTTCCTCTGGAACATCTCTATCTGCGAAAGCGTAAAAGAATCGGACTCTATATCGGTATCATCAGCCGCGGCAAGGTGTGACATTATCGATGAGACCTTCACAAACTGTTGCCCGTTCAATATCTCGATAAGCTTTGGCAAATCGCTTGCGTCGAATCCGGAGCGGTGCATACCCGTATCAAGTTTGATATGAACCGGATAACCCGACAGCCCTTGCCGCCTGACCTCTTCCATAGTCACTTGCAATATGCGGAACGAAAAAATCTCCGGTTCAAGACGGTGCTTGACTATATGGTACATGGCCGGCGCAACAGGGTCAAGCACGATGATTGGCAAATTTATTCCTGCTTGGCGTAGTTCCACTCCCTCATGGGCAAATGCTACGCCAAGATAGTCGCATCCATAGTGTTGAAGTGCCTGTGCCACCTCTATTGACCCGCTGCCGTATGCAGACGCCTTTACCATGCACATGAGTTTGGTTTCTGGTCTCAATTTTGAACGGAAATAATCTATGTTGTGGAACATGGCGTCAAAATTGATTTCCAACACGGTCTCATGAGCCATACTTTGCAGGTGACTCTGTATACGTTCAGGCTCAAATGCCGGGGCAATCTTCAACAATATAGCATCACCTGATAAGGTGTCCATGAATGGCGACGACAGAAACTCATCCGTGGTCTGGAAGAATATCTTGTCACGCATCCCGTCAAACATATATGCGTGACTGTATAGGTCGTTGCCTATGAATACTATACAGTTGACCGCACCGGATTTGATGACCTGCTGTATGTTTGAATAGAACATCTCACATGCAAGGTCGTTGCCGTCAATGTCCGATATAATCAGTATACGCCGCAGACCTTGATTGGCCGACTGCTGTTCGAGAAATTCAAGGCCGTGTTTTGTCAGTGAGGTCAAATCTGAACTGTGGGAGTCGCGGATTAAAAGACACCCGTTCACACCCGCTTCCACTTCATATCTCGGTGTTTGCATATCTGTTGTCTTTATAATATCAACATGTGGGAGATGCCGACGATATACTTCGCACATCTCCCACATAAAAGGTTTATTGCCTGTCGGCACATCTCGCTCATTTGAGCAGCAGTTCCGGGCTGAGGTTATCTTTCTCTATGTCAAGGAAATATTTATAAGTGCCGACTTTCAGCTCATAACATGCGTCATAATCGCACACTATCAGGCTCTTCGGGTGCAGCTGCAAAGCGGATATGGTCCACATCTGCGATACTCCCTCTTCTACAGCATGCCTCAATGCGCGCGCCTTGGAGTGGCCGTTGACTATGATGAGCACTTCGCGTGCATCAAGGACTGTACCTACACCCACTGTGACAGCCGTCTTAGGTACAAGGTTTATGTCGTTGTTGAAGAAACGCGAATTGGCTATGATGGTGTCGGTCGTAAGGTTCTTCTTGCGCGTGCGTGACACGAGCGATGAGCCGGGTTCATTGAATGCTATATGACCGTCAGGCCCTATCCCCCCCAAAAAGAGGTCAATGCCGCCCACAGCCTTGATTTTCGCCTCATACCTGCGGCACTCCGCTTCTATGTTCTCCGCATTGCCGTCAAGTATGTTTACATTCTCCTTCTTAATGTCGATATGCGAGAAGAAGTTATTCCACATGAATGAATGATAGCTCTCCGGATGGTTTTTGGGCAAGCCTATATATTCATCCATATTGAACGTAATGACGTTCTTGAATGACACCACCCCTTTCCTGTTGAGTTCTATAAGCTCTTTGTATGTACCGAGCGGAGACGAGCCTGTCGGCAATCCGAGAACAAACGGCTTCTCTTCTGTCGGAGCGGACTCTATAATCCGCTTTGCCACATAGTTGGCAGTCCATCTCGATACCTTTGAATAGTCTGGTTGAATGATAAGTCTCATGATATATCGGATAATAAATTGGCTGTATAAACAAAACTGACGGATGCCTAATCGGCATCCGTCAATATATAGACATGCTTATTTAGCAAAGGCCTTTTTAACGCGCTCTGCTATCTGGCGACCGAGGTTGAACAGCTCATCGGCCTGCTCTTTGGTCATCGACTGTTTGATTTCCAACCCTATCGGCTCTTCCCACTTCATGCTTTCGGCAAATGACGCGAACCCTTTTGCGGCTGCGCCTGCCCATGTAAACGAACCCCAATAGCCGAACACCCTCTCCTTAATGTTGCGTGTAGCTATCTTGTTCATTATATACTGCATATTGGGATATATTTCGTTACAATATGTCGGCGAGCCAAGGATGAGACCCTTGTATTTGAATATTTCGCTCAGAAGCACAGACTGGTCCGCAGTCGACACATCGTATATCCTCACGTTCTTCATGACAGAGGCCACTCCGCGTGCGACCATTTCGGCCATCTGCTCCGTATGTCCGTACATCGAACCGTATGCTATCACTACGCCCTCCTGTGTCTGCCCGCTGCTGAGAGCATCATATATGCCCACCACCTCCGGTATATGTTTTGTCCATACAGGGCCGTGCGTTGAGCATATCATCGAAAGCGGCAGCCCGCCCAGCTTTTTCAGTGCCGTCTGAACTGGCGAACCGTACTTGCCCACGATGTTCGCATAATAACGGTACATCTCGCTATAATACATGTCAAGGTTTAACTGTGTATCAAGCACTGCACCGTCCAGCGTACCGAAGCACCCGAATGCGTCCGCCGAAAACAGTATCTGTTCTTTCGCCATGTATGTCATCATCACTTCGGGCCAATGCACCATGGGCGTAAAGTGGAAACTGAGAGCCCTCTCGCCCAGTGATATCTCCTCGCCGTTCTTGACCTCACGCATAACATCCTCGCCGAGGTTATAATATCCCTTCAACATATCTATTGTCTTGGCGTTAACAATAAGTTTCAGGTCAGGATAGTGCGCCAGCATAGTCTTTATGCCTGACGAATGGTCTGGCTCCATATGGTTGACTATCAGATAGTCCAGCTTACGGTCACCGATAACGTCAACTATATTTTCGAGCAACTCCTCTGCAAACGGGCCTTCCACTGTATCTACCAGTGCCACCTTCTCATCCACTATAAGATATGAGTTGTACGACACACCGTATGGCAGCGGCAGCATATTCTCGAACAAATGCTTATGGCGGTCATTCACACCGACATAATATATATCTTTCGCTATCTCGTATCTTTGCATAAAACGATATGTTTATATTGGGTTAATTATTCGGCTGTTACAGAAGCGTCTATCTTCTTTATGAGGCCTTGGAGCACAGTGCCGGGGCCGAGCTCCTTGAAATAGTCCGCCCCGTCGGCTATCATGTTCTTGACCGACTGCGTCCAGCGTACAGCCCCTGTAAGCTGTGCTATGGAATTTGCCTTTATCTCTTCCGGTTCAGTGTGAGGCTTTGCGTCTACATTCTGATAAACGGGGCAGATGGGCCTGTTGTATGTCGTTGCCTTTATCGCCGCTTCCAGCTCCACGCGCGCCGGCTCCATCAGCGGCGAATGGAACGCACCGCCCACAGGCAGCTTCAACGCACGTTTCGCACCTGCCGCTTTGAGCTTCTCACACGCCTCTTCCACAGCCTCCACCGTGCCTGAGATGACAAGCTGGCCGGGACAGTTGTAGTTGGCCGGGACAACTATTCCGTCTATCCCCGCGCATATCTCCTCCACCTTCTCATCCGGCATGCCGAGCACTGCCGCCATAGTCGACGGGTGCATCTCGCACGCCTTCTGCATTGCCTGAGCACGCGCTGCCACAAGCCTCAATCCGTCCTCAAACGTTATCGCCTTTGCCACAACGAGGGCTGAAAACTCACCCAACGAGTGCCCCGCAACCATATCCGGCTTACACTCCTCACCCATTACGAGCGCAGATATCACTGAATGGAGAAACACCGCAGGCTGTGTGACCTTAGTCTGTTTCAGGTCTTCCGCAGTCCCCTCGAACATAAGGTCGGTTATTCTGAAACCAAGAATATCGTTCGCTTTCTCAAACAGCTCTTTTGCCAATGGTGATGTCTCATACAGGTCTTTGCCCATACCTGTAAACTGCGCCCCCTGTCCGGGGAAAACGTATGCTTTCATAACTCTCTCTTTATTGGTTTGTTATATTTTTTGTTATATTTATTATACAATATATTCCCGAAAAACCGGCCGGTACCGTCATCTCGATACCCGCCTCCTATCTTGCATCGTTAGATGCAAAGATAGTGAAAGTCGAACACAAAAGCGGCAAACTTGTTTGGCAGCTTTTGTTGAGACGCATCCTATCTTCGCTAACGCAAAGTTACAAAAAAACGGCAGAAATCAAGGCGTCAGCATGTTTAATTTCATCTGCCGCTTTGATTTTGCCGTTATATGGATGCACCTAGTGGCATGTCCTACTTTCATGTCCGTATCAATCGCTGCCTATTACAAGAATGTTTGGGTCTGATTATCAACTGGCAGTAAGTTTCCAATATTCCGTTTCCTCTTCACTGCCGTTAACTTCAATGCTGCTTGCAGATGGTAACACTACGGCTTTCCAGTCTTTTGTGATAAGCACCGGGCCATTACCCTTTGTCTCCAAGATCCCCCAATCATCAACAATGCGGACATTCCTATATATATTCCCGATACCTTCGAGACAAATGACAGTATTGGGGTCAAAACTTATCTGCATGTTTTTCAGAGGCAACTCCTTTACGTCTTGGGTAAACAGTGCTGTCAACTGTCTTTTCTTTACTGTCTGTACCGAATCCCGACGGCTTTCTATGCTCAGAATGCTATCATAATCATAGAACATCAATCTTTGCCGTATATACATTTCCATGTCGGCCGGAGGGACAACACTGTATGCTTTCTGAAGTAACAATCCCAAATCAGAATCTCCTTCCACCTGTTTTCTCCATTCATACCCGCTCGCATCGAGAAGATACCCAATCAACGCACCGGAAAGATAGGCGTAACTCCTGACAAGATTCTCTTTTTTCATATAAGATTCTGTCTCCCTTTCAAGTATATGAAGATACATGGAGTCCGACAAAGCGGATAGTCTTATCCCGGTATATTCCGCCAGTCCCTCATGAACTTCAAAAGCCGTTTCATCTGGATAGAATTCACTGTACTTTTGTTGCCTTTGCTTTCTGAATGTGAGCCCGTCGCGAACCGCTCTCTTTCTCAAAGAAGCATCTGTCGCTTGACACGCTGAAAAAAAAGCTTTCCATTCCAGCTTAAGTAGTATTCTGGCATCCTTGGCTTCCATGTGGGAGTTGTTATAGACCCTCGGATGGTGACCGAGAGAATCCTGCCAATAATGGAACATCTCGTGGCAGAACAAAACATTACGGTCTATGCTGTCGGCAGGCAGTGGAAGCATCATTGTCACCCATTTCTGTCCGAACACATCTACCGTTGTATTTGCAACATTCTTATTGAATGGATATTTGCCGGCAAAACACTCCCCGCAGGCTTGCAGTTGTCCCTGTTGGTCTTCTTGATTACTCCACACATCACGGCTGGCATCTATACATAAAACGGGCGCATATAAATTAACACCCCACATATTCCCGTTGTCTCTGTCACATATAGCCTTGATGTTGTTGAATATTTTTGAGAATTCGGCACAGGGAACGACGTTTCCACCATCATCCGTCTCTTGCGCCGTCAGTGCATGGCAGACTGCCAAAATAAGGCATAAAAACAAGACTATTCTTCTCATATAGATTCCACTATCCACACAGCTTTGATAATAGTCAAGGTCGCATCACTAATGCGGCCTTAAAGCGTAAATTCACCTCTGACTGACCATTATGTACAGGCCTACGTTTTGGCATACACAAAAAATATCATCCATGTGGGCATACCCGAAGAGGGAAACGGGAAGTCTGACAGAAACTTTACAACTACTACGACAGGGTATAATCTTGCAGCACCGACCGCTCCTCCGCCATCTTCCTCATATTCATGATGGCATACCTCATGCGCCCCAGCGCCGTATTAATGCTTATCTGCTTCAGCTCCGCAATCTCCTTGAAACTCATGTTCTTATAAAACCGCAGAAACACAATCTCACGCTGTGCCGCCGGCAGCTCATTCATTATGGTCTCAAGCTCGTTGAGCGTATCCTCATACAGGATGGAATCCTGCACGTTATTGTCATACAGCGCCGCGCTGCTGTACGCGTTCGGGTGCATCTCGTCGTCGTTCGACACCACCTTGTCCGCCGCGCTCTTCCTGTAATGGTCAATGACAAGATTATGCGCTATCCGCGTAAGCCAGCTCACGAACTTACCCGTATCCGCATACCCCCCCTGCCTGATAGTCGTTATCGCCTTGAAAAACGTCTCCTGGAAAATGTCGTCCGACAGGTCGCGGTTCTTCACTATATTATATATATAATTGAATATCCGCTCCTTATGTCTGTTGAGCAACACCTCAAACGCGGCATTATTGCCAAACCTGTACTCGCTGACCAACATTTCATCGGTCAATACATCTAAACTGCACATATTACTTTGCTCTTTTAGTTCCACATATCCGCCGCCCCATGACGGCGGGAGCTAACATCTCAAAGTAAAAGTCTCAATTCAATAGGCTGTCGCGTTTTTAAAGTTACTCATTTACATGCCCCTCGGCGCACTCCGCACTGCCGTACGTCCGCCCCCGAAGCGTTTATCCGATGCAAATATAATAGATTATTTCGGATAATCCAAATTAATTGTCAACTTTTTTCCATACATGCGCTTTGCACAGCAAATATTAACGCCGGTTCCATGCCGCAGGCTCACCTCTGACATGCATCCCGCCTCCCCTCCCCGCCCCGGCCGTGACAGCTTCTCCCCTCCTTCCATGCCACAAACGCCATCAGTAAAAATAGGTTAAAAACACGTACTCTCTAGCCAGTTCCTCCGAAGGTCTTCCCTACCCCAAGCCCGCCCAAAAACCTCCGCCCACTCACATTTGCGCTTCACGGATATTATTCGTACATTTGCATCGCGTAAACGCCGGACGCACGACAGCGAAGCTGCCCACACCCCGGCAACCTTAACAGAAAAACATACACTCAAAAACAAAAGAAACTCATGACTAAAACAGAACAAGTCGGACAGCTCCTCCGCGACAACGCCGTCGCACGCTGGACCGCGCTCATCCTTCTCGCGTTGACCATGTTCTTCGCCTACATGTTCGTCGACGTAATGTCGCCGCTTCAGACACTCATCGAGTCGCAGCGCGGCTGGACATCAGGCACATTCGGCACATACGCCGCTTCCGAATTCATACTCAACGTCTGCGGCTTCCTCATACTCGCCGGCATCATACTCGACAAAATGGGAGTACGCTTCACCGGTACACTCTCCGCATCACTCATGGTCATCGGAGCAACTATAAAATACATCGCCGTAAGCGACTGGTTTCAGGACACAGCCCTCTGTACTTGGCTCGGCTCTTGGTGGGTTGACCTCCCCGGCAACGCAAAACTCGCCTGCCTCGGATTCATGGTCTTCGGATGCGGATGCGAAATGGAGGGCATAACCGTCTCCCGCGCCATCGCCAAATGGTTCAAAGGCAAGGAGATGGCTCTCGCCATGGGTCTCGAGATGGCCATAGCACGCCTCGGAGTCTTCGCCGTCCTCTCGCTCTCTCCCCTGCTTGCCGACCGTTTCGGCGGCTCAGTCGTAGCCCCAATCGCCTTCTGCACAGTCCTGCTGCTCATAGGTCTGATAAACATCATCGTCTTCTGCTTCATGGACCGCAAGCTCGACACCCAGACAGGAGAACTCGCATCGTCCCTCGCCGACCCTGACGACCAGTTCAAGGTCTCCGACCTCAAATACATTTTCCGCAGCAAAATGTTCTGGCTCATCGCGCTCCTGTGCGTACTCTACTACTCCGCAATATTCCCGTTCCAGCGTTACGCCACGAACTTCCTCGAATCGACGCTGAACATACCGACTGCCGATGCCGCCAACCTCTTCCGCTGGTTCCCGATTCTCGCCATGATACTGACGCCGCTCCTCGGCTCATTCATTGACTATCGCGGCAAAGGCGCGTCAATGCTCATGTACGGTGCGCTCATCATGATAATCTGCCACCTCAGCTACGCGTTCATCCTACCTGCCTACCCGCATCCGTGGTTCGCGCTGCTCATCACCGTAGTGCTCGGCGTATCGTTCTCCCTTGTCCCCGCCGCGCTTTGGCCGTCAGTGCCGAAAGTCATCGACCCCAAGCTCCTTGGCTCGGCCTACGCGCTCATATTCTGGATACAGAACATCGGACTCTGCTTTGTCCCCAAAATCATAGGAAACGTACTCAACGCTACAAACCCCGGCATCGCCGAAGCACGCATGCAGGCTGCGCAGCAGATTGAGGCCGGCGTTCAGGGACTGACATTGCCCGCATACGACTATACCGTGCCGATGGTCATATTCTCGTCTTTCGGTATTGCCGCACTGATACTTGGCATATGGCTCAAAGCCGAAGACCGCCGAAAAGGCTACGGACTTGAACTTCCTAACAAAGTCAAGTAACAACTGAACGCGGCTCTCTCATGTCAACGCTCTACCTGATACCATCCCCGCTGGGCGACGCTCCTCTCAGCCGTATGATGCCTCCGTACAACAGCGACATCATACGCTCACTGCGTCACTTCATAGTGGAGAACGTGCGCACGGCGCGCCGTTTCCTGAAACAGGTAGACAACGGGATAGACATAGACAGCCTCACATTCTATGAGCTTAATCGCCACACCGACCGGCAGATGATAGCCACATACCTCACCCCCATGAGCGAAGGGTACGGCATAGGCATCATCTCCGAAGCCGGATGTCCCGCCATTGCCGACCCCGGAGCCGACGTGATAGCCATAGCGCAGGAAAAAGGCTATAAGGTAGTCCCTCTTGTCGGGCCGTCCAGCATACTCATGTCGCTCATGGCGAGCGGGTTCAACGGACAGTCGTTCGCTTTCGTTGGCTATCTGCCCATAGACCGCAACGAACGTGCGCAGCGGCTCAAAGCCCTCGAACGCCGTGCGTACAGCGAAGACCAGACGCAGATTTTCATCGAGACACCCTACCGCAATGTACAGCTGTTCGAAGAGATGCTGCGCACACTGCAGCCGCAGACCCGCCTCTGCATAGCGTTAAGCATCACCACGGAGGGTGAATCCATACGCACCATGACCATAACACAATGGAAGAAAGCGGCCGTGCCCGACATGCACAAACAGCCCTGCATATTCCTTATATACAAATAGGTAGACAACAAGACACACTATAAATACAATACATTTTTTATCAATACCGTTCCGGCGTATTGCCGCCGGGCGGACAAACAGCAAATGAACTATGAAACTACTTGAAGGAAAAGTCGCGCTCATCACAGGAGCGGCACGCGGCATCGGTAAGGCGATTGCCCTCAAATATGCATCGGAAGGTGCGGACATAGCATTCACCGACCTGAACATCGACGACAATGCGAAAGCCACTGAGGCCGAAATCGCGGCTCTCGGCGTGAGGGTGAAAGGCTACGCCTCGAACGCAGCCAACTACGAAGAAACTCACAAGGTAGTCGAGCAGATACACAAGGATTTCGGCCACATCGACATCCTCGTGAACAACGCCGGCATCACGAAAGACGGCCTCATCATGCGTATGAACGAGCAGCAGTGGGACGCGGTGATAAACGTCAACCTCAAATCGGCGTTCAACTTCATCCACGCCATCACCCCCATCATGATGCGCCAGCGCGGCGGCTCTATCATCAACATGAGCTCCGTCGTTGGTGTCAGCGGCAACGCCGGGCAGTGCAACTACTCCGCTTCCAAGGCGGGCATGATAGGCCTCGCCAAATCCACGGCCAAGGAACTCGGCTCTCGCGGCATACGCGCCAACTGCATAGCCCCCGGCTTCATCATCACCGACATGACCAACCAGCTCTCCGAAGAAGTCAAGGAGCAGTGGGCCAAGACCATACCCCTTCGCCGGGGAGGTACGCCGGAAGACGTGGCGAATGTGGCCACATTCCTCGCATCCGACCTCTCTTCATACGTCTCCGGGCAGGTCATCCACTGCTGCGGCGGCATGAATATGTAACAATTCTATCGATTATGAACAACGGGCGGGTGTATATCCCGCCCGTTTAATAATATCTCATACCATGGCCAAGCTTAATCCCAAACAGTCACTAAACAAAACATACAGGCAGAAACCAGTTCTCACAGATGACTTCAATAAATTCAAATCTGCCATTCGTACCCTTATGTCTAAACTGGCTGACGGCCAACGTGAAGAAACACAGAAAAACCTTCTATATGACTTTCTTGTAGAGTCATTCTATAAACCATATTACATAGCTCCGGAAGAGGATATTGACCTCGCAGTCCATCTTGATAAAACCCCACAGTCGCCCATAGGACTGCTCATCGAGATTAAAAGCACCACCAACTCATATGAAATGATTTCTAATGGCAATCTCAATAGAAAAGCCTTACAGGAACTGCTTTACTATTATCTAAAAGAACGTGTTACAAAAAAGAACAACGACATCCGGTTTCTAATAGTTACCAACATCTACGAATATTTCATCTTTGATGCTCAGGAATTTGAGCGCATTTTCTACTCCGACAAAAAGCTCCTCCATGAGTATGACGATTTCATATCCGGTAGGAAAACTGGCACACGCACCGACTTCTTCTATTCTGAAATAGCGGCTAAATACATAGCCGCAGCCTCTCCAGATCTTGAATATACACACTTTGACCTTCGCGAATTTCTAAAGGAAATCAATTCCGACACCCATGGACATCTAATTGACATATACAAGACATTCAGTGACACACACTTGCTTAAACTTCCTTTTGGGGACGACTCCAACCATCTCAATAAAGATTTCTACGCCGAACTGCTGCACATCACGGGCATCGAGGAACAGAAGCAGGACAATAAACTCGTCATTGTCCGCAAACTTCGCAATGAACGAAACGAAGCGTCTTTGCTCGAAAGCACTATAATCCAACTTGACTCCGAAGACTGCCTCGACAAAATAAACGACATCTCCACCTATGGAGAGAATTACGAAGAACAGCTGTTCAATGTTGCTTTGGAACTGTGTATCACATGGATAAACCGCATCCTCTTCCTAAAGTTACTCGAAGCCCAAATGCTGTCATATCATAACGGGAATCCCGATTACCGTTTCCTCACAATAGATAAGATCCATGACTTTGATGGGCTCAACGACCTTTTCTTCAAAGTCCTCGCACGTGATGTAGACGCTCGCACAGAATCCATAAAAAACGACTTCCCGCACGTCCCGTATCTCAATAGCTCGCTATTTGAAAAAACAGAACTCGAAAGAAACACCTTTGGGATAAATGCCATATCTGCTCGCGTTCCTCTGCCGCTGCTTTCTTGTAGCATTTTGAAAAAGGCAAAACATACTGCACCACCCCGCTCAACATTGGAATATCTTTTCCGTTTCCTTGATGCATACGACTTTGCAAGCTCTGGAGACGGTGCTGTGGAAGACAATGACAAGACCCTCATCAATGCCTCAGTCCTTGGGCTTATCTTTGAAAAGATAAACGGACACAAAGACGGTTCAGTATTCACTCCCGGTGTGATCACCATGTATATGTGCCGCGAAGCAATTAGCCGTACTGTCATTGACAAATTCAATAACCGCTATGACTGGCGATGCACATCTGTCTCAGACTTGTATAACCACATTGACAGCATTCCTGCCTCGGAAGCCAATGAAACATTTGACAACATCAAGATATGCGACCCTGCCGTCGGCTCCGGACACTTCCTCGTATCCGCACTCAACGAAATGATATACCTCAAATACTCGCTCGGTATACTCGTTGATTCTGCTGGACAGCGAATACGTAAAACCGACTACACCATTACCATTGACAACGATGAACTTGTAATCAGTCTCTCCGATGGTTCATTCTTTTCATACATCCCGTCAAACCCTGAATGCCAGCGGATTCAGGAAACCATTTTCCAAGAGAAACGGCGCATCATCGAACACTCTCTTTTTGGCGTGGACATCAATCCCAACTCAGTTAAGATTTGCCAGCTGAGATTATGGATAGAACTACTCAAAAACACATATTACACCGCAGACAGCGGCTATACCCGGCTCGAAACCCTTCCGAATATTGACATAAACATAAAATGTGGCAACTCATTGCTATACAGATTCGATGTCACCGATAATATACAACAGATTTTACACGATACCGGCATCAGCATCGCAAAATACCGAGAAACAGTCTTCAGTTACAAAAATGCACCTGACAAACTTGTCAAACGTGAAATGAACGGTTTCATACACAGTATCAAAACAAAACTTGCAGATGGAATAACCGGCCAATTACCCGAAATCAGACAGTTGACATCGTTGCGCAATCAGCTTTTCGCCATTGATGCCCCGCGTCTGATACCTTACACAGACAAAGAGCTCACCACCATATCCAAGAAAAGAGATAAGCTCACAAAAGATATACAGGAAATTGAAAATCGAATCGAAGAAAAACGCTCTATATATGCCAATGCTCTTGAATGGCGTATAGAATACCCCGAACTGCTTGACGATTCTGGCTCATTCATCGGTTTCGACTGTATCATAGGCAATCCCCCATACATCCAGCTGCAAAAGGAATCGACGCAGACGCTTTCTCCGACATGAAATATCAGGTTTTTACCCGTACTGGCGATATATACTGCCTGTTCTACGAATTAGGCACATCGTTGCTGCGCCACGGTGGCACTCTATGCTTCATCACCTCTAACAAATGGATGCGTGCCGGCTATGGTGAAGCCCTTCGCCGTTTCCTCATTGCCGATACAGACCCTCTTGTGCTGATAGACTTTGCCGGCACAAAAATCTTCGATTCTGCAACTGTCGACACAAATATTCTCCTGTTGCGCAAATCTTCATTCTCCCATTCTCTGACAGCCTGCACCGTAACGGGACGCGACTGCTTGGACAAATTGGGGGATTTCGTGCGGCAGAACGCAGTGGAGTGCAGTTTCAGCGGCTCTACACCGTGGGTGATCCTGTCGCCGATAGAGCAGAGCATCAAACGGAAGATTGAGGCGGTGGGGATACCGCTCAAGGATTGGGGCGTAAATATCTATCGCGGAGTCCTTACAGGTTATAATGATGCTTTTATTATTTCAACAGAAAAGCGGGATGAAATACTTGCCAATTGCCAATCAGAGGACGAACGTACCCGCACGGCTGAACTTATACGACCTATTCTAAGGGGACGCGACATCAAACGGTACGGATACGAATGGGCTGATTTATATCTAATTGCTACGTTCCCTTCTCGCCACTATGACATAGAAATGTTCCCTGCGGTGAAAAAGCATCTCCTGTCTTTCGGGATTGAAAGGCTCGAACAGACAGGGAAAACGCATATAGTCAATGGAGAGAAAGTAAAAGCCCGCAAGAAGACTAATAATGAATG
Organism: uncultured Bacteroidales bacterium; assembly: GCA_944322025.1. Lineage (GTDB taxonomy): Bacteria > Bacteroidota > Bacteroidia > Bacteroidales > Paludibacteraceae > Aphodosoma. The sequence goes on along the minus strand of CALUOH010000059.1, from coordinate 157 downwards.
GTTTGAGACCCAAGACAGCATCAGTTATTGGGATGATTTTAATACGCAACAAATCGTATGGATTGAATTATCTGACGACCCTAAGTTTGCTTTTGCTCAAAATATAATATCCGCAAACACTGTTTTCTTTTTGACAGGTAAACATATTCACCACTTG
>CALUOH010000058.1 GCA_944322025.1 uncultured Bacteroidales bacterium | reverse complement strand
CTCGACCGCTTGGAGAGCTTCACCACGGAACTGGAGTTCGGAGACGACATACTGGAAGCCTTCGGCAGGGAGACCGTACTGGCGACTTACGCCATGCGCGACGGCTACGGGCTGACCCCGGCGATAGAACCTGTACGACTCGGCAACTATACGGCCTATCTCTGCGGCAGGCATCTCTATATGATAGATCCGGGGTTTGACCCGGAGGGCGATGACCTGACGGAGCTTGTGGACACGTACAACAAAGACCACTCGTTCACGGCGGACACTGTGGTGATGTTCGGTTACAGTTTCAGTTTCAGCCAGACGGATGCGATAAGGAAGAACCTCGGCGCAATCACAGACCGCAGCCGCATAAACATAGATATCCGTTATTGAAAGGCTTATGGAACTGAAACTTGAAAGCGGTCTGCCACATCAGGAGTGCGCAGTGGAGGCCATCAGCCGGGTGTTCAGTAGGGTTGGTATAGACAAGGATACGAGCATTTATTCCAATCCGTCAGTTGACATCCGTTCTCCACGGCTTATGGCCAACATACGTGACGTGCAACGGGACGAACGGCTGAATGTGGCCGAGAAATACCGCAAGGAGCAGCCAGTGGGAGACACCCTGTGTCTTGATATCAAGATGGAGACGGGCACGGGGAAGACATACGTCTACACGCATGCCATTTTCGAGCTGCACAAGCTTTACGGCATAAACAAGTTCATCATAGCCGTGCCTAGCATAGCCATCAAGGAGGGTACGAGTGCATTCCTGAACGAGACGTATGTCAAGGCGCACTTCAAGAACACGCTTGGCTATGATGCGGAGGTAAGCGCGGGTGTGCTGGAGGCCGTGAAGAAACAGAAGAAGGGGAGAAAGTATTTCCCGTCTGTGGTGCGCAACTTCGTGGAGGGCTCACGGCTGAACACGAACAAGATATATGTGCTGGTGGTGAACAGTGCACTACTCACCACAGGCAAGATGCTCACGCGCAATGATTATGACGTGACCGTTAACGGGTATGACCGTCCGTTTGATGCGCTGCGCTCTACTCGCCCGTTCGTCATCATAGACGAACCCCACACATTTTCCCGCGACCAGAAGGCATACAAGGCTATTATTGCCGAGCTTGCCCCACAGTGTATCATTCGTTTTGGGGCAACTTTCCCAATGACCACTATAGGTAAAGGGAAGAAGAAAATGGAGGTGCGGGACTATGAGCATCTGCTCTATGACCTCAATGCTCAGCGGTCATTCTCGTCAGGACTAATCAAAGGGGTGATGAAAGAACACTTTGAACCGACATCAAGTATCAACGAAAAGATAAAGATACTGAGAATAGAGGAGAAGAAAGTGACGTTCCAACATATCACCCGTACCTCAAAAACGAGTCATCTGTTAAGTGTTGGCGATTCGTTGTCAATTATCACTCCGGAGTTGTCCGGTCTTACCATCATTGGCATGACAAAGGACATGGTTATGCTGAGCAACGGTACGGAAAAGCGAGTGAATGACGAGTTTGATGTAGATATATACACATCGTCCTATCAGGAGAGTATGCTTCGCTTGGCCATACAGCGTCATTTTGAGACGGAGCGGGAAAATTTTCATAGGGAGAAGGGTAGAATAAAGACATTGGCTCTGTTCTTTATTGACAACATCTTCTCTTTCCGTGGTGACGGCAGGGGTGGCGACGCATGGTTGCGCGATATGTTTGACAGGCTGCTTGATGCGCAACTGAGACATGAACTCCAGAAAGAGAACACATCGGAATATGCTGCATACTTGCAGGCAAGTCTTGATGACATTGCGGCCTGTCGCGCGGGATATTTTTCGCAGGACAACAATGACTCGGACGAAGCTGTGAAGAGGGAGGTTGACGACATACTGCGCAATAAGGCTAAGCTGTTGTCGTTCACTGGCGATAAAGGGAAGCCGAACACGCGCCGTTTCCTGTTTTCGAAATGGACATTGAAAGAGGGATGGGACAATCCCAATGTATTTACAATAGCCAAACTGCGTAGCAGCGGCAGTGAAAATAGCAAATTGCAGGAAGTGGGGCGCGGACTAAGACTGCCGGTCGACGAATATGGCAACCGTGTGAAGGACGAGACGTTCTACCTTAACTATATAGTGGACTTCACGGAGCGCGATTTCGCAGACCGTCTAGTGATGGAGATAAATGAGGATGTGCAGACGGGCAGCCTCACGCACATATCTGTGGACGATATGCGTAGAGTCGCATCGTTGCGAGGTGTGAATGAGATGGCATTGCTCATGGAATTGTATCAGAAAGGGTATGTCCTTGATGTGGACCGCACGTTGAACCGGACAAAAGTGATGGACTTGTTTGCTGAATATCCAGAGTTTAACAATGTTACGGGCAAGGTGAAAGACCGGAACAAAGGGGCGGTGGATATGGTGCGGATACGCAAGGCCCGATATGAGGAGTTGAAAGAGCTGTGGATGCAGCTAAACCGTAAGTACATCATATTCTATCAGAATGGAATAGATCTACAGATAAAGACGGCACTTCCTAAGATTTTGGCTAATGATGTTTTCGTGCATCAGACCATACAGAGCAAACGTCAGAAAGTGTCGGAGGTTGAAGGTCGGACAGTGGCAATGGAGCAGTCTGGACAGCAATATTTGATTGCCAGTAAAGAGATGAGATACAGTGAGTTCTTGAAACGTGCATGCCGACATACGAGCATACCAATGGCTACGCTGCACGCGGCTATTTGCGATTATGCCAAGTCGCATCAGATGGCGGGGTATATCAATGAATCTTCACTGAGTGCGTTGATAGACAAGTTTAACGGATGGAAGATAAGAAATTTACAAAACGTGGTGAAATACCGTCAGGCAAACTATTCGTCGAAGACAACCGCCTTTACCAATGCTGATGGCTCACTGAGAGAAGAGGTTTTGCAATGGACAATTGGGAAAAATCTGCTGGGGGCTGAGCCATCGAAGAGGTATCTGTATGATAAGGTGGTTTATGATTCGCCGTTAGAGAGGGAGAATATAATGAATGAGGTGGAGAATGTAGTGGTCTACGGCAAGATACCGCAGAAGAGCATACGTATTCCTAATATTACGAATGACCTATACAGCCCAGACTTTATGTATGTGGTGCAGCGTGCCGATGGAAGAAAGGAAATGAACGTTGTTATAGAAACCAAGGATGTACCGTTCGATGAGGCAAAGAGAGTAGCGGAGGATGCGAAGATAAGTAATGCGGAGCTATTTTTCCAACAGCTGAAGATAGATGGTTATGAAGTGAAGTTTTGCCGACAACTACAGAATAAGAAGATGGCGAATATAATCAGTGAACTGATGGAAGAAGAGGATGCGCAGCATACAGCATAACTCAGAATTTTGAGAAGATAGAGACACAGTTTATGGCGTTGCAGCGGTAAAGATGGAGGCGATAAGTAAAAAGCCCTGACGGAATTACCAATCCGTCAGGGCTTTGTTTTGATGCAACCGTGCGGTTCAGTCGCCGATTTTGCCTCCGGTTCTGTTAAGATATTCCTGTAAGGCTGTGCGGTAGGCGATGCAGTTATCAGTATAATTGTCCATACATTGCCGGAGCTGGGTCTGTGCTTCGAGCAGTTCGGACAAAGGGATAAGCCCGGCGCGGTAGTGGGCTGAGAGTTTGTTAACCGTCGCTTTTGCCGTGACAATGCTTTCATCGGCAACCTGCAACTGTTGCCATGACGTTTCGAGGTTGAGCCACAGTTGCCTTATTTGCAGCTCTATCTGGGACGTGAGATACTCTTTCTCATTCTCAGCCTTGCGTATCTGGCTGTCGTACCGCTGTATCTTCCGCGCTTTCTTGCCCCAGTCAGATATAGGGACTTTAACCGATACGTATACTGCACCGTTCATGTTGTCCTTATTTAGAAAGTTTGAGTAGCCGTATGACGCCCCTACGCCTATTTCCGGCAACGCTTCGCCAATGGTCATGCTTTTCTCTATCTTCTTGGCAGCCACGGATATGTCGAGCAGGCGTGTCTCGTCCTGTGAGGCCGCGACAGATATTTCGTCCTTGTAATATGCTATCGGAGGATTGAGACCGTCGATGCTGTCTTTCAGTTCTATGTCATCGAGATGCGGCAACGAGCCGGAGTTTTCACGGGAATACGGGTCGTATGCCATTCCGATAGCATTTAACAGATTCATTTTTGCCAGATGTATTCCATTCTCCATCTGCAACTGGCCAGATTTCAATTCATTGTGTTTCAGCTTTACCTGCATGAGGTCACTTTCCGTGGCAAGACCAGCAGCACACGCCGATGTGATGTCGCGTTGCAGGGTGTCGAGCATGGCGGACAGTTCGCCGAGCGTGGCCAGTTTCTCTTCGAGAGAGACTATTTGCCAATAGTTTTTCTCGATGTCTTCCGTAGTGGTGCGCACGGCTATGTTCTTCTTGGTCTTGGCAGCATCGACACCGAGCACGGCAAGCTTGTTGCCGTTGACTATACGTCCCCCGGCAAATATGGGCTGCGTCAAAGATACTGTCGCCATGCCTCCGTACCACATGGTTTGGTATGTGGCAGGTATGCCGAGATGCGGGGCGAGTTGGTCAATGAGGTATTGCAGATTGTTACTGAAAGCCGAATTGCCGAGTATGTCTTTGATGCCAATATCAATCATAGGGTCTATGGCATGAAAGCCGAACGCATTGGCAGATACGGTAGGAAAGTATTCCGCGAGGGCTTCCTGCCGTTGAGCTTTTGCCGCCTGTACATCGAGTTCCGCATTCTTGATATGGACGTTGTTCTCCAAAGCCATTTCCTTGCACTGTTTGAGCGAGAGATATACTTTGGTGGTATCAGCGGCAAGAGAGTGCTGCGCAAACAGTGTAATGCACGCTATGATTATGTATTTCAGTTTGCTATTCATGAGCTTTTACCTCCTTAACCTTTACGTTCTTGAAAATCTGCCAGTATGATATGGGCATTATCAGTACTATCAGAAGTATGGACAACAGAGTGCCGAAGCATATCACTACGCCCATCGGCATCCATAGCGCATCGGCACTGATAATCATGGGCAGTACGCCGAGAGCCGTGGTACACGAAGTCAGGAATATGGGGCGCATACGCCTTTTGCCAGCCTCTTCGGCGGCGGTTCTCACATCGAACCCCTTGGCGAAGCGCAGTTCCTCCGCATACTCGAACATGATTATGCCGTTCCTCACGATTATGCCAACCAGACTTATGAGTCCCAGCACTGACGTTATGCCGAAGTCGAGCCTAAATATCCACAACCCGAAGAATGCGCCGAATAGGCATAGAGTGCTAAGCACAAGCGTCAGTACAGCCAGCGACAGTTTCTTGAAGTGGAACATCAGGAAGAGAAACAGCACCGACACCGCGCAGAAGAAAGAGAGCATGATTTCCGGGCCGACAGTATCGTTGGTTGACGAGAGGCCTCCATAGTGTATGCCAACCCCTTCCGGCAAGTTTGGCTCGATGTGCTTTTCTATATATGCAGTTATTTCCTCCATTGCAGCGGGATGGCTTTTCCCGCATTTCAAGTCGGCACTGACTTTTATCTGTTCCTGACCAGCCTTGCGTGTGTATGTCTCAGGAGTCACCTGAGGTTCTATCGAGGCTATTTGTCTGAGAGGTACGGATATGCCCGGTATTGCCGTGGGTACGGTCTGGTTACTGATAGTGTTGTAGCCCATGCTGTCTGTCAGAGCACCGTTATAGAGGTTGACGGGTATTTTCTTGTCTCCCTCCCATAGCGATGCGATAGGCTGACCGTTGAAAGCCCCGGCCATATATAGAGACAGCATCGTCTTGTTCACTCCTGTGCGTGCGGCCTCCTCAGGGGATAGGTTCACTTTCACAGATGTGATGAAGTTGTCGCAGTCGCTGTGTACCCATTGCAGCATGTCATCCATGCCATACATGAAATTACGTATGCTGTCTGCAAACGGCCGCATTTCTTCGTGACTACCGCCGTACAGTTCCACAGATACGGGGGCGGAGACGGCCTGATAGTCCATCTGCTTGAAACGCAAGAGCGCTTCGGGAAAAATGTCCGTGTACTTTTTCTGATACTCTTTGAGCAGTGCTTCGGTCGCTTTGGGAGATTCCGTGTTCACGATGAGCTGCGCGAAATTCCTTGACGGAATGACGGGGGCGTATGTGGCGTTGAAACGCGGTGCACCTGTGCCGATAAACGCAGTCACTGATTTTACACGTTTGTCTTGCAGCAAGATGTCCTGCAACGAGTCGGCCACAGCCTCGGTCTGTTCCAGTCCAGAATTGCTTTCGAGATATATCTCAACGGCGAACATGTCGCGTGCAGCCATAGGCATCATCTGTACATTGAGTTGCAGGAACATAACGATACCGAGTGCCACTGCGGCCAGTCCGTTCAGGATTGTGATTTTGGGGTGCCGGAAACAGACGGCCTGTATTTTCTCATAGCCGGACTGCATACCGTCAAAGAACTTTTTCTGTATGCGGGAGAACAGATTGGTATCCTTATTGTGCACGCTGTCTATGAACCTGACTTCCAGAGACGGCACAACCAGTATGGCATAGGCGAGCGACGTGCCGAGGGCGATAGCTATGACCCACGGGAAAAGGCTAACGAAGTCACCGAGATAGCCTGTGATTATCCCTTTGATAGGGAAGAACATCACGCTTATGGCTGCCGTGGCCATGAACATCGGCATGAACAGCTCTTTTGCACTCGCCGATGCCGCGTCAATGCGCGACATGCCTTTGCCGAGATTGTCCATATAGCCGTCCATGGTGATGATGGAGTCGTCCACAATCATGCCAAGCACGACAATCAGAGCGGCGAGGGTCACAGTGTTGAGGTCAATTCCCGTCACATACATTATGGCTATGGCCACAGCAGTGCAGACCGGCACTCCAGAACTGGCTATCAGAGCAGAGCGCATGGGGAACAGCATCAGCATTACCGCTATGACCACAAGCATGGATATTACGAGGTCACGCAGGAATGACAGTACGGATGTATTGACTACTTTTGGCTGGTCAGTTATCCGGCTCATTGTCACGCTGTCCGGCAAATCGTCAGAAAAGCTGTCGAGTACATCGTCTACTTTGTGTCCAAAGTCCACGATGTTGTTGTCGGGCCTCATCTCTACGGAGAGAATGAGGGCCGTATTGCCGTTGTAGTTCACTTTGTTGTCGGCTTCCTTATAGCGGCGTTCTACGGTGGCAATGTCGCGGAGTCTGATAGTGTTGCCCGCAGGGTCGGAGTAGACAATATGGTCCGCAATCTCCGTTTCCGTAGATACGGGGTTGGCGATGTATATTGGGGAGTTGATGTAATCGGTCTTGAATGTCCCGCCCATGGTCAGCAGTCCTGATGTCTGGTAGTTGAGCATCAGCGACGAGGGGCTTATGCCATAGGCGGATAGTTTCTCCATATCAAGAGTTACGGCAATTTCTTCCTCCTGAGCACCCAACACCTTGACACTGGCAAGCTCCGGTATGGTGCGCAGCCGCTCGCAGAGACGGTCGGCATACTCTTTCATCTCACTGTAACCCTTGTCGTCAGACTCCATTGCTATGAGCAGTGCGGAGACGGCACTGAAATCGTCCATCACAGCAACTGCAAGCACTCCCGGCGGAAGAGTAGCCTTGGAGGCATCAAGCCTTAGTTTGATTTTAGACCATACCTCCGTCTTTTTGCTCGCCGGGGATACCAAATCGACATAGATATAACAGACACCATCCTTGGAGTAGGAGTATGTCGCATTGCGGTCTACTTCCGAGAACGAGAAGAGCAGTTCTTCAAGCGGTTTGGTCAGCTGTTCCTCAACTTCGGATGCTGTGGCTCCGGGATATACGCCCACTACAAGCCCCTGTTTAATCTCGAATGTGGGGAACTCGTCCTTGTTCATATTGACAAGTCCGGCGATGCCGATGCAGATGAGCGCGGCCAGAATGATGTAGACCAGCTTCTTGTGCTGTATCGCCCCACGCACAATACCTGCCTTATCTCTCTTTTCCATCACTCTACAATCTTGACTTTCATGCCTGTACTCACTTTCTGGCTACCGTCGGTTATTACCATGTCGCCTTCTTCGAGGCCGTCATCGACTACAATGCCATAGGCGGAGAAACCGCCTGTTGTTATGTGTGTCTTATGTACAATGCCGTCCCTGACAGTCCATACGTACTTGCCGTCATTGTCCAAGCGCACTATGCCTGCGGGAATTATGATGCGGGAGAGCACCCCGTCATTTTCCATGTAGACCTTGCAGACCATGCCGGGCATCAGCCCCTGTCCGTTGTACGGAGTGAGGGTGCAGTCGTAGCTGTGCGAAACGGGCGACGCGGATATGCCTTTCGACTTGACAGCGGCTTTACAACTCTTATCGCCGAGAGCGGGAACTACGACTGAGGCGCGGTCGCCTGCCGCAATGTCTCCTATCTCATTTTCCGGAACAGATATGTGTATCTCAATCTCGGATATGTCGAGCAGTCTGGCTATCGGCCCTCCGGCGGACAATTCTACGCCCTCTTCGCAATACACTTCGCCTATCACGCCATCGAAAGGCGCTTTGACGGTGCAGTCATCCATAGCCTTATCGGCAGCCGACGCTGCGGCGCGCGCCTTGTTGAGCTGAGTCTCAACCTCAATCAGCTTGACATCGGCCACGCTGTTGCTCTCATGTACCTGAGCCACACGCCTGTACCCGTCCTCGGCCTGACGGAGCGTGGCCTGTGCCATCTGCTGCGAACTTCTGATGCTCTGAGATTCTATGACCGCCAATACGTCACCCTTGCGGACGAGGTCGCCTTGCGATACGGCGAGCGTCACCAGCCTGCCCGGATATTTACCCGACAGGACAGCCGACTTCTTCGGTGAGACTGTACCGATGTAGCTTGCCCTGTCAGTGGTGCGGCTCTTTTGGGCTGTCATGACGCGCACCGGAACTACTTTCTCCTCATGCTTTTCCTTCTTTATGCCGTCACAGCCTGTCAGCAGCAGGGCAAGCGGCAAGAGCAATATGCTTATGCTTCGTTTCATATATCCCATATATTACATGTCATTCGTTCATTGTGGCTATGCAGTCAACCTGACTTGAAGTGACTTCGTAGTTCACTCCCCGGTAAACGTATTCCCCGCTGTACTTCATGTTGAACACAATCATGTCTTCGTACCGCTCACCGTAGCCGCTGAGTGTGAGGTCGGCATCGCTGTGCGTCATTCCAGATATGACTATGGAAGTGCGCCGTTCTTTCGGGGTGAGTTCCAGACGGCCGTCGTTTTCAGTGGCATCGAGAACAACCGCCCCGTTGCCGAGTATGTCCATGGTGACAATGGCGAGGCGGGCTTCCTTGTCTATCGTGGTGATTTTCATCTGCCCCATTTCCGAGGCCAAAGATACGCGCATAGTGTCGATACCGGTAGTGTCAACAGGCGCGAGCGTGAGCGTGCCTCCCATCTTAAATGTGTATTCGCCTTCAAATTTCTCCGTCCCCTCTTTGGTGCATGATGCGACAGAAAGCATCAGCAGGATGAGCGGGACAATAGATGTCAGTTTTCTCATAATCTACAAGTTTGTTATTCAGTTAGTTGTGTCGTTAGTTCCGTATGATGTATTCTATCATTGCCTCATAGGTCTCCTTTATGGTCTCGTAGTCTTCGGACTGGAACATCAGCAGCTCCAGCCCTTTGAGCGTCACTTGCAGCATGCGGCTGAAGACTTCAGGGTTGACTACGGGCGCAATGATGCCGCTCTCGATGCCGTCGCGGCAGAGCAGGGAGAAGTAGCTGTACTCTTCGGAGTCAAACTTCCCGCGCAGTTCGTTTATGACCTCGGCCACCTCCGGGGGGACGTATGCGGAGGGTGAGGAGAGGTAGCGGCTGTATATCTTGCTGTCACGCAGCAGCTTGATGCGGGCGGAGAGATAGGCTTTGAGCTGGCTGCCACGGTCGCAACTGCCGTCAGACTTGATTTGGTTGAGCTTGTCCATGATGGTGTCAAACTCGCGGGTGAGTATCTCCCGGAGTATGTCCTGCTTGCTTTTGAAGTGGTAGTAGACTGAGGCCTTGGCCTTGTGCGCATGGCGGGCTATCTCGTCCATCGAGGTTTTCTCGTAGCCGTGACGCTCGAATAGCCCGTAGGCGGAGGAGAGGATAGCTTCCTTGACTTTGTCAATATTCTTCATATATGTCCTTTACTTTTTCGACCAAATTTAATTTTTGGTATGACATGTACAAAAAGTGTGCCAAGGGGGTGTGAGGTGACGATGTTGTCAGGTGGTGAAGCGGGGGACGAGGAGAGGGCGTGGGGCTGTACGGCGCGATGGGCGAATGGTGGAGGGTGGAGGAAAAGGGTATCGGGAGGATGGGGTGTAAGTTTTGAAACAATCAGGTGAAAATCAAGCAAAGAATACGTTTTTGCTAAGGCGAGGGTAGGGAGGGGGTAACGGGGAGGCAGCGGGAGGTTGGCTGAGAGGTATGTGTATCAAAGGGTTATGGGCGTGGGTCGGCAACCAGTGAGGATATGTTTTGGAGGTGGGGTGCATGTTTTGGGGTACGGGAGTGGTTGAGGAGCGGAGGGCGAGGAACGGGGATGCGGGAGGTGAGACGAGGGGCGGGCGGAGGGGGGAGGGGGGCATGACAGCGTGTGACGTAATGGCACAGGAGGGGTGCGGAGGGGGGAGGGTAGAGGGTAGTGCGTAGGGGCGGGGGGGTCATTTTTTGAGCCGCTTGCCGGTGAGCATCCAACGGATGGAGCATTCGAGGTAGAGGGGGAAGACCTTCATGCCGTTGTCGGACTTTATCTTTGTGCTGACGGAGGATATGTGCGCACGGCGGTGGAGCTTGAAGTTGTAGCCGACACCTATGGAGGCGTAGAGGTTGTGGCGTGTCTGCCCGATTTGCCATAGCTTGAAGTCGAATATGCCGCCTATGCGCCCGACGTACTGCAACATGTAGAGGTTCATGTAGCCCTGTTTGAGGTATTCGTCGAGGGTAATGTCCTTTTCGACAGGGGCGAGGTAGTGCTGGTAGGAGAGGTGGTTGATGCCGATGTAGGGGGTGACCATTATTACGTTGGTCTTATATAGGCCAAAGGTGTAGCCGACGTTGAATGTTATGTGGTATGAGTCGGTGAGGCTGCGGTGTGTCTCGGCGATGTAGCGGCGCATGGGGTTTACTCCGAATCCAAGCTGCACATAGACGTTGCGCACTGTGGCGGAGAGACCGAAGTAGGCATTGTGGTTGTGTCGGTTGAGCTGTTCGATGAATGTGACGGGCATTTCGGAGTAGTTGTCGAACGATGCTCCGAAGAAGTCGTAGCCGAGGAAGAGTGAGAAGCCATTGATGGCGGGTAGGCCGAGGGGGTCGCGCTCGTGGTACTCTTCGGAGAGGGGTATCATGCGGATGACCATGGAGTCGGTGTCCTCCACGTCGAGAGTGAGGGTGTGATAGCCAATGAAGCGGATGGTGATTTTGGGGTGGCGGCGCGGTTCGAGATTGAGGTTGAACCATCCGTCGCGTGCCGTGACGGCGTAGGATTCGGTGCCGACCTGTTCGATGATAACGGCGGACATGGGGCGGCCCTGCTCGTCGTAGACCTTGCCCATGACGAATGGCAGTTTCTCGTATGCCCTCAGCAGTGACGGGGAGAGGAGGCAGAGGAGCAGTATGATACAGGCCTTTATCCGCATAGGGTCTTTTTCTGTTGCCGTTGACGGTATCTGCAAAAGGGGGCAATGCCGCAGGTGTCGCACTTGGGTTTGCGTGCGAGGCATACGTATCGGCCGTGGAGGATGAGCCAGTGGTGGGCTGTCGGTATGAGCGGTTCGGCGATGTGCTTTGTGAGCGTCAGCTCAGTTTGCAGCGGGGTCTTGCTGCCGGTGGTCAGTCCTATGCGCTCGGCGACGCGGAAGACGTGGGTGTCGACCGCCATCTTGGGCTGGTTGAAAGCTACGGAGGCTATGACGTTTGCCGTCTTGCGCCCTACGCCGGGGAGTTGCATGAGTTCCTCAGTGGAGGCGGGGACTTGTCCGCCGAATCGCGAGACAAGTGCGCGGGACATGCCGGAGAGGTGGCGCGCCTTGTTGTTAGGGTAGGAGATGCTTTTGATGTAAGAGTATATTTCCTCGACAGAGGCCTTTGACATGGCTTCCGCATCGGGGTATGCGGCAAGGAGGGCGGGGGTGGTCATGTTGACCCGCTTGTCCGTGCATTGGGCAGACAATATGACCGCCACAAGCAACTCGAAGGGGTTGTTGTAGCGCAACTCAGACTGTGCCACGGGCATGTTCTCCTGAAACCAAGCGATGACACCTTTGTAGCGTTCCTTTGTGGTCATTTTTTCCGTAGTTTTACTCCGTGCGAAGATACGCAAAAAACGTCTGACCGCAAAACGGCAGATACTTTGCCCATGCGGACGAGAAGCGGGGGGAGGGATGGACGGGGCGACTACTTCTGTCCGAGGAGCATAGCGACGAGTTCGGGGACACCCTCAGCCGCGCGCTTACGGATGTGCGTAAGGGGATTGCGGATGTGGGACGTGTCGGGCGAACCGGGGTCGACGAGATATATCGGCACTTCGGGGCGGACGTACTGTACGAGGGATGCGGCGGGGTAGACGGCGAGCGATGTGCCAATGATAATCAGTATATCGGCGGTGCGGGCTATTTCAGCCGCGCGTTCAAACATGGGGACGGCTTCGCCGAAGAAGACCACGTAGGGGCGGAGGAGTGAGCCGTCGGGGTGGCGTGCATCGAGAGGCTGCTCCCATCCGTCGAGAGGGACGGTGGCAAGCTCATCGCGCGAGGAGCGGAGCTTAGTGATTTCGCCATGCAGATGGGTTATGTGAGAAGAGCCGGCGCGCTCATGCAGATTGTCGATGTTCTGCGTGACAATCTGTACATCGTATTGTTTCTCAAGCCCCGTGAGGGCGATGTGCGCCGCGTTGGGCTGCGCGGCAAGCACCTCGCGGCGGCGTTCGTTGTAGAAGCGGATGACCTTCTCGCGGTTGCGGATGAGGGCTTCGGGGGTGCATACCTCCTCGATGCGGTAGTTGGCCCAGAGGCCGTCGCTGTCGCGGAATGTGGCTATGCCGCTGTCGGCACTTATGCCTGCGCCCGTGAGTACTACTATGTGTTTCATGAGAGTATATGTGTTTGGTATTTGGTTATTTCTTTGACGCCACGGACATGAACACGCCGAGTATCACACCGAGGAGCGCGGCAAAGAGTATGCGGAACTCAACGGGGAGCAGGTATGTTACGGTGTGGGCGGGTATCCAGAAGAGCGGGATAGTGCGCTTGAAGAGGAACTGCCACATGCCGCGCCAGTCGAGCGAGGCGATGAGGTCGGTCACACACGGGCGGGTGAAGTAGCCGCGGAGCGTACCGCCGTTGCGCAGTATGTGGAGGTCGCTTATCTTGTGTATAATCATGAAGACCGGGGCGAAGAGGGTGTTCTGCATGAAGGAGGTGACGAAGGCGGCGAGGGCGTGATACCACGAGTGGGTATAGAAGATGCTCATCTTCATCATCTCGGCGTAGGAGGAAGTGCCGGCGGGCGTGTCCAAACCGAGAGTGAGCAGTATGTTATAAGAGCCTGAGCCGAAGATGATGAAGCCGGCGTTAATCATCATGCCGAGGAAGCCCCACGTTATAGCGCGGGGAAGCGCACCGAAGCCGGGGGCATTGTAAGAGCCGGTGCGGATGCGCAGCCCGAGCATCTCACCGAGGGTGGCGAGGATGCCGAATTTGAGGAAGCTCATGATGAAGGGGTGGTGCGCAGTGGCCCACTCGAAGCCCGCGAAGAGCGGCTTTATGAACACGAAAGGCAGGAACAGCACTGCCACGGCAAGGATGAAAATGAGGTCGTTTTTCTTCATTGTGATAGGATTAATGGTTTGATATTTTACTTGTACTGTATGGTGTTATGAGATTACATGTCGTAGAAGACTTTCAGTATCCATGCGAAGGTGCGGCGGGGGAGCATGGCGCTCAGCTGTACGGCAAGCCGCTGCGCGAGGGAGGTGGGCACTATATAGCGGCGGCGCGGATGGCGCGAATTTATGATGCGTTCTATTTTCTGCGCAAGCATGTCGGGAGAGCCGCCGCGAAGCTCATCGCGCTCGAAGTTGGCGCGGACGCGGGCGAACGATGCGCCGTAGTCGGGGGAGGCTGCCGTTTCTGGGCAGAGCTTGCGGGAGGAGGTGAAGCCGGTGTTGAAGTCGCCGGGCGCGACTATGACCACGTGGATGCCAAAGCGCGATGTCTCCATGGCAAGTGCCTGAGAGTAGCCCTCGATGGCGAACTTGCTGGCGGAATAGAGTCCCTGATAGGGAATGGAGAATATGCCGGCTATGGAGGTTATGTTGATTATCATCCCCTTGCGGCGCGGGCGCATGTGGCGCAGGACGGCACGGCAGACGTTGGTGCAGCCGATGAAGTTGGTCTCCATCTGCAGCCGTATGTCATCTGGCGAGGCGAGTTCGGCTGCCCCGGCTATGCCCATTCCGGCGTTGTTTATCAGTACGTCGATGCGGCCTTCGCGGCGTATTATTTCTTCTACGGCGGAGTCGACGCTGCCGGGCAGGCGCACGTCCATGGGGAGCATTCGCACGCCGTCCTGCATGGAGGAGGCAGGTGTGCGGCTTGTGCCGTAGACCGTGTGCCCTACGCGGAGGAGGGCGGAGGCTATGGCGCGGCCGAAGCCTGAACTTGCACCGGTGACGAGGATTATCATGGGACTGCTATTTGGTTGAGAATGTATAGGATACGACGACGTAGACGCGGTGGTTTGGGACGAAGCGGGTGTCATAGACACGTCCGTGGTCATCGGTACGGTCGCCGTAGAAGGCTCCGGTCATCTCGTATTCCACGCCTACGGAGAAGCCTTTGATGTTGTATGTGAACGAGGGGGCGACGCGCACTATCTGGTCGAGGTTCTTGTAGCCGCGCACGTAAATCATGTCGTCAGAGACGAAGGGGCGGGCGCTGCCGAGGTTTTTCATGTATCCGGCGAAGAGGCCAACCATGTAACGCTGTCCGTATGTGGCGTTTATCCACGAGACGGAGGAGGCGAGCGGTGAGTAGGAGCGGCTGCCGTCGGGGCGTTCGGCCGTCACGCCGTAGCCGGAGAGCATGAGGAGGTGGGCGATGTTCTGGCCGTAGAGTGTCTTGGCCTTGACGTTGAGGAGGCCGTCGGAGTAGCCGAAGTATGCAGATGCGGAGAATGAGTTCACGCGGTCGGAGACGCGAACGGTCTCGCCGTCGGCAACGGTGCCGGTGGTGCGGGGGCGGAGCATCATGTATTCACCGCTCACGCCTGCGCGGAAGCCGCCTGAGGCGAAGTCGAGAGCGAGGTAGAGCTCAGGCGCGCCGCCGTTTATCTGGTAGTAGGGGGAGAGGCCGCCGGGGCCGGGCGATGTGTACTGCATCTGGTAGAGCGCGGCGGCTGAGAGCGAGAGCATGGGGTGCAGCGCAACATCGTAGCGCACCTGCGGTGTGCGGCTGAAGGGGTTGAAGGGTGCGCCTGTGTTGAGGCTGAGGACGAGTGGCTGCATGTCTGAGCTCATCGGATGCCACGACTGGCCGGCGAGGAGTGTGTGCCGCCCCCAGCGGAGGCGGATGTAGGCGTGGCGCAGCATGACGAGGAAGTATGTTGAGCTTGTGCCGCAGAAGTCGGCTTCTACTTTGGCGTCGATTTTCGTGCTGCCGAACCGGCGGACATCGAGGTCGAGGCCGAGGCGGGTCACGACGGCGAGGAGGCGTGAGTTTGGTATGGCGTTGAGGTCTTCGCCGCGTGAGTTGAGGTTGCGGTCGAGTGGGACGAAGTGGAAGAGTTCGCCGACGACGGCCATGTTCTGACGGCTGTCCCAAGTGAAATCGTTGCGGACGAAGCCGTAGAAGCGGAATTTCACGGGTTTGTCCGTGGGCTTTTTGCTGAGTGCGGCGGTGTCTTGCGCAGCCATGTCCCCGGCGCGGGCGATGCCCGGCAGGAGTGCCGTGAAGAGCAGCAGGAGCGCGGTGAGACGGTGTGTCAGGTTGTTCATGTATTATTCTATGTTCAGGACTGCAAAGTTAAGCAAAATAAGCGGGGCGGCAAAGGGTGGGGTGGGGGGATTTGGCGGATGCTATGCGGTAGGGGGGAGGGGAACGGTGCGGAAGGTGCGGGGATGCCGGGCAGGGGAGGTGTGTGAGGATGCGGGTGCTCAGGCGTGAGGGCCGGCGGGTGAGAGGGGAGATGGCGGGGAGGGGCTTCGGTGGGGCTGGCCTGCTGCTGGCTCGAGAGTACGTGTTTTTAACCTTGATTAACGGGGATGGGAAGGGGATGTGCGTTGTTGGTGTGGGATGGCAGTGAGGTGAGAGGGATGTTGTTGTGTGTCAGGTGGATGGGTGATGAGGCGAGGAGTTTTGCGGAGGTATCGGTACGGGATGTTTGGTCATGACGGGGATTTGGTGTATCTTTGTACCTGACGGTACAAGATAGGATGCGTCTTGGCATAGCCAAATTGAGAACAAGTTCTCATTTGTCTCTGCACTCGACTTTCGCTATCTTTGCGTGCCGGAGCACACAAGATAGGCTGCAATTAGCTTCGCTGCAATCTGTCACGACTTGGCAGTGCAATAACGAGTTATGCACTGCCAAGTCGTGACAGATTGTCGGCAGTGGTATATGCCAGACTGTCGTCTGTCATTGCATTATGCAGTACCGCATCATGCCATTGAGCCGAGGCTCATGTCCTAATGCGGCACAGCATAATGTAATGCGAAACTGATGTTTCGCATAAAGCACTGCTCTCGGTTTGCACTATCTTTGTACCTGCCGAAGTAAGGTTAGAGGTGGTTGAGGGGGATTGGTGCTGTTGGGGGGACGGTTGTCGGGGGTAGGATGGGGGATGGGATTATTTATGATATATTATGGTTGAGATAGGAGATACGGTTGTAAGTTTTGATTTGTTTGAGCAGCGGTTCTGCTGTGATTTGGGGGTGTGCAGGGGTGAGTGCTGTGTGGAGGGGGATTCGGGCGCGCCGCTGGAGGAGGATGAGGTGGAGGAGCTGGAGAGGGTGCTGCCGGCGGTGTGGGATGACCTGCCGGAGGCGTGCCGCAGGGTGATAGAGGAGCAGGGGGTGGCGTACAGGGACGCGGACGGGGATATGGTGACGTCGATAGTGGGGCAGAGGGAGTGTGTGTTTTCGTACAGGGATGAGGATGGTGTGTGCAAGTGTGCTATCGAGAAGGCGTACAGGGAGGGGCGGACGGAGTTTTATAAGCCGATTTCGTGCCATCTGTATCCTGTGAGGCTGACGAGGTATGAGGGTTTTACGGCTGTGAATTATCACCGCTGGGAGGTGTGCGCGTGTGCGGAGAGGCTGGGGAGGAAGGTGGGGATGCCTGTGTACAGGTTTCTGAGGGAGCCGCTGATAAGGAGGTTCGGCGCGGAGTGGTATGAGGAGCTGGAGGCTGCTGCGGCGGCGTATGAGGCGGAGTTCAGGTGCGCGGGCGGTGATGAGAAGTAGAAGTAAGACGGGTTTTTATATAATGTTTAAGTAAGGATTAAGGTTTCGGTGTGCAATGGAGGCATTGGAGATTAGCTTTATCGCGATAGGGCTTGCGATGGACTGTCTGGCTGTGGCTGTGGCGAGCAGTATGGCTTACGGGCGGTATAACTGGTGGAAGATAGTGAGGATGGCTCTGTTTTTCGGGCTGTTCCAAGGGCTGATGCCGCTGGTGGGGTGGCTGGCGGGGATAAGTTTTTCGGAGTGGATTACGAAGTTCGACCATTGGTTTGCGCTGGTGATACTGTGCGCGCTGGGGATAAAGATGGCTGTGGAGAGCTTCAAGGGTGACGAGGTGGAGGCGAGCAAGACACCGTTTGACTCGTTGAAGCTGCTGCTGGCGTATTCGGTGGCGACGAGCATTGACGCTCTTGCGACGGGGATAATATTCGTGCCTTACGGGCGGCAGATAATACTGGGTGTGACGGTGATAGCGGTGGTTAGTTTCCTGTTTACGATAGCGGGCTGTGTGATAGGGATTTCGTTCGGGCGGCGGTTTAAGGTGAATGTGGAGCTGCTGGGGGGTATTATTCTGATGATAATAGGCGTGAAGATATTTGTGGAGCATATGTTCCTGAGTTAGGAGGAGTGGCGGCATGAAGGTTATCCATTTGGAGCACGGGCAGATAGACCGGGAGCTGTGGGACAGGAGGGTGGACGGCGCGGGGGTGTCGCTGCCCTATCTGTATTCGTGGTATCTGGATGCTGTCAGCCCCGGATGGGAGGCTCTCGTGTCGGACTTCGGATATACGTATTTCATGCCGCTGCCGGTGAAGGAGAGGCTGGGGTTCAGGTATGTCATACAGCCGAGGTGGGTGCAGCAGATGGGGCTGTTTTCGGAGTTCGAGGTGTGCGGGGAAAGGGTGACGGAGTTTCTGAAGTCGATGCCTTATATGTCGTACGACTTTAACCTGAACGAGGGGAACGGCGGAGAGGGTGAGCGGCTGCCGAACAGGGTGGTGGAGCTGACGGCGGGTTATGAGGAGACGGCAGGAGGATATGCGGAGAATACCGCACGGAATATAAGGAAGGCGCGAGAGGCGGGGCTGACGGTGATGGAGATTGCGCCGGAGGAGTGCTGCGCGCTGTGGTCGAGGGTGAACGTCATGCGGCCGGAGGATATGCACGTGACGCTCAGGGCGGTGGCGAGTGCTGCCGTGGAGAGGGGGCGCGGGACGGCGTATGGCGTTTGCACGGGAGAGGGGGAGACGGTGGCCGCACTGCTGCTGCTGCGGAATGAGAAGAGGCTGGTGTATCTGGCACCGGTGTCGGACGTGCGGGGTAAGGAGACGAGGGCTATGTTCCTGCTCGTGGACGAACTGCTGAGGAGGTATGCGGGGGCGGGGATGACGTTCGATTTCGAGGGATCGGCCATAGAGGGTGTCGCCCGTTTCTATGAGGGTTTCGGGGGAGAGTGGAGGTATTACAGCCGTGTGAGGCATTTGCGCCCTGACTGGCTGGTAAAGATGATGCACCGATGAATGTGCTGTTCCTTTCGGCGTGGTATCCACACAGGGGTGACGCGATGTGGGGGCTGTTCGTGCGCAAACATGCTGCAGCTGTGGCTGCGCAGGGCGCGAAGGTGCATGTGCTGTATGCCGTGGCTTCAGAGGATGTGGCAGGGGAGACGGAGTATGTGAGGCAGGAGACGGACGGTGTGGTGGAGCATTATGCCTACTACAGGAGTGGACGGAAGGGGGTGGTGGCGAGTATGCAGGCTTATTGCGGACTGGTGCGGAGGATGGAGGCGGAGGGGTTCAGTCCTGAGGTGATACAGGTGAATGTGATAGGCAAGGAGGCGATGCTGGCCTATTTATTGCACAGGAGATATGGCTGCCCGTATGTGGTCATGGAGCATTGGAGCGGGTATCAGCCAGAGAACGGGGGGTACAGAGGTGCGGCGAGGAAGGCCATGACGCGGTTTGCGGTGAGGCATTCGGAGTGCCTGATGCCGATATCGTCGTATTTGCAGGATGCCATGACGCGGTGCGTGGTGACCCATGAGAATACAAGGATAGTGTACAATGTGGTGGATGACTTTTTCTACCGTCAGGCGGAGAGGCGTGAGAGGGGAGCAGAGGGCAGGCGGTTCAGGTTCATCCATGTGTCGTGCTTCGAGAACAGGTCGAAGAATGTGCTGGGGATAGTGGGCGCGGCGGCGATGCTGAAGAGGAGGCGGAGTGACTTTGAGCTGCTGATGGTGGGTTGCGGCGTGGATTACGAGGCGACGGTGGAGAGGGCGCGGGAGCTGCATTTGGATGATAATGTGAGATTTACGGGAGAACAGACACCGATGGAGGTGTGCGGGTGGCTGGAAGTGAGCGACGCGTTTGTGCTGTTCTCGAACTATGACAATACGCCGGTAGTGCTGGAAGAGAGCATGGCTGTGGGTTGCCCGATAATATCGACACCTGTGGGTATAGCGATTAAGGAGGTGGATGAGGAGACGGGGATGATAGTGCCACGCGGCGACGAGGTGGCATTGGCGGAGGCAATGGAGAGGATGATGGAGCGGAGCGGGGAGTACGACAGGGAACATATACGGCAGAAAGCCGAGAAATATACATATGCAAAAGTGGGGGCAGAGCTGTGCGGCATATACCGTGAAGCGATGGAGAGCGGGGGCAAAGGGAGAGGCCGGCGGTGAGACTGGTGGGCGAAAAGATTATCTACGGTAGACGAGGCGGTGAGCATCGGGAGTGGGTAGGTTGAGGATCGCCTGAGCCCTGCTGAAAGTCCGGTACGGATTTTGATGAATAACAAGCGAGACAAGGGTAAAAATATAGACCGGGAGTAGGGGAGGAAGGATGAGGGAGAGGATTAGTTTTTTTAATGATAAAAAGAGACTGAGTTTATGAGCAGGAGAATATGGAAAGTGAGGGCTTTACTGTGCGCCATCGTGCTGGCGATGGCTACGCAAGGGGCTGAGGCGAAATATTTTGTAGGTAAGGTGATGGGCAGCGACAGTCTGCCTGTGATTTATGCGAGCGTGTATGTGAAGAAGCATCCGATGACGGGTACGGTGTCGGGCATGGAGGGTGATTTTTCGCTGAATATACCGGACAGTGTGAAGGGTGATGTGGTGATTTCGTGTGTGGGATATAAGACGAAGGAGCTGAGGTACGGAAGCTTCAGGGACTCGGTGCCGAGCGTGGTGGTGCTTGATGAGGAGTCGATAGAGCTGGAGGGTACGGTGGTGGAGCAGAAGGCGAAGAGGAAGAACCGGAAGCGCACGATGGAGGAGATACTGGGCAACATAGTGAACAGGATGGAGGTGGACTATCCGAATGTGCCGGCTAAGTATAAGGTGAAGTCGGACGTGCGGTTGAACGAGGGCGACAGCGTCATCACATACGAGGAGCTGTTGGGGTATGTGGTTCAGCTGCCTGCGGAGGAGAAGAAGATGGACTCGGTGCAGTTCAAGGGGCTTTATTGTAAGCGGTATATAGACGAGAATGCAGAGGAGAGGGCGCGCTCGGCGGTGGGAAGAATAGAGTCGGACGGGGCGTACAGCTTTGCGAATGAGGTTGATTCGGGTGTCATCACACACCAGTATCTGTGGGGAGGAAACCTGAAGCATATAATACTTGAATTGGCGAAGAAGCCGAAGAAGTGGCAGCTAGGGAAAGAGAACGACTCTCTGTCGGTCATGACGTACACGGACGGGTATAACTTTTTAGGCATTGTGAAGGCGGAGATAAGGTATCACCTTATAATAGACAACTACACGTACAGGATAAACAGGGTGTCAGAGGAGGTGTCGGCCAAGCTGAATATACCGTTCGGGTACAAGCTGAATGATGAGCAGCTGAGGTGGCTCAACGCGATAAGCATGGGGCGGCAGTTCTATAAGTTCCGGCTGAAGAAGGCCAACATCAATGTAAGGCGTAATGTGTATTACGACACGAGGCACGATGTGAACCATCCGGAGAAGAAAATAATGGCCGCAGATATAGAGATAACCAACAATAAGAAACTGACCCTACATTACAATACGAAGGCGAACGCCGATGTGCTGGAGGTGCAGGACAAGAATGTGATGCCGTTCTCGCGCAGCGAGCTGAACAAGAATGTGAAGCGGGAGAATATACCGCTGAGTTCTATAAAGTAGGGCGGGAGAGGTCAGAACTGTATCCCGACACTGACATGCGGATTCCAGTCGGCAGGAGTCCATTCCCAACTTTCGTCATTGTCCCAAATGGTCCATGCACAGATGAGATATACGCTACTGCGATGGGTGAAATATTGACGTATGCCTATCCCGGCGCGGAAGTCGGAGTAACGGTCGTATGCCTTGCTGTTCGTGATGTCGAACTCGTCAAGGAACGCGGCATAGAGGAAGAGTTTGGTAGGCGTGTATTGTCCGAAACGGACAAAGTCGAAGCGTGTGGAGACATTGTACCCGAGCAGATGTTGGGAGGAACGGTATGAGGTGTTGCCCCAGATGCCATATTCGGAGTACTGGTAGGTCAGTCCCACGCTTATCTGCCACGGGGCGAAGAGCTGGTAGCCTATTTCGGGGGATAGCCTGAGCAACAGCCAATTGTCTGTTATGTTGAACCCAAGTCCGCCGCCATAGAGCAGTTTGTCTTTGGTGAAGAACTGCGCCGATGCGGGTGCGGCGAAGAGGACGAGCGAGAGCAAGAGAGCGAATATGATGTGTCTTTTTGTCATGAATATGATGTCTGAGGTTGCACAAGCAGTGCAAATATACTGTTTTTTTGTGATAAAGGAAAGCGGAGCGTACCTTGACTGATGTGTGGGGTAGGCTCCGCTTTGTTTTAAGGGGGGATGGGGTCACTTCACATGGAGGATGTCGGATATGGCCTGTTTCAGGTTGGGCTTGGGCAGTGCGCCCGTGATGACCTGCGGCTGGCCGTTGAGCGGGATGAAAATCAGGGTCGGGATGCTGCGTATGCCAAAGGCGGCGGCGAGTTCCTGCTCTTCTTCCGTGTTGACCTTGTAGATGTACAAGCTGTCCGCATACTCCTGTGCCAGTTCGTCGAGCACGGGGGCAAGCATTTTGCACGGGCCGCACCAAGAGGCATAGAAGTCCACTATGGCAGGGCGGTCGCCGAGATATTTCCACTCATTGGGGTTTGCCTCATAGTCAACTACTTTCTTGAGAAAGTCTTCTTTCGTAAGTTCAATCGGTTTCATAGTCGTATCTGTTTTTTGTTTGTCTGTCGCTTTATTGTCCGCGCCTGCGCATGATGTCAACAGAGTGAGCGAGAGCAGCGTCAGCGCGGATATCACGGTCAATGTCTGTTTCATGTCTGAAGTTGTTTTGTTGTAGGCAAAGGTAGGACGATTTTAATAAACATTCAAGTGATGCAGCCTATACTGTTATAAATAAAACTGATAAATTGAGTGATTAAATTTTTTATTGATATGGTATACGGATATATTAGGGTCAGCAGTGACAAACAGACAGTGGAGAATCAGCGTTTTGAAATCAATAATTTCTGTGTGCGTAATAAGCTGGTGATTGACGGCTGGATAGAAGAGACTATCAGCGGGACGAAGTCATATAGCAAGAGGGAATTGGGTCGGTTGCTTAAAAAGGTGGAGAAGGGAGATCTGATCATTTGTGCAGAACTGTCGAGACTTGGCCGCAACTTGTTTATGATTATGGAGATATTGAATATCTGTATGACGAAGGAGTGCAAGGTGTGGACTATAAAGGACAATTACCGACTTGGGGATGATATACAGAGTAAAGTTCTGGCGTTTGCGTTCGGACTGTCGGCTGAGATAGAGAGAAACCTGATAAGCCAACGGACTAAGGAGGCTTTGGCAAGGAAGAAAGCAGAGGGTATGGTGCTAGGACGACCGAAAGGCAGGCGCAGTGCCAAGGAAAAGTATAAACTATACGGGAAAGAAAGGCTTATAATGGAGTTGATGACTATCGGGATGTCGAACAGGAAGATTGCCGCGATATGCAAGGTGGACCGCAATACGCTGGCGAGGTATCTGAAGCAAGTGATGGCGGTAAGGTAATGATGGCTTGCTGATAGGGCGAGGGTACGTGTTTGGCATTAGCGAGTGGGTGTGATTTTGGGTATGGACTTGATATATTATTACGGGGGATTTCGTGCGGCAGAACGCAGTGGAGTGCAGTTTCGGCGGCTCTACACCGTGGGTGATCATGTCGCCGATAGAGCAGAGCATCAGGAGGAAGATTGAGGCGGTGGGGATACCGCTCAAAGATTGGGACATACAGATCAATTACGGTATCAAGACAGGATTTAATGATGCGTTTATCATAAGCACAGAAAAGCGTAATGAGATATTGGCAAATTGTCAGACAGAGGACGAACGTACCCGCACGGCTGAACTTATACGACCTATTCTAAGGGGCAGGGATATAAAAAGGTATGGATATGACTGGGCAAACTTGTGGCTGATTAACACCCACAATGGTATAAAGGGTAAACTGCCGCGCATCTATATTGAGGATTATCCAGCCGTAAAAAAATGGTTTGATGAAGGCGGTATTGCTTATAATGGAAAGCTATATAAAGGATTTTCTCAAATTGAGCATAGAGCCGATCAGGGGGATACTCCTTACAATTTGCGTAATTGCGCTTATATGGA
>CALUOH010000057.1 GCA_944322025.1 uncultured Bacteroidales bacterium | reverse complement strand
TCCAAACCCCGCTCCGTCCCGCCAAATCCCCACTCCTCAGTCCACCTCCACATCCCGAATACAAACATACAAAAACCCTCCCGAACCACCGCCCTAAAAAGAGTTAAAAACACCTACTCTCGACGGAGCGGCCAGGGAGCCCCTACGGAACACCCGCGGACACCCTCCCCGCTCCACCCCCGTCCCATTCCCCCCGCCTCCGCGCCCCCTCCCTCTCCCCCGAAGAAAAATCCCGCATTTCATTTGTCTCTGCACGCAACTTTTCATACCTTTGCACCGCATGCGTCCGCCTCTCCACACTGGCGGCCTCCGCATACAAATAGCGTAAAATCAATATCTTAACGAAACACATTATGATAAACGCAACAAATTTTTCCGGTAAAACCAGAACCGAAAGCGACCTTATCGGCACGAAAGAGATACCCCTCGAGGCTCTCTACGGCGTGCAGTCTATGCGCGGATTCGAGAATTTCAAAATCTCCGGCCGCCTTATGAACGACTACCCGGCGTTCATCGTCGGAATGGCCATCACCAAAAAAGGTGCCGCCATCGCCAACCACAAACAGGGCAAACTCACTGACCAGCAGTGCAAAGCCATCTGTCAGGCGTGCGACGAGCTTATCGCCGGCAAGCACCACGACTACTTCCTCAGCGACATGATACAGGGCGGCGCAGGAACAACCGTAAACATGAATGCCAACGAAGTAATCGCAAACCGCGCACTCGAAATAATGGGCCACCAGCACGGCGAATACCAGTTCTGCTCACCCAACGACCACGTAAACGCCTCTCAGTCAACTAACGACGCATACCCCACAGCATTCCACTTCGGCATATACATCAAGTCGCAGGAACTCATGAAAGCCATGGAGCTATTCATCGCCTCACTTGAAAACAAAGCCAAAGAGTTCGCCCACGTAGTCAAAATGGGCCGCACACAGCTGCAGGACGGCGTACCCATGACCCTCGGACAGACATTCCAGGCATTCGCCGACGGAATAAAGAAAGGCCTCGAAGACCTCCGGAAATGCACCGAAGAGCTCCTCTGCATAAACATGGGCGCAACAGCCATCGGCACAGGCATCTGCTCCGAACCCGGCTACAGCAAACTCTGCATCGAGGCACTTCGCGAAATAACAGGATGGAACGTCACACTCGCCGAAGACCTCATCGAGGCAACATCGGCCACCGACGTCCTCGTCGGCTACTCATCCGAACTCAAGCGCATCGCACTCCGCAGCATCAAGATATGCAACGACCTCCGCCTCATGGGCTCAGGCCCCCGCTGCGGCATCCACGAGCTCTTCCTCCCCGAGATGCAGCCCGGCTCATCCATCATGCCCGGCAAGGTCAACCCAGTCATCCCCGAGGTCATGAACCAGCTCTGCTACAAGGTCATAGGCAACGACACAGCCGTAATGCTTGCCTCCGAAAATGCGCAGCTTGAACTCAACGTCATGGAGCCCGTACTCGTCTACTGCATCTTCGAGTCCATCGAGCTCATGACCAACGGATTCAACACCCTGCGCACCCTCTGCATCGACGGCATACGCGCTGACGTGGAGAACTGCATGGCGCAGGTCAAAAACTCCATCGGCATAGTCACCGCGCTCAACCCCATCATCGGCTACAAGAACTCTACAAAGATAGCCAAGGAGGCCATGCAGACAGGACGTGGAGTCTACGAACTCGTCCTCGAGCACGGCATACTCAGCAAAGAGGACCTCGACACAATCCTCAAACCTGAGAACATGATTGAGCCTGTAAAACTCGACATCAAGCCCAAAAAACAGCTTTGATTTTCAGGACACTATACGAAGAGAGAGGCACGGCCGCGCACACCAGCGGGCCGTGCCTCTCTCTTTGTCCACTTCTCTCTTCTCGACACTCTCCTCCCACCCCTCACGGGCAACACAAAAGCCCCGCGCCCGGACACTGTCCACAGGCGCGGGGCTGCTCTTGCATATTCAGAACAGGAAAGAAGGATTGCAAACCATAGGCGCACGCCCCACATAACCCTCGTCAGCCACCGCCTTCGCGAAAAACTCCCCAAGCTCCTCCGCAGTCACTTGGTGCGACATCCCCTTCCCGTCATACGACACCATAAAGTCTCCCTTTGGCGGGCACTTCCGCACAATCCCCGCGCGCACAAACGTCCAATCCAGCCCACCGGCCGACTGTATACAGTGCTCCACCTCGTTCTTCTCGCCCACCGTCAGGTTATACCACGGGATAAGCGACGCGAGCCCCGTCTGTTGCAGCAGATGCGGCAGGTAATAGATGCTCGACCCTGCGCCTATCGCACTGAGTGCCACTATCCTACGTATCCCCGTCTCCTTCATCTGCTCCACGATGAGCCGGTTCGCCGTGCACACCTCCCCCACGCTCACGCTGCTCTCATTTTTCCCAAACCCGAGTACCTGTACCACAGCCTCCGCACCCGTCAGGGTCTCTGTTATGTCCTCCTTGTCGTGCCACTCCCCGCGCACGATTTTCAGGTTATGGAACTCAAACGGGATATTATCCTCCTCTCCGGCCAGCAGGCTGACCCTGTACCCTGCCGTAAGCAGGCTCTCAAGAATGTAACGCTCCACACTTCCGTGGTTGCCAAATAATGCGATGTTCATAGTTCTTGTATTTAAGTAGCAGTTAAAAATTAATTGTATATCTCTTGCAGGCTATTTTGCAGCTATTTTCTTTTCGCGCAAACGGGAGCATAGCGGGCTATGTGACCGTTAAGCGGGAAGAAAAGAGCGCAATAAGAGACGCAAGAGATACAAAGCTTTTATATGATTTACCTCTATATCCGATAACAATAATAGTAGGCGTTTAATTTTGAATTGCTACTTATAGGTTACTGTTTATTGTTACTTCCGCCACTCTCTCCTGAATGGTGCTACAAAGGTAATTAAATCATGCGATTAAACTAAACAGATAAAACTATATTTACGTATTATTCTAAATAATTAGTCGCAGCCTCCTCCTCTCACCCCTCTGCGCCTCCTTTGCGCCCCCTTTGCTGCTCATCCTGACCCCATCTCATCCTCACTTCATCCTCACTCTTGCCTCCCCCTCCCGCCTCACCCGTACCCCCATATCCCTCCTCTCGTTCTAACTGTGAAATAGAGTTAAAAACACCTACTCTCGCGCCAACGCTCAGGGAGCCCCTACGGAACACCAACGGACATCCACCGGAGCCCCGCCAAAGCCTCTCCCCATCTCTTCCGAAGCCTCTCCCCATCCCCTCCCTCATCTCCCCGCTCCTCTCAGTGTGAATTTGGGTTAAAAACACCTACTCTCGACGGAGCGGCCACGGAGCCCCTACGGACTCCCTCGGGACTCCCTCGGGACTCCCTCCGCCCCCTCTCCGCTTCCCCCGCCCAAAATCCCGCCCCTTCCTCGCCCCCTCACTGCTCTCCCGGCCGCCTCCCTCCCTGGCAAAATTCCTGCCTCACAAATCCTCCTGACATGATTGTACTACACCCGCTTTTCACTATCTTTGCACCCGATTCGCACGCCAGCGGCACTCCGCTGCGCAAACTATGTTAACTGTAAGAAAGAGAATAGACTATGCTCAACCAAATCCTTTCAATCTCCGGCAAGCCCGGTCTGTATAAGCTCGTATCTCAGTCGAGGAATATGATTATAGTGGAGTCCCTCGTTGACGGCAAGCGCATGCCAACTTACGCCCGTGACAAGGTAGTCACCCTCTCCGACATCGCCATGTACACCGAGACAAAGGAAGTACCCCTCCGTCAGGTCTTGGACTCCATGAAGCGGTTGGAGAACGGCGCAAAGGCATCCGTCGACCCCAAGGCAGACCCCGCCGTGCTGAGGGAATACCTTGCCAAAGTGCTCCCCGACTTCGACCGCGACCGCGTCTATCCCACTGACATAAAGAAACTCGTCTCGTGGTACAACCTCCTCGTCGAGTCCGGCAACGACGACTTCTCCGAGGACATCAGGCCTAAGGAGGAGACCCCTGCGGAGTGACCCTCCGCTCTGCCGCCCCGTAAACGGATAAGGTCGTCATGCCACGGAAGAAACTGCTGTGGGCGGCCCTCGCTGCCGCCGTTGTTGTCGCGCTCGCGCTTTGGGTACACTCGCGCTGGGATGCGTGGTTCACCATGCCCCCTGAGCCTGCCTTCCTCTCGCCCGACGCGCCTCACAACGTGCAGCTCACCCTTGGCTCTGATGCGGAGCGCACGCGCATCGTCTCGTGGCAGAGCGGCCTCTCCTCCGGCTCTGCCCGCCTGACGCTCATCGCCCCCGGTGGCGACACGCTCCGCTATGCCGCAGCCCGCCGTGACTTTCGTAACTCCTCCGGCAGCCTCTCTTATTATAATGTGCCGTTCCCCGTCTCTCCGGGCGGTTACCGCTATTGCGTCAGCGTCGACACCCTCGTCTCTCCTTGGTACGATTTCAGCGTCGCTCCGCTTTCCGCGCTTGACACCTTGCGCTTCGTCGTCATAGGTGATGTGCAGAATGTGCGTGACACCATCAGCCCCGTCGTACGCCGCATACAGCGCACCTTCCGCCCCCTCTTCTGGATGCAGGCCGGCGACCTCATCGAGCGGCCGCACATGCAGTGGTGGAACCGCTACTTCGCTGACTTCGACTCCGTGGCGCAGTCCGTCCCCATTGTCGCCGCCCTCGGCAATCACGACTTTCACAAGTCTCTGCCTCGCCGCGCCGATGAGCGTTTCTTCTACACGTTCCCGTTCTACGGCCCCTCCGGCGGCTCTCCCGAGGGCACTGCCCGCTTCGAGGCCGGCCCGCTCTCCATATACATATTCAACACCACGAGAAACTACTTCAACCTCATGGAACAACGCCGCTGGTTCTTGCGTGAGCGCGCACGCGATGCCGCTGACATCTGGCTGCTGGTCATTCTCCACCATCCGCCCTTCTCCGCTGCTTCGCCATTCAACAACCTCCCCACGCGCTGGGCTCTTCTCCCCGCGTTCAACGAGGCGGGTGTCGACCTGCTCTTCTCCGCCCATGAGCACACCTGCTCACGCCGCAACCCTGACGCGGACGCTTGCTTCTACCAGTACATATCCCACTTCTCCCCGAAAAACTACACCGACGACCCCGCTAACGGCCGCCACTTCCATGTCGTGGATGTCACGCCCCGCTCCATCGTTGTCAGGACATACTCCGACACATTCCTCCTGACCGACAGCCTCCGCATCGGGCGATAGCCTCTGGCCTCGCGTGCCTTACATGGTTTCCCTCTAACACTGTTTGTGGAAAATCAGAACAGTTTCTTAAAATCTGACCGCCGCCGCTGGCTGCCAAAAACGCCGATTCCCGAAAAACCGCCCCTTTTCCCCGCCCCTCTCCTGCCCCTCCTCCCGCCCGCTCTCTTATAATTTTGCCGTGAGAGTGGCTGAATACTTCCTTTTTGTTCCCTGTGAAGCCTCTCCGTGACCGGATTTGTCATCTTTTCGCTCCGCGCTGACATCCCCGCGCCTCCCGGCAAAAACATGTTGTACAATCTGTTTTTTTCCTTGTGTTTATGACAAAAAATCTATACATTTACCCCGTCGAAAACATATGTGGCCGGCTGGCTTCGCGCTCGTGTGCCTCTGTCTGCCGGGATATGTCCGAGATATTTATCATAACGAAAGCAAATAACACTCTAAAATCTATTCTCTATGAAGAAAGAAATCAGATTTAGCTTGGTTTACCGCGACATGTGGCAGTCCTCCGGCAAATACGTGCCGCGCAAGGACCAGTTGGCGAAAATTGCGCCTGTGATTATCGACATGGGATGCTTCGCACGTGTGGAGACTAACGGAGGTGCATCCGAACAGGTCAATCTCCTCTACGGTGAGAACCCTAACCTCGCCGTCCGCACCTTCACTAAGCCGTTCAACGAGGCAGGCATACAGACACACATGCTCGACCGTGGCCTGAACGCGCTGCGCATGAACCCCGTGCCCGCCGATGTGCGCGAACTCATGTACAAGGTGAAAAAGGCGCAGGGCGTCGACATCACACGCATATTCTGCGGCCTCAACGACGTGCGTAACATCGCCCCATCCATCCGCTGGGCCAAGCAGGCCGGCATGATAGCCCAGGCCACCATGTGCATCACCTACTCGCAGGTACACACCGCCGAGTACTACATCAACATGGCGGAACAGCTCATCGCCGAGGGCGCGCAGGAGATATGCCTCAAAGACATGGCAGGCATAGGCCGTCCCGCCATGCTCGGCACGATAGTCAAAGCCATAAAGGAAAAGCATCCCGACATCACGATACAGTACCACGGCCACACAGGCCCCGGCTTCTCCGTGGCATCCATGCTCGAAGTCGCAAAAGCCGGCGGTGACATATTCGACGTCGCCATCGAGCCGCTCTCTTGGGGCATGGTTCATCCCGACGTGATAACCATACAGGCCATGCTGAAAGATGCCGGCTTCATCGTCCCCGACATCAACATGAAAGCATACATGGAAGCCCGCAGCCTGACACAGAGCTTCATGGACGACTTCCTCGGCTACTTCATCGACCCACGCAACCGCTTCATGTCCTCACTCCTCGTAGGATGCGGACTGCCCGGCGGCATGATGGGCTCGCTCATGGCAGACCTCAAAGGCATGCACGCCGCCATCAACGGCAACCTTAAAGCGCAGGGCAAAGCCGAACTCAGCGAGGACGAACTCCTCGTACAGCTCTTCGACGAAGTCAAATACATATGGCCCAAACTCGGCAACCCGCCACTCGTGACACCGTTCAGCCAGTACGTGAAGAACGTCGCGCTGATGAACATCTTCTGCATGAGCAAAGGACAGGAGCGTTGGACAATGATAGATGCCAACACTTGGGACATGATACTCGGCAAGGCGGGCAAGCTCCCCGGCAAGCTCGACCCCGAGATTATTGAGCTGGCAAAATCGAAAGGCTACGAGTTCTTCGACGGCAACCCGCAGGACAACTACCCCAACGTACTCCCCAAATACATCAAGGAGATGGAAGAGCTCGGCTGGGACAGAGGTCAGGACGACGAGGAGCTCTTCGAGTTCGCCATGCACGACAAGCAGTACCGCGAGTTCAAGTCTGGCGAGGCGAAAAAACGCTTCAACAAGGAGCTGGCCGAGAAGAAGGCCGCCGCTGCCCGTCCCGCTGCCGGTGCCAAGAAACAGCGCAGCGCGACTGCCGTGGCTGTCGAGGCTCCATTCCAGGGCAGCCTGCTGTGGGAGCTCTCCGCGCGCACGACCATAGCTCCTGCCCCAGGCAAGGAGTACAAGCAGGGCGACTTCATCTGCGCCATACTGGCCAACCATGGCACAGAAGTCGTCAAAGCTCCCTATGACTGCGTGATAGAGGAAATATCCAAAGGCAAGGGTCAGGGCTCATGGGTAGAAAAGGGTGAGCCTGTCCTCTACATCGAGAAGAAATAATATTTTTTCAAGCTTAATTTTTTTCATAGTTGGACGTGCCGCACCTTCTGTGTGCGGCACGCCTTTTTTCTTTCTCCCCCGTCTGCCTCTATCTGTCCTTTTATTTGTCCGCCTCCCCCGCACCCCCATTTCCCTCCTCCTGTTCCAACTGTGAAACAGAGTTAAAAACACCTACTCTCGCGCCGACGCTCAGGGAGTCCCTGCGGACTCTCTACGCACACTCGCTCCCGTCTTCTCGCCTCCACAAGCCCCCTCCTACATACTGCTGCCCATATCGGATAAATTTATTAACTTAGCCGGACGAAATAAAATGCAGATGTTATGATAGAATTCAGGAGAATAATGTCGGCGGAATCGCCGTATTGGGAGCATTTTGTCCGGCTGTATGAGAGTGCCTTCCCCGTTGATGAGCGCAGGACGCGCGAGAAACAGCTGGGCATAGTGACGGGACACCCGGACAGCTTTTTCAGCTTTGCGCTGGTAGAAGACGATGAGATGGTAGGGCTGTTCTCCTATTGGGACTTCGGCAAGTTCGCATACGGCGAGCATTTCGCTGTGGATGAACAGCTGCGCGGGCGCAGGATTGGCGAGCGCGCGATGAGGCAGTTCGTCGGCAGTGTAGGCAAGCCCGTAGTGATTGAGGTGGAGTTACCCGAGACCGAGATTGCACGCCGCAGGATAGGCTTCTATGAGAGGATAGGCTACAGGCTGTGCGGCATGCCGTATGTACAGCCCTCATATGGTGAAGGGCAGGAGGCATTGCCGCTGGCTCTGATGGAGTATGGAGGAAACGTGCTGGACACTGACTTTGACGGTGTAGTGAAGACCATACATGAAATTGCTTATGGCGTAAAGGGCTGACAGCAGCTCTGCCCATGTTTCGTATGGTTCTCGGACACCACAAAGGAGAGAGATTTGTTTGATTGAAACGGTAATAAATAACTAACTAACTTTGTAATGGGAGCAATAGCCATACTGCTGCGTTACTTCCTTTCCTCTCCGTCATACAGAGGAGAATAGCGGCATATCTGGCAAAAATCTGGATAGAAAAAGAAGGCCGCATGTGCGTCGAAGTCGCATACAACAACTGCCCCCCCCCGAAAGACTTCTGCCGCATCATTGCCTTCATCGAAAAAATTACAGATAATAAAATAAGGAGGAAACAGACATGTGTAAGATAGCAGGAATAACGGCATCGATGAGAAAGGTGTCGTTCGAGAAACGAGGGTATATTTCGGTATATCTTGATGACGGGCGGATAGTGACCGCCCCGCTCAGGATGTTCCCGGACATCCGCAAGCTCTCTCCTGCACAGAGGGAGAAATGGACAATACTTGACGGGCAGTATCTAGCCTTCTTTGGTGTTTCGGAAATTTATTCTATAGTAGACTTCATGACCCTCACGCCGCCGGAGGGAGGCATAAAGGGTGGATAGCCGTGTGCATGATGAAAGGCGTGACGACACCGATGCGCCCGTTTTTTTTAAGCCGACCCGGAAGCCTGCCTAAAAAACTGTTGCGCTGCTGTTGCGATATTTTCGCCTTGAAATCAAAATTGCCAACCTAATAGGCTGGCAATCTGCGTGTTATAGTCTGTGTGAGCCATTAGGGGGACTCGAACCCCCGACCTACGCATTACGAATGCGTTGCTCTACCAACTGAGCTAAAATGGCATCCCGTATGTTGTATTATGAAAACCGTGTGCAAAGGTAGTGTTTTATGCGGAGATAGCAAAGGGTTTTTGAAAGAAAAATGCGGGGAGGTGGATTGCGGACGGGGAAATGGTTGTGTGTCACGCGCTTGGCTGCGGGGTGAACGGGAGCGGAAACAAAGCCGGGCGGTCTCCATTGCGGAGGCCGCCCGGCGTTTATTATTATGTTATCCGTCCTGCCGATAGTGGGGCGGGTGCTCAGGCGGTTATTCTATCCACATGATGGATACGGCCGATATGACGGATATGATAATCCAGAGGATTACGCCGAGCAATACGGGCTTGTAGCCTACTTCCTTTATGCTGTCCCATGTGAGGCCTGTGCCGATGAGAAAGAGGGTGTATATCATGCCCATTTTGGCTATCTTCACCGCATCGGTGTAGAACGCTTCTCCCTGCGGGAAGTAGGTGGCTATTATCATGGCCACGACGTAGAGGAAGATGAACCACGGTATGGAGATTTTCTTCTTGCCGCTCCCGGTGTTCTCTTTTGAGCCGCGGTTGTAGAATAGGGCCACGAGGAGGGAGAGGGGGATTATCCACAGTGCGCGGATGAGCTTGGTGGTGGTGGCTATCTGTAGTGCCGCCTCGCTGCGTGTGGCCGCCGCGCCTACTACGGAGCTGGTGTCGTGTATGGCTATGGCGCACCAGTAGCCGAACTGTGTGTCGTCCATTTTTAGCAGGTCGCCGATGGGCGGGAATATGAAGAGGGCGAGGGCGTTGAGCATGAAGATGGTGCCGAGGGCTACGGTCATGTCCTTGTCTTTGGCGTTGATGACCGGGCCGAGTGCGGCTATCGCGCTGCCGCCGCAGATGGCTGTGCCTCCTGAGACGAGGGTGCGCGTGTCCTTGTTGACGTGGAGCAGCTTGCCTATCCAGAGGCCGAGCCCCATGGTGATGGCTATGGAGAAGATGGTGAAGATGAAGCCGTCCTTGCCTGCGGCGAGGGCCTCGTCGAGGTGGACTCCGAAGCCGAGGCCGACGACGGAGGCCTGCAAGAGTATCTTTGTGAACACTTTGTTGTGCTGGATGAAGGGGTTGCCTATGGTGAGGGCTACTATCAGGCCGAGCAGCAGCGACAGCCCGGGCGAGAGGAACGGGATGAAGAGCAGCAGGATGATGAAGATGGTCTCACGGGTTTTCTGCGATAGCTTTGTCTGTAACATGGTTCTGTCTGTTTGGTTTCTTGTTGTGTTATGGTTTCTTGCGGTGCAAAGGTAGGGTGTTTTTCCGGTATTGCCTCACTGAAAATAGTTGGTGCGGATAACCTGCGGTTATTGGTGCGGGGAGATGTGCCCCATTTTGGCTGTGGAAGGGGGCGGAATGGAGGCCGTAGGCTCTGTAGGGTGTCCGTAGGGGCTTCCTGAGCGCTCCGTCGAGAGTAGGTGTTTTTAACTCAATTTTACAATTTGTCTAGTCCTGAATAAGCGTTACAGTTATAGGACAAAAATAAATCGTTCGTCACGTTGTTCCGTCAAGGCCGGCCTTGACGGAAGGCCCGCTCCTGTAACACCTAATCCTGAGCCGTCTCTGGAG
>CALUOH010000056.1 GCA_944322025.1 uncultured Bacteroidales bacterium | reverse complement strand
GTACTCGCGCACTACCGCCAGTTTGAAGGAGATGCTGTAGTGTTTCTCTGCACGCTTAACGTACTTGTTCCCTGTATGTTCCATTGTCTTGCTTTTTTAGTTGTAACGCTATTTTAGGACTAGACAGGGATAAAAAGAGAGGCAGTCCGCCACGGCACAGGGGGATGTGCCGTGGCGGACTGCCTCAAGGCGGTGTGGGGGCGGGGGGCTATTCCGGCACGGAGCGGAACTCCTCGCGCCCCTCGTAGTCGGCTATGCGCTCTCTCAGGGCGGGGGATATGGGGATGGTCTTGCCGGTGGCGAAGTCGAAGCCTACCATGACTGTGGTGCAGACGCACTTGACGGCTCCGGTGTTGCGGCAGACTATGCGCTGCTGGAGGCGGAAGCTCTTGTGGCCCATCTCGCTGACGCGGGTCTGCACGGCGATGTCGTCGGTGAGGAAGACGGGCTGGAGGAAGTCGACTTCGGCGTGGGCCACTACGATGTCTATCTTTGTGCTGTAGTAGTTCGTGCCGAGCAGGGTGCGGAAGTACTCTGTCTTGCCGAGGTCGTAGAATGAGAAGTAGACGGAGTTGTTGACGTGGCCGAGGGAGTCGGCATCGTTGAAGCGCAGCTGTACGGGTACGCTGTGCCTGAATGTTGTACCGGTGTCTGTTGTCATGTTATCTTTTGAATATAAGTTCTCTGATGTCCTTTATTATGCGTGAGCCGAGCAGCATGGCCGCGCCGAGGTAGAGCAGCGCGCCGATGAGTATCTGCAAGGCGAAGAGGAGGTAGACGTTGAGCGTGACGATGCGGGGGAGGAGCATGACGGCTATGCCCATGACGGCGGCTATGGCGGCGTAGGGGAGTATGTCGCGCAGGTGGCCGATGAGGGTGTAGCCTGTGTAGCGGGTGAGGGCTATGATGTCGATGATGTATGCGGCGAATGTGGCGATGAGGTAGCCGTAGAGCATGATTTCGATGGTGGAGTTGAGGAGGGCGAGCATGAGGAGCATGAGGCCGTTGCGCACCATTTCGAGGTACATGTTCACGCGGGGCTTGCCGACGGCGACGATGGTGTTGAGCGCGATGTTGGCGAAGGGGAGGAACGTGGCAGAGATGATTAGTATGTTGAAGTAGGGTAGCATGGGCTGCCATTTGTCTGTGAGCACTACGGTTATCATGTTCGGGGCGATGGCGTAGAGGCCAATCATGACGGGGAAGGTGATGAAGGCGCATATCTTCATCAGCTTACGGAGGTAGAGGAGCTGGCGGGGCCTGTCGCCGTTGAGCGAGGAGATGAGGGGGTAGGCCACTCCGGTGACGGTGGTGGTGATGACGGTGTGGGGTATCTGGTGGAACTTGTATGCCTGACCGTAGCATCCGAGCTGCTCCATGGAGTAGCGCGGGGGGCGGATGAAAAAGTTGTAGATGTAGCGCGCGCAGGTGGAGATGGTGCTGGTGACGATGAGCGACGCGCTGAATGAGAAGAGTTCGCCTATGACGCGGAAGTTGGCGTGGCGGACGGGACGCCAGCGGCTGAGGCACCAGAGCATGAGGGTGCGGAAGAGGGTCTGCGAGAGCTGCTGCGCGGCGATGGCCCAGTAGCCGAAGCCCTTGACGGCCATGATTACTGTTATTACACCCGCTATGACTGCGCCCGTTATGTCGGCTATGGCAAGTTCTCGGAAACGGAAGTGCTTGGTGAGTATGATGGTCTGGACTATGCTGAATGCGTTGATTATGATGTTGAGGAACAGCACGCGTGCGAGGGTCGTGAGCAGGGGGGTGTGGAAGTAGGCGGCTATGAGCGGGGCGCAGACGAAGAGCAGGGCGTAGAATGCCACGCTGAGCAGGACGTTGAAGGAGAGGACGGCGGTGTAGTCGGCATCGGTGTTGCCCTCCCGCCTGACCATTGCCGATGTGAAGCCGCTCTCTATGAAGACGTTGCTCAGGTATGTGAAGAGGGCGAGCGCGGCTATGTGGCCGAAGTCGTCGCGGCTCAGGAGGCGTGCGGTGACTATGCCGACAATGAGGCCGATGAGCTGGAAGCCCACCTTGTCAAGCCCGTTCCAGAAGAGTGATTTGGCAGCCTTGCTTTTGAGTCCGTCCATCGTGGTGTCAGTCGTCCGTGTTTTCAAAGAAGGAGAAGTGTACGCTGCCGTAGTGGCGGTGTTCGGTGAAGTTGGGGTGCTCCTCGAATGAGGTTTTAGCCCCGTGTTCGACTATCAGTATGCCGCCCCGGTTGAGATGGTTGTGGGCGAACACCTTGTCGGGAATGGTCTCTATGCC
The DNA here is from genome assembly GCA_944322025.1 of uncultured Bacteroidales bacterium. Lineage (GTDB taxonomy): Bacteria > Bacteroidota > Bacteroidia > Bacteroidales > Paludibacteraceae > Aphodosoma. Next base: position 5,717 of record CALUOH010000056.1, on the reverse strand, counting down.
CTCCATCTGGTAGGGCGGGTCGGCGAAGATGAGGTCGTAGCTGTAAGCCGTGCTTTCGAGGAAGCGGAACACGTCCTGCCGCACTATGCGCACGGCTTTCATCCGCAGGTCGGTGATGACCTTCTTGATGAAGGCGATGTGCCTCTCGCTCATCTCTACCGCTGTGACGCTGAGCGCGCCGCGTGAGGCGAGTTCGTAGCTGATGCTGCCGGTGCCGGAGAAGAGGTCGAGGGCAGTGCACCCATCGATGTCCATACGGTTGTTTATCAGGTTGAAGAGGCTCTCCTTGGCGAAGTCGGTCGTGGGCCGTGCCGTGATGTTGGCGGGCGGGTTGAAACGCCTGCCCTTGTATTGTCCGCTGATTATGCGCATGTCAGGCTGTACAGTTGTGTGGCGAAGCGGTGGTATGAGGCGGCAGGGAACTCCGCGCCCCATCCGTCGCCGGGTTTTACGATGTTGACTTTACGTATGTAGTTCTCCAGAAACTCGGCCGGGCAGAGCGGGCTGAGGGTCTCGGCGATGAGGTAGAGCGGCACACTCTCCGCGTCGAGGGCGAGCTGCTGGTAGACGGAGAGCGTGTAGTACGCCGCGTCCTCTTTTGTCTCGTAGCCGAATGTGTTGGCGAGCTGTAGCCTGTGGCCCGTGACGGCGATTATGTTGATTTGTGCGCCGTCCATCTCGGCCAGACAGTAGTCGCTCTCCTGCAATGAGCCCCCGAACTGATATAGCTCTTGCAGCGGGTGGCGCGGGATGTAGTCCATGCGCACGTCGGGGAACTTCCTCGCGTCGAACAGTATGGCGTTGCCGTCGGGCAGAGTGGCTGAACGCAGTGCCGCACGCTTTTTCAGGTGTCTGCTCATCGGGAGAAACTCAGCGTCGCTGCCGTTGCCGCGTAGGAATGCCGGCGGCACTACGGCGAAGGCGGCATCCTTGACGAGATGCACCTCCGAGTAGCGCAGGGCGAGGAGCGGCTCCTCGCGCGACAGCACGGGGGTCAGCTTTATCGCCACGCAGCTGTTGTCACCGCTGTCGACAGCACAAAAAGAAAATCCATTCGGGTACTCCCGAATGGATAGTCTGTAAGTTGAACTCTTTTCTGTCGAGAATGACGGTGAAATCAGATCGATTACATTCGGCATCAAATCCACTGTTTGGCTGATTACTCCCAGTTGCCCGCGTTGTTGTTGGGCTCTTCTATCGACCCCACTTTCAGCCCCGGATACTTGTCGAGTTTCACGCGCTTGTCTTTCAGGTTGATGAGCTCCTGACGGTTAAGGTCAGAGAGATAGTAGTCGTATGGCGCACGTGCCTCGAAGATGGAGACCGTTATGCCGGAAGTGGCGTTGGTGTAGTTGGCCGTCTCCATCTCGAACTTCTTGCCTCCGGAGTAGGGCACTATCATTATGTTGTCTATCTCCTCTTTCGGAAGTACGTCGGCAAAGAGGTTCTCATAGACGCTGACATACGAGGTGTCGCGGCGGAAGCCCACAAGGCCGTTCTTCTCAATCTCTTTCTTGTTGCCTTTCTTGATGATTTTCAAGGCTTTCTCCTCGGTGAGGCCGTTCTTGAGCTGCTCGTCCGTCAGCGTACCCTCTTTGAGCACGACAGGCACTTGACCGTTCTTGATGAAGTCGATGAGTGAGTCGGAACTTGCCGTGAAGTGGTCGAACTGGTTCTTGTACTCGATTTGGGCCTTGCGTATCTGCACCAGATGTTCTATGATGGCCTTCTCCCTGAACGCCTGAGTCTTCTCAAACTGGATAGGGGTAACTATACTCATCACGCAAATGTAACCCATTGCCGCTATGGCAATTACAAGTAAGATTCTAAAAAAGATTTTCATATAGCTCGCTTTTGTTTTAGTTTCACTCTGATAAAAGCCCCGTCCTGCCGCAGTCTCTCTGCCCTGGACAGTCTCCGCTCTTTATGGCATGCAAATGTAGCTATTTTACTCCAAAGCATGATGCTTTTACTGGTATATTAGAGTTAAAAAAAATTATCGCGCCTAATATGCCAGAGAAACATTGCCTTGCCTCACTATTTTTATCTCATCCTCCGTGCAGTCCACCACCGTGGAGGCTATGGTGTTGCCGATGCCTCCGTCTATGACAAGGTCCACTATCTTGCCGTACTTCTCCTCTATCAGCTCCGGGTCGGTCTCATACTCCGTCTCGTAGTCGTCCTCCATGTCGAGGTTCTTCAGCGACGTGGTCAGCATAGGGTTGCCCAGCTCCCTCACCACCGTGCGTATGATGTTGTTGTCCGGTATGCGTATGCCTATCGTGTTGCGGTTCTTCAGCAGCTTGGGCAGACGGCTGCTCCCGTTAAGTATGAACGTAAACGGCCCCGGCAGATTGGCTTTCAGCAGCTTGAACGTGCTGTTGTCTATCTTTGCGTACTCGCTTGCCGAGCTGATGTCGTCGCACAGCATGGTGAAACGCGCCTTCTTGCTGTCTATCTTCTTGAAGTGGCATATCCTCTCCACGGCGCGTGCCTGCCTGATGTCGCACCCTATGGCATACACCGTGTCCGTCGGGTATATGATTACGCCGCCGTCCCTCAGCAGGCTCACCACCCTCTCCACCGTCTTCATGTCCGGATTGTCCGGATAGAGCTTCACTGCCATCCCTTATTGAAACTGTTTGAGGAACCTGACATCGTTTTCCGTGAACATGCGCAGGTCTTTCACCTGATATTTGAGGTTCGTGATGCGCTCCACGCCGAAGCCGAACGCATAGCCGCTGTACTTCTCGTGGTCAATGCCGCACGCGTCCAGCACATTCGGGTCTACCATGCCGCATCCGCCTATCTCCACCCAACCCGTCTGCTTGCAGAACGGGCAGCCCTTGCCGCCGCAGATGTTGCACGAGATGTCCATCTCCGCGCTCGGCTCCGTGAACGGGAAGTATGAGGGGCGCAGGCGTATCTTCGTCTTCTCGCCGAACACCTCCTTCGCAAAGTAGAGCAACGCCTGTTTCAGGTCGGCGAACGACACGTTCTCGTCAATGTACAGCCCCTCCACCTGATGGAACATGCAGTGCGCGCGGTACGAGATGGCCTCGTTCCTGTACACGCGCCCCGGAGCCAGTATGCGTATCGGGGGCTTCACGCTCTCCATCGTGCGCGTCTGCACGCTCGACGTGTGCGTGCGCAGCAGCACGTCGGGGTTCTTCTCTATGAAGAATGTATCCTGCATGTCGCGCGCCGGGTGTTCGGGCGGGAAGTTGAGCGCGCCGAACACGTGCCAGTCGTCCTCTATCTCCGGCCCTTCGGCTATGGAGAAGCCTATGCGCGAGAATATCTCTATTATCTCGTTGCGGACAATGGAGAGCGGATGGCGTGCGCCGAGGCCCACAGGCTCTGCCGTGCGCGTGAGGTCGGGCCTCTCCGCCTCCTCCTGACGTGCCTCTATGCCCGCTTTCAGCTCCGCGAGGCGCGTCTGCGCCGCGTCGCGCAGCTGGTTGAGCATCTGCCCTATCTCCCTCTTCTGCTCGTTCGGCACACTCCTGAACTCGTTGAACAGCTCGGAGATGATGCCCTTTTTGCTCAGATATTTTATGCGCAGGGCTTCAAGTTCGTCGGCCGTCCTGGCCTCGAACGTGCTCACCGTGCCTCTCAGTGACTCTATTTTCTCTTTCATATACTCTTGTTTATGAAACCGTTAGGGATACCCGCAGCATGACGGTGCGCATGCACCTCCCGCCGCCTCCCTGACCTGTGTACTTCAGCACACAAAGATAAGCAAAACCGTACACATACACAAAGCCCTCCACGCACATCCTCCAAAGGCAAAACAGGGTTAAAAAAACGTGCTCTATATCATCATGCTTTATGAGGAGGGTAAAATTATATCCACCTGATTGCGAAATCACTGATTTCGCAATTGAAGAATCCACACCTTTTACCATCGTAAGCTCTTGATTGTATTCGTTGAAGAACTGCGCTGTGTGGGGAAGTAGGGTAGTGGACTGCAATGTGGAGGAAAAGTCAAATGTAAAACAGAGTTAAAAAGACGTACTCTCGAGCCAGCAGCAGGCCAGCCGTGAGCCAGCCTCTCCCTGTCCGCAGGGGAGGGTGAGGGCAGGGGGAAGTCGCTGCCATGCACATGTTACGCGGCATAAAAAAGGAACGCCATGCAGGATGTGCATGGCGTTCCGCTGTCTTACGTGATGATGACTGTCAGCCCTACGGCCTCACCACCTTCACCGTCTCGCCCCCTATCCGCAGCAGGTACACCCCCGGCGCGGACAGGGCTACCTCCGTTGCCGTGCCGCTATAAACAAGCGCACCCGTAACGGTGTAGACGCTCACCTCCGTCTCCTCCGTCAGCACTATGCGCCCCTCCTCCATGCGGTACATCTCCGCAATCTCCGGACGCTCTGTCCCCACAGTCTCGCCTTGGTCTTCGCCCACGAGATTGAACTCCCTCCAGTACGGGTCATCGCGGTACGCGTCAATGTAGTCCTCCGGCACATACACCGGTATCGCGCGATTCACGTCATAGAACGTCTTCGCCTCTATCTGCGGCGGCACAGTGGCGCGTACCCTTATCTTCTGCAGCTTCGAGCAGAGGGCGAAGCAGTTGTCGCCAATGTACGACACCGATGCAGGCAGTTCGAGGTCTTCCAAATAGGTGCAGCCGTAGAACGCCGCCGCCCCTATCTCCGTCACACCCTCCGGAATAGTCAGGTGCTGTAATTGATGGCAGTTGTAGAACGCCCAGTTGCCTATCCTCGTCAGCGCGCTCCCCTGTGCCGGTGCTGCCGCGCGTCCTGCCTGAGCAGAAGCGCTCTCCGTGCCGCCGAAGTTGATAGCCGTGATTGAACGGCAGTCCTCAAACGCACTGTCGTCAATCTCCGAAACCGATGCCGGTATGTCTATCGACTTCAGCGACTTGCACCCTGAGAACGCCGAGTAGCCTATTCTCTCAAGGTTGGCGGGCAGCAGTATGGTCTCAGCCATGAAGCAGTTGCTCATTGCCTCGGCTGGCAGCTCCGTGTTATCCGCCGTGCTGAGGTCTATGTACCGCAGTGTGTTGCGGCATTGGGTCAGAAACTCGAACCCCCTATAATCTATTGTGCCGAGTGAGACTATGGCGGAATCTATCGGCAGCTGCGTAAATCCCACATCGTCCCTGCCGTCATTAAAGACACTCGCTGGTGCTTCTATATAGTGCAATAGCGGAGAGGCGGAGAAGTCAAAAATCTGACCTCCATAGCTCATGTCGCTCCTGATGATGAGTGATTCGAGGAGGGGGTATCGTCCGCCCATAGGGCTGCCCTCTATCGTTACTCCCTCTGGGATAAAGACTGAGACGAGGGCGGAGCAACCTCCAAATGCCGCCGAGCCTATCTCACTGACACTCTCCGGCACAGTGATGGATGGAAGAGAGGTACAACCCTCAAAGGCACTCTCGCCAATCTCGGCCACGCTCTCCGGGATAACTATCCCGGTAAGCGATGTGCACTTATTGAAGGCACTTGCGCCTATGCTGGTTATGCTCTTTGGAATGATTACCCCATCAAGCGTTGTACAGCCGTAGAATGCACTGGCGGGGATGGCGGTCACACTCTCCGGGATGGAGACCGAGGCAAGTGCCTTACACCCGCTGAAAGCACTATGCCCCATCTGAGTGACACTTTTAGGGATGACTATGCCCGAAAGCGATGCACACCCATAGAAAGCGTTTTCGCCTATCTCCGTCACGCTTTCGGGTA
>CALUOH010000055.1 GCA_944322025.1 uncultured Bacteroidales bacterium | reverse complement strand
CCATATATGCCTCCTCCTCACCAACGGTCTTCACGAGTATGAATACCGGAGACATATTATCATAACTATGAATACACACCGCCGGAGCCCCTTGCCACATACCGACAGGGCCGAGCGTAAAATCAGTAACGCAGCCCGCCACCTTATAGACAAAATCCGGACTCGGTATTGACACGATGCCGCGCGGATGGCCTATCTCCCGGTATGCGCTTTCGGTAAGGTAGATTAGGCTGCCGTCCTGCTCCTGTGCCACGTGGTAATCCTCCAGCACCTCAATGCCGAACATTCCGAAGAAGGCCGAGTCTGCCAAAATAGAATTGAAGGCCACACGCTTAGTCTCACCGTCGGCAGTGTATATGTCTATCGTATTGTTCCACCACGCTGATGCGGGCAGTCCGTTTGCGAAGGAGACTTTCTCCACGTATGGCAGCTTACTCAGCTCATCACGGAAAAGAATGTGACTACCCTCTCTGCCCGCATTGTCGAACAACGCCACATTATCATACGTATAGCCCATCGGCCTCTCCAACAGCCTCTCTATCTTGTCGGTCAGGAAAAATGCACAGCCGAGCAACGCTACCGCCATGCCGCTCTGCACGATAAAGAGTGTGCGCAGCCACACCATCTTCGTCTTGCGGCGAAACGCCCCTTTCATCACCTCCAATGGGTCATAGCGCGACACCATGACAGCCGGCATCGCCCCCGCCAGCAGGGCTATCAGACATACCGCCACGGCATAGACCGCCACGCTCACTCCGTTCAGCCACTCCACAAGCCCTATCTTCACCCCCATCAGCTCCTCTGCCTGAGGCTCCAGACCCAGCGCAAACACAAAACCGAGAAGAAAAGCGGCGACAGTCATAATCAGTGTCTCGCCTATTATGCGCCAGAATATAGCTCCCCGACCCGAACCAAGCAGCCTCCGTGTGGCCATCTCCTTAGCCCTGTACGCAGTCTGCGCTACACTAATGCTCACATAGTTAAGCACCGCCATTAGCAGTATGACCATCCCGACGATAATGAATATCACCACACTCTGCAACGAGTACTGTCTGAGTGAGCATAGGCCTGCATCTGAAAAATAAGCGTCGCGCACGCTGACCCATCTTATCGGCCCGCCGTACCGTGGCTGTGAATAGCAGCTGTTAGCCCACTCGCGCATCTCCTCCTTCTCCTCCTCCGTCATCCGTTCAGGGTCTACACCCTCGACAAAACGCACAAACAGATCCGAACGCCCAGTGCCGTTCAATCCGGTAGCCCAATCAGATGTATAATAATCCACATAGCGTATTATCTCATACGGGAATATCAAGTCTACATCCTGCACGAAAAGCGTGTTATCCCATTTATCGGCCACACCAGTCACTATGTATGGTACAAATTCCGACTGAGTACCTGTTTTCGAGACACCTGTCGAGGAAAAATTCACCGTCCGACCCAACACATCTTCCGTGCCGAACAGGCGGTTGGCCGCCTCGCGTGTCAGCACCACGCTATGCTCATCCACCAGTACCTGCTCCGCATCGCCCTGCACGAGCGGTATCCCGAAGAACGAGAAGAAGTTCTCCGTCACGGCCATAGCCTTGACGTTCATCATCTCCTCACCCTCTGTCACACACGATGTCCATGTGCTGTGCACACAGCTCCACTCCTCCATCTGGGGGTATCTCCCTACGAGTTTGTCGCCCAGCAGCACATGAGAGGTAGAGTACCTCCCGTCGGTCAGAACGTATGTGCGCCCGCTCTCTTTCATGCCGCGCCCCTCGCTCATCTGCCGTGCCACCATGTTGCCGATGAGCAGCACGAACATCAGGCTTACGCTGAGCCCGAGCACATTGACGAAAGTAAAGAGCCTGTTGTGGCTCAGGTATGTAAAGTACGGTTTGAAAGCTCCCATAATATTTCGTGTTTTGGATTAATTTCACTCCCTTATAATCTCCCCGCCCTTGTAGTAGTCCACGGTGCGGCATTTCAGCACGTACTTCAGGCGGCTCTGCATGAGCGACATCTCGCTGTTCAGCAGTGTGGCCGCGCTCTGCCTCAGGTCTAGCGACGACTTCAGCCCCTCCTCATACTCGCGCCTCACCGTGCTGTACGCCAGCCGGTTGGCCTCCACTAGCTTCTCGAGCTGTACCATCTCGAGGTAAGCCCCCCGGCGGTCATTGACAGCCTGGCGTATGATTTTCTGCATGTTGCGCACGTTGTCCTCATACTGGTACTGCGCGGCGCGGTATGTGTTTTTCGCGCGGCGTATCTGGTTGATGTTCGTGAACCCGTTGAACCCTATTATCGCCGGCAGCGAGAACGACACACCGAACGACGAGCCGAAGTTGTCCCTCGCCATCTGGGCGAACTGGGGCATGGCGTCAGTCCCGTTGCTCAGGTCGGCGAAGTAGGCGCTGGACACTCCGCCGTGCACGCCTATGGAAGGCATAAGCAGATGCCATACGGAGTTCTTGTTCAGCTTGGCTATTTTCATATTGAGGAACAGCTGTTTGAGTGTAGGGTTGTTCTCCAGTGCGGCAGAGTAGACAGCCTCGTGCGTGTCGGCGAAGTCGTCTATCCTCATGGAGAGGTAGGGGTCCGTGAGCATTGTCGTGTCGAGCATGAGGGACTCACAGTCGGGGTAGTTCATCTTCTGCCGGAGGTCGAGCATCGCCGTCTCGTAGGCGTTCTCCTGCACGGTGAGGTTGTACTCGTCGCCCGCCCTCTGCGCCTCGCTCTGCACGAGGTCGGCATAGCTTTTGAGGCCGAGCTCCTCCTCCCTGCGCGTCTTCATCAGCAGGGTGTCGCTGTCGGCCAGTGTGCGTCGCGCCAGCTGCACCGAACCGTAGGCGTAAAGTGCCTGAATATATGCGTCGAACGTCTCCATCGCCACATTGTCCTCCGCCTCTTCGAGCGCGGCCTTGCCCAACAGCAGCGCAGCGTTGGCCTTCTTGGCCGTAAGTATGAGGCTGCCCCCTTGGAATATAGGCAGCGACGCGCTTACGCCGTAGCTGACATTCAGGTTTGTGTTGTTCACGTATGTGTTTGTCTGTGGGTCGATGCTGCGCCCGAAGCCCATGTTGAATCCGGTGTTGACCCCCACAGACGGCAGGAAGTTGCCCACGGCCTCGAGCTTGTCCATACGGTAGTTCTTCACGTCCAGTTCCCGCTGCTTCACCGTGTTGTTGTTCTCCACGGCATACGCCATGCAGCGGTCGACGCTCCACACCTCCTGCGCCACGATAGAGACGCAGGAGGCGAAGCATCCCAACAAAACGAAAAAGTATTTCATGACATATCCCCACACACCTTCACGGCGCAGATGGGACACTTTGCTTGCATACTCGGACTTCTGCCTGCCGCCTCCCGCAGCACAGCGTGACGGCAGCGCGTATGACGTATGAACGGAACTGTTCTCCATAATATCTGTCTTTATTTTCCGGCGCGGGAAACACGCCAATCCTCACCATGACACAAGCAAAGAACGTGCTAAAACATCCCACCTACTGACTATCAGACAATTACAAAAAGAACATATAAAACCACTGTATGATTTTTATACAGTAGTGCATAAAAATCATACAGTTCCCGTCCCGCCTGCAGCCTGTTTACTATACTCACGATATGTACCGGGCCTCACCCTGTCCGTTGACAACTATGCAAATTAAGGTTAAAAACACGTACTCTCGCCGAAGCCTCTCCCAAGCTCCTCCGAAGCGGCAAGGCAATCCATACGCGCTTCGCCTGTCCCGCATGACTATCTTAGAAGCTGTTTTGATTTTACCGTCTACATGGATTGAGATGCACCGCCTGAGACATATTCTATTCTCGTGTCCGCAGTAATAGCGGGCTATTTCAAGGACATGAGGGCAGAATATGGACGGCGGGGCGCACAATCCATAGACGAAAACTAATTTCTTTATTGTAAGATTGGACCGCAGACCGTGTTTGTGGAAAATCAAAACAGCTTCTTACACAGGACAACATTGTACGGCAACTGTATTGCGGCTAATACATTTTTCACTACCTTTGTGCATCAACCATAGCTTACACTACATGCAGGAAGGCACAATACTCATAGCGGACGACAACCGTGGGGTACTCACATCGGTCGAATACCTCGTAGAGGACTATTTCGCGCGTGTACTGGCGGTCTCCTCGCCCGAATCCATCCCGTCCGCGCTGAGAGAGGAGAACATAGACGTGGTGCTGCTCGACATGAATTTCCATGCCAGAGTGAACAACGGCAACGAAGGTCTCTACTGGCTCTCCGAAATCAAACGCCGCAGCCCGCACACGCAGGTAGTGCTCTTCACCGCCTACTCCGACGTAGACCTCGCCGTGCGCGGCATGAAGGCCGGAGCGGACGATTTTGTAATCAAGCCGTGGAACAACGCCCGCCTGCTCAGCGCGTTGCGCGAGGCATACGCCAGAAGCCAAGGAGCGAAACTGAAACACCGCACCGCCGACGAACCCCGCATGCACTGGGGAACATCACCCGCCGTCGCCGCCCTGCGTTCCATGACTGAAAAGGTAAGCCGCACAGAGGCCAACATCCTGATTACAGGTGAAAACGGGACAGGCAAGGATATGCTCGCCCGCGAGATACACCGCCTCTCCCCCCGCAGCGGCCGCCCCTTCGTGGCTGTCGACATGGGCTGCATTCCCGGGTCACTCTTCGAAAGCGAACTCTTCGGCCATGTCAAGGGCGCGTTCACCGATGCGCATTCCGACCGCACCGGGCGTTTCGAGGCTGCCGACGGCGGCACGCTCTTCCTCGACGAGATAGCCAACCTCCCGCTCCACTTGCAGGCCAAGATGCTGACCGCCATACAGAAACGCACTTTCACACGCGTGGGCAGCAACGAAATCCGCACCGCCGACATTCGCCTCATCTGCGCCACGAACCGCCATCTGGAACAAATGGTCGCGCAGGGCGAATTCCGCGAAGACCTTCTCTACCGCATAAACACCATTCACCTCCACCTGCCACCGCTGCGCGAACGCACGGATGAGATTATGCCACTCGCCCACATATTCCTCTCTGAATATGCCGGACGCTACGCCCGCCGCATCGCACACTTCACACAACAGGCGGAGGAGAAACTCACATCGCACACATGGCCGGGCAACATACGCGAACTGCAGCACGCCATAGAGAAAGCGGTGATTATAAGCGACAGCGACGAGACAATCGACGCCGCTGACATACAGATAAACCCCACTGCAACAGCAGGCGGCGCGGTTCAGAATCACCTCCCGACACTCGAAGAAATGGAACGGCAGACTCTCGGAGAGGCTCTCGCCCGTAGCCACGGCAACCTTACTCAGGCAGCCTCCTCGCTCGGCATAACGCGCCAGACGCTCTATAACAAGATGAAACGCCATGGCCTCTAAACTGCCCGTCGCGCCCGTCCTGCACTACACACTCACCATCGCCGGCACAGCCGCCGCAACAATAGGTACGTTGCAGGACGATACTCCATTGGCCATCTGCGGAATAGCGGTAGTCGTAACAGCTGTAATACTCGCTGTCCTCTCACGCCGCGCCATGCGCGAACGCTGCTGGCTCATCATCGAGGCCGCACGCAACAAGGACTACTCTTTCCGCCTGCCGCCCCACGGCTTTTCCGGCGGTGAACTCTTTCTGCAAGAGGCGCTGAACAGCATAGGCGCGATGCTCGGAGAACAGCACCGGCAGACAGAACAGCAGGAACGCTTCTACGGGGAGATAATGTCAAACATCACAACAGGCATAATTATACTCGACAAGGAGGGCAACATACTGAAAACTAACGCACAGGCCGCCCGTATCTTCGGGCTGCCGCAACTCACGTCGCTGCACCAGCTCGACCGCGACGGACAGCGGGCCTCACAACAGATTGCAGCCCTGCACCCCGGCATGAGCGTAAACATAACCTACCGCAGCCGCCTCCGTCAGGAACAGCTCCTGCTCAGCGCATCGCAGGCCACTTTGGACAACGGCCGTGTCTCCATCATAGCCGTCAACGACATACGCGCCGAACTCGATGCCAAGGAACTCGACACATGGGTCAAACTCACACGGGTGCTTACCCACGAAATCATGAACTCCGTAGCCCCGATAGCCTCGCTCAGCGAAACGCTCTTGCAGCGCACCGCATCTGCCGACCCGAAGATACACAAAGGCATACAGGCCATACACGATGCCTCCGCAGGACTGGTCTCGTTCGTTGACAGCTACCGCAAATTCTCATCGCTGCAACAGCCGTCGCCATCCACGTTCAGCGTCAGTTCGCTTATCGACAGTCTGTTGGAACTCGACATCATACCGCCCGCCATACAGCTCACAACGGACATCTCGCCCCGCACGCTAACCCTTACGGCAGACCCTAACCTCATCCGTCAGGCACTGCTCAATGTGGTCAAAAACGCCGTACAGGCCATTGACACCACGCCCGACGGACACATACTCATCACAGCCCGCGCCACTCCGGACAGCGGTGCTGTAATACTGATAAGCAACAACGGTCCCGCCATCCCCGCCGATGCGGCAAACAAGATATTCATGCCTTTCTTCACCACACGCCGTGACGGCAACGGCATCGGCCTCGCCCTCTCCATGCAGATAATGAAACTCTCCGGCGGCACGATATCCCTCGTCCGGAGCAATCCCCCTGGCATGAACGTGACCTTCGCCCTCGAATTCTTCCCGTGACACCCTCACAGCACACGCCCCACCTCCCCACTCCCACGCAGCTCCGCCCGCATCCCGGCACAAAAAACCGGTGTGCGGAAATCCTCCGCACACCGGTATTAATATCACAAAACAAAAAGACTGGAATCTCTCAGCGGCGCATCACTTCTTGGCCCTCTCCGCCGCCATCTTGGCAAGCTCCTTGACATAAACCTTCTGCGCCGTAGCCTTGTCTATATGCGTACACGGGCCAGTCACGCAGCCGCCCTCGCAGGCCATAACCTCGATGAACTGGTTCGGACACTTGCCGGACTTGGCGTATGCCCTCAGCAGCCCGATATTCTTCTTGTTCAGGTTGCTGAGCAACAGCGTGCTGACCTCCTTGCCCAGCTTTGCCTGCACAGCGCCTGACACGCCGCCCGTCTTGCCGTAGCCGTGTCCCTCCACCGTAGCATCCTGCGCTATATGGAACGGCGCGACCTGTTCGAGGTTCACCTCCATACCGTCGAATATAGACCCGAGCTCCTCGAACGTTATCACATAATCAACAGTCTCCGTGTACTGCGCCTCCTTCCTCTTCGCGATGCACGGGCCGATAAACACAGTCTTCGCCTCCGGATACCTCCTCTTCGCAATCTCGGCCGCATAATACATCGGCGAACGCGTAGACGAAACATACTTCTTTATCTCCGGTATATGCTTCTCCGCCAGCTGTATGTACGACGGGCAGCACGAAGTCGTCATGAACGGCTGACCCTCCTCCAGCTTCTCAACCAGCTCCGCGCTCTCGCGGCGTGTAGTCTCGTCCGCGCCGAGGGCAACCTCCACCACATCGTCGAAGCCCACCTCGCGCAACGCGCCGTACAGGCTCTCGAGCGTCGTGTTGAACTGCGATATGATGGCCGGCGCCACCAGAGCCACCACCTTCTGTGCCGGGTTCTTTATCTGCTGCAGTATGTCGAACACCTGCGAGATTTCAAATATCGCCCCGAACGGGCACGCGTTGATACACTTCCCGCAATAGATGCACTTGCTCTCGTCGATATGCTCCACACCGTACTCATCCTTCGAGATAGCTTTCACCGGACAAACCTCCTCGCACGGTATCGGCACATAGATAATAGCGTGATACGGGCAGCTCTGATGGCAGATACCGCACGAGATGCACGCATCGTGGTCTATCTCCGCCTGCCCGTTCGCCTTGAAATGTATCGCGTTCTTCGGACAGTTCATATAGCAGCTCCGCGCCACGCACCCGCGGCAGAGGTTCGAAATCTCATAATTCACCTGCACACAGCTTGAGCAGGCCTCGTCCATCACGCAGAGGATATTCTCCTTCAGGTTCTTCTTCCGCGTGATAGCCTCCTTCGCATAGTGCGACAGCGGCGTAAGCTCATCTTTCTCGTCTGTCATGTCGAAGCCCAGCAGCGGGAACATCTTGTACTTCCACACCGCGCGCTCCTTATGCACACAGCAACGCCCGCGCACCTTGCTGTGGCGCGGTGTCAGCTTGATTGGCAGATGGTCTATCTCCTCCACAAGCTGGTTCTCCTTCCAAAGTTTCACAAGTTTCGCCAACAGTCCGTGGCGGACTATCATTACGTTATTGGTAAAAGCCATGATTGGTTATAAAGATATTGGTTAATGTACTGATTATTCCCGGCGCACCGCGCACCACTGCGCCACCTTGCCCTCCGCAACGGGCTGCAAAGGTAGTCATTTTTTTTTGAATAGGCTAACGGCAGCCACTTCTTGCATAACAACACAGTCCGCTGCGCCCACCAACCTCACCGATACATACAAGGCATACCTTCCATAGCTTTCACTCTGACACCCCCACCCCCGCCTCCCCCGCCTCCCCGCCCCCACAGCCTTACATACATGCCCTCTCTGCCCCACAAACCCGCACCCGCCTCCCAAATCTGCCGTCCCCTCCCCCCCTCCCCGCTCAAATTCCACACTCCCCTCGAATGTAAACCAAAGTTAAAAACACCTACTCTCAAGCCAGCGGCCAGCCAGCCCCACCGGAGCCGCAAGCCACCCCCGCCCCATCACCCGGCCTAAAAATAGATTAAAAAGTCGTACTCTCGACGGAGCGGCCACGGACACCCCACGGAACCCCTCCCCATCCGCTCCACACCCCTTCCCCTCCACCACGCACCCCCATCCCACAAAAAAACGGCCAACAAACACCCCGCCCGATTTTGCCATACGGACTATTTAGACTACCTTTGACCCGGTTTCCGCCTTGGCGGTCATAACCAATAGCATTAAAAAGGAGATAACACATGAGACTCATCAAGATTTCAGCCGCATTCGCCGTGGCCGCACTCTGCCTCGCGGCAACGGGCTGCACCGGAAAAACGGAAAAGGGAAGCGAACCTGAGAGACAGGAGGCACTGACATTCGACACACTGAGCTACGAGACCACCCGCAGCGACAGCCCGCAGCCGCTTGACTTCACCCTCAGCGCGGAGATAGCCCTCCCCGAAGGCCGCGCCGCCGAAAGCCTGCGCACCGCCGTCATATCCGACCTCTTAGGCAAACAGTTCACCGGAGTGACCCCGCGTTCGCTACTGCAGGCATACGCAGACACCATACGCTCCGAGATGACCCTCCCGGAAACAGAAGAGTTCGCCGAAGATATACAGCTGCGCTATGAAGAGAACCTGAAAGGCGAAGTCACCTTTGCCGCCGACTCTTTCCTCTGCTACCGCCGCACACTCTACATCTATCAGGGCGGAGCACACGGACTGCAAACCGTGCAGCACTTCTCATACCGCCTGCCCGACGGCGCACAGCTCCACGAGGAAGACATATTTGACCCCGCTGCCCTCGACAGGCTCACCCTCCTCCTCCGCGAAGAGGCCGACAAGCTGCGCAACGACACCATCCTGCCCCGTGAGCAGAACGAGTTCTTCAACAACGGCAACATAGTACCGAACGGCAACTTCTACATCACGGACAGCGGCATCACCTATCAGTACAACCCCTACGACATCGCGCCCTACTCTTTCGGCGCGACGGAAATCCACCTGCCGGCAGACAAGATACTCCCCCTCCTCAACAGGCATTCCCCTGTATTCAGCTTCTTCTTCAGCCAAAGGCGATAAGGGCATCACAGACACACCTCACCGCATAAAGAAAAACGCCGCATCGGAAACATTTCCGATGCGGCGTTCTTTTCTACCGTATCACCCGCGCATTAATCCGGGATGATGAGCTTGTACCCCTTGCCGTGGATGTTTATAATCTCCACATCCGGGTCGTCCCTGAGGAGCTTGCGGAGCTTAGTGATATACACATCCATGCTGCGGGCGTTGAAATAGTTGTCCTCCACCCATATTGTCTTCAGCGCATAGTTACGCTCAAGTATGTTGTTGACATTCTGCACGAGCAGTGTCAGCAGCTCTGACTCCTTCGTAGTCAGCTTCACAGTACGCTGGTCAGAGATGAGCAGCTGTTTCTGTGTGTCAAACACCAGCTTGCCGAGACGGTACTCGTTGCCGTTCTTGTTCTTCTTGCCGCTGACACGGCGCATGATAGCCTCAATGCGGAACAGCATCTCCTCCATAGAGAACGGTTTTGTGATATAATCATCGGCTCCGATTTTGAAGCCTTCGAGAACATCCTCTTTGAGCGACTTCGCCGTGAGGAACACTATGGGTATTATGCCGTTGATTTTACGGATATCCTGCGCAAGGGTAAATCCGTCTTTCTTTGGCATCATGACATCGAGGATACAGAGGTCGTATCTCTCGTTTACAAACGACTGGTAACCAGCCTCACCGTCGGGCATCAGATTTACATCGAAGCCCTTGGCCTGAAGATACTCACGGAGCAACATGCCGAGATTTTCGTCATCTTCACAAAGCAGAATTTTTACTTTTTCCATCACCATAAGCAAATGATTTAAAGATTATTGATTGTAATTAGTCTCATCCCTTCCTTTACGGAGCCCGTGCCAGCACAATCGGCTGCCTTCACCCGTCATTTCGTCTGCACGGTCGGTATCTCTATTATAAACTTCGTACCCACATTCTCCTCTGACTCCACCTTGATGCTGCCCCCATGCTCCGTCACAATTCTCTTCACATAACTCAGCCCGAGTCCGAAACCCTTCACATCGTGACGGTTGCCCGTAGGCACACGGTAAAACTTGTCAAATATGTGTTTCTGATACTCTTTCTTTATACCTACTCCGTTGTCCTCCACGGAGATACAGAGCATATTCTTCTCGTTCCATGTAGAAACCACAAGTATTACGGGCACATCGGCACGCGAATACTTCACCGCGTTATCCATCAGGTTGTATATGACGTTGCCGAAATGCATCTCGTCAACCTCCGCCACTGAGTTGGTTGCCACGAGCTTGGACTTTATACGCCCGCCCTTGGCCTGTACCTTCAAGGAGAAGTTGCCCACGATGTTCTCTATCATCTCGTTTATGTCCATCTCGCGGAAGTTAAATGTCGCCTTCCTGTCACGGTCAAACACGGACATCTGCAATACCTTCTCCACTTGGAACGACAGCCTCTTGGTCTCGTCCCGTATCACATGCGATATATGTTCTAAAAGTACGGGCGACTTGTTGACTGCCGGGTCATTAAGCATCTGCGCCGCAAGTGATATGGACGATACGGGAGTCTTAAGCTCATGCGTCATGTTATTGACGAAATCGTTCTTCATCTCGTTGAGCCACTTCTGCCTAAATATATACAATATCGTAAGGACATACGTGGCGAACAGCAGCAGCGATAGCAGCACCGATGGTATCACAAGACCCAGTGAGCGGGAGAAATACTTCTCCTCCTCGGGGAATGACAGATAGAGGTAATACACCCTGCCCTCCTTCTCCCTTGGGAAAAACCTCTGGCGGTATCCTGACGCGCCTACACTTATATCCTTGTCTCCATGGCATGAATACACAATATTGTTCCACTGGTCTATGACCATGAAATGGAAATCAAGGTCTATTCCATTATAATGTAGACATGTCTTTATCATGTCGTCAAGCGACTCCATGTCCACCCGCTCAGTGATGTCACGGTTCGGGGACTCCTTCATCAGCCGTGCAGTCACCACGTCAAGCAATGACCTGGAACGCATGAACCTCTCATAATAACGTGCATTGTAAGCCTTGTTCATGTTCTGCAATGAACCTTTTCCTTGTGGCTTTACTGTATGATACGGCTCCTCTCCCGGCACTAGGAGAGAATCACGCTCGCTGAAAAACACACTCGGTAAAGCCGACGACTCCTCTGCATCCCTGTAGTCGCCTATCACCTCTTTCGTGGCCTCCATGTTACACGACACCTCATCAGCCAATGTCTGGTCAATGATCTTCCGCACCTCATCTTCCTCCACGTCACAGACCACCCGGTACAGACTGCGCCTGACAGCATCGCCGAACTGCTCCCTGACCATGTTGCTGCTTTGATTGATATATCTCAACTGCAACAGAAGCAGGCCGACAAACGTTACGGTCATAAAAAATATCAAAATCCAAATACCGTTCTTTTTCATAAAAAAACAAAAGTGTTAAACCACCTGCTTTAACTAAACTGGATACTCCATTTAAGACTTTCCCTCTATACCCCCAATCCTTTTTATATAAATCCGCGCTACAAAGATAAAAACAATCTGAACATTAACTACAACATTCACAATCTTTAACTTGAAATTTTATTAATGCGGATTAAAAGGGAAGATACCGACTACGCCGAGGCCGTAAAATGTGGTTAATTTTTGGAGAAACTAAAGAAATGGGGTTACCTCTTCCCCCTGCCGACTACGCCTTAAATGAAAAATGCTTCTGCATGAAATAACTGAACAGCGTGGTCACCACAGTAGTAAGCATCTTCGATGGAGTAGGATAAATGCCGCACACCTCTACAAACAGTTTAAGGCATAAATAGTTGAGCACTATGCACGACAGCACTGTACAGAAATAGCGCAGCAGCTGCGTGCGCCCGCGCAACGGACTTTCGGAAAACGATATATAGCGGGCAAGCCAGAAACCTGTCAGGAACGTTATCGGGAATGTGAACAGGAACGAAGCTATATGAGGTGTGAACGCGAGGAAGCCGACATGGACAACCTGTTTGTCAAACACGAAATTATAGAATATGAAATAGAGCACCCAGTCGAAACAGACGTTAGCACCTCCCGTCGCACCGTATCGGAACAGCTGTCGCGGAATTAAATTGCGGAACGGGCGGTAAAAAAAATCCACCACGGCCGATATGTATTTCTGCAAAAAAGCATTTATCGGATGCATCCTCTGTCAGTTTTTCCCTGTTTGGCTTGGCTGTTATGCCAAATATTGCTACTTTTGTCCTTTGCATTCAGTACAGCCCTAGCTGTATACTTGTGCAGGCTCCGCAATAGCGGATACAAAGATAGCGAAAGTCGAGTGCATAGACAAACAGGAACTTGTTCCATGTTTGTCTATGCCGAGACGCATCCTATCTTCTACAAAGATAGCGAAAGGTGAGCTCGGAGACAAACGAAAACTTGTTTTCATTGATAAAAACGACAGCCCCTTCCTGCTGTCTTGTTTTTGTCAGGAAGGGGCTGAAGTAAAGCGGAACGTTGATTGTTTTATCTGACAATCACTTTTTGTGTATAAGTTTTTCCGTCGGCGGCAGTCATGCGTACGATGTACATGCCCGGTGCTGCCTCAATGCGCTGGTTGCTACC
>CALUOH010000054.1 GCA_944322025.1 uncultured Bacteroidales bacterium | reverse complement strand
GGAGGTATAAAATGAAGCCCGGCGATTGGCCGGGCTTTTTTGATGGCTATACAATCTGAGGGAGGAGAGAGATAAGGGAATAAAAAAAGCCGCAGGGGATGCCTGCGGCTTTGGTACGCGGCAGCGGAGCTGCGCGCGGCATGGGTTTATTCGACTACTTCGACCTTCTCCATAAGCTCGCGATACTGCGGAGCTATGTAGATGAGGCCTTCCTGAGATGCGGACTGTATGTAATCAGGCATGGCAGGAGCTTGGCTGACACCAGGAGTCATGAGACCCTCGGATACGACGTTCATGACATCAACATCGTTCTGAGAGCTGCCGTCGATGGCGACGTAGGCTACCAAGCGCATGTTGTTCTCGTCGCACTCGTAGTCACCTATAGTCTCAGGCACTGTGGTGGTGTATGTCACAGAGAATGAACCGTCCTCCGCAAAGGTGAGGTCATCACCAAGGATGGAAGTGAGGTAGACGCGCGGCACGTTGTTGTGCTCATAGTCCGTGTGAGTAATACCTTCATCATAGTCTATCTGACGAGCCACAAGGCCGTCCTGAACAAGGAGAGCGGTAATCTTCATATCCCTGTCGTAGGTGGTGCTGCCTGAGAGGGTTACGGTCAGAGAGCGGTCGTCTGCCAAGAAGTCCACATCGGCTTCGAGTGTAACGGCAGTAGGCATGGCAAGAGCCTCAGAAAGGAGGTCAGCCGTAACCGTAGAAGACGAGGGTACGAAAAGGAAGCCACTATTAGTAACCATACGATTCAGGTCCATATTCGGGAAACCAGTAACCCCGAGCCAAGACATGAGCGTGTCGCTCTGATTAGTCTTAAACGGGTCAGTACCATTCATATTACCATGGTGAGCCACCCATACCACTTTCGACTGGTCAGCCGTAGGCAAATCAGCAATAGATGCCGCGAGGGCTTGTGAGCCTCTTGGGCAATAGCCACAGCCAACACTGGTGAACTGCTCTACGAGTATGCCGTTGCGGGCAACTCCACTTGCGTTGTAGACTGACTGTGTCATCTCGAATTCATCATCACGCGAGGAGTTCTCACCCTCGGCGAGAGAGGCAGTGGCAGTGAGAGTGTATGCCGCCTTGTATGAGCCTGCATCGACGGCCGGGACGTTTATCTCGGCAACCGCAGACTGTCCGGGGAGAAGCTCAGTGCCGACAGTCTGAGAAGTGGTGGCAGAGCCGGCAGCAACGTTGACTATAATGCCATTCACTTTACGTACGCCCATGTTGTAGACAGCGACTTTCAGGACGTTAGGATCGCCCGTCTTGAGTGAGGAGTTGGCCGTGCCCTCTATGGCAGCGGCATAGAGGTCTTCGGTGACGCCGGAGTAGTCGCCGCCGTCAATCACGGCCTGTATGGAGAAACGGCCGCCGAGCCCCTGAGAAGATGTGGTGTTCCAAGTGCCGTTAAGATAGATGTACTCCGTGGAGTAGGTGCGGCTGGCGTACTGCATCTTGATAGGAGAAGTTCCCGCCTCTACGTCGAATGTAGCACCGATGAAGTAGTCCTCCTGAGCCTCGTTAGCACCGTAGATTACGCGGTCAGCCTCGGGGATGTCGATGTATTTCCAACCGTATTCGGCAGGGGTGAATGAGGCTTTGTAGATGACGTTCTCTATGTCCCCCTGCGCGATGAATACTTCGCAGTTAGTGGCCTCGGGGCCAACGTCAATGCGGATGGCGCGGAAACGACCGCCCATGTCGGCGAGCTTGTCGGCAGAGAGCTTTGTGGCTACGCCGGTGCTGCCGCTGGAAGTGAGGCCGAGAGGCATGTCGGAGATGGCACCTGTGCAGTTGCTGACCAACATAGCGGACATGGAGGCATCCGGCTCATGGAATGTCCAGCCGTTTTCGTTCTGGTTAGGACACCCGGTGAGGATGATAGCTGCGCCGAAGAGTACGGGCAGCATCGCTTTCATAAAGTGTTTTTTCATAATTCAGTTAGTGTTTTAGTTGTTCGAAAAATCAATCAGTATATGCGCGGGCAACGAAGCCCGTCCATCCGTAGAGATGGAACGGGGACGCAAGATGTTGCAAAGGTAATAAAGTTCTGTTACAATGCGGGGCATGGAATGTGGCAAAATGTAATGAAATAGATTTATTTAACGGCTGAATGACATTTTGGGGGGATGAAGCGGGGGTAGGGGGGAGTAGCCCCGCTTCATTTTTGAGGGGTATAATGGGGCTGGATGCCCCAAAGGCTTTTCTTAGATGGGTTTTATAATAGGACGTTCCGCCCCGAACCCCTGACCCCTTTTCTTGGTTGTATTTAAGGTCGGTGCAAACGGGAGGGTTTTATGGGGGCTTTGCCCCCTAAGCCCCCAGTTACTTTTTGATAATGGAAGGCTTCGCCTCAACAGTGTCTGTGCAAACAAGTTTGCCCGCCACTGTTTTCGGCTTGCACTTCATTTCTCCCAGCAGCTGGAGAAAGTGGCCAAAGAGAGCCGCCGCCCGAATGGGTTACGGGGATGGGTTAAAAGGTAAGATGGCACCACGGGATGACGGAGCCGGAGGAGGAGGTGAGGAACCTGTCGCCGGTGTAGATGACGGAGCAGCGGTCGGGAGTGGCACCGGAGAGGGCTGCCCAGCGGGAGAGGCCTTTGAAATGGTCTGGGGAGTGGGTGGCTCCGGACTTGATTTCGTAGGCATGGGGGAGGCCGTCGCGGTAGCAGATGAGGTCAATCTCGTTGCCTGTGCTGTCGCGCCAGAAGGTGAGCTGCGGCTCTGCGCCACGGTTGTAGGCGGACTTGATGAATTCGTTGATTACGAGGTTCTCGAAGAGGCCGCCACGGAGGAAGTGGGTGGCTATCTGCGAGGAGTTGCCGATGTCGAGGAGCGAGGAGGCAAGGCCTGTGTCGTAGAAGTAGAGTTTTGGGGTCTTGACAAGGCGTTTGGAAAAGTTGTTGAAGTCGGGTTTGAGGAGGTATACGATGTAGCTGGCTTCGAGGAGCGAGAGCCATGACTGGGCGGTGGATGCGGATATGCCGCACTCGTTGGCGAGGGATGTGAGGTTGAGGAGCTGTCCGATGCGTCCGGCGCAGAGCTTTATGAAGCGTATGAAGCGGCTGAGGTCGCCGATGTTTTTCATGAGACGGAGGTCGCGCTCGACGTAGGTCTGGATGTAGTAGGGGTAGAAGTCGGCGGGGGCGATGGCTTTGTCGTAGAGACGGGGGTAGCCTCCGGTGAAGATTTCGGTATCGGTGGAGGGGGGGAGGAGGCTTCCGGCACGCATCTCGGCATGGGAGAAGGGGAGTAGCCTCAGGAGGGCGGTGCGCCCGGCGAGGGACTGGCCAAGGGTTTGCATGAGGAGAAAGTTCTGTGAGCCAGCGAGGTAGTACATGCCTGCGCGGCCTACGCTGTCGGTGTGGGTCTGGAGGTAGGAGAAGAGTGAGGGGACGCGCTGTGCCTCGTCGATGATGGTGCGGTCGGGGTAGGTGGCTATGAAGCCGCGTGGGTCGGAATCGGCGAAGAGGCGCATGTCGGGATCTTCGAGGGATACGTAGGTGTAGCCGTCGAGGATGCCACGCAAGAGGGTTGATTTGCCGGACTGGCGCGGGCCGGTGAGTGTGACGATGGGGTATTTGCCGCCGAGGTCGAGGAGTTTACGGGATATCTGTCTGTCTATCATAGTTGTGTGGGTTTAGCAAAAAGGTTTTTGCAAATTTACGATTAAAAAGTGGATTTGCAAGGGGAGTAGGGGAAGGGGGGAGAGGGTGGGGAAAAGATAAGGAGAGGATAGGGCGAGAATACGACTTTTTAACCTTGATTTGCATTTGAGGAGTGGGGTGGGGATTGGATTGGTGAGGGTGCAGAAAGGGGCAGAAGTTATGCGGGATTGGGTTGGAGGATGGAATTGGATATGAAAAAGGCGGCAGCTCAATAGTGAGCCGCCGCCAAGTGGTTATTGAATTGTCATGTGCGGTGTCAGGCTGTCGCGCTCTCAAGTTTCTTCATGATGGAGAAGATGAAGAGTGCAGATATGAGACACAGCACGACGAGTATGCCCCAAAGTACCCAGAGGGGAAGGCCACCCCACAGCATGCCGATGATGGAGACCATGTAGTTGCCTACGGCCGTGGCAACGAACCATCCGCCCATCATTAGGCCTTTACATTTAGGAGGCGCAACCTTGGATACGAAAGAGATGCCCATCGGCGAGAGGAAGAGCTCGGCGAACGTGAGGACGAGATATGTGCCTATGAGCAGATTGGGAGTAACGCGGAGTCGCCAGTGGTGTGAGCCAAGTCGTTCGGGGTGGGGAGGCCAATAGAGCCTACCGCCATGATGACGAAGCCGACGGCGGCGATGAACATGCCTATGCCTATCTTGCGGGGCGCAGAGGGGAATGGGTCCATTGCCCGCCACGCGCTGCTGCATTATTATCGCGAGGACAGAGAAAACACATCGGGAAACAAAATGTGCGGCTGCACCGAAAATGGTGCAGCCGCACATTTTGTCTATAGTGTCACCGGAGCAACCTTATTTTGTCACACGCTCAAGCCATTTGACCATTCCGAGCATCACACCCATAGATATGAGGCATACCACCATGAATACTGTCCAGCATTGCCATATGGGCAGCTTGGCGTAGAGCAGAGGGCCTATCCAGAGCAGGAGGTTGCCGACAGCCGTCGCACCGAGCCACAGGCCCTGACAGAGACCGAGCATGGTCTTCGGCGCAACTTTCGATACAAACGAAAGTCCCAGCGGAGAAATGAACAGCTCTGCGGCAGTGAGGAAGAAATATATCACGATGAGTACCCACCATCCGGATTTCTGTGCAGCCTGTTCCTCAACGGGCAGTTCCTTGAACGCGTCTGCCGAAGGATAACCCTGTACAGCGGAAAAGATAGTGAGGAAAAGATAGGCGCACGCCGCGATACCCATACCGATGGCTATCTTGCGCGGTGTGGAAATCACTTTTCCCTTATTCGCCAGCGAACTGAAAATAGCTATGATGACAGGCGTAAGAGTTATGACAAAGAAAGGATTGACAGCCTGCCATACCTCAGGCGGGATAGTGGTAGAGGTTACAAAATCACGAGCGAACAGCGAGAGCGACATGCCGTTCTGATGGAACGAGAACCAGAAGAAGATGGCTATGCCCAGCACCGCAAAGAGAGCGTACATGCGCTGCTTGATTTCAGCCGCCATAGCCTGTTTCTCCTCAGCAGTGTACTCCACAACCTCGGCAGCAGCCTTCTTGGCGGGAGTGGGGAAGCCTTTCTTATATATCATGAAGATAATGAGCGAAATGGCCATAGCCGCCACAGAGGCGATGAATGAGTAGTGCACTCCTTCGTTGAATATCTTCAGATAGTTCTCGCAAGAAGCCATCATGTTGTTTATATCGCCACCGGCAGCGGCCATAAGCGTGTTGAGGTTAGTCATCTGCTCACCTATAGTGCCGTTGATGAACTTATGGCAAAGCTCAGGCAGACCAGCATCGTAGACCAGCCCGTTGGCTTTCAGCCAGAAACTGCGTAGAGCGGGAGCTACGAACGGAGCTATCAGGCCGCCGATGTTGATGAATACATAGAATATCTGGAAACCAAGGTCGCGCTTGCTTTTCGCTATACGGAGAGCCTCCTCACCATCTTTGGCCGCCTCGGCCTCGAGGTTGTCGTACATCTGACCCACCACAGCCTGCAAGTTACCTTTGAAGAGACCGTTGCCGAAGGCTATCAGGAAGAGGGCGACACAAGTGACCGAGAGAAGCCATGAGGAGTTTTCCGGCGTGGCAAGCACGGGAATAGAAAGGATGATATACCCGGCCGCCATGACCACAAGACCCGTGGCGATAGTGCCTTTATAGTTCTGTGTCCGGTCGGCTATGATACCGCCCACAAGGCTCAGGATATAGATGCCCGCATAGAAGATGGAATAGATGATGCCCGCCTTGTCGCCGTCCAGGCCGAACTTAGAGCAAAGGAAAAGCACCAGTACAGCATTCATAATATAGTAGCCGAAACGCTCACCCATATTACTGAGGGCTGCTGCAATTAGCCCCTTAGGATGTCCTTTGAACATAATTAAAATAACGTTTTTGGTATTAATAAATAGATATTTGTTTTTCCATCAGATGTTTTTCATGCCGCCCGGAGGCAGCAAAAACGTCATACGCCACGCGCTATATGTCGCCCGCGACAGAAAGCTTGTTTATCAACGGATTGGCGTACATCTCGAGCAATTTGCGGCGCAGAAACTCATCGTCCCTGTCCCCGATGTCCACCTTCGCAAGGCGGGAGTCGAGGTAGTCAGCGGCAGTGCGCAGCTCCCCGGCCGTGCAGCGAGAGGAGAAACGGCGGTCGCCCGACAGGAGGCCGTATGCCACGATGTTCACAGGGTATATCCTATACGCGGCGAATATCTGGCGGTCGCACAACTCGCACACGGCGCGTATCTGCCCCTTGCGGTCGCCGTGGTGCTCCTGCACTATCCGCGGCAGCGCGGCGTTGATGCAGGGCGTATATGCGTAATGCACGCGTCCCTTGTAGCCCAGTATACCGGTCTGCATGGAGCGCATGTCGTCATCTTTACCCTTGCGGAACGCGGGGTTATCCCTGCGCTGCTGCAACTCCACGGCCTTCAGATAGTCACACGGGTCATACTCGTATGAGATGGAGACGGGGGTGATGTTCAGCGGCGCGAGACTCTCCGCCAACGAGCCGCTCCCGCTCAGGGCGAACATCTTGACTATGCTGTCCTGCGTGCGGTCGTCAGCGTCCTTGGCACGCCCTTCGCGCTGTGCTATCCAGAGTGAAGTCCTCTTTTCGGTGACGGCATAGCGTATGTACGAACTGAGCTGCGCGAAAGCCCTCACTGTCTCCCTCGTCGTAAGCCCCCGCTTGACGATGAAGCACTTGTTTATGCGGACAAGGCTGCGCACCCAAGGGGTGGAGAGCAAATTGTCGCCAATGCCTATCTCGCATGTATCCAACCCGTTGTCCACGAGTGTCATACAAAGGAACGAAGGGTCGATGACGATGTCCCGATGGTTGCTCATATAGAGCGAAGGGGTACGCATGTTCTCATGCCCCGAAACGGTGAGCTCCGTGCAAAGGCCGTTTATCACCCTTTTAAGCACAGGGAACATGAACTTCAACTGGAAATCAGTGGTGCAGCTCACCCCATCCAACAGTCTCTCCACAGAGCCGAAATCCATATCGGGCACATACTTGGCCAACAGGGAGACAAAAGCCTCATCCTCCATAAGAGCGGCTATTGCCCCCGGCAACTCACTGTCCGAGTAGGGCCGTATATCCTCAAACTGTGTAATGTCCATTTTCACACATTCTTTAATCGCACACGGGGAAATCCGCCCCTCATCGCAGGCACAGGCCGCCGCACTCCCGCCAATGCCGCAGCGGCAAAAAAGCACCGCAGCCCGCGTACTGCCGCATCATGCCTTATGCGAAAGCACAAAGATACAAACAATTTTTAAAAGCGGATAAAATCACGCCCAAATTTATGTCACGAAGTAGAAAAGGTAAAACTACCCGCACCAAAACGCACACCCTTCCTCAGACACCCATCTGCATGCACCACTGCTTCCCGCACATAACGCACTGACCGTCAGGCGTATCAGCCAGCATCCGGCTACCCCGCCGCTACCCTCTCCCTACCCTCAACCAAGCGAAAAGCCACTTTCCCGCCAATTTCTTTCAAAAAGTATCAAAACTGATACCTGCACTGCCGATACATATTTTGCATACTTTTCTCCCCTCCCGCACACACCCGCATCGCCCGCCCCGTCTTCACACTCCGCACTTCTCCTCCGTCAAGCTTCCCCTCCGTGCATTTTTCCTGATACGTAAACCGCTGTACAACAAATTATTATCCATTAAACCACATATCTCCGCAAAAGAAAAGTTTAAATAAAATGTGCTTTCCGTTTGCATAATCAAATTATTTGACTATATTTGCCCCGTATAAACATCATAAAATCCTTAATATTTCTAACCATGGGCAGATTAGTATTATTCATCCTCGTACAATTCCTTGGAGGAGTCATCTTCTTCCTGATGCTGGGCTTCGTGGTCACCGAGTTCACGGGAGCCGAATTTGTGTGGTACAGATGGTTCTTGCCGATACCGCTCTTCGTCTACGCAGCAAACATGTTCGACTTCCGATACCTCAAAAAGTACTCATACCATGTGGCAATACCGCTACTGTTAGCACTGTCATACCTGTTCGCTTTCTTCTACTACTCTTACATACCGGGCGACTACATGAGCGAACCCGTAGAGGTAGAAGCCTCGGTAGCGGCGAAGCAGGCATTGTGGTACAGCCTTATAGCCACAGTATGTACAGTGATTGTGACTTACATCGTAGGCCGTATCATCTACAGCAGACGGAAAAAAGCCAAACCGGAACTGTCAGAGAAACAGGAGGGGGAGAAATAAAGAAAGTCCCGCGCGGAGTATATATCTCTGCGCGGGACTTTTTTCTGCCGGCTACCCTGCCGCGGCTCACGCCTCGAACAGCGTCTCCTTATATATCTCGCTCACCGACGGGTGCGGGAAGACAATCTTTTTCATCTGCTCCACAGTCATGCCGCTCTCGATAGCGACCACCGCAGTAGATATAAGCTCCGATGCGGGGTTGCCTATCAAGTGTGCGCCGACAATCACTCCGTTGCCGTCAACAATCAGCTTGCAAAGGCCGTTGCCGCCCTCGTTCTCTGCCACGAAACGGCCTGAGAACGTCATGGCCAGCCTCTTCACCTCATACGGCTTGCCCTCGGCCTGCATGGCAGCCTCAGTCATGCCCGCTCCGGCCACTTCAGGATTAGTGTATATCACGCCCGGTATAGCCTTGTAGCTCATAGTGTCCTCAATGCCAAGCATATTGTTAACAGCCACTTCTACCTCACGCACAGCGGTATGCGCCAAGAGAGAGAACGCAGTGATGTCGCCAGCGGCATATACATTCGGCTGAGACGTGCGCATGTGAGCGTCGACCTCAATGCCGTTACGGAACGGCTTCAGCCCGAGGCTCTCTATGCCTTTCAACGACGGCCTGCGGCCAACGCAGAGCAGTATCTCCGCCGCCTCGACCTTATGCTCGCCCTCAGCATCGCTGAACGTCACCCTGCCCGTCTCCACTTCGAGTACCTTAGAGGAGAGGTGGAACTCCACGCCTTTCCTGGCATATTCGGCGCGAAGCATGGCCGAAATCTCCGCATCTATGCCCGGCAGTATCTCCGGAGCCATCTCTATGACAGTCACCTTAGTGCCGAAAGTGGAGAAGAGGCCTGCAAACTCCATGCCTATCACACCGCCACCAATGACTATCAGCGACTCCGGCACGCTCTTCGTCTCAAGAGCCTCACGCGAAGTCCAATAAGATGCCGTGTCCACGCCCTTGATAGGCGGGATGGAGACCACAGAGCCCGTGCATACAAGCAGGTTCTTGGCCTGATAGTGCCCGCCGCCGCACTCCACAGTAACCACGCCCCCTTCATTGGCAAGAGCCTGAGCCTCGCCGGAGACCACAGTGACACCGTGATTGGTCATCTTGGAGCGGATGCCGGCATTCAGCTTGCGTACGACCTTGTTCTTGCGTGCCACAATCTTGTCATACTCGTATGACACATCGCCCGCAGTCACGCCGTATTTCGCGCCGTTCTTGGCGTTGTAATAGAGCTTTGAGCTGTAAAGCAGAGTTTTGGTAGGGATGCACCCCTCGTTAAGGCATGTGCCTCCCAAAGCACTTTTCTCAAAAAGGACAACTTTAAGTCCCCCCACGGTCGCACGTTCGGCAGCCGTGTACCCGGCAGGCCCGCCGCCGAGAATAGCCAAATCAAACATGGTAATCTTATATTTTCAAGGTTATTATAACATGCGTCACCTGTATCTTACCCGCTGTCCTATCTGCAAGATGGACGAGCGGCTGAGACGGTTCAGACGGCAGAGCGCGGAGACCGAAGTGCCGTACCGCCGCGCTATGTGCGACAGCGTCTCCCCGCTGCGTACCCTGTGATAACGCGCCTTGGCCATCTCTGCCAAAACCCCTTTGTGAGAATATGTATCCTCAACGGTCAGGAGAAACTCGTTCCCCACATCCGTGCGCACTGACCGCGCTTCAAAATCGATAAGTTTGACGGGGTCGAACGCATTTCCGAGAAAACGGTATTCGAGATGAAGGTGCGGGCCTGTGGAACGCCCGGTACTGCCGCCCAGCCCGACAGGGTCGCCCGCCTTGACCTCATCATTCTCACGGACAAGGGCACGGCTCATGTGCCCCATGAGGCTTTCAAGACCGTTGCTGTGGCGCACTACCACATAGTGACCATAGCCCCATCTGTCATAGCCCACGAGCCTCACTTTGCCATCGAAAGTGGCTCTCAGGGTGTCGCCATAATGCACGCCTATGTCCACACCATAGTGGAAACGCGCCCCGCGCTCCCCGAAAGGTGAGGTGACACGGTTGCCGTCAGTCGGGAAGACAAACCCCGAACAGTCCATATAGACAGAATCGGGCAGAGAGTCTATCTTCACGCAGTAGGGGTTGATGCGTGACATATCCCACGACTCCTTATAAAACTCATACGACGGATAAATCCTGTTCACGCTGTCAAGAAAACGCATAACGCTGTCCTGCTCACGCAGCCTGGCCAGCAGAGCCACACTGTCCTCATGAGACAGGGCGAAAATATCGAGCTTGAACATATCAAGCGTGTCTATGGGCGCGTAGCCCGTCAAAGAGAGCAGGCGTTGCCGCTCTTCCGCAAACAGACGTTGCGGCGCAGCCACAGAGATTATAATAGCCGCCAACACAAAAAACTTCTTCATATTTCCAATCTCCTTTTCTGTGCAAGTTACGGCTGTCACAGCCGGAATCTGCTGCAAAGTTAGCAATTTTACATGCTTGGGCGACAATTACTTAGGTCTATTTAAAACCTATTAACGCGAGTTCGATGAAATTTACCGGGTGAATTTCATCGAACCAGCCCGTTCCGCAACGGCATAACTCCGCGCCACACGACAAAGGAGGGGTGATAAAAAAGGCCGGAGGGCATCACATCACACCCTCCGGCCAAAATGTATCGAGACACCTATTACGATGTCATAAGTCACAAGGCATCAGCGTACTATCGCCTTAACGGCTGCACCGTTGACACGGACAACTACCACACCATAAGGCATGGAGCTTACAGCCGTGAGGTCTGAAACCGCCTTACCGGAGTAGAGCAGCTGACCCTGTACAGACCATATCTCTATCATGTCACCCGCCCCGGCCTCGATGTAGAGCACGCCGTCCTCAGTATAGACAGTCACACCGTCAGCAGGAACGACATCAATGTCCGTAGTCTCGCCATTGTCTTCGATGGATATGGGGTATACCTGAGCCGTGCCATCGTAAACATCTACGAAGCCTACTATGTCAACCCTCTGACCTTTTGTCAAAGCCTTGTCAGTGAAGTTGCGGAAGCTGTCACGAATGGTGAATGTACCTTCGCCCATCACAATAGTGGCGTTGAGGTTCCTGTCTCCGTCGAATGTAAAGTCCTCCGCTATTTCGGCATTCACTATGCTTACGAAGTCGTTCACGTTTTCAGGCGTGAGGTCAGCGGGATTGACCTTATCAGGCTCAACGGGCGTACCCTCCTGTGCGGCGGGCATCTCGGTCTCGTTGAGTGTCTCAAGTTCGGGCTTCGTACCACCGAACAGCGTGTACGCGCCTACTATTCCGCCAGTGAGAATCTGGCCGTTAGTGTATTCCGTATCGCCTATCTTTTCCGTGCTGTCGTAAATAAGGATATTGTCGCCGGCAGCATCGCGCACATAGAGGTTTCTGCCATTGTGGTAGAGCACTGTGAGGTCACAAGTGAGATTAGCCTTAGCGGGTGCGGCCTCGATGAGTTCTGCTATGGAGGTGAACTCCTCTGTCTCAACTCCCTGAGTGAGAGTCATCGAAAGCGGCAGCAACTGTACAGTGGTGTTGTAAAGGCCGACTATTGCGATTATGTCATACTTAGAGCCTACGGCAAGAGTACCACCGATGCTGAACTGGTCACGCAGGGCAAGAGTGCCGTCAGTGGTCTTTATGGTTGCATCCTTGCTCTCCCAAGCAGAGGCTATTTCCGCACCCTCTATCTTGATGTAGGCATAGAGGTCGTCGGCAGTGATTTCGTCAGGGGTCATCACTGTAGGCTCTACAGCCTCGCCATCGGCTGCTTCGGGCAGCGGAGTGTACGGAACAAGCTGCTTGGCGCCGCCAAATTCG
Organism: uncultured Bacteroidales bacterium; assembly: GCA_944322025.1. Taxonomy (GTDB): domain Bacteria; phylum Bacteroidota; class Bacteroidia; order Bacteroidales; family Paludibacteraceae; genus Aphodosoma. The sequence continues at coordinate 13,895 of CALUOH010000054.1, read as the reverse complement.
TCGACTGTACCTATGAGACCGGTGAATGTCTGACCGTTGGTGTACTTAGGCAGATCATAAGCATAGACCAGCAGATTGCCGCTCGCGTCGGTAACATAGAGGTAAGCACCGTTCTGAGCCGTGACGGTCACAGTGCCTGTAATCTGATAGTAGACATCCTTATTCACTTCCTTAGCCATGAAGGCAGCAATGTCAGCGACTTTCTCGGGGAATGTGTATGTGGCTGTCAGGACAGAGGAGCTTTCTTCACCGAGGATGGCGATGGCTTTGAGAGTTGTGGTCTTGTCGATGGTTATCGCATTCTTATACTGTGTGCTTTCAGCCGTAGGCTCTTTGCCGTCGGTCGTATAGTATATTACGGCATTCTCAGTTGCGCAAGAGAGTGTTACGCTCTGCGCCTCGGTGTAGAAGCCACCAGCAGGAGTAGCGACAGGACGAACTACCGCAACAGAAGAAGAAGAGTAAGTGACACTAATCGACTTAACATAAATAGCTCTCGCCTCTGTTTGAGCGACGATTATCTTTATCTCACCTGTTCCACTTCCAGTAAATGTATAGTCGGTTGACTCGGTAGTGAGATCTTGAGCTGAAGCGAATTCCACTTCGCCTACTGAAACTGACATTTTAGCGGTTGCTCCACTCGCAGTAGAAGCATTTACTTTCACTTCTGTCACAACACCCTCGATTCCATTTGTAGAAAAGGTTAATGTTGTAAAGGGTTTATTTTTAGAACCGAACTGCTGGCCTTTTGTTCCATCATAGCCAAAATATCCAGTAGAACCTTCTCCAGCAAAATTCCATTCTACTCCATTTAAATTTTGCGCTCCATTAGCATTGAAAACTTTGGATGTAAATTCATACTCCCATGTTGTCTGGGCAAAGGCTTGCCCCATCAAAAATGATGCCACAAGGAGCATCAGTGTCCGTAAAAAAGTAACTTTTTTCATAGCAGTGAATTATTTAAAAGTTAGTATATCAAAGCCATGCCCCGCAGGGCGATAGTCGGAACAAAGTTAAGCAATCTGCCCGCAACCACCAAAGGGAAATGCGCCGCAAGGCAGAAATTTAACAGCATTGCAACAAAGATTACATCGGCGTTACAATGCGGGTGCGAACGGCACTGCACCCGGTGAAAGCACGAGCCGCACAGAGGGAAGCCCGAAGTGGGCATCTCTGCGCGACCCGCCGTATTTTCCCTTATGCCGTGCGCGAGGCTGCGAAGGCGCACGCCGCCGAGGGCTATCTCACTACCACTTTTGTGGCGGCACTGCCCACACGCACTATGACGATGCTCTGCGGGAGGTCGCCGATGGCGGTGACTGCATCAGTTGCCGTGGCGTTATAGAGCTGCGAGCCGAGCAGCGAATAGACTTCTATGCGATCGCCAACGGAGGCGGATACATAGAGCACCCCGTCGGAGGAGTATGCCTCGACACTCTTTGCATTGACAGGCCGGAGAGCCGAGCCTGTGCTTTCAGTCACAGAGATGGGGTAGAGCTGCACTGTGGCTTCCCCGTCCTTTTCGCGGTAGCCGACGATGGCTACCATGTCGTACTTCACGCCCGCCCTGAGTGTGAGGCCGAGCTTATAGTTGTTGAAGAGAGACAACGAGGTGGAGCCGGAGAGGATTTCTCCATTGCGGTTTTCGCTGTCGAGCGTGAGGTCGGCAGCTGTCTCTACGCCACGCAGGAGTATGTAGCGGTGCATATCCGCCTTATCAACGTCCTCGGGCTTCATCACGGAAGGCTCTATCTTGCTACCCGTGCCTTTCTCGGGCAGAATGGGGTCTTTGAGCTGAGGCGCGCCGTTGAATATATCGACTGTGCCGACGAGGCCTATGAAGGTGTCGCCGTTAGTGAATGAGCCGAGGCCAGAGCCGTAGATGAGAGCCGCGCCCGTGTTGTCGGCCACATAGAGGTAAGAACCGTTCTGGTATGTGACGGTGACAGTGCCGGAGATGAGGAGTTTTGTCCCACGCTCCAAGGAGGCGGACATGAAGGCCGCGATGTTCTCACAAACTACGGGGAAGGTGTATTCGGCCGTGAGGACGGAGGAGACATCCTGACCCTTGACGGCTACGGCTTTAAGGGTGGTATTCTTGTCTATGGAGACGGCGGCGGTGTAGCGTGTCTTTGTGGCATCAGGCTCTGTGCCGTCGAGGGTGTAGTATATCTCGGCACCCTCAGTGGCGCAAGTGAGGGCAACGCTCTGCGCCTCGGTGTAGAAGCCGGCGGGGGGAGTGGCTACGGGACGCGCAACGGCAACTTCGCCGGGGGTGTAGGTGACGGTGATGGAGACTATACGCAGCTGGGTGCTTTCGCCGTCAATCTTATCACCAAGAGTGAATGTAACCTCCTGAGCATCTCCGCTCCAGTTACCAGTTTTTTCCTCATAAGAGAAAGAGGCATCACCAACAGAGGGGGTCACATCGGAAAGAGTCCATGACCCGCCCGCAAGACTAAACTCTATGCGGTTGATGACTGTGCCGTCAGGGGCAGCGAAAGTCATAGTGTTGTGCATGTAAAGACGTAACGCCGTGCCGCTGTTGTAGTAGGCAGGGTCGGTAGAGCCCTCCGCTTTGGCAAAAGCAACGCTCACATCGCCTATTTCTATCGATGTAACTTTTTCTGCATTTTCAAAAGCATTTTCTGAAAATACATAGATGTCAGAAAGCTGACTCTGCGCGTAAAGGCCTCCGGAGAGGATTAATGCCGCAGAGAGGATTAATGCTTTAAAAGATGTATTTTTCATAGCAGTATGTGTTTTTATTGTTTTATGATACGTATATTTAGCGGGTATGCTAAATAGTGATGGGGCAAAGGTATGGATTTTTTTCTTAAAAAACAATAGGCGGCACAATATTTTTTTTCTTTTTGCCGTTGGACGGGCCCAGGCGGGGATGGCAAGAGGCTTCGGAGGAGGTTCGGAGGGAGTCCCTGAGAGCTGGCGCGAGAGTACGACTTTTTAACCCAAATTTAGACTTAGGGAAAGGGCAGAGGGAGGGGATAAGGCGAGAGTACGTGTTTTAACCTTGATTTGCATTTGGGGAGAGGGAGAGGGGAAGAGGGTGGAAACGGAGGAGGAATGGGATGAGAGAGGAGGAGCGGACGGGGAGGGTAGGAGGCAATATGGTATGGACGGGGGGTAGGGGAGTGGTGTATGGAGGGGAGAAAAAGAGAGGCCACGCCCTGAGAGTCTGAGGGCGTGGCCTGTATGTCCGCCGGACAAGCCAAGTGTCAATGGGCGTGCGGCGCGGAGTGCCCAGCGTCAGTCTCGCCAGAAGCGGGCATCTTCACATTGCCGTCGGCGTCGACTTCGTAACTCTTGTAGTTGATGTGCTTGAGGAGCGCCTCCTGCAATTTGGCCACATCGGTCTTGCGGTCGTCAAAGACGACTGTGACCATACGTTTCTCGAGGTTGTAGTCGAGGGAGCGCACGCCCTTTTCAAAGGCGAGGATTTTGTCGACTTTCCCCTGACAGTTGGAGCACTCCATGCCGGGGATGTAGAGCATGACTGTCCGCTTTTCAGCGAATGCCGCCGTGGCGAAGAGCGCCATCAGGCAGCAGATGATGATTTTCTTCATAATCAAGTGTTTATTTTGTTAGAGATGAATGTCACTCAGCACGGTCGAACGCCCAGCGGAAGCCGATGTAGACTTTCGCGCCGTGGATGGGACCCCACGCCATAGAGGCATCGAAATCGCCGCTCCACGGGTTGGCCGCCGCGATGACCGGATTGGGCTGCGTAAAGTTAGTTATATTTTCCGCCCCGAGGTATATTGACCATGTGCGGAAGTACTTCGTGACCTGTGCCATGAGCTGCGGATACCAAGGGAACTCGCTGTCCCAAAGCGGGTTTGCGGCATCGGGTGTGGGCATGCGTCCTCCGCCGTTGAACTGTGCCGTGAGGTCGAACTGCCAACGTTTGAGGGGTGTGACGTATGATGTGGTGATAAGTCCCTTGAAGCGGTTCGTTAGCGGCTTTTCGACGAGGCGGCCGTTGATGGTGGTCCGTACGTCGGTCATGCGGTAGGCGAGGGTCATGGTCCAACCTTTGAGTATCTCCATAGTGGCCTCAATCTGAGCGTTGCCGGCGTATGCGCGGCCGCCGTGGAGGTTTGAGAATATGATGGCGTGGGGGTCAGAGTCCATGTCAACCACGACGCTCTCGAAGAAGTTGGTGTAGTAGTATTCGGCGGAAATCTGCAACTCGCGCCCGCTTATGGGGATGTAGAATGTGGTGCTGATGCCGGCGTTGAGGGCGCGCTCCTGCTCAAGCTCCTCGGAGACGACAATGCGGCGGCTTGTTGGCATGACAAAGGCGTTGTCGCTGAGGAGGTTCGGGCTGCGGTAGCCGAGGCCGACAGAGGCGCGTATGTTCCACCATTGCCACGGCGAATAGCGCACGTTGAAGCGGGGGGTCACGAAGAAGCCGTAGCGCGAACTCCAGTCGCCACGCAGGCCAAGCAATAGGGAGAGGCTTTCGCGATAGTTGAACGAATATTCGGCGAATATGCCGGGCGTAACCTCCTGACGGTCAAAGTTCATCGAACCGTTGCCCATAGAGACGTCATTGCGGAAGTCAAGCTGCTCTTCGTAGTGGTCGAAGTTGACGCTCGCGCCCGCCACGAGTTTGTGCTCGTCGGTGAAATTGGTCTGGAAGATGGCGTTTGCGTAGAGGTTGCCCTGCGCACCGTCATAGAGGCGGCGGCCATAGACCGCGTCCTGATTGTGGTAGGAGCCGCTGACTATCACGCCGAGGCTCGTGCCTTTTTCCTCGTTGAATACGTAGCCATTTTTCACGAAAGCATCGGCACGCCAAGTGTAGATGCCAATGCGATAGGGGTCGTAGCCCTTGGCGGCGGAGGGGAACTGTCCGCCTATGCGCTCGTCGTAGAGGCCGCGCACGAGGACTTGCCCAGTGTAGTCGCCGCGCTTGATGTACCAACGGTTGAGGACGTTGGCCTGCTGGCTCTTGGGTATGTCCATGAAGCCGTCGCCGTTGCCGTCATGCCCCCACTGTTCGGTCTTGTAGTGGGCTAGTACGCCGGTCGAGACGTAAGGGTTTATGTCCCATCCGCCGGTGGCGTTGAGCTCGCCGCGCAGACTGGAAGAGAACATGCCATTGAGGGCGATGGGGTCCTGAGTGTTGGGCTTGAGGTACTCCACGTTTATCTGCCCGGTAGTGGCCTCGTAACCATTTATTACAGAAGAAGTTCCTTTAGAGACCTGTATGCTCTCCATCCACGCGCCGGGGATATACTCCATGCCGTAGTTCTGCGCGAGGCCGCGGATGCCGGGAGTGTTTTCGGTGAGCAGCTGCACGTATGTGCCAGCCAAACCGAGGAGACGTATCTGCTTGGCACCGGTAGCCGCGTCGGCGTAAGCCACATCGACAGAGGCGTTTGTCTCGAAACTCTCGGAGAGGTTGCAGCAGGCGGCCTTGCAAAGCTCCGCGCCGGTGATTTTCTGCGTCTGGAGAGGGGAGATGCGCGAGGTGATAGTGGCCGCCGCACGTCCGGAGACGGTGACGTCCTTCATAGCGATGGCCTCCTCACGCATCACGATATTGATGGGGGCAACCGTATCGGTCACGGTTATAGTGTCGGTCTGATAGGATATGTAGTAGACCCTAAGCAGGTTGTTGCCATCGACAGTGCGGAGGTGAAAGTTTCCATTTACATCGGTCACACCGCCAGTTACGGTGTTGAGCCATACGAGTTCTGCACCGATAATTGGCTCGCCGTTTTCATCAACGACTGTGCCGCGCAAGTCGGCAAAGAGTGAAACCGAGATGAAAAATGATATGAAAAGTGATACTATATATTTCATGAACTGTATAATTTAGCGTTAACGGTATGTGTTTGTCCTGCCGCTCGCGCAGAGGCGCGGACAGGGATAAAGGCATATATATCCGCATCAGGGAAAGACGCGCGGATATGACCGTAAAGCTAAATCAACAGTGTAGAGACGCGCGAAAGCAAATCACGCCCGGAAAGAGAGGAGGGCGGCATGTCACAAAAGAGACGCGCCACGCGGTGACGCTCCGGCAGAGCGGGCGAGAGCAACGACATCATCTCCGGCACAGTACACACCGGCGCGGAGAAGTGGTATTGGATATTTACTATGTTCTGAATATCAATGGAGTAGTGTTCTACACCGCAACCTCCGCCGCCGACACCGTAGGCCGCACGTGCAGAGGGCATACCGGCATCGGCCGCACCGGCATCGGCCGAAGCGCGACAGGCACACCCGTCATCAGTGCAGACGTGAGCCGCATGTATCTCTTCGCAAGAGGTGAGGAGAAAGACATCGGCACCGTAGTCGGCACATGCACTGCAACAGAAATGATAGACGTTCACGCCGAGGGACATCCAAAGGAAGAGCACGGCGAAAGCTATCATTGAGATATGTGAAAGTCTCTTGTGCATACTCAGTTATGTCGGCTGCAAAGATAGGCATAATATGCGAGACCGCCAAACGGGTGAGGAGGGGAGGGAGAGACAATGAGAGTGCGTGCCGCGAGACGGAGGGCGGGAATATAACACTTTTTTCTGATATGGGTTCATGCTTTGACGCAAATAGGCAGAAAAAGGCCGCAAAGTGGCGAACCGCTAAGGCGAGGGTAGCGGGAGGGTAGCTGAAAGGTGGCGGAGGGTAGGATAGAGAGCCTGATTATGAGGGCTATACATGGAGCGGATGGAGTAGGGGAGGGGAGGCGGATTTTGGAGGAATGCAGGTTATACACATTTGAAATAAGGGTGCAATTTCGGTAAAACGTCAGATTTTTGCCGTGAGCGAGAGAGGCGACAGGAAGCGGGAGTGGGTGCGGGGAGGGGTAGCATAATAGAGGGGGACAGATAAGAGAGAACCGCAAATTCATCCTGTTGCCATGATGCAATTTACGGTTCAATAACTGGTATTCAAATACGATTTGCGGACCATTTTGAGCCGAAAAACGGCTTAGTAAGGCACTTTTCGGCCCGCAAATATAATCAGAGCACTATATTCTGCTGCCGGCCAGACATCCAAGCCGCGATGTTGTCAAAGACAATTGCCGCACGTGCCTCCATCGACTCGTGCGAGGCGAAGGCCACATGAGGGGTCACGATGGTATTAGGAGAGTGGAGCAGCGGATGGTCAGCGGGGAGGGGCGGCTCAGACTCGAAGACATCGACGGCCGCACCGCCGATGTGGCCGCTTTCCAACGCGGCGGCAAGGGCGGCACTGTCGACAACAGCACCACGCGCCGTGTTGACAAGCAGCGCACCGCGCTTCATCATGTCCAAACGGCGTGCATCGATAAGCCCGCGCGTCTCAGGGGTGAGAGGGCAGTGGAGAGAGACTATATCGCTCTGCCGCAGCAGTTCGTCAAGGGACATGAACTCGATGAACTGCGGTTCGTCGCCACGCACAGTGCGCTTGTTGCCCAACACCCTACACCCGAAGGCATGGCACAGTTCCGCCACGCGCCCGCCTATCGCGCCGACACCGACTATGCCCACCGTCTTGCCACACAATTCACTGCCTACAAGCCCATCCTTGGTCTGTCCGGCACGGCAACGCGCCTCGACCTGAGGCACACGGCGCAGGAGCGAGAGCATCATGCAGAGGGCGAGTTCGGAGACGGCGCGAGTGGAGTAGCCAGCGGCATTGCTCACCTTTACGCCCTTGCGCCGAGCGGCATCGAGAGCCACGTGGTCAACGCCCGTGAACGCCACATCGATGAATTTCAAGTTTTCACACGCCTCAATCACCTCGGCTTCGAGAGGCATATTGGCTATCATTATAACGTCGGCATCCTTGACCCGTTCTATTTTCACAGCGGGACTGTCATCACGCTCATAGGCCGTAAACGTATGACCATCAGCCCTGAGACGCGCCGCATATTCTTCAAGTTTCACGGCGGGAATGCCGAGCGATTCGAGAAGTACTATTTTCATAACTCTATGCTTTTTGTAACCTATTGATTTTACGGTAATAAATCAGTCCTACGGCATCGGCCAAAGCCCAGCCTACCGGGACAGACCACCAGACAGCGGAAACGCCGACAGATGGAATGGCCGACAGGGTGTAGGCAAAGGCCACACGGGTGCCGAGCGAAATGACGGTAAGCACTACCGAGAAGGCAGGCCGACGCACTGCGCGGTAGTAGCCGTACAAGAGGAAAAGCACCCCTATGCCACAGTAAAAAGTGCCTTCGATACGCAGATAGTTACTGCCAATCAGCACTATGTCAGGCTCATCGCCCACGAAAAGAGCCATCAACTGCCCTGCAAAGATAAAGACCAGAACCGAGACCGCCAAACAGAATGCCGTCACAAGGGCAAAAGCACCGCGAGTGCCGCGACGTACGCGTCCGCCTTTGCCCGCGCCATAGTTCTGCGCCACGAAGACCGAATAGGCATTGCCGAAGTCCTGCGCGGGCATATAGGCCAGGGTGTCAATCTTCACCGCAGCAGCAAAGGCGGCCATCACCGCCGTGCCGAAACTGTTGACAAGCCCTTGAACCATAAGTATTCCGAAATTCATCACCGACTGCTGGAGGCATGTGAGCAGCGAATATGAGCCTATTTCGCCGAGTACACTGCGGCTGAAACGCCTCTCTTGCCTGCCGGGCAGCAATTCCGCCGCACGCCTGACGGTGTAAAACATCAGCCACACGGCCGACACAGCCTGAGAAATGACCGTCGCCCATGCCGCCCCGGCCACACCCCAGCCGAACACGCATACGAATACGATGTCGAGCACCACATTGAGCACCACCGACACTATCAGCGCAACCAGCGGCACGACAGAGTTTCCCACTGCACGGAGCAGGGAGGCGAAGAAGTTGTATATGAACGAGAAGAGTATCCCGCAGAAGACTATGAGCAGATAGTCACGCATCATGCCGTACACATCGGCGGGCACTTGGAGCAGCCGCATCAGCGGGTCAATAAGCAGAAATACCGCCACATTGAGCACCACCGTAATCAGCCCGATAAAGACGAACGACACGTACACGCCACGTCTCAGTTCGTGCATTTGCCCTGCACCGTAATGCAGCGAGAAAAGCGTGCCGCTGCCCATGCAAAGTCCAAGCTGCACGGAGTTGATGAAGACCATGAGCGCGTATGCCGCACCGACTGCCGCCAACGCACCCGCACCGACGAAACGCCCCACAACGAACGTATCAGCCAGATTGTAAAACTGCTGGAGTATGTTGCCGAGCATAAGCGGGAGGGCGAAGAGCACCATGCCCCGCATTATGCCGCCATCTGTCATTGATGTCGCTTTCATAAGCCATGCAAAATTACAAATGTTTCCGCTCTCCGGAAACACTACAAGAATGGCACTGCGGGAGACAAAGCTGAGTTGTGTTACCGGAGAATAGAGGGTTATACGAAGGAGAGAAAGCGGCGGAGATGCCTGCGAGGACGGACGGAAGACCGGGGAAACAGGCGGGGGGATAGGGGGAGGCTTCGGCGAGAGTACGTGTTTTTAACCTTAATTTGCGATTTGGGCAGGGAGAGTGAGACGAGGAAAGATACAGGGATGCGGGGAGAATGAGGCGGAAGGACAGGCTTTCCCTATGCTTAACCGCCAGGCGAAGACGCACGAAAAAGAGCATCACAGATATGCTATCCAAAATAAATTGAGTAATTTTGCCTTGACAACACAATCTGTTAACCAGTTAACCTATATAGCATGAAGACCCTATTACGCCTTATTTCTACCATTATTATTGCAGCGACACCTGTATTTTCATCAGCCCAGCTCCGCTCATACAGCTGTGATTTCGAAGACACCACCGAATGCTCCCTATGGCACATCGAAAACTTCCACGACACTGTGTCATTCACCGGATGGGAGGTGGGCCGGATGCACGGCGATACATCACGGGGGCTGTACATTGACATCGACCCATCTATCAGCAGTGACCCGTCATCACTCTACGAAATGTTCTATTGCTCTATGGCCGAACGCACGATTGCCCTCGCGGGAGGCATGTACCGCCTCTCGTTTGACCTTACTATGCTGCCCGTAACCGGCCTCCGCGACACACTCGTCTACTGGATACCCGCAGACCTTGATATAGAACTGAATTACACTACATTAGAACAGATAAAAAACGGTACGCTGCTCGGCCAGTATCTCCTCGCTAACGGGACATTCACCCCCGACCCCGTGACCGGCCACACAAAATACAACACTACAATAACATCCCTCGGCTCTCCGTGCAAGCTCCTATTTCTCTTCGTCCATCACTTCGAAGAAGAGAGACCGGGCATCATCATCGGTGGCGGCGACCAGACCGTACAGCCACAAAGCGTCTTCATAGACAACATCAGCATCACCCCAGAAAATGCGTCATGCCTGCCTCCGGACGGCATAACCCTCTTCCATACTGCCGACAGCATCTTCGCCACGTGGAGCAGTACACACGACACATGTGAAATCAGATACAGTTTCGGCTACCAGACAGAAGAATACACACGACGGACAATCCAGCCACGCATCGCAGTACCTATAACTGTCGAGGATACCGCTTTCACATTCGTATTCTCGATCCGCTCCTATTGCCCTGTAACGGATGAATGGTCAAACTTGGTATCATCATCCATCACAGTCCGCCGTCAGCCTGTGCCGGAAACCATAGACTACGCCAATTTCAACAGTGCGCATACTTATTTCTACATAAACGACCATATCGACAGCGAAGGGTCTGAGTTCATGCCATGCGCTCCGGTTGATTCCGGCGCATCATCACCAGCCAGCCGACACTCCGTATGCAACGGGATAATATATGATCAGGCGACAGGGTTTACCATTAACACGCCTGACAACCAACCTGTTGTCAGGCTCGGAAATTCTGAGCCGGGAGGTGCAGAGCGGATTGAATACCGTTTCAAAGTGAATGAGGAGAATGTGTTCCTGACTATCCGGTTCATGACATTATTTCAAAATGAAGAGCATAGCGCTGACGAAAAAGCCCGGTTCTCCGTGACCCTGCTCGACGAAAACAGGCAGGAGACAGGCATATGTGAATCGTTTGAGATAGACAACCAGTTTGAAGGCTGTTCCTCAAACATCAACACCTGCCCTTACAGCCTATATCCCGACAACCCGGACTACGATATATTATGGAACAACTGGGAAACCGTATCAATCAATTTGAGCGATTTTATCGGCGAGACGCTCTTCCTGCGCCTCACCACATCGGACTGTAGAAACGGGTCGCACTTCGGCTATACATATTACGCCATAGGCACAGCACCGGCAAGAATCACCGACAATTCTACGGAGGGATTCAGCGAATGGAGAGCACCTGAAGGTTATGATTACAGATGGTACGCCGCGGACAATCCGGAGAAGACCGTCAGTACGGAACAGACTCTCAAAACACCTGTTTCAGAGGATAGATGCTACCGGTGTGACCTCGCGTATAAATTCAACGCCGACTGCTATGCCACATTGGAAGTATGCCCCTTCAATATAATATTCAAGGATGATGTATATACGCTCTGTCTTCAGGACTCCGCACTGAATATCACGTATGAAAGTACGGGGAGGCCAGTGGCATACTCTGTCCGTTTCACAGACACAGTAGCCACACCAATGAACATTGAAGAGCACCCACTTGAAGGAAGGTATATCACAATATTACCAGATGCAACAGTGCCCACCGGCGTGTATCATGCCACAGTCACATTCCGTAATGCCGCAGGTATGAGGACGACCGCCGTCCTGACTATCTCACTGATGGCCGACTGTAGCGTGGCTACCTTTGAGGAGACCCAGCTCCCTTCCGAAAGCTACTGGCATGGCGGCACTCCAGAAGACCCCATAAAAGGCGAGGAGACAATATGGAACAACGGATACTATAACTTCAGCATCACAAACCACAGCATATCATGGTGGAGCGGCTTTGCCATCTCAAACGAGACATCGACAGAATACGACGGTCATGACTCCACTATTTTCCGCTCTGCGGCAGGAGGGGGATATATGTCAAACACTTACTCTGTGGTATGTCCTGATTCATTGCATACCATAAGATACACATCAGGCAACCTACGTTTCTCACCGTCAGGGGTCTATGTCACAAATACGGCCCGCGTGAAAGATGCCATAGTCAACGGCGACGGCTACACCACAACAGCTAATCCATTCACTACGGGCGACTATCTTCTCCTTACCGCTTACGGCATCCGTGACAAACAAACAGTGGGGCAGACAGATTTCTACCTTGCCGACTACCGCTCGACGGATGCGTCAGAACACTACTGTATCGACACATGGGAGTGGTTCGACCTCAGCCCCCTCGACACAGTTGAAGAAGTCATGTTCACACTCACAAGCTCAAAGACTACAAACGGATATTCAACTACGCCGACATATTTCTGCATTGATGATTTCAATGGCCGCCTTACAGTGGACAGCCTGCCACAGGTGGAGATAATTGACCGCGATACATTCATAGTCGACCTCAACACTCTGTTCGACTACGGGGATTTCTCCTCACCACGCAAGACACGCGCACTCAACCGGATATCAACCAATGCCCAGAATATACATTATGAGTTCGCCGATACATTCGACACATCACTTATCAGCGCAAGCATATCCGGCCATATACTCTCCATCACCCCTATAGGTGCAGGAGAAACCACAATCACAATAAGTGCGACATGCAAAGGACGTACGCTCTACGCTTCACTACCCGTCAAAACCGATAAGAGAATCGTCAGCAGTTCAGAGGACATCGCCGCTTGCATCACTAGTATTTATCCGAATCCTGCACATGATTTCATCAATATATCCACAGAGATGAAAGGAGAAATCATGATAGAACTGTTTGATATCAGTGGCCGGTGTATTCTCCGACAAAAATCGGCAGATAAGCCATACATATTGGCACTGACTGAGATTACCCCTGGAATATACATTCTGCATATAAGCAACGGCAGCAGCTCATCGACACACCACATATCAATCTTATAAGTAATATTTTATGAGTACATTAGCATATATACACTGGCACCCGAACCCGATAATATTCTCTATCGGTAGTTTCTCCCTCCGCTGGTACAGTCTCTTCTGGTTCGTTGGCCTTGCGCTTTCCGTTTATGTGGTATATCTGGCATACAAGCGCTCCGGACGAAACATGAAAGAGTTCGATACGTTATTCATCTATACGTTCCTCGGCATATTCCTCGGGGCACGTCTTGGTCATTGCCTGTTTTATGAGCCGGGATATTATCTTACGCATCCAATAGAGATATTACTTCCTGTAAGGATAGACGATACAGGATGGCATTACACGGGCTACGCTGGGCTCGCAAGCCATGGGGGTACGCTCGGTGTTATCATTTTCCTTTTGCTCTTTTGCCATAAGACAAAGATGCACCCGCTTGAACTCATGGACCTTATAGCTCTCGGCGCACCGATAGCATCAGGGTTCATACGCCTCGCCAACCTCATGAATTCGGAAATAATAGGCTGCCAAACAACAGTACCTTGGGCATTCGTCTTTGACCGCATAGACAATCTCCCGCGCCACCCTGCACAACTCTACGAAGCCATTGCCTATTTCATAATTGAGCTGATAATCATCTATTTCTACAAATATCAACAGAAGCGTATCGGGCGCGGTTTCTTGTTCGGATTATGTATAGCTTCTATATTTCTGTTTCGTTTCTTCATAGAATTCATTAAAGAGGATCAGGTAGCTTTTGAAAGTGAAATGCTACTAAACATGGGGCAGCTGCTCAGCATCCCATTCGTCATCGTGGGAACATATTTTGTAGTAAAAGGATGGAAGAAAGCGTGATATAATTGACTTTCCGGCACATAAAAAATAGTGTTGACAATCATAAAGATTGTCAACACTAACTTGTACCCGAAGCGGG
>CALUOH010000053.1 GCA_944322025.1 uncultured Bacteroidales bacterium | reverse complement strand
GGGCGACAAGGCCGAACTCGACATTGACCTTTCCGGCTGACTTGAGACGGAACCTCCTGAAGCCGTGATTGAACTTGATGTCACCGAATACGGCTTCCGGCTCGATCGGGCGCCTGCTCCTGTGCATAAGGCCTCTCTCTCCGGTCAGCAGTTCCCGTGCCTTCCTCTTGAATGCGTTCGCGGTGTGGTTCACTTCAATGGTACGCCTGCCGGACTTCCCCTTGTGGCACATTCCGCGAAGAGGGCAGCCGTTGCAGTTCCCTGCCCGGTATACTGCCACGGATGACCTGTATCCCAGGCCGGAGACAGCGCTCCGTGTCCCGGCCCGCTCCAGGTGCTGCCCCATCGGGCATACGTAGAAGTCCTTCTCCTCATTGTAGTACATGTTCTGCACAAGGAAGGCGTTGTTCCTGTACTTCCTTTTCATCTCCGCGTGGAACATCGTGTATTTCACATACGCGTCCATCCCCTCGCCATCCATGTACGCGTAGTCCTGCTCGTTGCCATAGCCCGAGTCCGCGACTATCTCCTCGCTCTGCCTGCCGTATCTTTCCCTGAACGACTTCAGGAACGGTATCATAGTGCCCCAGTCCGTCGGCCTCCGGTAGATCCCGTAGTTCGTGATGTACTGGTTCTCCGTCGATATCTGGACGTTGTATCCCGGCTTCGTCTGACCGTTGCGCATCGCGTCCTCCTTCATCCGCATGAACGTCGCGTCCTTGTCCGTCTTGCTGTAGCTGTTCCTTTCCCCCAGGGTCTCCAGATGCCCCCTGTATTCATCCAGCTTGGGAAGGGACTCGTCCTTCACCTTCTGTACGGACTTCCTCAGCTTCCTGTCGCTGATGCCCTGCTCGTCCATCCTGCGCAGTATCCTTTCCGTACGCCCGGCCAGATCCGTCACGCCGGACTCCTCCGGAGCACATTCCCCGTTCTCTTCGGAGATGACCGACTCCGCCGTCCTGAGCACGGCATCAACTTTCGCCTCCGGTTTCTCCTTGTCCTTCTCGACACTCCCTCTCCATACGAAAGTGTACCTGTTCGCCACAGACTCTATCTTCGTCCCGTCTATGTACTGCACTTTCAGCGACACGGGCCCCTCTGCATTCAGAAGCAGGACAACCTGCCTGAACAGCCCGTCAAACCGTCCGTCCGCCAGACGCCCGCTCCTGAACCGGTTGATTGTCCTGAAGTCCGGCCTCGACATCCCTGAAAGCCACATGTAGTTCACGTTCTCATGCAGGAGACGCTCCATACGGCGGCCGGAATAAACATTGCACAGGTAGGAGTAGACTATCACTTTCAGAAGCATGCGCGGATGGAAGCTGCTCGTCCCTCCGCCCTTGTAGGTCGATTCTACAGAGGATATGTCCAGCCTGTCTGTCACCGCGTTCACGATCCGCACCGGATGGTTCTCCTGGACAAGTTCTCCCAATGTCGGCGGAAATAGCAGACTTTCGTTCTGATTGTAATCTTTATACACTATCTTTGCGCTCATGGTAAATGCTTGACTTTATTTTTATTTCACACTCTAAATATAGCAATTGTTTACCATAAAAACAACGGTTATCTCTTTGTTCTTCAAAGAAATAACCGTTTGTTTTTCTCTCTCGTACGCATTCATTCTCGCATTGTGACCACCCGGCGTAATCCAAACAAAAAAGGATGACCCTTAAAAGTCATTGACTTTTGGGTCACCCTCATTTTTGTTCCCCATGGTTTCTGTCCTTGGATTTTCTGTCTGGAGGCAGTGGAGATGCTCCGGTGGGGCTGGCTTAGGGCTGGCTCGAGAGTACGTGTTTTTAAGCTAAATTTACTGTTGGGGTGTGGAGAGGGTGGGGTGGGGCTTCGGCGGGTGTCCGTAGCCGCTCCGTCGAGAGTACGTCTTTTTAACTCTGTTTTACATTTGAAGGTTGCATGGGAATTGGATGTGGGTTACATGAGGGTTGCAAGGGTGTTGCATGGGGATTTCATGGGGTTGGATGGGAGATGAGGGTCGGAGTGGGGATGAAAGGGGTGGGCGGGGCGGAGGGGATGGGGCTTGTCGGCGGGGGAGTGGGAAGTGGGGGAAGGTGCGGGTGCGGGCGTTTGGCGATACCGCCGTTTTTGTGTAACTTTGCAGCGATTTTTGTGCTGCCGGCTGGGTGTGGAGTTCCGGCCGGAGCGATTTCAGTAAACGAGGAGATGACTGCTTAACTAATTTCTAAGATAAACAACAATCATGGCTAAGGAAAAAAGATTTATTACGTGTGACGGTAATCAGGCGGCTGCGCATATAGCTTATATGTTCTCGGAGGTCGCGGCGATTTATCCAATCACGCCGTCTTCGACTATGGCGGAGTATGTGGACGACTGGGCTGCGGCAGGCCGCAAGAACATTTTCGGCGAAACGGTTCTTGTGCAGGAGATGCAGAGCGAGGGCGGCGCGGCAGGCGCGGTGCACGGCTCTTTGCAGGCAGGCGCAATGACCACAACGTTTACGGCTTCGCAGGGGCTTCTGCTCATGATACCAAATATGTACAAGATAGCGGGCGAACTGCTGCCATGCGTGTTCCATGTGTCGGCACGCGCATTGGCAAGCCATGCGCTGAGCATCTTCGGCGACCATCAGGATGTGATGGCGTGCCGTCAGACGGGTTTTGCCATGCTGGCGGAGGGGTCGGTACAGGAGGTGATGGATTTGGCGGGCGTGGCTCATCTGGCGACGATAAAGAGCCGTGTGCCGTTCCTGAATTTCTTTGACGGTTTCCGCACATCGCACGAGATACAGAAGATTGAGGCACTGGAGAATGAGGATCTCGCTGGGCTGATAGACCAGAAGGCTCTGTCGGAGTTCCGTGCACGCGCACTGACACCGGAGCGTCCTGTGGCGAGGGGTATGGCGGAGAATCCCGACCATTTCTTCCAGCATAGGGAGGCTGCGAACAGGTTCTATGACGAGGTGCCGGGGATAGTGGAGGAGTATATGGCTGAGATTTCCAAGATAACGGGCAGGAAGTACGGTCTGTTCGACTATTACGGTGCGGAGGATGCGGAGCGTGTCATCATAGCCATGGGTTCTGTGACGGAGGCTATACGCGAGACGGTGGATTACCTGACGGCGAAGGGTGAGAAGGTGGGTCTTGTGGCCGTGCACCTGTACCGTCCGTTCTCGGCGAAGCATTTCCTCGGCGCGCTGCCTAAGTCGGCGAAGAGGATAGCGGTGCTCGACAGGACGAAGGAGCCGGGGGCCAACGGTGAGCCTCTTTATCTGGATGTGAAGGATGTGCTGTACGGGCAGGAGAACGCTCCACTCGTGGTGGGCGGACGCTACGGTCTGGGCTCGAAGGACACCACTCCGGCGCAGATACTGTCGGTGTATGAGAACCTTAGCCTCGCGGAGCCGAAGAACAGGTTCACGATAGGGATAGAGGACGACATAACGTTCACGTCGCTGCCGAGGAAGGAGGAGATAGAGCTGGACAACGAGACGATGTTCGAGGCGAAGTTCTACGGCTTGGGTGCGGACGGCACTGTGGGCGCGAACAAGAATTCGGTGAAGATAATAGGCGACAACACGAACAAGCATTGCCAAGCGTATTTCTCGTATGACTCGAAAAAGTCGGGCGGCTTCACCTGCTCTCACCTGCGCTTCGGCGATACCCCGATACGCTCGACATATCTTGTAAATACCCCTAACTTCGTGGCGTGCCACGTGCAGGCTTACCTGCGCATGTACGACGTGACCAAGGGCCTGAGGAAGGGCGGCACGTTCCTGCTCAACACGATATGGAGCGAGGATGAGCTGGCCAAGCATCTGCCCAACAAGGTGAAACGCTACTTCGCGAAGAACGAGATAAAGGTGTACTACATAAATGCTACGCAGATAGCGCAGGAGATAGGTCTCGGCAACAGGACGAACACCATATTGCAGTCGGCATTCTTCCGTATCACAGAGGTTATACCTGTGGATCTGGCGGTGGAGCAGATGAAGAAGTTCATCATGAAGTCCTACGGTAAGAAGGGTGAGGACATAGTGAACAAGAACTACGCCGCAGTGGACAGGGGCGTGGAGTACAAGCAGCTCGCGATAGACCCGGCATGGGCTAACCTGCCGGACGATGAGGCATTGGCCAACGATGACCCGGCATTCATCAACGATGTGGTTCGCCCCATCAATGCGCAGAACGGGGACGACCTGAAAGTATCCGCCTTCAAGGGCATTGAGGACGGCACGTGGTATCAGGGTACGGCGAAATATGAGAAGCGCGGCGTGGCGGCGTTCGTTCCGACATGGACTGCGGAGAACTGCATACAGTGTAACAAGTGCGCGTATGTCTGCCCGCACGCATGTATCCGTCCGTTTGTCATGGACGACACGGAGGTGAAGGGCTTCAAAGCCAACACTCTCGAGATGAAAGCACCGGCGGCCATGAAGGGGATGCATTTCCGCATACAGGTGGGCGTGATGGACTGTCTCGGCTGCGGCAACTGCGCCGATGTGTGTCCGGGCAATCCGAAGATGGGCAAGGCTCTCAAGATGGTGCCGCTGGAAGGCGAACTGCCGGAGGCCGCCAACTGGGATTACCTCGTGAAGAACGTGAAGAGCAAGCAGAAGCTGGTGGACATCAAGTCGAACGTGAAGAACTCACAGTTCGCGACACCGCTGTTCGAGTTTTCCGGCGCATGTTCCGGTTGCGGCGAGACACCGTATGTTAAGCTCATCTCGCAGCTCTTCGGTGACCGTGAAATAGTGTCGAACGCCACAGGCTGCTCGTCGATATATTCAGGCTCTGTGCCGTCGACTCCCTATACAACGGACGAGAACGGACGCGGGCCGGCATGGGCAAACTCCCTGTTCGAGGACTTCTGCGAGTTCGGCATGGGTATGACACTCGCGAACGAGAAGATGCGTCTGCGCCTTGTGAAGCTCATGGAGGAGGCACAGGGCTGCACATGCTGCACGGATGAGCTTAAAGGGCTGTTCCGCGAGTGGATAGAGAACCGCGAGGATGCGGACAAGAGCCGTGAGCTGGCGGACAAGATAGTGCCGATGGTACGTGCGTGCGGCTGCGACACATGCCGTCAGATAGCGGAGCTTGACCATTATCTCGTGAAACGCTCGCAGTGGATCATAGGCGGTGACGGTGCATCGTACGACATAGGCTACGGCGGTCTCGACCATGTGATTGCGTCAGGGCGCGATGTCAACATACTTGTCCTCGACACTGAGGTTTACTCCAACACCGGAGGCCAGGCGTCGAAGGCAACGCCGGTGGGCGCGATAGCGAAGTTCGCCGCAGCGGGCAAGCGCATACGCAAGAAAGACCTCGGCATGATAGCAACGACATACGGCTATGTCTATGTGGCGCAGGTGGCAATGGGCGCAGACCAGGCGCAGTGCCTGAAAGCTATACGCGAGGCGGAGGCTTACAACGGCCCGTCAATCATCATAGCCTACGCGCCGTGCATCAACCACGGTCTGAAAGCCGGCATGGGCAAGAGCCAAGCCGAGGAGGAGGCAGCAGTGAAGTGCGGTTACTGGCATCTGTGGCGTTTCAACCCTGCGTTGGAGGCCGAGGGCAAGAACCCGTTCACGCTCGACAGCAAGGAGCCGGACTGGGCTGAGTTCCAGAACTTCTTGAAAGGCGAGGTGCGCTATGCCTCTGTCATGAAGCAGTATCCTGCGGAGGCGGCTGAGCTGTTCGCCGCTGCCGAGGAGAACGCGAAGTGGCGCTACAAGAGCTACAAGCGCATGGCGAACCAGTCATGGGAATAAGGTGTCAGACAGCCTTGGGCTGAGAGACAGCGATATATGACGATTGTGGCGGCTGCTGGATAGAGTTCCGACGGCCGCCACTTTTTTGTTTCTGCTGTGCGTAATGTAACGGAAATGTAATGTGAATTTGTTGTGAGTTAGTCTATTAATGGCTACCTTTGTGTGCTGGCGCGCACGAGATAGGAGGCGGTTAGGCTGGGCAAACCGGTGCGAGTTTTTGTTTGTCTCTGCTCCCGGCTTTCGCTATATTGGCGTTTAACGCAATGAGAAGAGTACCGATACGGGCAATGGGTTTTGTTGCCTGTGTCGTGTCGGTTTGTTTTAGTTGATGTAAAATACAAATATAGGTATATGAAACCGAACGGTAAGATGGATTATCTGCCACGCGACATAAGCTGGATGTATTTCAATCACCGCATCCTGTTGGAGGCGGGGAGGGACGATGTGCCTCTGTTGGAGAGGATGTTGTTTCTCGGCATATATTCAAATAACCTCGATGAGTTCTTCCGCGTGCGTGTGGCCACTCAGAGCCGCATAGCGGAGTGCAAGGGCAACGGCATGAGGCACGAGAAGAAGCTCGCGCTGGAGACCATAGAGACTATCCACAGGCTTCATGCAGGCTATTCCGCACTGTTTGAGCAGATGCTGGCGCGTGTGTTGAGTGGGCTTGAAAATGAGAATATTTACCTTGTCAGGGAAGATGGGCTGGACGATGTACAGAAAGCGTTCGTCTCAAAGTTTTACCGGGAGCACATAAACGGCATGGTCATGCCGATATGGTTCTCGTCGGTAAAGCATTTCGATATAGAGAACGACGCGAACATATATCTGGCCATCAGGATGGTCAACCACGCAGGGGGGTATGAGTATGCCTTCATGGAGATACCGGACAGCACCATAGGTCGTTTCGTCCGTCTGCCGGACAGGGACGGTAAGCACTACCTGATGTATGTGGACGATGTGGTGCGCTACTGTATGCCGCTCATATTCCAAGGGACGGGGTACAGCGGTTTTGAGGCCTATTCGTTCAAGTTCACTCGCGATGCGGAGATGGAGATAGACAATGACCCGAGAAGCGGAGTGCTGCAGAAGATATCGAAGGGCCTGAAAGACCGCAAACGCGGTATGCCGCTCAGGGTGGAGTATGACTCGTCGATGCCTAAGGATTTGCGGGCACGGGTCATGCATGTGCTGTCGCTTGACAAGCTCGATACGGTGCTGGCAAGCGGCCGTTACCACAACAACAAGGACCTCACGTCGTTCCCCGACTGCGGGTGTGCGCATCTGCGCTATAAGAGGTGGATGCCGATAGAGAAAAGGGAGCTGTCGTCGGAGAATAAGAGCATATTTGAGACAATCAAGGAGAAGGACAGGTTCATACATGTCCCGTACCACAGTTTCAACCCGTTCGTGAGGGTGCTCCAAGAGGCCGCCATAAACCGTGATGTCAAGGAGATAAGGATAACGCTCTACCGTCTGGCGAAGGAGTCAAAAGTGGTCAAGGCACTTATGGCGGCAGCACGCAACGGCAAGAAAGTCACAGTGGTGATAGAGCTGTTAGCACGTTTCGACGAGGCTTCCAACATAGACTGGTCGAAAAAGATGCAGGATGCCGGGGTGAGGGTCATATTCGGGTTGAACGGGCTGAAAGTACATTCGAAGATACTGCTCGTCACAATGCGCGGTAAGGGGAGTATAGCGTGTGTGAGCACGGGCAATTTCCATGAGGGCAATGCGCGGACTTACACAGATTATGTGCTTATGACCGCATCGCCGAAGATAGTCAAGGATGTGAAGTCTGTCTTCGGATTCATGGAGAAACCCTATGTGCCGGTGAGGTTCAGACACCTGCTTGTCTCCCCGAACAGCATGAAGGACAGGTTTATCGCTCTGATAGACGATGAGATACGCAATTACAGGCTTGGTAAAGAGGCATATATCAAAGTGAAAATAAACCACATCACAGACCCTGACATAGTGGACAAGCTCTATGAGGCGGCGAAGGCCGGAGTGGAGGTATCCCTACTCGTGCGCGGCAACTGTTCGCTTATGACTGCGTCTGAAGAGCTTGGGGGCAATATGACGGCACACGGCATAATAGACCGCTATCTCGAACACTCGCGTATATTCATATTTGCCGCCGGGGGAGAGAACAAGGTGTTTATCGGCTCGGCCGACTGGATGCCGCGCAATCTGGACAACCGCGTGGAGGTGGTTGCCCCTGTCTATGACGAGGAGATAAAACGTGACTTGATGTACATAGTGGACTTGGGTCTTGCGGACAATACGCACGCATGGGTGGTTGACGGCACGGGCGCTAACATTCCCGTGCATGGTGACGGGGCAGAGCCGATACATTCACAAGAAGCTATTTACAACTATTATAAGGAAAAGGAGTTATTATGAAGAGATATGCTGCGATAGATATCGGAACAAACGCCGTACGTCTGCTGATAAAAAGCGTTTCGGTGGAAAACGGTGAGACGCGCTTCTGCAAGGAGCAGCTTGTGCGCGTGCCGTTGAGGCTTGGTATGGATGTCTTTGACGGCGGACGCATATCCGACACTAATGCGGAACGGATGAAGCACCTGATGAAGTCCTTCCGTCAGATGATGAAGGTATATGACGTTGACCGTTACAGGGCATGCGCCACATCGGCCATGCGCGATGCGGAGAACGGTGCGGAGATTATCAGGATGATAAGCAAGAAGTGCGGCATAGACATAGAAATTATCGACGGAAAGGAGGAGGCGAGGATGATATATGACACGCACATAGAGCAATTCGGCTCACGTAAGGGCAACTTCCTTTATGTCGATGTGGGTGGCGGCAGCACTGAGGTCAATCTGCTGTCCGATGGGGAGCTGCGCTGCTCGCTGTCGTTTGACATAGGTACGGTGCGCATTCTGACCGGCTCTGTTGCTGACGGCGAATGGGACGCTCTGCGCCGGACGCTGGCCGAACAGGCGGCTGGGTTGCAGGGTATGAACATCATCGGCTCAGGCGGCAACATCAACAAGATATACAAGCTTGTAAGCAATAAGGACAAGCGATATAAGAGGCTGACAGTGAACTCAGTCCGCGCCCTCTATGAGAAGATGAAGCCTATGGGGATAGAGGAGCGTATGGCGCATTTCGACCTTAAACCTGACCGCGCCGACGTGATAGTCCCTGCAATGGATGTCTTCCTCGCCGTGGCGGACGTGACTTCGGCGGAGCATATCTATGTGCCGCAGATAGGTCTGTCCGATGGCATTATAGACGGCCTCTACATGTCCGACAATGTGATGGACGGACAGCTGGAGGATTGATGGTCACCGTGGCGGTGATTGGGAGATGTGCTGAGTGCCATGCGGCTCTATTTTGTGAAAACAAGACTGGTGTATGACTCTCTTTTTCAATTGATAGATTTATGGAGGGAATCATAATTTACGGTAGCCGCTATGGTCACGCTTCCGCCTATGCGCGCATGCTTTCCGCTCAGGTAGGCTTCCCTGTTGTCCGTTGCGGTAAAAGTGTGCCGCTGGCCGATGCGGCTACGGTTGTCTATATTGGCAGTCTGTATGCAGGCGGTGTGGTAGGTCTTGTGCGGACGTTCCGCCGCTACACTCCACGTCCCGGCCAACGGGTGTTTGTAGTCACTGTCGGCATTTCAGACCCTGCGGATGAGACAAACGTGGCTAACATCTGCTCATCGGTACGGAGGCAGTTGCCTTTCTGGCAGGACGGCAAAGTCCGGCTCTTCCATTTGCGTGGCGGGATTGATTATGGCCGTCTCTCTTTTATCCATAAGACAATGATGTGGATGCTCTACCGTTCATTGCGGAAGAAAGAAGCAGGAAGCCTGTCTCAGGAGGACAGGCTTTTTATGGAACTCTATGGCTGTAATGTCGATTTTACTGACCATGCTGCTCTTGCCCCTCTTGTGTGTGAGCTTTGGGCGGGGTCAGCTTTGTGACTTTCCTTCTCTCCTTTCCGGAATGATATACAGATACATATCCCTCATGTTGAGTATCGCCTTGTCGCATCCCATTATCAGGTCACACCCTATTGCCCCGCTCTTTGCCGCACTCCCTTCGGTTGGCTTGCTGACAAAGGCGGAGTCGATGGCTATTTCTGTACCTAATACGTCCACTGTCAACGGGCGCACCGTATAGCCGTAGTCGATGGCGTAGCCACCTATGCCGCCTGTGCGCAGCGAGTCCGGTGTGCCGTGTTTGAGTATGTACTCCTCGTGGCGAGAATAGAAGTCTGGAGTATATATGGCTGTGTAGTCTGCTCCTGTGTCGAACGGGATGGTCTCGCTCTTGCCGTTGCAGCGGAAGCGCAGTGCGAGCACGTTGGCCGAGGTGAGACAGAGGTTTGATGCTATGTCGAGCCGTGTGGGCGATGCGGGGATAAAGAGCGTGCTGTCGCTGAAATCTATCTGTATCTCTGCTAGTTGGGTAAATATGACAGGCCCTATTGCTCCACGGAAATTACGTACTGCGAGGGCGGAGTCCGCTTCCGGATGCCCGGTGTGCATGTCGGCCACGAAGAACGGCACGTTCGTGAGGGTTATGTCGCCCATGTTGAGTGTGTCGGCCACGGCAAGGCGCGCTGTGGCTGTGTCTATGCCTGAGACAGTGATGCCTGCCGGGAGCATCCGCAGCCCGAGGCGGTCGGCGCAGTCCGTTGAGACAAGGTTCACGCCTGCTCCCGTGTCGAATATGAGCGTGTCTTTCGCCCCGTGTGCGCTGACGGGTATGGTTATGACTTTGCCCGTCCCCGGGTTGTCGGGAATGAACGGTATGCGGTTGCCCTCAGGGTGCAGACCGTGCACTTCAAGCACTGCGCCCACCTCCGCGAGGGCACGGTACGATGCGGCGAATGACTGGAACGGCTCTGTCACTGCTCCAGCCTCCTTCATTGCGGCGCAGAGAGTTTCGAGCACTGAGGCTGCCGATGCGTAGTCGCCTCTCTTGGTGAGGTCGTCGGCCATGAGCCAGATGAGCGATGTCTGTGCCCATCCCAGTTCCTCCTGATGGTTGTTAAGCAGGTTGGTGTAGTAGGCGAGTGCCTCCTCCGGGCGGTTGAAATAGTGGTGCAGGAAGCACTGTGCCAGCGAGTCGATGAACGGCGTGATCCGCCCCCGGCACTCGTCATATCGCCTTTCGAGTTCAAACCACTCTTCCGCGTTGATGGCATCTGCCACATATTGGTTTGGCTCTGCCGCATCTCTCTTCGCTCCCTGCGCGTATGCCGCCATGCCAGCTATCATGGCGGCGATGATAAGGACAATATGTCTCATAATCTTTTATGTTTTACGGTTCGTGCTGCCCTCCTGCGTGACGGCACTGACAAAATTACTCATAAACTTCTGTCTGTACAAATATTTGAGGGGGGGTAAAATGAGCCGCATCAATATGTGTGGAATGTAAAAAGGAGGACACCTGCACATGCAGATACCCTCCATCCAACAAAACGAAAAAAGTATTCCGAACCTCTCTGTCACATACAGTCGTCAGTCGCTGTGTGGACTTTCACTCTCACTCTTCTCATAGAGGCTTTTAAGCTCCTCTATCGTTATGCCGAGAAGGCGCATTTGGCGGAACACCTCCGGCAATTCCTGCTCTATGAACTGCGCCCGGCGCATGCGCACTATGGTCGCCTTGGCATCCGCCGACACGAAGTAGCCTATCCCGCGCTTGTTGTATATGATGCCCTGCTGTTGCAGATAGTCGTATGACCGCATCGCTGTATTCACGTTCACCTCCACGAGGGTGGAATACTCCCTCACGCTCGGTATGCGCTCCTCCTCTTGATAGACTCCGCCCACTATCTCCTCGCAGATGCGCTCCGCCACTTGCAGGAATATCGATTTACTCTCCTTGAATATCATAACTTCTACATATTAAAGGTTATACCTCCGCGCTCTTCATCCTGCGGTACGCGAAGATGTACAGCACGGGTGTGAGTGCGGCGTAGATGGCCGACACCACATAGAAGTAGTTCGTCAACGCTGCTGCCATCTCTCCCGGGCTTTGCACGTCCCCGTAGAAGAGATTGAAGTTGACTGCCAGAAAGATAAGCCCGAACACCTGCCCCGCAAGGTATATGATAATCGACCCCAGCAGGAACGGGTGTCTGCGGAACAGCGTAGCCGATGCCGAGAACCATGCGCCCGTGAAAATTATACTGACAATGCAGTATATGACAAACGACACCGTGAAGCCGTTCAGCAGCTCTGCCAACTGCGGCTCCGTCTCCAATGCCTCATGCACTATCATGCTGAAATCCGCGCCTATCCGCATCCACTCCCCCGTGAACGGCATCTGTATCAGGTTGCTCAGGTGGAACGCGAGGAACGAGTAGACTATCGGCAGACAGTACGAGATGGTCACCGACGTGGCGAACTTCTCCCTGTTCGAGGCCGGTATCATAAGGTAGGCTATGTGCCGCACGCGGTTGCGCATGAACGGCATCGAGTGCGCCGTCTGGTAGCTGTAAAATATGCTGGCTGCGCAGTACATGGCAGGGTATTGTAGCAGCAGGCTGAAACCCACCGCGTCGTCGTGCGGAGTACTGCCTGTACTCATCATGTAAACCATGAGGTTGCCGAAGGCGCGTATGCCGATAAATACGAGCAGCAGTAGCGAGAATATCAGTATCTGGGTGCGGTACTCTTCGCGCATGTACTTCCTCAGCAGGAGGCCGTAGCGGCGGAAACTGAATGACTGTTTCATAATGTTATCTCTTTTAGATGTTAGTACTCGTCTCGTTATTCTCACTGTGTGGCATGTATGCCGAATAGTCCTTGGCGGCCGGCTTCGGCGCGGCGTGCTGCCTGCCGAACTCCGCCTCTATCCTCTCGCGGTGCATCAGCACGGCGTTGAACAGCAGTTCCAGCCTCACCGCGCTCTCCTCCCCCTCCCTGTTCGGGCTTACCGTATAAAACCCTCCCGGCGATGGCTGCGTGTATATCGCCTCCGGCTGGTTCTCCCCGAAGAGCAGAGCCTTGCCCGTCTCCGCTATGCTGTGGTCGAATATCACCTTCCTCTCGCTGAGTATCACCACATTGTCGAGTATGTTCTCTATGTCCGCCACTTGGTGTGTTGATATGATTATCGTCCTCCTCTCGTTCATCCCCGAGGTGATGAGCTTGCGGAACTGGCTCTTCGACGGTATGTCCAGCCCGTTCGTCGGCTCGTCCAGTATCAGCAGCCGCGTGTTGCACGCCATGGCGAAGCTCATCAGCACCTTCTTCTTCTGCCCCATCGACAGCCGCCCCATGTGCGGGTTCTCCTCCATCCCGAACAGCGCGAGGTTACGCCGCATATCCTCTGCCGAGAACTTCGGGTAGAACGGCGCGTGTATCTCCACATACTTCCCGAGAGTGTACGGCGGCAGCTCGAACTCCTCCGGTATGATGAAACACTCCGTCGTGACCTCCGGGCGGCGCAGGCGCACGTCCGTCCCGTCCATTGTGATGCTGCCCTCCTGTGCCTGTAGTAGGCCAAGGATATTGTACAGCAGCGTGGTCTTGCCCACCCCGTTCGCCCCGAGAAGGCCGTATATGCGCCCCTCTCCGATGCTAAGGTTCAGGCCGTTGAACACCCTGTGGCGGCTCTTGCCGTAGGTGTAGCTGAAATCGTTTACTTCTATCATGGTGTAATAGTTTGATGTTACACCGCAAAGGTATGACGCTTTCCCCGTTCCCGCAATAGGGTACATGTATATTTAACTTTTAATAATACAGTATTCTTATCCTGTCTCCTATACAATTTCCAACTGCTAATCAAGGTTAAAAACACGTACTCTAGAGTCACTTTCTCTTTACCTTTACCTTGTCATTCTGCCGTCTTTCCTCTCACGAAACACCTGTCCTCTCCATTCTTTTCCTCACTCTGTCTTCCATATAAAATCCGCAGTGACTACTCAATATAATCACTGCGGATTGAAACAATCAAATCTGTATCACAAAGTTTAGTATTTAACTTTACGATACAGATTTGATTTACAATTGTTAGTTCACAGTTTTTTGATTTCCGGTGTCAGTCTTGCTGTTATGGTAGTTTCTGTTTATGAGCTTAGTGAGTATAAATGTCATTAATATTGTCATCACTGATAATACAATCGCAAGTATAAGTGTTTTCCATATCATGCCATACTCTAGTATGCATCCAATTAAGTTCAAAGAGAACATTAATGGAATACCAATGGATAAGAAATACTTGGTATGTCTTACTGCGATTACTGATATTCCAATCAAAATATACATAATACTTCCATAAGACATCAACACCTTACCCCAACTGAATGAGGTATTTCCAGTAATTTCCATAACATACATTCCAATTGTTTCAATAGCAAATACTGCTATTGCTGCCAATATAACTGCCCATACAGGTGATTTTTCATACAAAGTCATAACTGCCTCCTTTTCTAATATGATGGGTATACACCTTCAATCATATACATACGAACATCATCTTTCGATTGTGTTAATGCTGTCATGATTGACTCTTCTACACCGATGCTTAAAGCCATTAATGCTATTGTTCCTCCTACACCTAAATTAACTCCAGGTACAATCAGTCCCGTGCCAAGACCTATACATGCATTGACAGCACCGCGTGCCGCACCGTAGGCATCGCTTATACCGATATTCTTAAGATCTTCTTTCCATTTGTCATCGCCTTTATCTCCACCACCTTCTTCACCACCACCTTCATCTCTACCGCTATCACCACCGTCACCATTCTCGTTTTCAGCTTGTAAAAAGACCTCAAACCAGTTGTGATATTCATTCTGCCAATATTCCAATGAGTAAGGATACATTGTATAACCAAATATTAGAGGTAGTGCTGGCGCGTATGAGCCTCCATAATATCCGCTTACATACTCAATATCTTCATAGAGCGCATGGTCAAAGTATGAAAATAGCTCAGATGATTTATTTGAGTACATTCCATTGATACTATCAAGTATGGTAGCATACGTATCGTTTTCACCGAAGAGTTGGTAATAAACTTGCTCTTTATCCGGCGTTGGAATATTAGTTAGCGTTAGTAACAAGTCAATCATTCCTTCAAGATCTTGGTTCTCTTCTTCAATTCTAATTAATGCGTGATTAGTTAGCTCTCGGCAAAGCCAGTTTTTTGCTTCTTCCGAGTGGAGAGCCTCATATAGTCGTCGACTATCTGTGTAGTACCATTCATTGAGTCTATCATATGCATAGCTTAAGGCTTGATTGTGCAAATCTGCACACCATGTAGCGTATGCTTCACATTCCGAATAATCCATGAACGGTAGCTCGGACAAGGAGCTTATCTGGTATTCACTGTTTGCAGGCGATTTTGTAACCATATCACCTTGTACTTTACCTTCATTATTCTCTGAACATGAGGCAAATAGAGCCATGATAAATGTCATGGCAAATATACGGATTTTAATACTTGTATTCATAGTTGTTCTTTTGAAAAGATTAAGAGAGCGGAGCGGTGCAATTTTCTTTGGCAATGGAATAATCTGCTAACCTTTTTGCTCTGCGTGGGAATAGTGTCGTGACACATGAGAGTCATGATATTTGTACCCGTAGCGGTCGTCCGCAACTCAAAAATAAAAGCGGCCGCTGCAGAGCGGTGTATTCCTTGATGATTTGGAAAAATGTATTTTTGCAGAAGTTTTTCATGGTTAATAGAGTTTAGACATGGTGTTTCATTGTATGATATAGACATAGATTATGCTATACTTTGTAGTATATACAAGGTATTTGAGAAATGAATTTTATTAAAATGCACCTCACTTTGAAGCTCAGGTTCAGGCCGTTGAACACCCTGTGGCGGCTCTTGCCGTAGGTGTAGCTGAAATCGTCTACTTCTATCATGGTGTAATAGTTTAATGTTATACTGCAAATGTATGGCATTTTCCCCGTTCCAGCAATAGGGTACATGTATATTTAACTTTTAATAACCCAACCACCAGCGCCATTGTCCCTCTCATCCTCCTCTCCTCCCTTTCCCCTGCCTTTCTCGTTCATCTCTCATCCCCATCCCGTCCTCCTCTATTTCCGGCCCTCTCTCCTCACCCTTCCCGCCCTCATATCCTCTCCATCCTCACACAATCCCCATTCAATTCCCCCTCCACCCCCAAGCAATCCTCAAGTGCTAATCAAGGTTAAAAACACGTACTCTCGCCGGAGCGGCTACGGACACCCTCCGAAGCCCCTCCCCATCCTTACCTTATCCTCTTGCACTCTCACCCATATCCCCCTCCTGCTGCAAACGTAAAAAGTAGTTAAAAACACGTACTCTCGAGCCAGCTCTAAGCCAGCCCTACCGAAGCCCCACCCGAGCCTCTCCCCGCCTTCCCGCCTCCTCTTCCCGTACCCGTCCGTAAAAACCGCTTGTCTCTGCCCCCGACTTGCACTATCTTTGTAGAAGATAGGCTGCTGTTCGGCAAATGCAATCAAACAAGCTTGTTGCCATTGCACTCACCTTTCACTATCTTTGTACTTACAAACAGATATTGCATTCCGATGATTTCCATAGACCATTTGACGCTTGATTTCAGCGGCACTCCGCTCTTTGAGGACATCTCCTTTCTCGTCAACCCGAAAGAGAAAGTAGCCCTCGTGGGCAAGAACGGCGCGGGCAAGACCTCCCTCCTGCGCATGGTAGCGGGCGAGCTTGAACCCACCTCCGGACGTATCTCCATGCCGCGCGACGTGACAATAGGCTATCTCCCACAGCACCTGCTGGTCAACGACGACCGCTCTGTCATCGATGAGGTCAAGGTAGCCTTCTCCGGCCTCATCGCCATACAGGAGCACATCGACCGCATCACAGCCCAGCTTGCCGAGCGCACTGACTACGAGAGCGATGAGTACAACGCGCTGATTGAGCGTCTGGCCGTTGAGAACGAGCGGCTCCTCCTCTACGACAGCAACAACATGATGGCCGAGATAGAGAAGACCCTACTCGGCCTCGGTTTCCGCCGTGACGACTTCGGCCGCCCCACCTCTGAGTTCAGCGGCGGATGGCGCATGCGCATAGAGCTGGCCAAGATACTCCTCCGCCGCCCTGATGTGCTTCTCCTTGACGAGCCTACAAACCACCTCGACATCGAGTCCATCCAGTGGCTTGAGAGTTTCCTCGTCGGCAGCCGCAGCGCGTTGATCCTCGTGAGCCACGACCGCGCGTTCCTCGACAATGTGACCACGCGCACCGTAGAGATTTCCCTCGGCAAGATATACGACTATAAAGTGCCCTACTCCAAATACGTGGAGCTGCGCCGCGAACGCCGCGAACAGCAACTGCGCGCCTACGAGAACCAGCAGAAGATGATTGCCGACACCGAGGCGTTCATCGAGCAGTTCCGCTACAAGGCCACAAAGGCCGTGCAGGTGCAGAGCCGCATCAAGCAGCTTGAGCGTCTCGAGCGCATAGAGGTGGACGAGGAGGACAACTCCGCTCTGCGCCTCAAGTTCCCCCCCGCGCCCCACTCCGGCGTGCTGCCCGTTGACATTGAGCACCTGACCAAGGCCTACGGCGACCACGTTGTACTCGACGGTGTCGATATGCAGATACGCCGTGGTGAGAAAGTGGCCTTCGTGGGCAAGAACGGCGAGGGTAAATCCACCCTCGTGAAGTGCATAATGAACGAGATACCGTACAGCGGCACTATGAAACTCGGCCACGGCGTGAAGATAGGCTATTTCGCTCAGAACCAGGCCTCTCTCCTCGACGGCGAGCGCACCGTGTTCGAGACCATTGACTATGTTGCCACGGGCGAGATACGCACTAAGATACGCGACATCCTCGGCGCATTCATGTTCGGCGGCGAGGCGAGCGAGAAGAAGGTCAAGGTGCTCTCCGGAGGCGAGAAGAGCCGTCTGGCTATGATACGCCTCCTGCTTGAACCCGTGAACCTGCTGATACTTGACGAGCCGACTAACCATCTGGACATGCGCTCAAAGGATGTGCTGAAAGAAGCAATCCGTGCATTCAACGGCACTGTCATACTCGTGAGCCACGACCGCGATTTCCTCGACGGCATAGTGGACAAGGTCTATGAGTTTGCCAACCGCAAGACAATCCTCCATCTCGGCGGGATACGCGAGTTCCTCGAAGAGAAGCGCATCGAAAGCCTGCACGAGATAGAGCGTACCCGGCAGCCGGAGAAGCCTGCTGTACCGGACAGCCCTGCGCCTGTGGTCTCTGACAGCAAGCTGGCATACGAGCAGCGCAAGGAGGCCGCGCGTG
Source organism: uncultured Bacteroidales bacterium (assembly GCA_944322025.1). Classification (GTDB taxonomy): domain Bacteria; phylum Bacteroidota; class Bacteroidia; order Bacteroidales; family Paludibacteraceae; genus Aphodosoma. Next base: position 33,857 of record CALUOH010000053.1, on the reverse strand, counting down.
CCTTGAAAAAGTTGGAGCGCACTGTGGCTGACTACGAGGCTAAAATCGGGGCTGCCGAGACGGAAATCGCCTCTATGGAGGGGCGTTTCGCCGCCGGCGAGTCTTCCGGTGAACTGATGAAGGCTTATAACAACGCCAAGCATGAGCTTGACAAACTGATGTATGAATGGGAACTCGTGAGTGGCGAACTCGAAGAGAGGCGCGCTGCGGCCGGGGAGTAGATTATGAGTGGGAAGATTATGCGTGAATTGCCTGTTGAATTTATAGATAGCGTACGCTCCTTGCTGGGCGGTGAGATTGATGCTTTCCTCGCGGCTCTCGGCAGTGAGCCGCCCGTGAGTGTGAGGCTTAACGGCAAGAGTGCCAGTGTCTTGCCTCCGTCCGGTGATGGCGGTGGTAGCGGTGCTGCCCGTCCGTCGTGGCGGCGTGTGCCTTGGTGTCCCGACGGCTACTATCTCCCTGAGCGTCCGCAGTTTACTCTTGACCCTCTGTTCCACGCGGGGGCGTACTATGTGCAGGAGGCCTCATCCATGTTCCTGTGGCAGGTGCTGGAGCAACACGCCGCGCCAGACTGGCTTGTACTCGATATGTGCGCTGCACCGGGCGGCAAGTCCACGCTGATAAATAGCTTTCTCTCCGACAGCGGTTTCCTTGTCTGCAATGAGTTCGTCCCGCAGCGCGCCAATATCCTCGCGGAGAACATATCGAAGTGGGGCAGGGGCAATACGCTTGTGACCAACAACGCCCCCGCTCACTTTGAGCAGTACGGAGGTCTGTTCGATGCTGTTGTGGTCGATGCCCCTTGCTCTGGCGAGGGCATGTTCCGCAAGGACGATGGCGCGATAGCCGAATGGTCGCCCGCCAATGTGGAGAAGTGCGTTGTGCGTCAGCGGGAGATACTCTCGTCGGCGTGGGATGCGCTGAAGCCCGGCGGCCTGCTCGTGTACAGCACTTGCACATACAACCGTATGGAGAATGAGGAGAATGTGCGGTGGCTCATTGGGCAGATGGATGCTGAGCTGCTTGATGTCGTTGTGGAGGCCGCATGGGGCGTGATGCGTTCTGACAACGGCTACCGCTTCATGCCCCACCGCACTTGCGGCGAGGGGCTATTCATGGCGGCTGTGCGCAAGCCCGGAGAGCGCGGCTGCGGCCGTCAGTTCCGTCTGCCGAAGCGTCTTCCCGAAAAGGAGGAGGGGCTGCTGCGGTGGTTGGTTGCCGTGGACTACACTACTCTCCTGCATAAGGATATTTTTTATGCTGTACCCAAAGACTACTACCCGATGCTGCTCTCCATGGTGCAGTGCCTTAACGTGTTACAGTGCGGAGTGCCGCTTGCGGTGCGTAAGGGCAAGGACTTTGTGCCGCAGCAGGGACTGGCTTTGTCCGGCCTGCTGGCGGAGGGCGCGTTTCCCGTCTGCGCACTCGACTACCGTCAGTCGATTACATACCTGCGTGCCGAGACGCTCTCGCTCCCCGATGTCCCGCACGGCTTTATACTGATGACTTACAGGGGGTGTCCCCTCGGCTTTGTAAAGTCCGTGGGCAACCGCTGCAATAACCTTTACCCCTCCGCGTGGAGGATAAGGATGAACCCCACGGACTTTACCCCTTTCAGCATACTATGAGACATATCATTTTGACACTGTTGGCTCTGTTTGCCGTATCCTACCTGTCCGCTCAGGGTTATGAGCCGGAGGCGCGTGGCGAGCTTATACGCCACACCTGCTATTCACTCTCCTACATCGAGGAGCACGAGCAGCCGGAGTGGGTCTACTATCTGCTAAAAAGCGAGTATGTCAACGGCGCGGTGGGGCGCACTGACGACTTCCGCCCCGACGGGGCTGTCTCTACCGGTTCGGCGCAACTCTCCGACTACAAGGGCAGCGGCTATGACCGTGGCCATCTCTGTCCGGCGGGCGACATGAAACAGTCGCAGCGGGCTATGAGCGAGACCTTTTTCCTCTCCAACATGTCGCCTCAGGTGGGGGCGTTTAACCGTGGCGTGTGGTCCTCTCTCGAAGGACAGGTGCGCCAGTGGACCTTGGCTCTCGATTCGCTTTATGTTGTCACTGGCCCAGTGTTTAAGGACAATATCGGCACGATAGGCGCAAGCCGCGTCACTGTGCCGGGATACTATTACAAGGTGCTCTATTCGCCCGCTGATGGGGGTATGATGGCGGCGTTCCTGCTGCCCAATGCCGCCGGTCTCGGAAAGTACATCGGATATGCCGTCTCGGTGGACTCTGTGGAGGCAGTCACGGGGATAGACTTTTTCTGCCAGCTGCCTGACAGTGTGGAGGAGAGGCTCGAAGCCGTGGCGGGCTGTGCCGCGTGGCTCAGTCTGCGTCCGGCGGCAGGCTCAGAGAATGGAACTTCTGTTGACGGACAGCTCACCCGCGCCGTGCAGTGCAAGGGCATAGCCAAGTCGACCGGCAAGCGTTGCCGCAGCATGACGCGCAACGCCAACGGCTACTGCAATGCGCACCAGAGCCAGGCGAGGTGACCGGGAGAGGACGGGGCGAGAGTACGTGTTTCGTCGGCTGCGGGCGGGTAGCCATACTTTCCTATAAGCGTTCTATAAACAGTGTTTACAGGCTAATGAAATGATGTCCGGCGCGTCAGCGTCAGCGGACAATGGCATGGCCTGCCCAGACGGCAAGGAGGCCGAGGATGAGGCTCAGCGCGGAGTAGAGCAATGCGCCGGTGAGGCGGCCGCTCCCGAGGAGCATCCAGTTGTCGTTCATGAATGTGGAGAATGTGGTGAAGCCGCCGCAGATGCCTGCGGTGAGCATGAGGCGAGTGCCGCTGTCCATTATGCCGCCGCGCTCAAACAGTCCGTGGAGCAGTCCGATGAGCAGGCAGCCTATGACGTTTACCGTCAGTGTCCCGAGATGGAGATAGGAGGGCGGGACAATCTTCCCGACGGCTAATGTGGTCATATAGCGGGCCACACCTCCGATGAAACTGCCTGTGCCGATGAGTAGTAGAGTACGTATCATATCTGCTGATTTACAGGTTGCCTTAGTATTTTCTTTTGCAGGAGCATGAACCAGATGAAGGCCGCGCAGCCCTTTGCCATGCTGGAGAGGCTGACAGCCCACCAGATGCCGTGTACGCCGAGTGGTGTGGAGGCGAGCAGGATGGCGAGAGGTATGCGGAGCAGGTTGAACGTGACGCTGATGACTGCCGGAGGTACGGTGCGCCCTGTGCCGTAGAAGAGTCCCTGTATTGTGATTTCCACCATCATGAGGAGCATTGAGTAGCCGTCTATGCGGAGGAATGAGCCTCCGATGGTATAGGCGGCGGGTTCATCGACGAAGAGGGCGAATACCTCGTCGCCGAACAGTACGAACAGCAGGGTTGTGAGCAGTCCCCACACGCCGGTCATGGCGAGTGTGCTGCGGAAGGCGCGGCGTATGCGGTCGTAGCGGCGGGCGGTGTAGTTCTGTCCGGTGAATGTGCTGAGCGCGGTGCTGAAGCCCTGTGAGGTGTTCCACGCTATGGCTTCCATCTGCCCTCCGGCGGTGAGCGCCATCACGCCGAGGTAGCCGCCGTGGAGCGACGCGATGCGTGCCATGGAGAAGTTGATTACGGCGAAGAGGGCGTTCATGAGCGCGACGGGAGTACCGAGACGCAGTATGTGCGCCGTGCGTCCGGCGGTCAGCCGTGTCAGGAAGCGGAAGCGGCCGAAGAGCGGGCGGCGGAAGCGCAGCTGCCAGACGAAAAGCAGCAGGACGGTTAGCTGGGAGAGCCATGTGGCCCACGCCGCGCCCTGTGTGCCCCACCCGAAGGAGAGGATGAACAGGGGGTCGAGCAGCATGTTCATGATGAGGCCTGTGCCGCTGATGAAGAAAGGTATGCGCGTCAGCCCGGCGGCATTGTAGACACCGGTGAACGCGGCGGAGAGCATGGTGAACGGCACTCCTGTGGCAATCACGCGGAGGTAGTCGGCGGCATCGCTGGAAATCTCCTCCTCCATGCCGTAGAGGCCGATTATGCCGTCGGCAAATAGGAAAAGCACCGCCATACAGGTGAGCGAGATGATGAGGGCGAGCGTCACGTTGTGCGAGGCGAAGGCGTGAGCCTCGTCCTCGCTTCCCGCGCCGATGCTCTGCGAGACGCTGACTTCCGCGCCTACCTTGGTCAGGTAGGAGACGGATGTCATCATCCATGTGAGTATGCCTACCGCGCCTATTGCCGCGACAGCACCGCTGCCGAGACGGCCTACCCAGAACATGTCGGTCATGCTGTACGCCATCTGTATGAACGACGTACCCATCAGGGGCAGTGCCAGCCCTATGAGCTGACGGCGTATGGGGCCGGATGTGAGGTTGCGTATGTCTGTCATTGTCAAGTGTATGGACGTGTGAAGACCGTGGCGGCCGACGGTCTGCAAAGTTAGGCAAATGCGCGGGTATCGGCAAGCGTGCGGGCGGAAATCGCAGAGTGGGTGAAACAGGTGGTGGTACGATGGGGTTTGTGTTTTGAACGTTTTAGTGCGACTTTGGTGAAAGAATGCCGAATTGCTAAGGAGAGGCTTGGGAGGGGCTTGCTGAGAGCTAAGGAGAGGGTAGGAAAATGCGTTGTGTATCAAGATTTTGAATTAAATGAAGCGCGGATACTGAGAGTGGATGTTGTAGAAGTGATGTGTATATTGTATACTGTTGATATGAGGGCGGGATATGGGTAAAAAAAAGCGGTTGCGGCCTGATGTCATATCGGGCCGCAACCTTGAAGTCTGTTAATGATGAGAGTGTATGTCCTAAATACTGCCTGTGTAGTTGATTGTTATGGTACTTCCCTTGGCTGTCGTGGCGTTCATGGTCATGCCGTCGGCAGTGATGTCAAGAGTGCCGCCGGTTAGGAAATACTGCTGTATGATGAGTACTACATACGATGGAGATGGCGCGCCGTTGACAGCTCCGGGGCTTGCATAGGCTGTCCATGCCTCGCCGGAGCTGCTGAACTCGTAGTGGTGCACGAGATTTGTTTCTCCTTTCGGGACGAGCAGCCATATTGTCCCCTCGCCATTAGAGCCGTAGAGGCCGAGCTGTATCACGTCGGTGTTCTCATTGACCTGTTGTCCCAGGTTGCTTTTCTCGATGCTCACGCCTTCAAGTTCGGCAGTGGTCTGTTCGCCTTCGCCGCTGTACGGGCCGGCATCTTCGGCGGTCATCGCTCCTGTGTAGGAGAGTGCGCGGGTAGTGCCGTCGGCAAGGGTGATGCTGACCTTGATGTTATAGTCCGAACCCTCTTTGGCAAGAGTGACCGAGCCTGAGGTGACATTCACGTCTATGCCCTGTATCTTATCAGGGTCATTCTCGTCGACTACCTTGACCATCGAGCCCGATGTGCCGTTGCCTTTCATCATGTAGGGCGCGGAACTTCCGCCTATCTTGTATTCGGCCATTTCGGGCAGCATATTGTCGCCTGTCTTTGAGTAGATGTCGAGGGTAAGGATGTCGCCCTGACCGCCGACAATCATGCCGAAGAGCGACAGCACGTCGAGGTCCTGCATCTCGATGACGAAGCGGTACGCGCCTCCGGACTGGCCGTATGCCTTGCATGTGACGGCATACTCCTCATCGGTCACTTCCTCATATACGGTAGTGGTTGTAGTGGTGGAGTCCTTGCCTTTGTCCGGGTCGTCGGGAGGGTTTTCGCCGCCCGGTTTGCATGAGGTCATTGATGAGAGCGAGAAGATGATTGCCGCAAGGGCAACCGCGAATAAACTCAGTGTCTTTTTCATTGTCTGATTTTTTTAATCTCCCCCGCCGCAGCGCGAGCACCGCAGCGGAGGAGAGTTGGTTAAACATTTAATCTATGGTTATTTTACAATTATCTTGCCCTGATACTGAGCTCCTGTGCCGCTGGTCAGACGGACAATGTATATGCCCGGTGAGAAGTAGCACTTCATGGTAATTGGGTCGGCATTGCCCGGTGCAAAGCTCTTTACGAGTGCGCCGGATGCGCTGTAAACATTTACTGTCGCGCCTTCGCGCTCTGCTTCTGTCAGGTTGATGCCGAGAGTAATCTCGTCGCCTACGTTGACGGGGTTAGGCGTGAGGGTCATGATGCGCCTGTCTCCATACACTTCATCCACGAATGTGGGTGTGCCGACGTGGAGCGTGAGGTGTATCACGCCGGAGCATTCGCCGGACTGCGAGGTCACGTTGATGTCCGCCGTGTGAGTGCCTTCGGCCGTGGTTTCGTCGAACGTGTAGCCGTGGTATGTGAACGGCAGGTCGTCAACTGAGATGGTGCGTTCCACATCGACTGTCTCGCCGTCCTTGATGACCACGAGGTTCAGGCCGACGAGAGAATCGCATCCGTCAACGGACTGGCGTGTCACGGTGTCAGAGAATGTCTCGTCAAGACCCTTGAACACATCGTCGTTATAAGTCTCGCCGTCGCAGATGACAACATCCTTTATGTCGATGAATTCAGGCTGTACGATGAGGTGCAGCTTGACTATCGAGTCGCACTCGCCCTGCTTGAACTTCTCTTCGTAGTCGCCGGAGTTGCGGAGTACCTGTTCGCCGAACTGATATTCCTCGTCATGGCATATCGTCACGGTGTCGAAATGCTCTTCAGCCGCGAGTACTTCGAGTTGCAGAGTGATGATAGAGTCGCAGTAGGGTGCGGTGAGCGACGGCACAGTGTCGAGATAGTTGCCCGCTTCGGTGAGTTCTCTCCCATTGAAGTCATACTTCGCGCCACGGCAGATTGTGGCGTGCAGGAGTTCGCGTTTGGCCGGTATTACGCTCAGGTTTACAATGAGCGTGGAGTCACAGCCGTTGGCGAGAGTGCAACGCTTAGTGAGCGTGCCGCTTGCCGTAGCATTAAATCCGTGCTCTGTGTAGGCACTGCCTTCGCATATAGAGGCGGTCTCCGTCTGTATGACAGGGGAGCTTACGGCCACATTCAGTTTGTAGAGTGTGTCCGGTCCCTGTGTAGTGGAGAAGCCGTAGCGTTCGTTCGTGTAGACCTGGCCGGCAGTCATCTCCTCGAACGGTATGTCGAAGCCGTAGCCCACATAGTCTTCATTGCCGCAGATGGCGGTGTCGATGTTGATTATCTCCATAGTGTTGACAATTACATTATCCACGCGAACAGCAAAGTCTATGGCATCTGTGCGTGACTCGGTGGTCATGCCGATGCGTATGTTCTTGTCCATGTGTTTGCTCAGGTCGAGGGTAAACCGCTGGAAGCGGTTTGTCAGTTCGCTGAACTTGTAGTCGGCGTTCTCGTCCGGATCATCGCTCCACATGAATGCGTTCTCGCGTTTCCATGTCTTGCCTTCATCGTCAGAAACGGCTACGACGAAACGGCTTGTTGGTACAGTCTTGTCCGTCTCTGCCATCGGGTCATAGCTGTCCGGCAGGGTCACGGCCACTTCGAGAGTGAGGTTGGCCGATTCGCCCTCACGCACATAAATGGTCGGCGAGAGCATCCAGTATGAACCCATTGCCATCGTGGTGTAGCCGGTGCAGTTCATGTAGTTGTGGGCGGACATCTGCTCGCTTATAGGCTCATGAAGCCATCCTATGCCTTCGAAGCCGCTGGTCTGTATGGACGAAATCATATCGACATTCCCGGCGAACAGCTCGTCGATTTTGACAATACCGTTTGTGAAGTCCCAGTCAGCAGGCATACGCATATCCTCACCGAATGTCTCGTTGAAGCGCAGGCTGTAGCTTGTCGTGAACGATGCCACTATCGAACGGTCTGACCTCTGCTGTCCGTCACAGAGCTGACGCACACCGACATAGTAGGTCGTGTTGGGTTGCAATCCTGTTATAGACACTATATCGGAGCTTGTCTCTATGGAATCAGTGATGTCGCTCATGTTCCTCTGGTCGGATACTTCTACAAGCCAACGGTCGCCTGTCTTGTGATCGAACGAGATTACCGCGCTGTCACTTGTCACTTTGTCGATTGATATCGACGTAGGCGGCTGGCACGGCGTGTATTCTTCGATTATTACGTCGTCTATGAAGAAGTAGTTCTGCTCCTGTCCGTAGTCGTCGTTAAGGAAGACGATGTGCTTGCCGTCATACTCGCTGAGAGGCACGATGAATTTAACCCAGAACTCATTGCCGTTCGGATCGTCCGACGGGAGTGTTGACGAGGTTATGTCCGTGATGTCATACGGATATACGCAGTCGGTTATCTTCTCGAACGTGGTCGGGTCGTTCGGGTCAGACATTGCGCCGATAGTGACTGTCTTTGCGCTTTGCAGGCATCTGTTGCTATTATAGAATGGTCCTTCATAGCCTGTAGTCATTACGCGCATCCAGAAAGTCAGCTGCATATTGTCGAGGTCGGCATCGATGAGCGGCATGGCAATGTAACCGCCGGACTGAGCCTGTGATGTGCCACTCACACCATTGATGGATAGAGCGTTACCACCTGAGCGCGACATCCCGTAACTGCCGCTCGGCTCTATATATGGCGCATAGGTGTCAGAGCCGCCGTTCATGTTACCACGTATGAAGCAGTTTGGCGAATATGTGCTGCCGCTCCATCCTGACGACAGTACTGTCAGCTCTTCCTCATTGTCAAAGTTGTAGACATACGCCGCAGGTTGCGGGTCGCACAGCGTGGTGAATGTGATTTTTTCGCTCCATGTGCTGTAATCATCTGCCGCCTCCGAGCAATGTGTACGTATGAAAAGAGCCAGCGGCGTATCGCCGATGAGTCCGTCAATGTCGGCAATGCATTCGGTAATGTCGCTGTAAGTCTTGTTGAATACTTCCGTGTCCGCTGCTTCCGGGCTTGCCGCCTCTACATCGGCTGTTACATATATCTCGAAGCCCTGTGTTGTGAGGCCTTCGATTTTTACGTCTTCCCATTCGATGTGTGCCGTGTTGTGTGTCACGCGGCTGACTTTCACATTGATGGGATTGACGCAAGGTTCGTAGCTGATACTGATGTTATCTATGGCAGCCGATGGTTCCGGTGTCCCCTCTCCGTCGTTGTTGTTCTCCCAATAGATTACGAGGTTGTATGTGCCGGCCATCTGGTCAGTCATAATCAGCTCGTTGACAGACTGGCTCCATGCATCCTGTCCCGCGAGTGGGGTCTTGCCGCTTTCGAGTGAAATCCAGCCCGACGGTGCCGCTTCTGCCGAGAGTACTTCGTCCGTCCCTTCCGGAGACATTACCATGTTTGAGCCTGAGTTGAATGTGTATTCAACAGGCAACAGCCCGACTCTCATGTAGTCGGCCGGCGCATCGCCTGCGCAGAGCCAGTCGTATGCAAATGTGTACAGGCCTGGTTTGAGTTCCATCGTGCGGTAAGCCCATACGCATGACGATATTTCCGCGTTATATTTGGCTGTCGTGCCGTTATCGTCGGAGACATACAGGGCTTTGGTGCTGCTCTCGCCGTTATGCTGTGCCGTACCGATGACCCAGTTGTTAGCCTGACCACTATTTACGAGCACCCATCCGTCGGTTGCACCCTCGAATCTTTCTTCCGCACCTTCCTCGCTTATGCTGGGCATCGGGTCATGCAGCGGTGTGACACTAATCGGACCGTACCATAGCCCGGTCTCTCCGTTGCACACTGCGCTTACGTAGATGTCCGATGGTTGACTGATGTTGAGCGTATGGTCTGTTGTCGCTATTTTCTCCGCCTGACCGGCATCGGGCTGTGAGTCTGTCGTCCCGCGGAACACGGCATATTGCTCCGCTTCTCCGTCTATATGGATTGTGGCTGTACTTTCTGTTACAGAGGTTACGGTCACTTTTTCCGGCTTGGCGCATGTGCCTATCGTGGTTACCTCTATGTTGTCCACATACACGCCGGCAGACCGTCCGAACCTGTTCAGGGTCTCGTGATAGTTCAGATTGTATGACGACGTGAGTACTATGGCCTTGGCCGACGGAGTAGTGTTGGCAAACGATATTACGGCGTGTACGTATTCACTGCCGTTGACTATAACGGTATCGACAGGTATGAACGATGACTGTATGGTTATATCGCTGCTGAGGTCTGTGACTACGCCTGCCACAAGGCTGCGCTGATAGTTGTCCACATCACCTTTCAGGTCGAGCGTGAGCTGTAGCGTGGTGATGTCGGCATCTATGGCGGGCATTATGGCGTATGACGGAACATCTTCCGCTATTGTATATACGTACAGTCCGTTCAGTGTCTTGCCGTCGCTGACTATACACGGGTATTTGTTGATTTGGTTGTACTGTGTGAATATTCCTGTCCAGCAGGCCGGTACGACACCGAATCTCGGCGTGTATGCGTCGAAATCTTCCGTGTATGGCAACTGCATCGCTTCTCCGCAGTTTGTGGTGAAGCGCATGAGTTCTGACCACTGCATTTCTCCGCCGCACTCACAGCCCACATAGCAGTAATAGTGTGTTGCGGTCTCGAGTTCTTCCAGTTCATAGCTGTGCTCTTCTATGCCGCTGATGGTGTGCACTCCTTTCAGGTCGAGTTCCGAATTGAGTTCAGCATCGGACAGTGCACGTCCTGCCAGTTTGAGAGTGAACGGAGCTTCACCGGCCTCCCATACTACTTTTGCATAGTCCGTTGCGACAGAGTCTAGCCCTATGTGGGTCGGGGCCGTACATTCGCCTTCGCCTATGACTCTGAAACTGATATTGTCTATATAGAACACATTGTTCTGGTCAAAATCGGAGATGAAGACCACGTAGCGTCCCTTCTCTCCGTAGTCGTCCTGAGTGTAACGGTCGAAATTCACTGTGAATTTTTGCCATTCTTTGTAACCCTGTATGGTGTCCACATTGACAACACGCGAAAGGTCTGATACCGATGCCGTCAGTCCCACTATCACCTGCCCCTTGCGCGGCAGCTGCGGATGCATACATGCGTTGTAGTAGGCCATGGCGTCATAGTCTATCTCGCCGCACGAGCCGTAGAAGGTCATCTCAACGTTGTTGATGTCCTCCACCTCCAGCTCCTGCATGATGGCGTATGAGCGCATCGGGTCTGTGGTCGATGCTTCCGAGCCTATTTTGAGCGAATAGTTACCCTCGTAGCTGTACTCGTCGGTTATGACGGGAGACCAATCTTCCGGGTTTACCGTATTGGTGCAGTTCCAGCAGTCGGGATATGTCGTGCATGACGTGAATGCCGATGGTTCTACCTCGAATGTCAATGTCCCTATCTCTTCCGGGGTCATGGACTGGCAGGTAGTGGCGAACCTTGTCGGGTTTGACCACGGGCCGTGTTCCCCGTCAGCGCATACCGAACGGACATATACGTAGTAATTCTGGTTCGGCGTAAGGTCTGTCAGATTGTAGTTGGTGTTGACAGTAACGTCTTTGACCAAGTTGAATATTGTCACTTCTATGTCTGCCATCCACTGGCCCGGGCTTACCGTCATCGTGAACGGGAACTCCGAGCTTTCGGCTTTAGCCGTTGCCTCTGCCAGCTGTTCAGCCGTCAGATAGTTGTCTGCAAGGAGGATATCCCAGCTTGTCTCGAGGCTCTTTCTCCATGAGAGGGTCGCGTTGTCCGCCCCTACGCTACCAACTACTGGAGCAGGCACTTTCACGCAGCCCGTGTTCTCCGTTACCGTTATTTTGCTGATGCAGAAATTTACATCGTCTTCCCATGCCACACGGAGCGCGATATATTTGCCTTCGCCGGTATAGTCGGTGAACGCGACGCTGTGTTCTTCCCACTTGCGTACCTCGCTTGACCTGATGGTCGTGTATGGTGTGAAGGTCTCCCAGTTACCATATTCCGTAAGGAAACCTACCTCGAGCGCATCTTCAGCCCAGTCATCATTTGATGAGCCGTTCCACAGGTTTATCGTGAGTACGAGGTCAGATACATCGTCAATGTTCATCTCATTGAATGCCACATAGTTGTCATCTGATGTTGCATTGCCTGCGAATGTTCTGAGATTAAGGTTATAGCCTTGCTTGTCGGTATATGCGTAGCCTATGTTAGGATAGTTGTTGGCCTCTTTGGCGACAAAGCAGCAAGACTCTATCTCCACATAGTCTCCCATGGCATCGAAATCCAGTATATACGGCAAGTCGTTCTTTGCCGGGCACAGTGTGGCGAACGATGCGGTGTATGTCCAGTCGGAATACGTGACGTTCTCAGGGTCTGTATCGCACACGGTCCTGATGTAATAATAGTATGTGACCTGGCCTGCTTCGAGTCCAGTGACATGGTATTCCGGAGTCTCCACCGTCTCACTGGCGAGCCATGTCTGCTCCGGGTCATCCAAGGCATCATATGCCTCTCTGTCCGATATGCGTATCTCCCATTTCGTCGCGTCGCCCGCTTCCCATTTGAAGTCGGCGTATGTGTCGCCCGGTGTGACACTTATGTTCTCAGGCATATCGCAGTTGGAGATGATGTCGAGTTTCATGTCAGAGGCGTTTCCCTGTATGGCGATGAACTTGCCGTCGCCCTTATAGCCGTCGAACCTTACGCTCTGTATGGCGTTCGTCCCGTCAGAGCCGCCAACGCGGGTGTACGATGTCTGGCTGCCGACAGTGTCAAGCACGCCTACCGATACTGTCCCGTTACCCAGGTAGGTAAGCTCCAGTGTCGTGATGTCAAGGCCGACAAGTTCCGGCAGTACAGTGAACTCTCCGCTCTGTATGGTGTTCATCTGTGATTTCGGCACAGACTGTATGGTGTCAGGCATAGTGATGCTCAGAGGTTCGCTGCTCCACATCTCTGACAGCGTGCCGCCGCATTTGTTGCGTACATATACATAGTAGCTCTTTCCCGGCTTGATGGTGTCGTCCTTTATTGTGAACGGTATAGAGGTGGCATCGAACTTCGCCACTACATTCTCCGCGTTCTCAATGTCATCGCCGCTTATGCGCCCTTCCGACACGACTATCTGTCCGCCCTCAGCCTTGCCGAAACCGTTCCAGTTGATTACAGCCTCTGTGGCTGACGGGAACAGTGCCGTTATGCCTGATGCCCTCGGACACGTCGGTGCCGTGCTGACCGCTATGTTGTCTATGGCGACAAGGTTGGCGGCTTCGCTCCTCGACATGAAGGCGATGTGCTTGCCTGCCCCTATATAGCCGCCGAGCTGCACTGTATGAGTGCCGGAGCTTGACGTGCTTACGGTCTCCACCTCCGTGAATGTGCTGATGTCGTCCGGGTTGGTCATTACTCCCACCGTTATCTCCGCCTGGCTCACAGACCATGTGTCGAACGCCATGTCAAACGTCACTTGCAGCAGGGCTATGTCCTCGGTCAGTATCTCCGGGCTTGCAATATAAGCCCATGCGCCGGACTCTATTTCGAAAAAAGAGCCCCATTCTCCGCTGCCGTTCCTGTCTATTCCGAATATCAGCGAATACGAATTGTCCAGACTCCATGAACTCAGCGAATAACTCTCGGCGTGACCGTTGATGAACGGCACATTGCCGCCGAACGAGTTGCCCCAGTACCAGTTGTCCGGATGTGTCATCTCACCCGTAGTCGCATCGTTGAAGTCTTCAGTAAACTCTGCCGCTATCGTGTTCGGCGTGCGGAACTCCTTGCCCTGCGCCCATTCCGTACCGTCATTGCCGCATATTGTCCTCACGTACCAGTAGTATGCTGCTCCCTGTTTCAGCCCTGTCAGGTCGAACTCGAATGTGCTGCCGTTCAAAATGGTATCGAGCACATCGGCCCTGCTCTCAGGGTCTGTCAGTTCATACGATTGCAGCGGTACAGTGCTGACTTTCAGATGAAAGCCGTCCTGCGAGAAACCTCCGCCCCAGCTCAGGTGTGCGCTGTTGGCCTGCAAGTCGTCGCTGAGCAGTGTAGACGGCATCTCGCACTGCGGCTTTGACCTCACAACAACGTTGTCTATCACGACTCCGCGCCCGAGATTGTCCACAGCCTCGAATGCTATCTGATATTTGTCTGTCCACGCCTGAAGGTCTATCGTGTCGTAAGACCATGTGTTGCTGTGTACCGCGAAGCGGTGCAGGTCAATCCATCTGTCGTCATTCTGCCCCACATTGCGGTACTTCACATACAGTGTGTCGAAATCCCCGCCCCACCGTGCGGCGGCGTGCGAGAAACAAAGCACCGGCATGGTAAGGTCGTTGGGATTGAACACAGGCGATATGAGCCGCGCCCTCCCGTGCGTCTCTATTCCTGTGGTGTTGCGGAAAGCGGCGCGCATTGTGCCGTCCGTCGCACCGGCCGGATACATGGATGTGTCGCCCCTCTCGACGAACCAGCTCAGCCCGCTGCCTTCATCGCTCTCGACGGTCCATCCCTCAGGAGGCCATCCCTCTTCAAAACTCTCGGACAGAGGAATCTCTGCCTGTGCAAAAAGCCCTTGCGGGAACAGCGCCGTCAGCACCGCCACTGCCGCCAATAGTAACTTCTTCTTCATAGTACTAAGGTTTTTGAAATTATACAATCTTGTTAATGATATGTTTATCTTTGCATCCGATTTCTCCGTGGCCACGCTCTGTCTCGGTTCTCCGTCCCGACTCTTCGTTGACTTTGCGTCCTGCCTTTATTTTCTGTATACTAATAGTGTTCTAAATAAACATTATATTTTTGATTGGCTATTGTCGTTATGTATGCTTTCGGCCTCCTAAACCGTTGATATATTTCGTGTTTACGTAGCCTCCCGTTATCTTTTAGCTGCCTTCTCCCTATCCTCTCCTTAGCGGTTCGTTGTTTTTCATCCAAATTGTTGCAAAAAGCGTCGGAAATTACACCCTGTATCAGTACTACCTGTTTTACCCATACATTACTGCCCGGAGCCGGTACTCATAAGCCGCGCTCACATTACAAGTATCTTGAACGGCCGCCTTTCGCCTCCCCTCTCTATCACCATGATATATGCCCCTTGTGTCATCGGCGCGGTAATCTCGTGGCTGTTCTCATCCAGTGTCCATGTAGAGTAGTATGCTCCTGACACGCTCCACAGACTGACCCGCGCCGCGCTCTTGACATTCATCACGCGCAGCGGAGCACCCGCCTGCACCACAGTCTGCTGCGGATACTCGCTGATATCGCTCTTTACCGTCGGCGTTATAGGGCAGGTGGCGATGCTTGTCCCGTCGTCAGCCCTTGTCAGCACCACATGGTAAGTCGCCCCTGTGTCGAGTGTCTCTCCCTCGCCCGCGTAATAGTACGACCCGATTTCTCCTGTCAGCGGTGCGCCGTCCTTATACCACTGGAATGCCGCGAACGTGTACCCGCCGTTGTACTCCTCGTTTTTGACTGCCAGCACATTGTTCCACTTCTGTACCACGATGTCGGTGGCATAATAGACGTCGAACTCGAACGGGAAACGCTGTTCGTCGCAGATTATGTCCTCTATGACGGCCGTGGCATCATAGTGCCCGGGACGGCATGAGTCCGGCACTATGATCGTGATTTCCTGCACGTCGAACGTGTCCTTGTACTCCGTGAAACCGGCATCCGTGGCCGCCGCTCCGTACTCTATCCTGTACGTCGTCGGAGCTCCCGCTGAAAAGCCGCACGGGATGACGATGGCCGAATCGTCGGCGCACGCGTATAGCGGCTGCGACAGGTCGAGGTCAGTCACTATGCACTCCTGGTCTATGAATACTTCCACAGGGTCGCTCATGCATCCCGCAGAGTCGACGACCACTATCTCGTATGTGCCGCCGCCAAGGCCCGTTAGCCTCGCGTTCGGCTGCCCGTTGAGCGTATATGTGTATCCCTCCGGGGCATCCTTTATCGTGATGCTCCCCGTATTGGGCGCACCCTTCACGTCCGTCTTCTCCGTCGTGAATGTCACCTCGTCCCTCACCGTGAGCGACAGTATTATCACGCTGTCGCAACGGTATCTTGACAGCAGGCTGACCGTATATTCTCCAGAAGTTGAGTACACGGCCATGTTACCGTGCGTGTCTGTCAGCACTATGGAGTCGCCGTAGCAGATGGCAGTGTCCACATACGTGTCCTCTATTTCCGGCGTGGAGTGGAGGTTGAGTATGGTGATGCTGTCGCATCCTGCGTAGTTTGTCCTCATGTCGTAGTGCGTCCCCGCCTCGCCGAGCCACTGCACCGCGCTCTCCCAGTAGAACGGGAAATCACTGGCGCATATCGTAGTGTCTATCGTCACAGGTTCGCTGTTGATGCTTGGGATGATGATTTGCTTCTCTATCTCGTCCGTACACTCGTCGTCGGCTATCCCTACTTTGAGTCTGACAGTCACAGTGTCGCCCTCGTTAGCTGCCGTGAACAGCGGGCTTTCGTCCGTTATGACGCTCCCGTCCTCAGTGTACCAGTAGTAGGTATCCACCTTGTCTGTCGTGTGAACTACAGAGTCGCCGTAGTCCAGGATGACGTGGCTCTTGTTGCGCAGGCGGTACTTGTTCTCGCAGTTCTCCGGGCAGTGTTCCAGTTCAAAGTCCGCCAGCGGGAAGCGCGGAGACACGATGGTGTGCAGGTCGAAATAGCACCCGTGGTTCTCCTTGAACAGACACCTGCAGTGGTAGGGGTCGTCGTCCGAGCGCGGCACGATAAACTTCCTCTCAGTGCTGCTCACCTCCGCCGGGTTGCCTTCCGCGTCATACTCCTTGAACCACTGGTAGTCGAACCCCAGCGGAGCCACTATCTCCTGGTCTTCCTCCGCTCCGCACGATACGCTCTCTATCGTACCCGTCGAGCAACCCAATGTGAAGTATGCATAGCCGAAATGTGCGCCTTGCAGGCAGTCCTGCGTTGTTAGCCTTATGGTGATGGTCTGTCCCTTATAGTCATTGAGGTTTATGCCGAGAGTGGTCCAGTCCTTGTATGTCACTATATTATTCTTGTCTGCATACGGTGTAGCCACTTCCCATCCTTCCATGTCCCTGTCTGCGGTGAACTGCGCCTTGCCGCAGGTGGGGTCTAGCTCCTGGTTCTTCTCGTTCAGGAGAGTGAGCTGAAAATAGGGCTGCTCCCTCTCAGTGTGTTCCGGGTCTTGCAACACTACTGCATATTTAAGTATCAGTATGCCAGGGTCGATGCTGTCCACATGGTATTTGTACTCTATGCGCTCCGCCTCGCGGTTGACGTTCCAGTTGCCGAGGCGCACCGATGCGAACTCCCCGTCCGGTATTGTCTTCAGCCCGTAGTCTGTCAGGGGGTCGTACTGGTTCTTTACCCAATATGTCGTGTGGCGGCTTTTGATGTTGTCCGCCCCGTTGTCTATCGGGTCGCACGGCACGAAGCCGGTGCTGCCGGCATGGCCTGTGTAGCAGGTCACTACATCTTTATTTTCAAGATGCACATAGTCGATACAGTGGTTCGCGGCGCAGAATACAGGTACTCCGTTCTTAGTCATGTATGCGCTCGTGTCTGTGCCGTTGCAGATGCCGCGCACACGGAAATCATATGTCCCCTCTGCGAGACCGATTATCCGGTATGTCCTTTCTGTTATACCGTCTGTCTTGCGCCAGTTCTGAGTGCCGTTCTCCTTGAACTCCACAGAGTATTCCGCCGATGTGCCGTACCACGAGAGGGTCACGGTGTCGCATCCCGTCTCTATGTTGAGTCCTGTCGGCATACTGCATTTGCTCGATACGATTTGGAAATTGTCGATGCACGCACCCAAGGGGCTGAACGTGGTGTCTGTCTTCGCGTTTTGCCATACAAACGCCACATACAGCGACTGCGGCTGTATCTGTAGAGAATACCGTGCCATCTCCCATGTGGTTGTGCCGCGCAGGCAGGTGGTCGTAGTTCCGTCTTCCCGTGTCACCGGGCGTGCCGACTGATACAGGTCGTTCGGGATGGTCGCGCTCCCGGCTATGGACTGCGGTGCTCCTTTCTGTTTCTGTATCATGCAGAAATATAGCCCGCTCCCTTCGTCCGCATCGTTTTTCCAGTCGAATGTGAACGTGTAGTAGCCCGCTTGCGTGATTTCTATCTCGCGGTAGGCCACTACCACGTTGCGCGTGAAGCCGTGGTTTGTCGTGTTGCCGTCGTCGCACGATATATAAAGGGAGTTCAGTCCGTCTGTGAATGTGGCCTGGCCTATGTACCACCGGTCGTGGCACAAGTCGGTCTGGTTCGGCGAATTGAGTACCCAATTCGCGTTCTCCGCCGGGTCTTCGAAGCTGCACCGGTACGGGAACTGTATCTGTGCCGCTGACTGGGCATTGAGCGTGACTGCCGATGCCATGGCAATCATCACAGCTGATATGACAGCGAATTTTATTGCTCTTGCTTTCATGGCTTATCTTCGTTTATGGTTAATTGTTGTTACGGACAATGATTTTCTCCGTATGCCTCATGCCGTTGTCCAGCGTGATTTCCAAGATGTAGACCCCGGCGGCGGACGGTGTTTTGACTGTCGTGTGAGTGCCGTCTGTGCGGGTACGGCTGACAGCTGTCCCCGCCGCGCTCCATATGCGTATTTCACCTGCCGTGCGGCTTTTCACCTCCACATTGCCGCCTACGAATGTAACGGTCGGTGTCACCTCTATGTCAGAATCCGCGTGACGTACGGGCTGTATGGGGCAGGTGAATACTGTCGCGCCGTCATCTGCGCGGGTGAGAGCAGCGTGGTACAGGGCATCGGTGTCGAGCCCTTCCGGCTGGTAGAGGTTGGGGTGTATCGCCCCCTCTATGGGCTGCCCGTCCTTGTACCATTGGAACGCGGCGAACTCGTAGCCTCCGTTGTACGTGCAGTTCCGTATGCCGAGCACATCGTTCCATCTTTGTATTACGATACTGTCAGGGTAGTTGATGCTGATCGTGATAGCAATGGTAGTGTCGCCACATTCCATATTCTTGAAGCGGATGTCGGCCTTGTATTGGCCTGGTCTCACCCCTTCGGCTATCGGTATCGTTATTACTTCTGTCCCGGTATTGGCTTCGCCATCGGTTATTCCCATCATTTCGTTGATTCCGTCTTCCCTGAATGTGATATCGAAACCACTGACAATGCCATAAGCCAATGTGTACGGTATCTCTATCTCTTCGTCGTCCGCGCACGCCTCGGCCTCATCTCCTGTCTGTATGTCGAGCGACTCATTTACTATGAGGTTGTAGGTGATGACTGAATCGCATTGGTATGAATTGTCTATTATGATAGTGTAAGTACCTCCTTCGGTATATGTCTCTCCCATAAATTCGAATGGCATATCGGCGGTGCAGACAGTGTCGCTGATGACCGTGTCTGTCTTTATGCCAACTTTCAGATCGAGTGTCGATATGGAGTCGCACGCCTCGCCGGACAGCGGGATTGTATCGCTGTAGCATCCCTCTGTGCCGTAGATGCCGCCACCGAATTCGATGCCTCCTTCCCCTTGGCAGATATGCGCGTGGATAGTGTCGCGCTTATATCCCAGTTCCGGGAGGGTAAGAGTAAACTCATTGTATTCCACGCACTCGGCGAGGTGCGCACGCATACCTACCTTGAACGTCCCGCCCTCCTGCGGGTACAGATGTACAGGGTCTTCGTCTCTGACCCATTCGCCGCCGTTGTCCATGTCGAAATTCCAGAATACGGAGTCGCACTCCTGTGCCTCATATGTGGTGTCGCCCGTTTCCGGGTTTATGCGTATGACGCAGCTCTCGTCAGTGAATGTCACAGTGTTTTGGCAACCCACGTCAGACACTGTGTAAGTGGCGTACGGCCACGGATAGCGCGGTTCAGCACTCGCATAGATGGTGTAGTAGCACTCGCTGTGCGCCAGTGATATCACATCGCAGGCGTATGTGCGTGTGTCTGTAGGGTCGTCTATTACGAGCCGCTGTGCTGTGCTGACTGGTGTCTTGCTTTCGTCACCATAGACATACCACAGGTATCTGAACCCGTCAGGGGCTTCGAATATGTTCTCTTCCATTTCCCCGCAACTCAGTCCGCGCACTTTCGCATCAGAGCAGTTTATGGTGAAATACGCATAGCCGTAATGGCCTGTCTGGTTGCAGTCATATGTCCGGAGCGATATGGTAAGGTTCTTGCCGTGGTGGTCTTTGAGGTTGACCCCTATTGTAGTCCAGTCTTTCCATTTTGGGGGTTCAGAGCCTTCGAGTTGTGACGGTATCGGGCGTTCGCCCCATGATACGGCCTGTATCCATCCCTGTGTGTTCTGCCCTGCTACGAAATCAGCGTCTATGCAGGTCTCGTCGAGAGACTCCCCGTTCTCGTCAAGCACTCTCAGCGTGAATCTTGGCTGGTTTTCCGCCGGGTGTCCTGGATCCTGCAGCACCGCAGCGTATTTCAGCAGGAGAATGGCGTTGTCTGTGGTGTCAACAGTATATTGGTACTCTATGCACTCTGCCTCGCTCCCTATGTTCCAGTTGCCGAGGCGTATAGAGGCTATTTCTCCGTCCGGCACGGTACGCAGGTTGCCGTCTGTACGCGGGTCGGTCTCGTATATGTCATAGTGTATGGTGTGGCGGCTGGCGCGGTTTTTATATCCCAGATCCACTTTCTGTGTTGTGGCTCTCGGGTCGAGGTCGCCGCCGATGAAACAGTTCTCGTCGTTGAGGTCGAACAGCTCTATGCACCTCAGACCCGGAAACCATATGAAGTGGCTATACGATACCCATGACGTGTATACCCCACCGCAGTTGGAGCGTATATATACATATATAGGGCCTTCGGCATGGTTGTCGAGCGTGAGGCTGTTACCTGTTATGCCGCTCTGTTCCTGCCATTCGTCTTTTCCCGGCATCATGCAGCGCACGTCGTAGGAGTCGGCCATGCCGTCCCATGTGATGGTGAGAGTGCCGTTCCCGTGGTCTGACGAGACATCTATGTTTTCGGGCTTCCTGCATGAGCTTACGGGCAGGATATATATGTTGTCTATGCACGCGGCCGGAGGGGCTGTCGCCACGTCGCCGTTGTTCCATGCGAACAGCAGTTTATAGGTCGTAACGCCGTTGGAGACGATTGTGTCGCTCACTGTTTTCCATGGCGAAGAATTCAGTTTTGTAGTCCCGTCGAATTCAGATGCGTAGATGGTGACCCACGGAGGAAGGTTTCCGTTGGATGTCATCGACGGGGTCTGCTCTGCGGCGGGCATCCAGCAGACGTACAGACCATCGCTCGGCATCCCGACAGCCTGCCAATCGAACGACAGCTCATAGCTTCCGGCAGGCAGTGTCAGCTCCCTATATGCCACGGCTGTTTGACCTTTCGCTTTATAATCAGTGGTCGCACCGTTTGCATCAGACGATATGTACAAAGAATTTTCACCTCCGTTGTTTGTCCCGCTATCTATAAACCAGCGGTTGACTAATGATTTGCTGTTTGCCCCAGCATTCAGAACCCAGTTGCCTTTTTCCGTTTCATCTTCAAAGTCGCATGAATATGCGCTCTGAGAATGAATGGCGGCTGCCGAAAACAATATACATGTCAGCAGGGACAATGTCCGTGTCAAGTTCCTGGTTAGCGTGTTGGGTGCACAGTGTAGAGTTGTTTGTGTCATGACCTATTGGTTTTGCGTTTAGTTATATTGCTTTTTAAGATGGCATTATATGGTGTCAATACTATAGCTGCATGCGATTATTCGTATATCTTCAATGCAAGTGCCTGTATGCCGGACAGGAGTTGTATTAAAATTAACCATTGCTTGCGGCTGTATTTTCACTATTGTCATCTGTCTGTTTTGTTAAGTTAATCAGTTTAACATATCTGCGGGCGACTATCTTGCGGTACTATGGCCAGAGAAAGTGCCCTTCCTTAAATTTTTAATGGGATAACAGATACTGTTTCAGAAAATCCGTATAATGGAAATATGTGGGCAGTAGTGTGATTTATGTGTGTCTGCCGGTGTTGCCATTAAATGGTATCGGTTATCTTCTTTTTTAGAAATATAGGGCAAAAGGCCGGCTTGGCCAAGCGTATTTGTCAAAAAAAAAAAACGGCTGTTGGTTTAACTTAAATAATGGCGATGCTCTGGGAAGAATGGATATGAGGAACAGATCTGTTGGGGCAGAAAATAAAATAGGCAGGGCCGCACACGCGGCCCTGCCTATGAATGTTAATATAGTCTTAGGTTATATGCCCAATGACTTTCTTACGGCGTCTATTTTTCTGTTTGCCTCTTCTTCGGCACGGTCAAACTCGTCACGTGACGCGAGCGGGCAACGCACTTCGATGTAGAACTTTATCTTGGGTTCCGTGCCGGACGGGCGTACGGACACCTTGGTGCCGTCCTGCGTGAAGTATTGCAGTACGTTTGACGATGTGGGGAAGTCGATTTCCATGGATTCGCCCGTGGGGAGCGTGCGCTGTATGAGCAGCTGGTAGTCCTTTATGGTTACTACTGGTGACCCCGCTATTACCTGCGGCGGGTTGTTGCGGTAGCTCCTCATCATCTGCTGTATCTCTTCCGCGCCGCTCTTGCCTTTCTTGACTACCGAGATGCCTTTCTCCTTGCCATATCCGTATTCGAGGTATATGTCCTGCAGCAGCTGGAATATGGTCTTGCCGTTGTCCTTGGCCCATGCAGTCATCTCGGCCATGAGCGAACAACAGGCCACAGCATCCTTGTCACGCACGAAGTCGGCGGGCATGTAGCCGTAGCTTTCCTCTCCGCCTCCGATGTAGTGCTGCTTGCCTTCGCGTTCGCGTACTTCGGCGGCAATCCATTTGAAGCCCGTATAGCAGTCGAGCAGTTCGATGTGGAAGCGGTCGCAGAGGTTTTTTATCAGCTCTGTCGTCACTATGGTCTTGACCATGAACTCATCGCCTTTGAGCAGACCGAGTTCCGAGCGGCGGCGGAGTATATAGTATGTGAACATCAGGGCTGTCTGGTTGCCGTTGATGAGTACCCACTCGCCACGGTTGTCCTTGACGGCTATGCCCATGCGGTCTGCGTCGGGGTCGGAGGCCATGACTATGTCTGCGTCTATCTCCTTTGCCTTTTTTATGGAGAGGTCGAGGGCAGCGGGTTCTTCGGGGTTTGGCGACACGACAGTGGGGAAGTCGCCGCTTATGACGCACTGTTCGTCCACGAGTGTGACGTTCTCGAAGCCCATCTCGCGCAGCGAGCGGGGGATGAGCTTTATGCCTGTGCCGTGTATCGGCGTGTAGACTATCTTCAAATCCTTGTGGCGTGATACAGACTCAGGGGAGAGGAATATGGTCTTCACTTTCGAGAGATAGGCAGCGTCAATTTCCTCGCCGATAGTCTCTATCAGACTCTTGTCCGGTGTGAAGCGTATCTCGTCCGGTCCTTTGATTTTCTCCACTTCGGCTATGATGTTCACGTCGTGCGGGGCTATGATTTGCGCACCGTCACTCCAATATGCCTTGTAGCCGTTGTATTCCTTGGGGTTGTGGCTGGCTGTGAGTATGATGCCGCTCTGGCAGTGCAGATGCCTGATGGCGAACGATATTTCCGGGGTAGGCCTGAGGCTTTCGAAGAGGTAGACCTTGATGCCGTTGGCGGAGAATATGTCAGCTGATATCTCGGCGAAGAGGCGGCTGTTGTTGCGGCAGTCGTGTCCAACGACAACGCTTATGGGCTGACCCTTGAATTCGCGGCGGAGGTAGTTGCTTAACCCCTGTGTTGCCGCGCCGACAGTGTATATGTTCATCCTGTTTGAGCCTGCGCCCATGATGCCGCGCAGTCCGCCCGTGCCGAATTCGAGGTCTTTGTAGAACGACTCGATGAGCTCTGTCTTGTCCTCGTTTTCGAGCATGCGGCGCACTTCGGCCTTAGTCTCGTCGTTGTAGTTGCCGTTGAGCCATGCTTCGGCCTTGGCAGTCACCTGTTTGAGCAATTCGTTGTTTTCCATATAAGATAGTTTTTACAGTTATCCCTTTCAAAATCCGTGCCGCGCTGCCGGGTCACCTGATGTATGTCTCTATCAGCCGTACATCGCCTGTCGGCACGAGTATCATGTCTGTCATTTCTGCCGGAATGAGCATGGACTCGCCCGGCACAAGTGTCAGATGGTCATCGCCATAGACACATTTGACATGGCCGCCGACACAGGTGAGTATGATGAACGAGTCAATCTGCGCCACGGTGTACTCCTTAGGATGGTCGAGAGCCATGAGGTTGACGACGATGTCGCCAATCTCGGCCACGCGCACCACTTCTCCGCAGCGGGGGGTGACCCTCAGAGGCTCGACACGCCAGTCCCCGTAGTGGATGGCTTCCAATGCAGGCTCAACATGCAGTTCACGCGGGCGGCCGTTGCTGTCGATGCGGTTGTAGTCGTGGAGACGGTAGGTGATGTCCACGGGCTGCTGTATCTCTATGACCGTACAGCCGCGCCCTATGGCGTGGACTGTGCCGGCGGGTATCGTGAATATGTCACCCTTTTCAACCGTGTGCCAGCGCAGCAGAGTGTCAAAGGCGGATGTGGCGACGGCGGTTTCCAGTTCACTACGCGAGGTCTCGCGAGAGAAGCCAGCCGCCAGCATTGCCCCCGGCTCGGCATCGAGTACATACCACATCTCAGACTTGCCCGAACCGCCGTATGTGCGCAGGGCCATGTCGTCGTCGGGGTGTACCTGCACGGAGAGGTTGTCCGCCGCGTCAATGATTTTCAGCAGGAGAGGAAACTCGGTGCCGTATTTCTCGTACACGTGGTCGCCGACGAGGTCGCCCATGTAGACTTCCGCAAGTTCTGGCAGGGTGTTTTCGGCGAGATAGCCGCCGGTCACTTCGGACTCGTCGCCCTCCATGCCTGATATGTCCCAGCTTTCGCCCACGGCCTCCATGTGGCTGTCGTGCCTGTAAATGTTCCTTATTTTATTGCCGCCCCATATTTTTGTCTTCAATATGGGCTTGAATTTCAACGGGTATAGGTTCATGTGCCGCTCAATGGTTTAGATTGTGCCCACGAGGTTTTTGCCTGCGATGTCACAGTAGGGCAAAGTTAAGCAAAATGCCATTTCCCGCCAAGACTTGGGGGATGAAACTTGCGTGCGGGCGGAAACTGGGGCGCGATGGGGAGAGGATGGCGGGAGGGTAGGGTGAGAGTACGTGTTTCGAGGGGAGAGGATTGCTTGCGGATAGGGTGAGGGTACGTGTTTCGAGGGTGCGGGATGGCTTGCGGATAGGGCGAGGGTACGTGTTTCGCGGGGTTAGAGTCAGGGATGCCGGGGGAGTGGGACAGGGCAAAAAGAAAAGTCCCGGCGCACATCACTGCGTACCGGGACTTGTTCAAAATGAAGAATCTCTATCTTTCAGTGTATGATTTGCAGGTCAGGCATTGCCGCAATAAGCGGCGGCCTGCCATGATGAGAGCTTACTCCTGCTCCTGTTCCTGCTTTTGCTCCTGTCCAGCATTGAAGTTCTTGTCTTCCTTCATGTTGGCAGCGTTCATTTTCAGGAACGCCACCTCTTTCTCCGAGAGGAAGCGCCATTTGCCGCGCGGCAGGTTCTTTTTAGTGAGTCCTGCGAAGTAGACGCGGTCGAGCTTGTAGACGTGGTAGCCGAGATGGTCGAATATGCGGCGCACGATGCGGTTTTTGCCGGAGTGTATCTCTATGCCGATTGTGCGGCGGTCGTCCTCATTGACGAAGGCAATCGCGTCTGCCTTGATTTCGCCGTCCTCGAGCTGTATGCCAGTGGCAATGCGCTCCATGTCCTCGTCGGTCACGTCCTTGTCGAGAGTCACCTGATATATCTTCTTTTTCTCGTATTTCGGGTGAGTGAGTTTCGAGGCGAGGTCGCCGTCGTTCGTGATGAGGAGTACGCCTGTCGTATTGCGGTCGAGGCGGCCGACAGGGTATACCCTCTCCTTACATGCGTTCTTCACTATGTCGAGCACCGTGATACGCGCGTGGGGGTCTTCTGTTGATGTCACGCAGTCCTTCGGCTTGTTGAGCAGGATGTAGACTTTCTTCTCGGAGCGGACGGGCTGGTCGTGGAACATGACCTTGTCTGTGGCCGGGATAATCTTAGTGCCCAGTTCGGTGACTGTCACGCCGTTGACGGTGACTGCCCCCGCCGTTATGAATTCGTCCGCCTCACGGCGCGAGCAGATGCCCGCGTTTGCCATGAACTTGTTGAGGCGCATGGGCTGGGAGTAGTCGACGAACTCGGTCCGGTACTCTATCTGCTTTTTCTTGGAGTATTTGCTGTTGGGGTCGTAGTTGTCGTCGTGCTGACGGTAGCCCTGACGGTAATTCCTAT
Source organism: uncultured Bacteroidales bacterium (assembly GCA_944322025.1). GTDB lineage: Bacteria > Bacteroidota > Bacteroidia > Bacteroidales > Paludibacteraceae > Aphodosoma. Next base: position 7,809 of record CALUOH010000053.1, on the reverse strand, counting down.
TCTGTGAGTAGCCGTCACGGTTGTATCCACCCGCGTTGCGGTTCCCGCTGCGGAAGTCACGGTTTCCGTCGTTGCGCCTGTTACGGCCGTACTGTGTGGGTCTGTCGTACCTTTCGCCGAAGGTGTCCCTTTCGCCTCTTTCGCCGAAGCTGTTTCTGCCGGGGCGTCCGTAGTCCGGTCGGCGTTCTGCGCGGTCGTAGTCCGGATAGCGTTCTTCGCGTCCGTATTGCGGGCGTTGCTGCCTGCGGTTGTCATACGAGTTGCCGTCGCGGTTGTCGTACTGACGGTACGGGTTTCTCTGATAACTGCCGCGCTGTCCGCTGTCGGAGTTTCTGTCGTACCTGTTTGATGAATAGTGTCTTTCGCCGTCGTTGGTTCTCGGGGTATAAACCCTGCTTGCGGGAATGCCTTCTCCCGAAGGCCTGCTGATGCGTGGACGGCGGCCTGTCCTTTCTCTCCCGCCTCCCTGACGGTTCTCACCGTCACGGTAGTTGTCTTGATAATTTTCCATTGGTCTGTCTAAATGTAATGTATGTGCAAATGTACAAAAAAATAGTAACCTCGTTATTTCGGGCGCGGTTTAGCGATGCAAAAAATGGTTTATGCTGTTGCTGCTGAGTGTGGACGGGTTGTCAATCGGCCTTTTCCTGCTCCTGTTTCTGTTCCTTTTCCCGGACGGTCTTAGTCTTTATCTGCATGGGTTCGTAATCCCATCCTCCGCCGAGAGCCTTGTAGAGGTTGACAAGCGATATTTGTTTGTCGCGCATGGCGTTACTCAGGCTGAGCTGTGCGTCGAAGTATCCGCGCTGAGCGTCCAGCAGGTCGAGGTATCCTATCACGCCGTTGATGTATTGCAGCTGAGCGAGTTCGACGGCAGTTTTAGATGCCTGTTCGAGTTGTAGGCGCGACTCGTATATCTCGGCTATTTTCCTGAAGTCGACTATCGCGTCGTGCATTTCCTTGAAGGCGTTGAGCACGGTTTTCTCGTATGCGTATGCCGCCTCTTCATAGGCTGCCTGTTTGGCACGCCACATGGCGCGGTTCTTGCCGAACTGGAAGATGGGCGCGCCGATTATGCCATAGACAAATGTATATGGAGAGACGAGGAATGTTTGCAGTGCGTCGCTTTCAAGTCCGAGATGCGATGTGAGCCTCAGGCGCGGGAACATGTCTGTGTAGGAGGCCCCGACGGCGGCGTTGGCTGCCACGAGTTGTTGTTCGGCCCTGCGTATGTCCGGGCGGCGTTCGAGCAGTGTAGAGGGGAGGCCTACCGGCAGTGTGTCGGGCAGGCTTATCTCCTCAGGCAGCCCGTTTCGTTCTATGCGTCTTGGGAACGAGCCGGTGAGGAATGCTATCTCGCTCTCCTTGTTCTCTATCCTGCGTTCGAGGTCAGGCACGAGGGTCATGGTCTTGGCAAGTTCCACATTCGCCTGCTGGTATGCCATTTCCGATGTGAGTCCGCCTGTGAAACGTATGTGGGCAAGGTGCAGCCCCTCTTTTCTCGCTTCGAGTGTCTGCTGCACTATGGCCAACTCGTTGTCGAGGGCTACAAGTTCAAAATAGGACTGCGCTACCTGCGATATGATGCTCATTTGCAGCGCCCTCTGGTTCTCGATTGACGCAAGGAACTCCGCCATGCTTATGTCACGTTTCCAGCGCAGGTTGCCCCACAGGTCTATCTCCCACGCGATGTCTACAAACGCCTGATGCTCAAAGTCCATGTCGAGGTTGTTGCCGCCATAGTTCATGTTCTCGTCTTCAGAACTGATGTGCGCGTCGAACTGAGGGAAGAAGTTTGAGAAGTCTATGCGTTTCATCTGCGCAAGCTGTCTCACGCGCGCCGCCGCCATGTTGAGGTCTTTGTTGTATTCGAGCGACTGCTGTATGAGCTGTTGCAGTGTCGTGTCAGAATAGATTTCCCACCATTTGTAGTCGGCCATTGTCGTGGTGTCCTGCTGTAATGTGTCGAGCTGTTCTGGCAGCTGCATCTCCGGCCTCGCGTAGGGCTTGCCTATCTGGCACGATGCCAGAAGAAGAACCACGGAGAGAAGTGGCAGGAGTGTATATCGTATTATTTTCATAATGTCTCGGTTATCTTTTTTTGCTGACCTTGCCTTTTAACTTGTATATCATCACAAAGAAGAACGGCACGAGCATGATGCCCACTGTCACCGCTACAATCATGCCGAAGAATACACCCGTGCCTATCGCCTGACGGCTTGCCGAGCCGGGGCCAGAGGCGATGACCATTGGCAGCATGCCGAGTATGAAGGCGAGTGATGTCATGAGTATCGGGCGAAAACGCAGTTGGGCGGCATGTATTGTGGACTGTATAAGGTCGCCGCCTTTGTCCACCTCATCTTTGGCGAACTCCACTATGAGTATGGCGTTTTTCGCGGCGAGGCCGAGGAGCATCACAAGGCCAATCTGGAAATAGATGTCGTTTTCAAGCCCGCATATTGCTATGCCGAGATATGCACCGAGCGCGGCCACTGGCAGGGAGAGGATGATGGCAATCGGCACAGACCAGCTCTCGTATAGCGCGGCGAGGAAGAGGAACACGAAGACGAACACGAGCAGTAGTATCAGCCCAGTCTGTCCGCCGGCCAGTTTCTCCTGATAGGAAAGTCCGCTCCATTCGACTCGTATGTTGTCGGGCAGATGTTCGGCGACAAGCCTCTCCATCGTCTCCATGGCCTGTCCAGAGCTGTATCCTTCGCCCGCGCTGCCCTGTATCACGGCACTGGTGAACATGTTGAACCGCTTGATGCTGCCCGGCCCTGTGGTGTATGATGTCGTGCCGAGCGAGGTGAGCGGTATCATCGCGCCGTCAGACCCCTTCACGAAGAAGAGGTTTATGTTAGATGCGTGTTCCCTGTATGGCGCATCGGCCTGTATGTAGACGCGGTATATGCGGTTGAACATGTTGAAGTCGTTGACATAGAGCGAGCCGGTATATGCCTTCATTGTGGAGAATACATCTGACAATGGCACTCCTGCGAACTTCACTTTGTCGCGGTCCACATTGTAATAGAGCTGCGGTATCTCTGCCTGCAATGACGATGAGACACCTGTCACCTCCTCGCTTTGGCGGGCGTAATATATGAGCGTGTCCACTGCTCTGACAAGGTCATCGAATGTGGCCTCCCCGCGTGCTTCGAGCTGCATCTCGAAACCGCCGGCAGAGCCGAGTCCCGGTATGACAGGCGGGGTAGTGATGTAGACTTTGCATTCGGGGTAGCGTGAGAACTCGCGACGGAAATCCGCCATTATCTCGTCTATGGTCACATCGTCTCGCTCATTCCACGGCTTCAGTATCACCGTCAGGTCAGCGCGCGCTTGGTTAGTGCCCACACGGGGACTGCTGCCCGTGACGTTCTGCACGTATGCCACATATGGGTTCTCCATGATGTAGTCTATGGCGCGGTTCGTCACTGTGCGCGTGCGTTCGAGTGTTGCCCCCTCCGGCAGTTCAAGTTCTACGCGGAAATACCCTTGGTCTTCAACTGGCAGAAAGCTGGTAGGAAGTATGCTGTTGAACATGACAATCATGATTATGACTATAGAGAAGCCGACGAACACGCGCTTGGGGTTCTTTATTACACGTGTGATTATGGAGATGTATTTGTTGTTGCCCACTGAGAGCCACCTGTTTATCGTGCGGAACACGATGTTCTTCGGTTTGCTGTGGTCTGTGGGTCTGAGGATGAGCGAACACATCACGGGGCTGAGCGTGAGGGCTACGACTGTGGAAATCAGCACTGACACTACTATCGTGACTGTGAACTGCCTGTACAGCAGTCCAATTATGCCGGAAAGGAAACTCACGGGGACAAACACGGCGCACAGCACTAGCGATGTGGCTATGAGCGCACTCGCGAGTCCCTCCATCGCCTTTTTTGTCGCCTCGTATGCGCTGAGATGCTCCTCCTCCATAATGCGCTCTACGTTTTCGACCACCACTATGGCATCGTCCACCACTATACCTATGGCAAGTATAAGACCGAGTAGCGTGAGCATGTTGAGCGAGAAGCCGAATATCAGCATGAAGCCGAATGTGCCGACAAGCGAAATGGGTACTGCCACGACCGGAATGATTGTGGCGCGCCAGTTCTGGAGCGAGAGGAATACCACCACAATCACAAGGAAGAGAGCCTCGAAGAGGGTCTTGTACACCTCATGTATAGACTCCGATATGTATGTGGTCATGTCGAAAGGTATCTCATATTTCAGCCCTTCGGGGAACGAGCGGCTTATCTCGTCCATGGTCTCTTTCACGCGTTTGGCCACGTCCATGGCGTTCGCTCCCGGTAGCGTGTATATGCTCAGCACGGCCGCATTGCCGTCGTTGATGCCGCTCTCCGTGTTGTACGACTGCGCTTCGAGTGAGACACGCGCCACGTCACGCATGCGGATGATTGACCCGTCGGGATTGGCGCGTATAACTATCTCCTCGAACTGGCTTGCAGAGGAGAGACGCCCGTCTGTGGTTATGGGTATGGTGATGTCCACGCCATCCACAGGCTGCTGGCCTAGCACTCCGGCGGCGGCCTCGCGGTTCTGGTCTTTCAGCGCGTTCTGTATATCCTTGACCGTCAGGCCAAAACTTGCGAGCTTGTCCGGCTGTACCCATATCTGCATGGCGTAGTAGCGGCTGCCGATGTTTGACACTCGTCCTACTCCCGGTATGCGCCGCAACACGTCGAGGACATTGAGCGTGGCAAAGTTACTGAGGTATATCTCGTCGAATTTCGGGTCATTGGATGTGAGGCAGATGGTCATAAGCTGGCTCGGTGCCTGTTTCTCCACCGATATTCCCTCCTGCACGACTTCTGCCGGCAGGCGTGACTCGGCGAGTTTCACGCGGTTCTGCACTTCCACGGCCGCCAGACTTGCGTCTGTATTGATGTCGAAAGTCACTGTTGCCGAGAAGCCTCCTGAGTTTGAGCTTGATGACTCCATGTATATCATCCCCGGCGTGCCGTTGAGCTCCTGCTCTATCGGAGTGGCTACGGCCTGTGATACAGTGAGCGCACTCGCTCCAGGATAGGACGCGCTTATCTTCACTACCGGGGGCGTAATCTGCGGGTACTGGTCTATGGGGAGCATCGTCAGCCCGATGCACCCCACGATGACGATGAGTATGGATATGACGGCGGAGAGTACCGGCCTGTCTATGAAGTAGGTTACTTTCATCCTTTTCTAAGCGTAATATCAAACAAATGGCTGCCGCCTCACCGCTGCGCTGTCTCCTCGAAAACGGTGTCGCACACCTGCACCTTGTCCCCCGGCGTGAGTTTGTGGTAGCCCTCTGAGACTATCATCTCGCCCGGCAGTAATCCGCGTTCTACTACTACATCATTCTCAATCTCGGGACCTAATTCTATAAAGCGGCGTTCCACTGTCGAGTCGCGGCGCATCACGTAGATGTATGCTCCGCCCTTCTCTATGATGAGCGACTTCTGCGGCACGACAGTGGCGTTCGCCCTCACGTCGAGCAGCAGTTTCACCTTAGTGAACTGCCCCGGCAGCAGCACATGGTCAGGGTTCGGCATCTCGGCGCGTACCGAGAATGTCCCCGTGCGCGGGTCCACTTGCGGCTCCGCGAAATCCACCACTCCGAGATAGGGATATACGCTGTTGTCCGGCAGCGTGATTGACACTGTCGGCTGCCAGAACCGCGTGGAGTCTTTCTGCCCGAGTGTGATGTTGCGCTCCTTGCTTTTCAGGTAGTCGAGTGCCGTCATGCTGAAATCTATGAACACCGAGTCGCTCTTCACGATTGTGGCTAACAGCGACTTGCCCGACCCTCCAACGAGTGTGCCGAGATCCACATGGCGTTCGCTGATGTGACCCGATATAGGGGAGCGGACTATGGTGTAGCCCAGTTCCTGCTCCGCCTGGTCAAGGTCTGCTTGGCTCATCCCCACGCTTGCCACCGCCGTCTCGTATGCCGCCTCAGCATTGTCGAGGTCAAGCTGGCTCGCCGCGTTCTGCTCGTAGAGCGGGCGTATGCGGTCGAGGTCGCGTTTTGCCTTGTTGGCCTGCGCCTCGTCTTTCTTGAGCTGCGCCCGCGCCTTGTCCGCCTTAGCCCGGTACTGGTCCTGGTTTATGACGAAAAGCACTTGGTTACGGGTCACGTATGACCCCTCCTCGAACAGCATGTTTTCAAGGAAGCCCTCCACACGCGCACGCACCTCGACAAATTGCTGCGCACGCACGCTCCCCACATAGTCGCCGTATATCTCCACATCGCGCCTCTGTGCCGGCATCACGCTCACCACTGGCAGCTGCGGCGCAGGCTCTTCCTCCCTTGTCAATATGAAAATGAGTACCGCTGCGGCCACTATGCCGAGAAGTATGTAGATGATTGCCCTCTTCTTGATTTTGAACTTTATTTTCAGGTCTTTGTTCGAGAAGAACTGTCTGATGCTTTCCTTGTTTACCGTCATAACTGAATCTTGATGCTTCCGTCTGTGAGACGCTGTTTAGACTCTCCGGACAGCGTTTGGATTAAAGGGTCATACCGCCTGCGCTACAATCTGGAGCAGCGAGCGCAGCGCATAACTTGTTATTGCACTGCCGAGTCGTGACAGATTGCAGCGTAGCTAACCGCATCCTATCTTGTGCTGTCAAGCGCAAAGGTACTAAATCATGCGGACATGGAGCCGCGTGTGTAACAATGTTTCTTTTTAGTTTGCAAATATTGTAGTGTAGTCGGCTGTTTCGGCTTTGCCGCCTCTATGGATTGTGATGCACCGCCGTGGCATCTCCTCTCCTTATGTCTGATGCAATACTGGGCTGTCGCAAAGCCATTAGCACTGGACGGGAAATACATGGTCAATATCTCTACGGCGGTAGCGTGCTGCTCCTCTTTTGGCTTGTGGAGCGGTGCGTTTGTGCGGCCCATCCTCTCGTACGTCCGTGCATTCTCCGCCTGACCGTCATGCCCGCCTGCATCCGCTCTCCACGCGCCTCTCTCGTTTCAGCTGCCCGTATTGTCGGCCTGCTGCGCTCCTTCCTCGCACTCTTCGCCTTCTCCTGTGCCTCGCGCAGTCTGCCGACGTAGTACGCCCTGCACGCCCCTATCGCCGTCTTATATCCCCGCCTGTGCGCCTCCTCTTCCCAATGCTCGCGGCGTTCTGCATTCTGCAACTCATTAACCGCCAGTCTGTTCGCCTCTGCGAATATCGTCCGCGCCATCCTCTGTGCCGCCGAGTTCGGCTGCCGCTGCTCCGTAGCGCAGATAGTATATATCCGCCCGTACCTGACCGTCAGCCGGTAGCCGCTCCTGCCGAACAGCCGCCTCGCCCCCTTCATCGTGCCTTCTCTTGTAAGTGTAATTCGCATAACTGTTGATTTAAGAGTTCAATCATGCCGCAAAATTACGGGTTATAACGCTTGCGGCCAAATATTTCCGTGACTTTAACCTTGTAGTCCGTTTTTCTTGTGGAATGTAATCCGTCCTTGCTTCATTCCATTCCAGATCGTAACCGCCCGCCGCAACCTCCGCTTACATATCCCCACCCGGCAAATTAACATATCCTCAACCCGCCGCCTCTCCCTCCTCCCTCCCATCGTCCCCATCCCCCCTCCTGCCGTCTCTTCGCCCCATCCCCCCTCTCCTCGAAACACGTACCCTCGCCCTATCCTCTCCTTATCCCCGTCCTCCTGCAAAACAACGGGGCTGTGTCAAAAACTTTTATTTTGACACAGCCCCTTTAAGATGTGTAAGAATTAGCAAAATGCAAGGCATTGAGGATGAGGGCGACAGGAGTTTACTGTAGTAAATGACTTAGCCCGAACTCC
>CALUOH010000052.1 GCA_944322025.1 uncultured Bacteroidales bacterium | reverse complement strand
TAAATAAAGAGATACAGGTGGCTACAGCCGCGGGGATCCACCTCTTCCCATTCCGAACAGAGAAGTTAAGCCCGCGAACGCCGATGGTACTGCGCTGCGCCGTGGGAGAGTAGGAAGCCGCCGCCTTGGATGGGGAAGCCCCAGGCACTGAAGGAAGTGCCTGGGGCTTCCCTTTTTTTGTGCCCCGTGGCCGCTCCGCCGAGAGTACGTGTTTTTGACCTTGATTTAGATTTGAGGGTGAGAGGGGGGCATGAATGTAGATGGAGAGCGAATACGAAGGGGAGACGGGGGGCATGGGTGTTATGACAGAATGCCATGGGGGAGGTTTGAAGGTGGAACCAGTGTGGGGATAGGTATGTTTAATGAGATAGGAACGAGGATTGTATGAGGGATTTTGCGGCGATAGATTTCGAGACGGCGAATGAGCACAGGGAGAGCGTGTGCAGCGTGGGCGTGGTGGTTGTGCGGGAGGGGGTTGTGGTGGAGCGGTTTTACAGCCTGATACGGCCTACGCCGGATTATTATTGCTATTGGAATACGCGTGTGCACGGGCTGACGGGGGCGGATACGGAGGGGGCGGAGCTGTTTCCCGATGTGTGGAGAAGGGTTGTGCCGCTGATTGAGGGTCTGCCGCTCGTGGCGCATAACAGTGTGTTTGACGAGGGGTGTATGAAGGCTGTGTTCAGGGTTTACGGGATGGATTATCCGGATTATGCATTCTATTGTACGTGCAGGGCTTCGCGGAGGGTTTTCGGGCGCAGCCTGCCGAACCATCAGCTCCAGACTGTGGCCGCGCGGTGCGGGTATGACTTGACGCAGCACCATCATGCGCTGGCAGATGCGGAGGCGTGCGCGAGGATTGCGATGGAGATTTTGTGACGCGCCTGCGCATTGAGGTTTCGCGGACGGGCTTTTTTTTGTAACTTTGCATCTGACGATGCAAGATAGGAGGCATCTCGGCAGTGTTATATGCCAGACTGTCGTCGGTCATTACATTATGCTTCGCCATATCATGCCATTGTGCCGAGGCACATGTCCTGCTACGACAAAGCATAATGTAATGCAAAACTGGCGTTTTGCATATACACTGCTCTCGATTTTCGCTATCTTTGCCCCTGACGATGCTAGGTGGAGGGCGGTTAGCTTCGCTGCAATCTGTCACGACCCGGCAGTGCAATAACAGGTTATGCACTGCGCTCGCTGTTCCAGATTGTCGGCAAGGGCAATCCGTGTGTTGCGATAGATGTAGGCATGTAATAAGTTGTTTTTATTATGGAGAACCAAGAGAGGGAGATTAATCTTTTTGATTTTATAATCATCTGCTGGCGTGCGGTGAAGCGTTTTTTCCGGGGCATGGGTGTGGTTCTGCTCCGGATGTTCCGCCTGTCGGTGCAGTATATATGGATTACGCTGCTGTGCGTGGCTTTGGGCGGCGTGTGCGGCTATATATGGACGCGCTCGTTCGCCACGCTGTATAAGGGTGAGTGTACGGTGACGTTCGCGGAGGATATGCGGCCGAGGATTAAGGACGGGTTTGTGCAGATGGTCAATATGATGCCGAGCGTGCTTGTGTCGGAGTATGGGTTTCCGGCTGAGGCGATGGACAACTTCAAGAAGCTGGAGTTCTATAATGTGATAGACATGAAGCCGGATTCGGTGGCTGATTTTGCGGATTATGGAGGGGATGTCGCTCCGACAGATACGATGAATATGGTGATGCCGGACAGGCTAAGGCTGCGGATATATGCGAGGGGGGCGACTGACTTCAATTCGCTGAGAGAGCCTATGCAGAGGTTTTTTCATACGCTGCCGATGATGGAGAGGGCGGACAGTATGTGCAAGGAGGTGGACAAGAGCCGCCTCGCGGTGTACGAGCGTGAATTGGCACGGATGGATTCGTTGCTTCACTATGATTATTTCGAGAAGACGAAGCAGCAGACTCTTACGAAGGACTGGTATGTCATAGTCACGGAGAAAGAGAGGGTGCCGCTGCACGGGTATGTGTTCCAGCTCATGAGGCAGCGTGACTATAAGAAGATGCAGATAGAGAGCAACAAGGATATAATAAACTTCGAGGGCGGGTTTGTGGTGAACGCTTTGAACCCTAAGTGGAAGTTATTCATTGGCGTGGTAGCGGGCTATGTCCTGTCTGTGCTTGTAGCACTTGTCGTGAAGTACAGGCGCGGCATAGTGGAGTATATGAGAAAGAGGTGATGGCGTGCGTGAGGCATGTCTATTTATATAGACGGAAGGGAGGCCAGTGGTCTCCCTTTTTTGTTTCCGTATGCCGGAGATGTGTATGGACGGTTCTCAGAAGTCGACCGATATGGTGAAGTTGACCATGAAGCCCGTGAGGTAGTTGGGCACGGCGTACTGCTGGTTGTATATGTCAGTCACCCAATAGTATGAGTTGACGTTCCTGATGTTGAAGAGGTTGAAGAGTTCGAGGTTGAGCCAAATGGCCTTGACGGGGTCTATGGCCTTCATCCAGCGTTCGCGTCCCTGTATGAAGCCGCGCGAGGCACCGATGTCTACGCGGTTGTATGCCTTGGTGCGGAGTACGGCCTGATAGCGTTCGGAGTGGGGCGGGCCAAAGGGCAGTCCGTCAGACCACACGAGTTTCAAGTGTATCTTGTACTCCGGGTGGTTGGGGAAGTAGTCTTGGAAGAAGAGTGATATGTTGTACCGCTGCTCGTTGGGGCGGGAGATGTAACCGGGATAGACTTCACCGAGATAGTTGCCGACATTGCTGTAGACGGAGTAGTGGTCATTGAGCAGGTTTTCGCGAGAGCGCATCCATGAGAACGAAATCCAAGAGTCAGTGCCGGGGACAAATTCACCGAACAGCTTGATGTCGAAGCCAGCCGTGTATGCGACTGCGTCATTGACACCGGAATAGCGTACACGTACGTTGTCCACGTAGTAGCTTATCACGCGGTCAGCGGGCTTGTAATAGAGCTCTGTGGTGAGTTTGAACGGTCTGTCCCATGCGCGGAAGAAGTAGTCCATGCCGAAGAGCAGATGCGCCGAGCGTTGTGCCTTTATATTGCGGTTAAGAACGATGCTGTTGTTGCCGTCGCTGTTCCGGACCTCCTGCCGTATCTCCTTATAGAATGGGGTCTGGTAGTAAAGTCCCGCAGAGAGGCGGAAATTGAGGTCGGCTTTGCAGTTGGGGAAGAATGCCACTGTGGCACGCGGACTGGCGAGAAACTCGCGGTTGAAGCTCCAGTAGTTTGCCCTCACGCCGGCAGTCAGAGCCCATGTGCCGTGGTCGGCGTAAATCTTGTATGTGTCCTGAATGTATGCCTGAGCGCGCAAGGAGTAGAGGTCTATGTCGGACGAAAGGTTGTATATCAGCTCTATGCGCTCCGGGTTGGAGGGCAGAGTGTAGCCTGCCGAGTCGCGGCTTTCCCACTCGTTTATCCTGTCGAGAATAATCTCCCCCTGTACGTTGGCTCCCCATTCGAGGGAGTTGTTGTCGCTGTTGAAAGTACCACGGTGTGCCAGAGATGCCACAGTGGCGGAGAGACGGTTACGCGCATGTTCGTGGTATGAGCCTATACCAAGGCGAGTGGTGTTTTCGTTGTCAGGGTTGTTGGGGTCGAGTTCTGAGAGCCAGTAGCTTCCGGTGATGTCGTAAGTCTCCTGCTCGTTGGTGTTAAACGCGGACAGCATGAGGTCAAGCTTGACGCGCTCAGAGGGCTTATAACCTATGGAGAATGCACCGAAGAATGTGCGGAAGAGGTCACGCTCCATGCCGTCGAAATAGACGCGGAACTGTTTGGCATCGGAGTATGTACCGAACGATGTGGAGCGTTCTTGCGGTATGAACCTGTACGAGTTCTGCGAGAAGTTGCCGAGGAAATCAATGTTCCAGCGCGGGGCAATCTGCCATGTCATATAGGTCTGGTAGTCAACGAACATTGGAGAGTATTCTCCCTTAGTGTCGAGCGTGCCGAGCAGATATTTAGAGGTCTTGTAGCGCAGGCCGTGCACCTGAGTGAACTTTTTAGACGAAGAGCCTACGTAGGCCGATGCGCCGAGCAGTGAGACCGACACGTTGGCCTCGAAAGCCTTGGGGCGTTTGTATGTGACATCGAGGACGGAGGACATCTTATCCCCGTATTTTGCATCGAAGCCTCCTGCGGAGAAGTTGACGGAGGAGACGAGGTCGGGGTTTATGAAACTTAGTCCTTCCTGCTGTCCGGCGCGGACGAGTAGCGGGCGGTATATCTCTATCCCGTTGACGTAGACGCTGTTCTCATCGTAGTTGCCTCCACGGACGGAGTACTGCGAACTCATCTCGTTGTTGGAGCTTACGCCGGCGAATGTGGTGAGCAGCCCCTCGATGCTTTTCCCGGAGGCGTTGGGTATGGCTTTTAGCATTTCGCTGTTTACGGTGGTCATGGTGGAGGTCTGCCGTTTCAGTCCGCTGACCTCTACGTCTTTCAGAGTTTCCACGTTGGTTTTCAGCCGGATGTTGAGGTTGAATGCGCGGGCGCTTCCGACAGGGAAGGTCTCTTCGTATGGTTCGTAGCCCACGCATGAAGCGGCTACGGTCACTGTGTCCATTAGGGGGAACGAGAGTTCGTAGTATCCGACATCATTTGTTACAGCCCCATAGACAGTGCCCTTTGCCGAGACGGTGGCGAAAGGGACGGCCTGTTTTTCCTCATCGAGTACATAACCGCGTATATAGACTTTCTGTTGTGCAACGGCGGCACAGCAGAAAGAGAAGAGGAGTAGGAGTAGTGCGGCATTCCTGTTCATTCGGGCTATATGTGCTTGTCTATATAACGTATGCCGTGAGTTTATAGTGTGCAGGTCAGAGCTTTTTCAGCCGTGCAAATTTGATGAGCAGTTGTTTTGTGCCGTGGGTGTCGAACTCTATGGTCGCCTTTGTGCTGTCGCCATTGCCTTCTATTTTTGATACAGTGCCCTGTCCGAAGATGGTGTGCAAGACGGTGTCGCCCGGCTCGTAGCCGCATGAAGCGGAGGGGGAGGAGAGCGAGGATGAGGTTTCCCTTATCGGGGTGAGACGGCGCGGTACGGGTTGTGGGCGTGTGACTTCCGCCTTTTTCTCAGTACGGCGAGCCTGAGTGCGCCGGTCGGAGGAGTGTGCCAAGTATGACGGCCTGCCTGCTCCGGTGAACGGATTGACGAACGGGGATGCCGAGGGGTGCGGGCGGGACGGCATATTGATATAGCGGCTGTCTATGTCGTAGAGGAAACGGCTGGGCGATGTGAACTGCGATTGTCCGTGCATGAAGCGTGACTTGGCATAGGAGACTGTGCAGCACTCCTTAGCGCGTGTGATGGCGACATAGAAGAGGCGGCGTTCCTCTTCGAGGTCACGCAGCGACTCCGCCCTTTGGCTCGGGAAGAGGTTCTCCTCCATGCCGACAATATAGACAGAACCGTATTCAAGCCCTTTTGAGGCGTGGACTGTCATGAGCGTCACGGCGTTGACCTGCTCGGCCTGCTCGTCGTCCTGATCAGTGAGGAGCGATATTTCTGAGAGGAAGTCGGCTATCGATATGCGTTCGTCTTCTTCGGCGATACGCTTTTCACAGAACTCCTGTACCGCGTTGAGAAACTCCTGCAAGTTTTCTTTTTTCGATTCGTTTTCGGGAGAGTTTTCCTTTGAGACATCGGCTATCATGCCACTGACATTCAGCACGTATTCCACTGTGTGGTAGGCATCGGCCTGTCCGTGGAATTCAGTCATGGAGCGTATGAGCGAGGCGAAGGCACTGAGCTTGGCGGCAGTGCCGGAGTTGACTTCAAGCCCCGCAGCCCGGGCATCGGTTAGCACATCAAAGGCCGGGAGGCCGGTCTGGTGGATGTGCGTAATGAGCTTGTTTAGAGTGGTGTCGCCTATGCCGCGCGCAGGATAGTTTATTATGCGTTTCAGCGATTCTTCGTCCGTGGGGTTTATCATGAAGCGGAGGTAGGCCATGATGTCCTTTATCTCCTTGCGCTGGTAGAAGGAGAGTCCGCCGTATATCTTGTAGGGTATGCCCTCTCGGCGCAGCGCGTCTTCAAGGACGCGGCTCTGTGCGTTTGTGCGGTAGAGTATGGCTATATCCTGATAGTCAAAGAGGTGGCGCGAGGTCTGTTCGGCTATGCTTTGCGCTACTTTCGCGGCCTCGTCGTAGTCAGAATAGGCCTCGATGACTTCAATCGGAGAGCCTTTCCCCTGTTCGGAATAGACGTTTTTCTTTATCTGGTTTACGTTTTTTGCTATCAGGGAGTTGGCGGCGTTGACGATGCATTGCGTAGAGCGGTAGTTCTGTTCGAGTTTGAACAACCGCGCCGAGGGGAAGAGTTTCTGGAACGTCAGCATGTTGTCTATCTGCGCCCCACGGAAGGAGTAGATGCTCTGCGCATCGTCGCCCACTACGCAGACGCGGGCGGAGGAGCCGGCCAGTTGCCGGACTATGGCGTGCTGTACGGTGTTAGTATCCTGATATTCGTCGACAAGGATGTAGGAGAAACGCTCGCGGTAATGCTCCAGTATCTCTGGACATTGTGAGAAGAGGGAGTAGGTGAATACGAGTATGTCGTCGAAGTCCATGGCATTGGCGGCCTGGCAGCGGTTGCAGTAGAGCTGGTAGACGGAGGCGAACTCGCGCATGTTGTTTTTTGCATCGAGGGCTATTGCGTTGCCGTCGTTGGAGTAGGCCGATGGGGTGATGATGCGGTTTTTCAGATTGGATATGCGGGAGAGGATGCTACCGGGGGAGTAGGTCTTGTCGTCGAGTTGCAGTTCGCGGACTATGGACTTGATGAGGTTTTTGGAGTCGGCAGTGTCATAGATGGTGAACTGGGGAGTGAATCCTATGGTGGCCGCCTCGGCGCGGAGTATGCGGGTGAATATGGAGTGGAATGTGCCCATCCAGAGGTAGCGGGTCTCACGCTGGCCTACGACGGAGGCTATGCGCTCTTTCATCTCGCGGGCGGCTTTGTTGGTGAATGTGAGTGCCATGATGCGGCTCGCCTGTGTGCCCATCTCCATGAGGTAGGCTATCTTGTATGTGAGTACGCGGGTTTTGCCTGAGCCTGCTCCCGCTACGATGATGGACGGGCCGTCATTGTAGAGGACGGCTTCTTTCTGTGACGGGTTCA
>CALUOH010000051.1 GCA_944322025.1 uncultured Bacteroidales bacterium | reverse complement strand
CCCGAGGAAACTTGCAACGAATTAAGACAAATTAAAAAGTCATTCCCGAATCTGATACCACATAAAGTATTGAATATTAGAGGTTATATTTGCACTTGTTTAGCTCTTTTTTTCATTTTCGGCTTTATTCGACTTCTCGAATATCATATATTGCAGTTCCACGCTTTTTTATAATTAATATATCAACAGGAACTGGTTGATACAAAATATAAAGAAAATGAGAAAACTTATCTTAATGTGTTCCTGTTTAATCTGTTTCTTCGGCATTGCCTTCTCCCAGTCTAAAATTGACACCTTATACTATGATAAAGATTGGAAAGGTTGTGAACAGACTTTTGCTGCTTATCGTCGTGTATACTCCATTCCGTCTGACAGTAATTTAACTAAAAGATTCAGAGACTACTACATTACTGGAGAACTCCGTGCAGATGGTGAATATGTTAGTATAGATAAATACGATGATTCCAAATCTGTTTTTAATGGAGCTTTTGTTTATTACTACAAATCTGGGAAAGTAGAGAGAAAAGGTTATACAAATAGAGGGAAACTTGATGGTGAATATACACAATACAATGAAGATGGCCTTATATCTTCTCATATTCATTATAAGGATGGTAAATACCATGGTATTTACACTCGGTTTACAGAAAACGGATTGTGTATCCAAACAGAATATGCTAATGGTAAACCTTTATACGATTATTGTGTTATATCAAATAATGATGGATATTGCAGCAAAGTAAGTTTATATGATATGCAACCGATATATGACTCTCCATTATTGGACGAGATATGGACAGAATATCAAGACGGTGTAGCATGGAAATACTATAACAAGAATGGAATAATAATAGGTATGACGATCGATGAAGTTCGTGATTATGGAAAATATTACCAAACATTTATTGTTATAGCCAATAATTCAATGTATGCGATAGAGTTTGAACCCGAATATATAACTGCTATGCTAAACACCTATAAAAATGAAGAATGGGAATTAATAGTATATTCTGCTGATGATTATATGAGAAAAGTCCGTCGTAGACAGAATTGGGATATGGCTCTCTATGCGTTTAGCGAAAGTCTTGCTGCGGCAGATGCTGGATATTCCACAAGCACAACGACCTCTGCTTACAGTGGCGCGTCTAATAGCTCAGCGAACGCATCTGTTTTTGGAAGCGACGGATATGCTATCGGTAATTATTCGGGAAATTCTGCATATTACGGAACTTCTTCATCTACAACAACATCTTATGATGCAAATGCCGCATATCAAGCACAGGTTATCGCAAACGAACGAGTCGCATCGTATAGTAATTCATTAATGTCCGATAGAGAAATCAAAGAAGAAGGATATTTAAAACTTACTACAGTTTATCCAGGAGAAACGATATCTGGATACATTAATATACAGCGTAAAAAAGGAGATTCAATGACAATAAACATCGATATAAACGGTGCAGTTTATTCATTCCCTTGGAATATAAAATGATATGGTTATGAACTATTCTAAATATCTTAAGCTTAGACAGATACAGTGGGCTGTGCGCCATAGCATCTCTTTTGATAAGAATGGCAGTCTGGCCTCGTACAACGAGAACATCTTCGGCGGCCTCTCTCATGAAATTGAAGAGATGTTCAGTAGAGCTAATGGTAATGAGTTAAGAGGAAAAATGAAATCTCTGCACTCATCCTCTGCCTTGTGCGTCAATGTGTTCTGCTATCTGAGAAACGATGCCGGTAAGGCATTAAAGGCATTGGGTATGCATGATTCGGTTGCAGTCGGGCCGATTACCTTTGAATATAAGGACAAGATCATAGGAAAAATATACTCTAACCTTGACATGATGCTGGAGACTTCCGGACACTTCTATGCCGTGGAGAGCAAGTTTTTGGAGATCTATTCTTCCCATTCCAACTTGCTAAAATCCAGATATCTCGCTGCAGACATGTCAGACGTGTGGGGCGGGCTGCCCTGCATATATGAGTATCTCACCTGCATGGAGGACCGCGCGGATGGCAAGCACCTCGATTACAGCCGCCTCGATGCCGCCCAGCTCATCAAGCACCTGCTCGGCCTGATGCGCAATGAGAAGATTGGAAGGAAGAAGTCACGTTTCTCTCTCGTCTATCTCTACTATGACGCACCGGGCGACAAAGGCGCGGTGCATCGTGCCGAGATTGCCCGCTTCGCGGAACTTATGGCAAGTGACAGGGTCAATTTCAAGGCAGTAACATATCAGGACGTGATGTATAACCTCAACACCATCCTTGACTACAACAGCCACAAGGAATACCTCGACTACATCAACGAAAGGTATATGTAGACAACAAAGCGGCTGACGGTTAATTCCGTCAGCCGCTTGTCTTTTTAAGAGATATATCTCTCATCTGAGTCTCTCGATGCTCTCCCGCAGAGTTTTTATCTTGCTCTCAGCATCAGCTTTCTTTTTCCTCTCGTTCTCGACCACCTCAGGCTTGGCGTTCGCCACAAACTTCTCGTTGCCGAGTTTCTTCATGACGGATGCGAGGAAACCTTCGAGATACTTTATCTCAGCTTCCATCTTCTCTACCTCCTCATCGGCATTAATATTGCCAAGCGGAACGGCGAACTCTGTTGTCCGAACCATGAATGATGCCGATGTTGCGTCCTTATCGCCGTGAGCCACGCCCGACAGATTGCACATCTTCGCTATGACGGGTGTATAAACTGCATCATAGTCACCCTTGCACACGACCAAATTGAGCGTCTCTTTGTTTGGAATATTGCGCTCCAAACGCACTGTCCTCACCCCTGCCACAATCTCCTTGACAACCTCGAAATCGGCAATCAGTTTATTGTCTGCCGGTTTACACCCAGGCATCCGGGTCACCATAATGCTCTCGCCCTCTTTCCTTTCGCGCAGCGAATGCCATACCTCCTCTGTAATGAACGGCATGAAAGGGTGGAGTAGCAGTACCAGTTTCTCGAAGAATGACACTGTGGCCTCAAGCGTCTTGTTGTCAATTGGTTGCTGATAAGCAGGCTTGACCATTTCCAAATACCAGGAAGAGAAGTCGTCCCAGAACAGTCTGTACACAGTCATGAGAGCCTCGCTGATACGGTATTTTGAAAAATCATCATCTATCTCCGCGATTGCCGCCGAAAGCCTGCTGTCGAACCATTCTATGGCTATCTTCGCCGACATCGGCTGCTCGACATCTGCGCATTGCCAGCCTTTCACAAGCCGCAGCGCGTTCCATATCTTATTATTGAAATTACGGCCCTGCTCACACAACGCCTCATCGAACAGTATGTCGTTCCCGGCAGGGGCGGAGAGCATCATGCCCATGCGCACGCCGTCCGCGCCGTATTTGTATATCAGTTCAAGCGGGTCGGGCGAGTTGCCGAGTTGCTTTGACATCTTGCGTCCGAGTTTGTCCCGCACTATGCCTGTAAAATAGACATTGCGGAACGGCAGTTCCTTGCGGTATTCATAACCGGCCATTATCATCCGCGCTACCCAGAAGAATATTATGTCTGGGGCGGTCACGAGGTCGGCCGTAGGGTAGTAGTAGTTTATCTCCTCATTGTCCGGACGGTTTATCCCGTCAAACAGCGATATGGGCCACAGCCACGATGAGAACCAAGTATCAAGACAATCCTCATCCTGGCGCAAATCATTGATTGATAGGGTAGTGTCGCCTGTTTTCTCTTGTGCCAGTTTAAGAGCTTCGTCCGCACTTTCTGCAACTACATAACCTCCACTCGGCAGATAATATGCCGGTATCCTGTGTCCCCACCATAGTTGGCGTGATATGCACCAATCTTTTATATTTTCAAGCCAATGGCGATATATATTCTTATATTTAGCCGGATAGAACTTTATCTCGTCATCCATCACTGGTTTCAGCGCGATTTCCGCAAGATGTTCCATACGCAGGAACCACTGCATGGACAGTTTCGGCTCTATTACCACGTTCGTGCGCTCCGAATAACCCACTTTATTTGTGTAATCCTCTGTCTTCTCGAGCAGACCAGCCTTTTCTAAGTCTATTACTATCTGTTTGCGCACATCGAAGCGGTCCATACCGACGTACATCCCTGCGCGTTCGCTGATAGTGCCGTTGTCATTGAATATGTCTATGCTTTCGAGATTATATTTTTCGCCGAGCATATAGTCGTTCACATCGTGAGCAGGAGTCACTTTGAGGCATCCTGTACCGAACTCTATGTCAACATATTCATCCTCTATGACAGGGATTACACGCCCCACTAACGGCACTATTACTTTCTTGCCTTTCAAGTGCTGGTTCTTTGGGTCGTTTGGATTTATGCACATGGCCGTATCACCCATGATGGTTTCCGGTCGGGTAGTGGCGACGATGGCATATCCATCTTCCCCTTCGATTTTATATCTTAAATAGTAGAGTTTTCCTTGCTGCTCCTTGAAAATTACCTCTTCGTCTGACAGTGCAGTAAGAGCCTTAGGATCCCAGTTTACCATCCGGACACCTCTGTATATCAATCCTTTATTGTATAAATCACAGAACACTTTTATCACTGACTTCGACCGTATGTCGTCCATCGTGAATGCCGTCCTGTCCCAGTCGCATGATGCACCCAGCTTGCGCAGCTGTTTCAGTATGATGCCGCCGTGTTCGTGTGTCCAGTCCCACACATGGCCGAGGAACTCGTCTCTCGACAAGTCTGTTTTCTTTATGCCTTTCTCGGCAAGGCGGTTTACAACCTTTGCCTCCGTTGCTATCGATGCGTGGTCAGTTCCCGGCACCCAACATGCGTTGAATCCCATCATACGTGCACGGCGTACCAGTATATCCTGTATCGTGTTATTGAGCATGTGACCCATATGCAACACGCCAGTCACATTAGGTGGAGGTATTACTATTGTATAAGGTTTTCTTTCGTCCGGTGTGCTTTTGAAGAATGAATGTTCCAGCCAATATTGATACCATTTTGCTTCAATATCGGTTGGATTGTATTTACTCGCTAATGCCATTTTGTTCCGCCTTTATCAATTAATCCGAATAAATTAACCCGTGGCATGGTGTTTGTATGCCACACCTTTTATATAATATGCTGATTATATGTTATTTGACTGCAATAATGCTGTCCACTACGAACTCACTTACACCGCGCCACGGTAGGGGAGCGAAGTATTCTTTATAATGCAGCTCAACTTCACGCCCTCCGCACCTCATCAAAGAGTCCGCAATCTCCTCATTCTCAACGGAAAATTGGAACTCATAACTTTGTATTGTACCAACGTTTTTACCTCCACGGAATCCGCTCTGTATCAACTTACCTTCGTATGTCTTGAATACATAACCTTTATAGACTATGTAGTTTAATTGGCCGGCTTTTACACCTTCTCCAAATACAAAATAGAACCTGATATAAAAGAATACGGCGAATGCCACAATTACAATCAGGGACATAATTCCTATAACTTTACCTTTTTTGCTCATAACCGAATATTTACATTACATTTTCGAAGATACAAAGTTAGTACAAATAAGGGGTATAACAAAGCAATGTCCGATGTATTTTATATAACACTTTCTATATTCTAATATTCAAGTTTTTATAGGGGACAGATGTATGATTTTCAAAGATAAACGCATATAATACTTAACATAATGCAGATTATGATACAATAGCTTAAGTCGAAGCATATACAATCAAGGCCACATAAATATAATGCGGCCTTGATTGTAAACTTGAGAAATAATCTGCGAAATTACAAGGACTTGAGTTGGTCATTTACTTTCTTGTAAAGTTCCGGATATTTGGGGTCATCATCATAAAATCTATAATAGAGACTTCTGAGAGTCTTGAGATATTCTCCGTTTTCGGGATTCAGTTCCACTGCTTTCTCAAAATATGGCAAGGACTCTTTGAATGTGTTTTTTGCCTCTTCTGCGATTTTTGCCGCCTTTGCCATATCCCTCTCTTCAGCTGCCATACCTTCCGTTGCAACGGCAGTGTTGTATATCAGTCGTCCTTTGGTATTCCACGCATCTGCATTATTACCATCAAGGGCAAGAGCCTTGTCTATCATTGTCATAGCCTCATCAATTTTATTCTCGTTCTCGAGTACTGTGCACATGACAACATAATATTGTGCATTGTTCGGGTCACCTGCAATCGCCTGTCTGAGATATTCTTCTGCCTTATTCAGTGCGCCCTGCTCTATGTAGAGGTTTATGAGGTTGCCAAGGTAATAAAACTCTGACGGGAATTTCACTGCGCCCTCTTTCAATACATTTTCAAAGTTAACCGTGTCTTTCTTAGTCTTGTATAGTTCTGCAAGGCTCTGATATACGACATTGCCTTCGTAGTTCTTGTCTTTCAGGGACGTGTATATACTGATAGCCTTATCATTGAAGTTTCCTGCCCATGCGCATTGTGCAGTGTAGAACACTATCTCATAGTAAGCAGAATCCTTGGCAGGCACATTCTTCTGACCAGCTACCATAGGCATGTCGATGATGCCAGTATGCGTCTCGAATGCGCTTATGGCATCCTTATAATTTCTCGCCTCATATTGCTTTACACCGTAGTTGACAAAAGTATATCTCATATATAGATTCACAAGATAGTCTTTTATTTTAGCCGTGTATTTAGGCTTGATTTTTCCTTTAGCATTAGGCTGGTTGTCAAGTTCATACGCTTTTACAAAGTAGTCGAGAGCCTTACGTGCATCTTCTCCGTTCGCTATCTCACTACCCTCTCCCTGGCCGCTGACAGCCGACTTGTAATACACTTCGCCTCCAACAAACCATGTCTTTGCCAACTGATTCAACTCTGGAGATTTGACTGCCTCTTCGATGATGGCTTTCGCTCCTGCAAAGTCAGGATTCTCAGTTGCGAACGCTTTGTTCTTGGCCTTGTTTACATTGGGTTTCTGCGCTGCCGAGCACAAAGATATGCCAAGCATTACAACCAAAATAGGAATGATTTTTTTCATAATAAAATTTCCGTTCGTTTAATTAGATTTATTGTATTAGTTGTTTTCTGAGCTGTCGGTCTCTTCGTTATGGGCCACGTCTTCATTGGTCGTATCGTTATTTTCAGACTGTACCTTACATACTGACGCTATCTCATCGTTCCTCTTTTCGAGATTTATGAGACGCACTCCCTGCGTCGCCCGTCCCACGACCCTCAAATCGGACACTTTCATACGGATGGCTATTCCTGACTTGTTGATTATCATCAGGTCATTGTCGTCATTCACGCTCTTGATAGATACAAGTTTACCCGTCTTTTCCGTTATGTTTATAGTCTTGACCCCTTTGCCTCCACGGTTTGTAGTGCGGTAATCTTCCAAGTCTGAGCGTTTGCCATAGCCGAGTTCAGACACAACGAGTATGTTGTCCGTGGTGCCTTGCGGCACGCAGACCATGCCTACGACAGCATCGGTCGGGTCGTCCTCGTCCAAAGTCATACCGCGTACACCGGTAGCTGTACGGCCCATATCGCGCACCTTGTTCTCATTGAAACGTATGGCGCGGCCGTTCCTGTTGGCCATTATTATTTCACTGTTGCCGTCAGTAAGGCGTACCTGTATGACCTGATCGTCCTCTCTTATAGTAATGGCATTCACACCGTTCTGTCTTGGCCGCGAATATGCTTCGAGCGATGTTTTCTTCACAATGCCCTGTCTTGTACAGAATACGAGATAGTGCGTGCTGTTGTATTCCGGGTCTTGAAGCTGCTTGACCTTTATGAATGCATTCACTTTGTCATCGGCCTCGATATTCAGAAGGTTCTGTATGGCACGGCCTTTACTTGCCTTGTTGCCTTCCGGTATTTCGTAAACTTTCAGCCAATAGCACCGGCCTTTCTGTGTAAAGAAGAGCATAGTGGCATGCATTGACGCCGGATATATATATTCTATGAAATCCTCGTCGCGCGAATTACTGCCCTTGGAGCCCACGCCACCCCTGTTCTGCGCCTTGAAATCGGCAAGCGGCGTGCGTTTGATGTAACCCATGTGCGATATGGTGATTATCATCTCATCGTCCGAATAGAAGTCCTCAGGATTGAACTCCTCGCTCGCATAGACAATCTCTGTACGGCGGCTGTCACCATATTTCTCTTTGAGCTCGGTCATCTCATTCTTGATGATTTCCATGCGACGCTCCACACGGGCGAGTATGTCTTTCAAATCCTCTATTCGGCGCAAAATCTCCTCATATTCAGCGCGGAGCTTGGCCTGTTCCATGCCAGTGAGCTGGCGCAGGCGCATCTCGACTATGTATGCCGCCTGACGGTCATTTAGGCCGAAACGCTCCATGAGGCGTATCTTTGCCTCGTCAGGTGTCTTAGACTCACGGATAATGCGTATCGCCTCATCGAGGTTATCAAGTATCTTCATGCAGCCTTCGAGCAGTTCAGCCCGCTCTTCCGCCTTGCGCAACTCGAACTGCGTGCGGCGCGTGACCACATCATGCCTGTGATTCACGAAATGTGCTATCAGCTCCTTGAGATTAAGGAGCTTCGGCCTGCCGTTGACCAACGCGATATTATTGACGCTGAACGATGACTGTAAAGCGGTGTATTTGAAGAGTTTGTTGAGTATCACATTGGCATTGCCATCCCTTTTGACATCAACCACTATGCGCATGCCGTTCCTGTCCGATTCATCGTTGACATTAGCAATGCCCTCAACCCTTTTCTCAATAGCGAGGTCGGCTATCGACTTAATCAGCTCCGCCTTATTGACCATATATGGTATCTCGCTGATTATGATTTTGTCATGGGTCTTCTCGCTGGTCTCTATGTCAACCTTAGACCGTACCACAATACGCCCGCGGCCTGTCTCGAAAGCATCGCGCACGCCGGAATAACCGTATATTATGCCGCCTGTCGGAAAGTCGGGGGCTTTGATGTGCTGCATCAGTTCCGATATCTGAATATCGTTGTTGTCGATATACGCGACAACAGCATCGGCAACCTCCGAAAGGTTGTGCGGAGCCATGTTCGTAGCCATGCCGACAGCAATACCGGATGAGCCGTTTACAAGCAGGTTAGGCAGGCGTGTAGGCAGTATCTGCGGCTCTTTCAATGTCTCGTCGAAATTTGGAGTGAAGTCGACCGTCTCCTTATCAATGTCCTTCAGCATCTCTTCTGCCAACTTCTCGAGGCGAGCCTCCGTGTAACGCATGGCAGCCGGCCCGTCGCCGTCGACAGAACCGAAATTACCCTGCCCGTCAACGAGCGGATAGCGCAATGACCACGGCTGCGCCATGCGCACGAGGGTCATGTATATAGACGAGTCGCCGTGCGGATGGTATTTACCCATCACCTCGCCGACTATACGCGCAGATTTCTTGTACGGTTTATCAGATGTGTTGCCGAGTTCATTCATCCCGAACAATACCCTGCGGTGCACGGGCTTGAAACCGTCCCTCACATCGGGCAATGCCCTCGAAACTATGACCGACATAGAATAGTCTATGTAGGCCTGTTTCATTTCATCCTCGACATTTATACGAATTATTCTCTCCTCATCAAGCATTGACTATCGGTTTTTAATATGAAAGTGTAAATGCACCCAAAACATGCGGACAATACACGTGATTGTACGCACGCAGAAATTGCGGATA
This sequence comes from uncultured Bacteroidales bacterium, assembly GCA_944322025.1. Classification (GTDB taxonomy): domain Bacteria; phylum Bacteroidota; class Bacteroidia; order Bacteroidales; family Paludibacteraceae; genus Aphodosoma. Next base: position 22,385 of record CALUOH010000051.1, on the reverse strand, counting down.
AAGTTACGACAATTCCGTGGAATGGCAAAACATAAAAACGCCAAAAATCGCGACATTTAATGTGCTGACAATCAGTCTATCCTATTGTCAGAACTCTGTGCGGCCACGACATCTGGCTGGATACAGAAATGCGTTTTAGGACAGAAAAAACGAGGATAGTCCCGAAAAAGCAGAGCCATGGAATCATTTCATGTATTCATCGAAAGAGCCGTCATCATAGAGCAGAATAATCCGGCATATCTTTCGGTCAACCTTAGCGAGCCCAGTATGCGGGTTGTCCGTGCCGGAAGCAGTGGCCGGTTCCTGTTCCTTTTTCCCATTCTGTTTTTGTATAGTTGTTACCGCAGAGGCATTTGGGGGGGTATAAGGGGCTGGTTCTTCCGGCTTTACGTCTGAAGAACTGAATAAATCGGGCTGCTGAGAATGAGATATTCCGGAGAGCATATCGCCGCGTCCAGTAATAAGCCATTCTAATGAGACTTCGGGGAATTTGTCATGGATACGCTCGACCATAATCAGCGTCGGCTGTGTCCTTCCAGTCTTAATACTGGACAGAGCTGCCCTGCTAATACCCAGAGTGTCAGCAAATTCAGTGGCCGTCTTGCCAGAGTGTTCCATGATTGTAAAAATACGGTTTTTCATACGTGTATTATTCCGATGCAAATGTAAACAATATGTTTTAGATTTGCAAATTACATTTGTCAAACATGAGGATATTACTTGAATTTACAATTGTATAATGGCCATCTGTGACATCAGGACTACAAACAAAACAACTATTTGACTTAAAGCCGTTTGAATGTTAGTGCAAAATATAAAGCCTTAGTTTATATATACACTAATAAATGCCTTGGTTTCAGAGTGTATTTATCTGCAATACTATATTAGAATACCTTACAGAATATAGTGATGGAAAACGGGGTGTGGATATTGAAAGCAGCACTAAATATTTATGCTATAAAAATATGATTTCTAATATTATACCAAATAGATTATGTTGTGGTTAATCTTTGGGCGGCAGACTAAGTTTGTATTTGTAAAAACATGATTAGAAATACAGTACTACTCTACTCTATTTACATTTGTATTATATTGTGTTCGTTGGTTTATTGCTACATTTGTAAAAGGAGGGCTTTGGAACAAGAATGTCAGCACAATTACGTTGTAGTCATTCGGCTGTTTACATTTGGAAATGGGAATGAGAGAAGCCATGTGTGCGCGTGGCGTTATGGCTGTATAAAAAGAAAGGAGCGTACAGCCGTAAAAGACTGCACGCTCCTATTATTACCTTGCGGATTTATGTGAGCGGCAAAAAAGCCTCGCCCCTATACCTCCTCGTTGTCTATCTCCTTGTCGACAAGTATGCGCCCGCAATACTCGCACACGATGATTTTCTTGTGCATCTTGATGTCGAGCTGTCTTTGGGGCGGTATCTTGTTGAAGCACCCGCCGCAAGCATCGCGCTCCACAGACACGACTGCAAGGCCGTTACGCGCGTTCTTCCTTATGCGGTTGAACGCATTGAGCAGCCTGTCGTCTATCTTAGACTTGAGCCCTTCACTCTTGGCAAGCAGCTCCTCCTCTTCCTGCCGGGTATCGGCGATAATGCTGTCGAGTTCGCCGCGCTTCTGCTCCAAGTCGGCCTTGCGCTCGGCGAGGCGCGTCTTGGCCGCCTCGACATCCTCCTTTTTGCGCTCAGTCTCGTGTGTGAACTCAGCTATGCGCTTCTCGCACAGCTCGATTTCGAGTGTCTGAAACTCTATCTCCTTCTGTATGGCCTCAAACTCGCGGTTGTTACGGATGTTCTTCTGGTCTTCCTCCTTCTTGGCTATTATGGCACGCGCATCGCTGATGCCGTTCTTCTGGGCCGCAATCTTAGCCCCGAGGGTCTCAATGTCGAGGCTGTATTTGTCTATACGGGTTTCAAGTCCGGCAATCTCGTCCTCAATGTCCTTGACCTCTTTCGGCAGTTCCCCGCGCAGGAAACGTATCTTGTCGATTGCCGTGGATATTTTCTGTAGATGATACAGGGCTTTGAGCTTCTCCTCTATGGGTATTTCCCTAAGCTCCTGATTTTTAGTCTGTTCTGTAGTCATAATATATATGGTAATATTGTCCGTCAGAGGCAGAAAACGGGATTACGGTCGCTTTCAGCCATCCGGACTGCAAAGTTAGGCAATTTTTCCGTAAGTTGTTCGTAAAAAATCTCTTTTGTGAACTGTTCGCTCTCGAAATGGCCAATGTCGGCTATAACGGTCTGTCCGTCAACGTCAAGGAAATGGTGGTATGATATATCGGCAGTCAGGTAGACATCGGCATGAGCGGCTACCGCATCGCCGATGAAATCAGAGCCGCTGCCGCCGCAGAGCGCAACGCGGCGCACCTCAGTGCCACGCAGAGCGGAATGGCGTATGGCGGCCACGCAGAAGATGCGCTTAACCACGGCGAGGAACTCCGTCTCGGAGAGGGGCCCGGGCAGCTCGCCCGTGCAGCCGAGGCCTGTGTCGGCCGAAGAGTTGAGCAGGGGGATGAGGTCATAGGCGGGAGCCTCGTAAGGGTGTGCGGAGAGCATTGCCCTGACAGCCGCTCCGACCTTGTATATGGGGAGAATGACCTCTATGCGGCACTCCCTTTCAGTGTGCAAGCCGCCTACGCTGCCCACATAGGGGGAGGCACCGGGCAGCGGCCTGAACCGCCCGAGACCATCAGAGGTGAAGGAGCAGGAGTCATAGCAGCCCACATCCCCGGCACCCGCACCTACAAGCGCGGCGCGCACCGCATCCTCGTGAGACGGCGGCACGAACGTAACCAGCTTGGCGTAGGAGTTGTCCTTGGGTTTCAGTACCTTGACGTTCCTTAGCCCCAGTTTCTGCGCCATGCGGAAGCTGACCCCGCACGGCGCACTGTCGAAACTCGTATGGCCAGCGTAGACTGCTATGCCGCCACGCACGGCGGCCATGACGCACCGCCCTGTGGGAGTAAGGCTGTTTATCCGCTTCAAGGGGCGGAATATCAGCGGATGGTGGGAGACCAGCATGTTGCAGCCGCGGGCTACGGCCTCGTCCATGACCGCAGGAGTCACGTCGGTACACAGCAGCGCGCCCGTGACCTCCATGTCCATGTCGCCGACAATCAGCCCGCTGTTGTCGTAGCTCTCCTGCAACGCGGGGGGCGCGAAACTTTCCAATACGTTTACTATATCCTTTACCTGCATAGGCATCATATTACCTTGATAAGTATCCGGCACAAAGATAACTCTTTGGAGCGAGACGGCAAAAGAGATTGGCAGGGCAACCACTCCGCTTATGGCACGGAGGCAGGAGTGCTGTGGGGAGGGCGGCTCTTGGTGTAGTGCCGCCGGGGCTGTCCGTACATTTCGGCGCGGTGGGACTGGACGTCGGAGCCGCCGTACATCAGTTTCTCCACGCATTCGGTAACAGACTCGTTCATAGCCTCCTGACGGCGCAGGAGGCGGCGTTTGCGACGCTCGGCAGCAGCGGCACGCAGTGAGGCGGCCTCTATCTAAGCCTCCGCCTTGAGCCGCCTAATCCAGTGGGCTACGCATGCGCCACGCGCGGTCTTGTAGCCGAGTTCTGCGGCGTGGGTGGTCCAATAGAGCAGCCGCGCGGGGTCGGCCATCTCACGCTTTGCCATCGCGCTTGCCCTTGAAAGGAGTTCACGCGCAATGAGTTGCGCGTCGGTGTCGGGCTGGTGTATCTCGACTGCTTCGACTGTGTACACTTTGCCCCACCGGACTGTGATGCGCAGCCCGGATGGACGCATGCGCCGCCTGACGTAGGGGACGTAGCCGAGAGATACAAGTCCAAGCCTCATGTTGCCGTGGTTTGTTGGTTATTCGGGTGCGAATATACGGCTTATTTTTGGATTTTGCAAGGGTTGTTGGGTTAAAGAAAGTTATTGGGAGATGCGGAAAAGGGGGCTTGGGGATGGGGAGCCGCTCCGTAGGGTGTCCGTAGCCGCTCCGGCGAGAGTACGTGTTTTTAACCTTGATTTGCATTTGAGGGTGGGGAGCACTATTTTGAAGAATTTTATGAGAGCAGACATGTTTCTGCCATTTACATGGAAATGTGATAAAAACGCTGTCCGCTCTTGCCGTTATCTCCATTTTTCAGTACTTTTGTATAAACCTAAAAACAAATGGATATGCTGAATGAGACTGTAAGGGAGAGGCGTACGATACGCAAGTATGAGAGACGGGATGTGCCGGAGGAGCTGCTGGAGGGGCTGCTGGAGACGGCGATGAGGGCTTCGACGATGGAGAACCTGCAACTGTACAGTGTGGTGGTCACGAGGGATGAGGAGATGAAACGGCGGCTGGCGGGGGCGCACTTCAATCAGCCGATGGTGACGGAGGCACCGGTGGTGCTGACGTTCTGCGCGGATATGAACAGGTTCGACCGATGGTGCCGTGAGAGGGGTGCGCAGACGGGTTGCGACAACCTGCTGTCGTTCGTGAACGGGACGATAGACGCGCTGCTGTTGGCGCAGACGTTCGCCACGCTGGCGGAGGAGCAGGGTCTGGGGCTGTGCTATATAGGCACTACGGTGTATAACCCGGAGCAGATAATAGAGATACTGGGGCTGCCGAGGCTGGTGTTCCCGATAGCGACGCTGACTGTGGGCTATCCGGCTGAGCACCCTCAGCAGCAGGACAGGCTGCCGCTGAGGGGGGTGATACACCACGAGAGGTATGCGGACTACGGGCGCGCGGAGATAGACGACATATATAAGGAGAAGGAGGCACTGCCGGAGAGCCTGCATTTCATGGAGATTAACGGGAAGGAGACGCTGGCGCAGATATATGCGGACATCAGGTACAGGAGGGAGGACATAGAGGCGATTTCGGAGAAGCTGATGGAGGTGATGAGGGCGCAGGGGTTTGTCAAATGAGTCGAGAGGGAGATGGTGAAGGAGCTGGAACTGACGCTGCGCCCGCAGGAGGCAGCGGAGAGTGCGCTGCTGCGGAAGGCCGTTGCCGAGAAGGCGGGCGTGAGCGAGAAGGAGATAACGGAGGTGCGCATAGTGCGCCGTTCGATAGACGCGCGGGGACGGCTGCCGAAGGTGCTGCTGCGCGTGAACGCATATACAGGCGAGAGGCCTGAGTACAGGTATGAGAGCGAACCGAGGTACGGTGACGTGTCGGGCGGGAGAGAGGTGTGCATTGTGGGCGCGGGGCCGGCGGGGCTGTTCGCCGCGCTGAGGCTGATAGAGGCGGGGATGAAGCCCGTCATCCTCGAACGGGGGAAGGAGGTGAGCGAGAGGAAGAGGGACATCGCGCTGCTGAACAGGAACGTGAGCCTCGACCCGGAGAGCAACTACTGCTACGGCGAGGGGGGCGCGGGGACTTTCTCGGACGGCAAGCTGTTCACCCGCTCGAAGAAGCGCGGCAACACGCAGAGGATACTGGAGACGCTGCACAGGCACGGAGCGCAGGACGAGATACTCTACGAGGCGCACCCGCACATAGGGACAGACCGCCTGCCCGAGGTGATAAAGAGGATGAGGGAGACCATCACGGGCTGCGGCGGGGAGATGCACTTCGGCTGCCGTGTGACGGAGCTTCTGACGGAGGGCAACGCCGTGAGGGGCGTGCGGTGCGCGAACGGGGATTTGCATGAGGCGGAGGAGGTCATTCTCGCGTGCGGGCACTCGGCGCGGGACATCTACCGCATGCTCGTGCGGCAAGGCATCCGCGTGGAGGCCAAGGGGTTCGCCATGGGAGTGCGTGTGGAGCATCCGCAAGAGCTGATAGACAGCATACAGTACCACAGCAGGGTGCGCGACAAGTACCTGCCTGCGGCGACGTACAACCTCGTGACGCAGGTGGACGGGCGGGGCGTGTATTCGTTCTGCATGTGTCCGGGCGGCCACATAGTGCCGTCGGCCACGGGGGAGAAGCAGATAGTGGTGAACGGCATGAGCGCGTCGCACCGCAGTTCGCCATTCGCCAATTCGGGCATCGTGGTGGAGCTTCACCCGGAGGATTTGACCGAGTATGCGGAACACGGGGAGCTGTGCGGCCTGCAATTCCAAGAGGACCTGGAGCGGCTGGCGTACACGAACAACGGCGGCGGGCTGCAAACCGCACCGGCACAGCGGCTGGCTGACTTCGTGAGGGGGCGGCTCTCGCCTACCCTGCCGGAGAGCTCGTATCTGCCGGGGCTAATCTCGTCGCCGCTGCACTTCTGGCTGCCGGAGCGCATAGGCAAGCGTCTGCGCGAGGGGTTTGCGGCATTCGACAGGAAGATGAGGGGATTCGTGACGAACGAGGCTGTGGCGGTAGGCGTGGAGAGCCGTTCATCGTCGCCCGTGCGCATACCGCGCGACGCGGAGAGCATGGAGCATGTGCAGGTGTCGGGCCTGTACCCGTGCGGCGAGGGCTCGGGCTACGCGGGCGGCATCACGTCAAGCGCGATGGACGGCGAGAAGTGCGCCGAGGCAATAGCACGCAAGTACGGTGTGGAATTGTGAGGCCGCATAAAAGGCCCGGCAAGGAGAGGTCAGGTTGAAAGTAAGGCGAGAGTACGTGTTTCTGGATGCTGAGGGCGGCCTGCCGATAGCTTGAGAGTACGTGTTATGAGCCAGGTTGATTGAATCACATTAATTATAAGGAGGGGAAAAGATGTGCAAAGAGAATTGGGCAGGAAAACTGATGAGGCACTGCGGATGGAGAACAGAAGAGAAGGTAGAACTGCCGGAGAAGTGCGTGGTGTGCGTTGCGCCCCACACGTCGAACTGGGATTTTATCTGGGGTATGCTGTACAAGGTAAGCCGCAAGATAGAGGCTAATTTCTTCATGAAAAAGGAGTGGTTCCGCTTCCCGCTGGGGGGGATAATGCGCCGACTGGGGGGCGTGCCAGTGGACAGGAGCAAGAAGACATCGCTCACAGACCAGATAGCGGAAGAGTTCGGCAGACACAGGGTGTTCCGCATAGGCGTCACGCCTGAGGGGACGCGCAAGGGCAATGCGGAGTGGAAGCGCGGGTTTTACTTCATAGCGTTGAAAGCCAAAGTGCCGATAGTGCTCGCCTACATAGACTACGGGCGCAAAGCCATAGGGCTCGGCAAGACCGTAGTGCCGTCGGGCGACTGCGACGCGGACATCACCGTCATAAAAGAGTTCTACAGCGGCGTTACGGCCAAATACCCCGAAAAGTTCAAGATATGAAGAGCGACAGGACACGCCCAACGGAATGGTACAAGAGGGCAATGGCGCTGGCATTCGTATGCCTGACAATAGCAGTGGGCGAGGTGTACGGCATACTGCCGAACAGGGAGTACATACGCCGTCCTCAGGAGATGGGTTTGATATACAGGCCGTTGGAAGTGGTCACAGAGGACGGGTACAGGATAGAGACATGGTTCCTCCCCGCGCAGGACATGCCCGACAGCACGGCATCGGCGGAGAGCCCACTGCCCTACACCACTATCGACAACCGCCCCCGCGCAACCGTCATCATCTGCAACGGCGACGCGGGCAACATGTCATACTTCCAACTATTCATGGCCATGGTCTATACGGCGAACGGGCTGAACGTCGTGACATTCGACTGGCGCGGCTTCGGCGAGAGCGACGAATTTCCCATGGACAGCAACTACCTGTGCTACACGGAGATGCTGCGCGACTATGAAGCGGTGGTCGAGACCGCGGCGGCACAGCCCGAAACGGACAGGGCGAACATCTGGCTTCTCGGATGGTCGACAGGGGCATACCTCTCAATGATGACGGCCGAGGCGAACGACAATGTGCACGGCTGCATACTGCGCGGTACGCCGTCATCGTTCGTCGACGCAATACCTCTACTTAAAAGCGTGAAAGACAAGGGGGAAGATAACCTGCTTGTTCCCGCCGACTTTCCCGTAGGGCTTATGCCACTGGCCCTTGCACCCGGCTTCCACAAAGATATAATGCTGATAGTAGGCTCGGAGGACGAACGCACGCCGCAATGGATGTCAGAGAAGATATACGAGGCTCTGCCCGCCGAGACGCGCAAAAGCCTGTGGGTAGTGCCCGGAGCAAAGCACGGCGGCACGGACGCGCCCGAAATAGTCGCCACAGAGGAATTCTTTAACCGCACACTGGATTTCATCCGTGATGCACAAACACATAAGCCATGAAAACGACATTGAAAATCATTGCCGTCCTGCTTGTCGCGCTGGCGGTGGTCTACGCATTCCTGCCGCGCTATGCGCAACGGGCGTTGATATACTGGTATCCTAAAATCACTGACCTGCATCTTTTCGAGAGGGATACAGTGGCCGCCCCGACGGAGAAATGGGAGTGGGCAGTGGCCGAGGACTACAACAGCTATGTACTTGACGCAGAGGACGAGGCGTATATGGACAGCCTGCGCACTGTGTCGTTCCTCGTCATACAGAGGGACAGCATAGTCTTCGAGAGCTACCGCGACAACTGGAACGACACCCTGACCTCCAACCTCTATTCAAGCACTAAGAGCATAGTAGGTTTCCTCACCGGATGTGCACTCGATGAAGGTAAGATAGGTAGTCTGGATGACCCTGTGTCACGCTATATACCCTCATACACCGAAGGGATGCAGAAAGATGTCACCGTGCGCGACCTGCTCACCATGAGCGGCGGCATGGCGTGGGACGAGGCATACTCCTCGCTCTTCTCCATCACTACGCACGGCTACTACGGCGATGATCTCCGCGACCTTGTGACCACGCTCGGCGTATCCGATGAGCCGGGCGTACAGTTCTCATACAGGAGCGGCGAGACACAGCTGCTGGCCTTTGTAGTCGAGGCGGCGACAGGCAAGAACATCAGCGAATACGCCGCAGAGAAACTGTGGAGACCGATGGGCGCGGAACGCGATGCCTACTGGCTGCTCGACAAGGAACACGGTGACGAAAAGGCGTTCTGCTGCTTCCATACCACGGCACGCGACGCGGCACGCTTCGGGCGGCTCATGCTCCACCACGGGAACTGGAACGGGCGGCAGCTCATATCGGAGAGATATATGGACGAGGCCATGTCCCCCGCCACCTACCTGCTGAACGAAGAGGGCGACGCGCCACTGGACTACTACGGCTTCCAGCTATGGATTATGCACTACCGCGGCATGACGAACCCTTTCATGAAAGGCATGTTAGGACAGTACGTAGTCGCCATCCCGGAGCGCGACGCCATAATGGTACGCCTCGGCCACAAGCGTTCGGACACATACACGGACGAGAACCCCTCTGACCTATACCGCTTCACGGACATGGCATTGAAAATACTTGACGGCAGGAGATGACCGCACACAGATACCGGACAGAAGAGCGCACCGCCTCAATCGCTACGGCGGACTACATAGAGCGTTACCGCGACGCGGAGCGGTTCATGGCCTGCTGCCGCGAGTGCCCCGTGTATGGCCGCACATGGACATGTCCTCCATTCGGATTCGACCCCGCAGAGGTTGTCAGTCAGTACCGGCATACGCTCATCATAGCGAGCAGGCTCATCCCGGAGGAGAGGCATGTGGCCGATGTCCTGACGGCGGTTGAGGAGATGATACACGACTGCCGCCTCACGCTCGACAGCCGGCTGCTCAGTCTCGAAAAGCGATACGGCGGGCGGGCATTCTACGCCGGCAACTGCCGCCTGTGCCACCCCGCCCCATGCATCCGCACCAGTGGCGGAGAGTGCGCGCACGCCGACAAGGCACGCTCCTCGCTCGAGTCATACGGTTTCGACCTTATGCGCACAGCCCAAGAGCTTTGCGGAGTAAACATGCTATGGAGCGACGGTAAGTCGTTGCCGCCATACATTACGCTCGTGAGCGGTTTCATGCACAATACGGAGGAAAAGATAATATGGTAAAGGCGGTATTCAACTGGAGCGGAGGCAAGGACTCAGCCCTGGCACTGACACGCGCTATGGAGTGCGGCGAATATGAGATAGTGGCCCTGCTGACCACTGTAAACCGCGACACATCGCTCTCCTCCATGCACAATCTCCCTCTCAGCATACTGAGGCAGCAGGCCGAAAGCATCGGCGTGCCGCTCTACCCCGTCGCCTTGACCCCAGCAGGGGACATGTCCGACTATGCAGAGACCATGCGCGATGCCGTGCTGCATTTCCGGGGGCAGGGCGTGACGCACTTCATTTTCGGCGACATATACCTGCACGACGTGCGCCGTTACAGGGAGGAGATGCTCTCCCCATACTGCATAACGGTAGTAGAGCCGTTGTGGGACATTGCCCCGCACGAAGTCATGGAGATGTTCCTCGCCTCGGGCATAGAGTGCCGGATAGTAACTACCGACGCGTCTGTACTTGGCTGTGAATATATCGGAAAACTGATTGACCGTCAGCTGGTAAGTTCTTTTCCTGACTGCATCGACGTGTGCGGCGAGAACGGCGAATACCACACCGTATGCCTCAACGCCCCCTGCTTCTCGCGGCGCATAGACCTCCGCACGGGCAAGCCTTTCAGCCGCACCTACTCCATTCGCCACGACGACGGCACACTGCACGACTACACCTATTGGTTCACACAGTTCCTGTAAATCCGCACCGACAGCTGCGTATCTTCGGACGCTCATTTGACAAGGGAAAGACGGACACACTCCCGCCCTATATTTCGCCCCCTGCACCGCTGATCATTCGCCAAAATCCGCAGCCGACTTTCAGCAAGGCTCAGGCGACCCTCAACCTACCCTCTCCCAGTCACTACGCACACGTCCAGTGCGGATGTGTTTTACATCCACTTCACTTTTCGCCGGTGGCATCCTTGTCCTGTCCGTTCTCCGCTCCGCCGCTGCCCCCGTTCTTCTCCTGCACATCGTCACCTTCCGCTTTCTCTCCGCGTGTCGTCAGATAGTATATCAGCACAAGCACGAACAGCAGCACTGACAGCGACAGCCGTTTCACCCATTCGTTCCACTCGACCGCGAAATTGATAATAAGGCCGCAGACCACAAACACGGCGAACAGCACAAAGATGACGGCAGATTGTTTCTTGCTCATAATATTATTGTGTACAGATTGTTCCGGGCGATGTAGCGCATGACTTCCGGCGGGAGCATGGACGAAGCGTCCCCGCCGCTGCCTATCACGGCGCGAATTTCGGTTGAAGAGTAAGGAAAAAGCGGCGCACCTGTCAGCACGCGCATCTGCGGATACTTCGCCGACAGCGGATAGCCTGCCCTCGGATATACGTACACCGTATGGCGGGCGAGTATCGCCTCATAGTTGCGCCAGCGGTCGAACACCGCCATGTTGTCCGCACCTATCAGAAGGGAAAACGTATGCTCGGGGTATTGTCCGGACAGTGCGGTGAGGGTATTCGCCGTAAAACTCGGCTTAGGCAAGGTAAACTCTATATCAGAGACACGCACATCAGGCATATCCTTTACAGCCAGACGCGCCATGGTCAGACGCATATCGTCATCCGCCAGCCCCACGGACTCTTTCAGCGGATTACGCGGCGACACCACGAACCACAGCTGCTCCGTGTCGGTATGGCTGAGGACATACTCCGCGAGGCGGATATGCCCGTTGTGTACCGGGTTGAAAGAGCCCCCGTATATGGTTATCCTCATCCCCTGTATGTGATGAAAGGCTCTTTTCTTTCGGAGAACAGCTTGACGAACTTCCGCGAGGCCAGCGTATATTTCAGCCCTCCCCACCTGCGCGCGTGCTTCGGGCAGATGTGTATGCAGTGGGCACACGATATGCACTTCTCAGCGTCCGTCCGCGACGGGTTCTCCGGGTCAATGGCGTGTACCGGGCAGCCCTTTGCACACGCGCCGCACTTGTCGCACCCGTGCGTTTTCGGTGTCAGCGGTATGGCCTTCGCCTCCTTGTAGGGGTAATTCCCCGGCACTGAAAACGGCGTGGCGCACACTCTCTGCGCATCTGCGGCAAGTGCCATGCTCCTGCGCCCGAACTCCCTCATCATCTCCATGTCGCCAGCATCCGGTCTGCCAGCCGCAAGCTGTGGGAATATGGAGTGCTGTGCTATGAATGCAGCCGCCGATACGGGCAGGAAACCCTGCCTCTCCGCTATGGACTTCAGTTCGAGCAGCGCATCGTCGTAATCACGGTTGCCGTACACGCATACAACCATGGCCGGGGTATCGCTACCCACAAACCCTTTCAGCCTCTCGGCCATGATGGGCGGTATGCGTCCTGCGTAGACGGGCGCGGCGAACAGAGCCATCCCGTTTTTCGGGATATGCGCTTCGGCCTCTGCGTCGCCAATCAGATTATGTACTCTCACGTTGGATATGCCACAGCCTTCGGCTACTGCCTTTGCCGTCTTAAGCGTTGTGCCTGTGGCACTGAAACATATAATGTGCAATGAGTCAGTCATGTCCGTACCCCCTATTTTTCCAAAAACTCTCTCACTACCCTCTCCGTCTCGGCCTGCGCCTCTTCCAGACGGTCATTCACTATGACCACATCGAATTTCGGAGCGAACTCAAGTTCCCACGCCGCTTTGGACACGCGTTTCTCAATCATTTCTGGCGAGTCTGTGGCCCGTTTCTCCAGCCGCGTGCGGAGAGCCTCTATGCTCGGCGGCTGTATGAATATGGCCAACGCCCTCTCTCCATAGAACTTCTTGATATTCATGCCGCCCTTGACATCCACGTCGAAGAGCATATTGTGTCCGGCGTTCAGCTTGCTCTCTATCTCGCTCTTCAATGTGCCGTAGAAACAGTCCTGATACACCTCCTCGTATTCCACGAACTCCCCAGCAGCAATCTTGCGGCGGAACTCTTCCGGCGACAGGAAGTAATACTCCACTCCGTCACGCTCCTCACCACGTGGTTTGCGGCTTGTAGCGGAGATTGAGAATTTGAAGTCAAATCCTCTGTTTATCAAATAATTGATTATCGTACTCTTCCCCGAACCCGATGGAGCGGAGAATATGATTAGTTTACCTGCCATGAGTATATCCCATATTGTTTATCGTACCGACATGCCTATTTCCCGCGCCACTCCATATAGTTCTGAAGTATTATCGTCGCGCTTATCCGGTCTATCAGAGCCTTGTTCTGCCGCGCCTTGCGGCCTATGCCGCTCTCTATCATGGTCTGGAATGCCATCTTTGACGTGAACCTTTCGTCTATTGTCTCGACTTCCACTTCAGGCAACGCCTTGCGCAGCCGTCCGATAAACGGGTTTATCAAGGCAGTAACCGCCGCAGGCTCATTGCGCAGTGTCTTCGGGAAGCCCACCACTATCGTCTCCACGCTCTCTTTGGCGCAGTAGTCGACAATGAACTTTTCAACATCGCGGGTATCCACCGTAGTCAGTCCGTTGGCTATCATCTGCAAAGGGTCTGACACGGCAATGCCGCACCGCTTCTCCCCGTAGTCCACCGCCAGTATCCTTGCCATTGTGCAGCAGACTTACAGTTTTCTGTAACGTATCGATGCTGCCCCGCTTGAGTCCTGCGTCATGTCGGTTATTTTTCCGCGCAGAACCACATCGGCCGAACCCGATGCATTGACCATGGCGTTCTTCATGGTAACGTAGATTAGCCTCACATCGGCACTGCCGTTCACATCGGCATCCAATTCATTGCCTGACAACTCGTTGACCACTATGTCTGAACTCCCGTCCGCTCTGAGGCTGAAACTTTTCACCTTGGCACTTCTCTGTATGTTGAGGTCTGACGCGCCACTCGCCTCTATTTCAAGCTCGTCGCACGTTATGTTCTTCAGCGCCACATCGCTTGCTCCGGACATCTCAATGCTGAAACTCCCCACTTCAAGGCTCTCGTCGGTATAAAAATCCGATGCACCGCTGCATTCAACACCTTCGAGTACCGGCGCGGTAACTGTGACTTTCCATGCCGCCTTATCGTTCTTCTCTTCATCTCCGAACAGCCCGAATTTCCTGGTCGGACGTATCTCAAGCACTCCGTCGCCCGTCACTTTCGTTTCGGTGCACTCCATGCACTGCTCCTCTTCTCCCTCTATCGACACCATATACCCGTCACCTTTTACATATTTCACGTCGTATGCTCCCGACACTCTGATTTTCGTAAACTTCTCAAGGTTACGCTCAAGACGTTTCGCGCTGACCGGCACCAGCAAGGCGAATATGGCCGCACAGGCCACGATGGCTCTCATTCTCATATTTGTAATTGCAGTTGATTTCTATTCAGCACCGGCGGACAGTACAGACACTGCCGCCAACCCGTATGCCGTCACAAAGTTAGGCAAAAACCCCAATACCGCCAACCGTAAACGCACAAAAACTATCCCGCTGTCCCACGCACGCTGCGGTTATACGCATATAGCACCATACAACCCGCCGCCGCCATCACCGCCCCTATGACCGGCGCATAGCGCACACCGAGGCCGCTTTCTATCGGCAGCCCGCCAAAAAACGCGCCGAGCGCATTGCCCAGATTGAACGCCAGCTGCACCATCGCGCCGCCCATCATCTCTCCTCCGGCAGAATGTCTCAGCAGTAACAGCTGCTGCGGCGACGACACCGCAAACAGGCAGGCCGTGCAGAAACACATGAACACGATGGAACACAGCGCATATTGAGCTGTAAAGAATATCGCCGACAGTACGACAAACATCAGTCCCTGCGTACACATAGCCACCTTCCCCGGCGTATAACGGTCTGAAAGCCGCCCTCCGAGATAGTTGCCCATGCACATGCTGCCGCCAGCCAGGAGCATGACGAAAGGCATACTACCCGCGTCCATCCCGGCCACTTCCGTCATCAGCGGGTTGACATAACTGTACCAGCAGAACACGCCGCCGTTGCCCAGCATCGTGGCGGCAATCAGCAGCCACGGCTCACGCCGCCTGAGGAAACGGAACTGTCCCGACATGCTCCCCTTCGGCAATGCGGGCAGCTCCGGCACCCACCTGCGCAGGGCACATATCGTGGCGCATCCGCACACGGCGGCAAAGGCGAAGATGAGCCTCCATGTGAACAAGTGGCCTATCATGCTCCCCATGGGTACACCCGCAAGATTGGCGATTGTCATCCCCATTATCATGATTGCCACGGCCGACGTGCTTTTGCCCTTCTCCGCCAGACTGTTGGCTATGATGGAACCCGCCCCGAAAAACGCCCCGTGCGGCAGCCCCGATATGAACCGCGCAACAAGGGCTACATGGTACTGCGGCGAAACTGCCATGAGCAGGTTGCCCGCCATCTGGACAGCCATCAGGAATATAGGCACGGAGCGGAGCTTCCAGCCCCTCGTGATGAACACTGTCAGCGGTGCGCCGACACAGACCCCTATCGCGTATGCCGAGATGAGGTGTCCCGCCTCCGCTATCGACACCCCGAAATCACCTGCCACATCCGGCAGTATGCTCATCATCGAAAATTCCGCTATGCCGAGACCAAACGTCCCGAATGCCAGCGCATAAAGCCCCTTGTTCTTCATTACCTTAGAAACTGTCATCACCACATCATGCCTCATCCCCTGAGACACCTACCCTCGTTCTGTCCTCCCGCTATCAGTAAACTTCAAACACGTACTCTCGCATTATCTCCAGTCTGTCTTACAGCAGCTTCTCCGCCCGCGCCAGCGCAACATTGATGTTCGGGCAGATGTTATCCGCGCCAATCAACGCATTGAAACCTGCCTTTTCCAATGATGCGTGCACATCCTTGTTCACGCCCGACAGCACTATCTGTATACCTTCACGCTTGGCCTTCTGGCACAAAGATTCGAGGTTGTGTATGCCAGTGGAGTCCATGAACGGCACTTTCCTCATGCGTATCACCCTCACTTTAGGCTTGTCGCCGACCTGATTCATGATTTCATCGAACTTGTTGGCTATGCCGAAGAAATACGGGCCGTCTATCTCATAGACCTCTATGCCTTTGGCTATTTTCAAGCTCTCCTCGTGCAGGTTGATATCCACCTCCGCATTGGGGTCAATCTCATTCTTGAACTGGCGCACCTGTACCGCCTCGCTCGTGCGTTTCAGGAACAGTACCACAGCCAGCAGCAGCCCTACCTCTATTGCCACCGTAAGGTCAAACACCACGGTCAGGACAAAAGTCACCAGCAGCACTATGAAGTCGCTCTTAGGGTTCTTAGATATGGCTATGAACGACCGCCATCCGCTCATGTTGTAGGCCACCATGACAAGCACCGCCGCAAGGCACGGCATCGGGATATAGCCCACAAGCGGGCCGAGGAACAGCAGTACGAGCAGCAGCACAACTGCGTGGATTATGCCCGCAACAGGTGTACGTCCGCCGTTGTTTATGTTGGTCATTGTCCTCGCTATAGCCCCTGTGGCAGGTATGCCGCCGAAAAACGGCACTACTATGTTGGCCACTCCCTGCCCTATCAGTTCGGTATTCGAGTTATGCTTGTCGCCAATGACACCGTCAGCCACCATGGCCGAAAGCAAAGACTCTATCGCGCCGAGCATCGCTATGGTGAACGCCGCGGGAAACAGCATCCGGACAACGTCCCACATGTTCTGCCCCGCCTCCATCTTTACCTCCGGTAGATGAGGCGCGGGCAAGCCCGTAGGCAGCGCGTAGCGGTCACCTATTGTCTCTATGCCGTCCAGCCCGGCGAAACGGTTCAACAGCCACACGCCGAGAGTCACGATGACAATAGCCAACAGTGAGCCGGGTACTTTAGGGGCAATCTTCGGCGCAACGATGATGATGAGCAGACTGACAATCCCTACTGCAAAAGCCTTGAAATCAACATTTTCTATGTGCTGGAAATAGCATATCCATTTATCCACAAAGTTGGCGGGTACTCCCTCTATGCCCATCCCGAAGAAGTCGTTCATCTGTGTGGAGAATATCGTTAGAGCGATACCGCCCGTGAAGCCTACTATCACAGGGTACGGCACGAACTTGATGACAGAACCGAGCCTCGCGATGCCCATCAGCACCAGCATTATGCCCGCCATGACAGTGGCAATCATCAGCCCGCCCGTCCCGAACTGCTGTATTATGCCGTAGATAATCACGATGAATGCCCCGGTAGGGCCGCCAATCTGCACTTTCGAGCCGCCGAGCAGCGATATGATGAAGCCCGCGATGATGGCTGTCACAAGACCCTCTGTCGGCCCGACCCCACTCGCTATGCCGAACGCAATGGCCAGCGGTATGGCCACTATGCCCACTATCACGCCCGCCATGGCATCAGACACCAGCTGCGCCTTACTGTAACTCTTGATACATGAGAATAACTTCGGCTGAAAAACGCCGTCAAATGAATACTTCATACTCACTATGAAACAGGTTTTTAATTTGTTTATGCCCTAAATTTCTAATCAAGCCATGCAGAGCGGAGATAACGTCACAACATTATATCATTAAATGCCAATGTGTTATCCTCTGACAGACTCCCATGCGAAAACGAAGTGCAAAAGTACAATAAAATCAGACACGATGTATACTATAAAGCATCTTAAATGACCACCGTTTTTCCCGCCCTGTATCATAAATCAAGACACCCATGTATTATCTTTACAGAAATAAAATTTGGGAATGAGGATATTACATCTTTCAGACACGCACGGTTGTCATAGGCGATTACATGATTTACCAAAAGCGGATATTGCGGTACACTCCGGGGACTTTACCATGAACGGCAGCGAACAGGAGGCTTTGGACTTTTTAAATTGGTTCTGTGACCTCGATTATCCACACAAGATATTTATTTGCGGCAATCATGACGATTGTCTTTACGGTGCCAATATAGATGGGCTTGACAACAATGTACATTACCTATGCAACAGCAGTGTGGAGATTGACGGTGTAAAATTCTATGGAGTGCCGATGTTTATGGGCGACTGCATAAGCGACCGCCAGAGCCGGCATTATGCAAATATTCCTGAAGACACGGACGTTCTCATTACCCATACACCGCCATTAGGCATCCTCGATTTTGACGACAATATCAATTACGGTTCGGAAGAGCTTCTCAGCCGCATTATGGACGTCAAACCCGATATACATCTCTTCGGACATATACATTCTGACGCAGGAATGATAACTCTGCACGGGATAACTTTTTCAAATGGAGCGATAATGAATGCGGATTATTCCAATTTGAGAAGTCCGAATATTATAGAATTCAACCGATAATAATAATCAGTGTTTGGCCGACAGATTAAGAATTGACAGAGGTCAGCTGATAATAACTTTCTATTCTCTCTTGGTTTCTTTATAAATCTCATTTGTTTTTATTACGCTATTTTTTCTGTTGGGTGTCCCGCAAACTGAGACACCTCTGCCGTAATTTTGCAGTACCGTCTAACGGAAGTCAGGGAGAGGCTGGCTTGGGGTTGGCTTAGAGCTGGCTCTAGAGTACGTGTTTTTAACCTTGATTTACATTTGGACGGTAAGTAAGCCGGGGTGGTATGAACTGACGACGGCATCGTAACAAGATAGTTAACACTATAACTTATAAGATATATGCAAACGATAGATGGGTATGACGTGAAAATCTTCACTGACAATATAGAGGAGAGTGCAATGGAGCAATTATTGCGACTTCTCTCGATAGATGTTTTTGCGGACAAGAAGATTCGCATAATGCCAGATGTACATGCAGGAGCAGGGTGCGTCATAGGCTTCACCGGGGATTTGGGCGACAAGGTGATTCCGAACATTGTCGGGGTGGACATAGGCTGTGGCATGAAGGTATTGAAACTTGGAAACATCAGCAACATCGACTTTCATGCGTTCCACTGCCATATCCTTGCCAATGTTCCTTCGGGGACATGGGTACGGAAAGAGGACCACGGCTTCAAGCCACTTACAGGTGAATGTATGGATATATACCGCGAAGCCAAATCGCTCGTATGCCAACTTTATTGCTACCGCGCACTGAATGACTCCAGCCGCATCAATAAAGCCATAGGTTCGCTCGGAGGAGGTAATCACTTCATAGAACTTGACCGTGACGACAGCGGCAACATTTATCTGGTCATCCATACAGGCTCACGCAATCTCGGCAAACAAGTTGCCGAGATATATCAGGCTCATGCGGTCAAACATCTGACCGAAGGACATGACGAGTTTGAGGCTACCCTCGCACGCACTATTGAAGAGTATAAAAGGGCCGGCCGCCGTTCTGAGTTACAGGATGTTGTCAGAAATATGCGCAGGCAGTGGAAGAAGGCAGAACCGTCGTTGCCCCGCGAACTCTGTTATGTGGAGGGAAGTCTGCGCGAACAATACCTGCACGACATGCGCCTCTGCCAGCAATGGGCGAGGCTGAACAGGAAACTCATATCGCTGCTGCTGTTGCAGTTTTTCCCGGAAGTTGAGAGTGTCGATGAGTTTGAATCGGTACATAACTATATCAGCGACGACAACGTCATCCGCAAAGGTTCAATCTCGGCCGCACGCGGTGAACGCTGTATAATTCCACTTAATATGCGGGACGGGTCATTGCTATGTACTGGTAAGGGTAATACAGACTGGAACTGCTCAGCACCTCACGGTGCGGGACGGCAGATGAGCCGCTCAGAAGCGTACAGCAAAGTCACTATGGACGACTTCGAGGCATCAATGCGCGGCATATATTCCGAGAGCATCAACGATTTCACCCGTGATGAATCGCCAATGGTATACAAGCCAGCATCGGAAATAATCGCCAATATAAGCGATACAGTAACTGTCGACACTATAATACGCCCTATTTTTAATTTCAAAGCATCATCAAAATGAGAACATTCAGGAAACCAGAGGAGATAGAACTCCTCATGAAAGCTCTTTACTCCAATCATCAGACAGGAAGGCAACTGCAAGGCGGTAATATCTTTATGGTAGAACCGCCCCCTCTGACAGAACAAGAAGTGGAGGAATTAAACCGGCGAATGATGAGCAATAAAAAATATGACGAAGACCAAGAGGAGTTATTCGGCGGGTGGGTATGACGCGCTTAATCTGACGCGTTATATTCTATTGGTTACATTTCGACAAACGGGAAGTTGTTACTATATTTGCGTATATTGACGAGAGGAAGCGGTTAGCTTCGCTGCAATCTGTCACGACTCGGCAGTGCAATAACAAGTTATGCACTGCACTCGCTGTTCCAGATTGTCGGCAGAGTTCAAACAAGTTTGGCTTTCATTGTCTTTGTCACACTATCAGCATCAAAAATTCAGTGTTTCTTACAATCAAAACGCAAAATGAATCAACTACAAAAGTACACGTGGCTCATCCACACCATTCGCCGTGCGGGGAGGATTTCACACAAAGAGCTGTCCGACCGCTGGGAACACAACAAAGAACTGAGCGACAGCAAGCCGCTCAACCGCGCTACGTTCAACCGTTGGCGAGATGCCATATTCTCCCTATTCGGCATAATAATCTCCTGCCAGCGGGAAGGCGGTTACCTATATTACATTGAAAATCCAGAGAGTATTAATGACGACAAACTGAAGAAATGGATGCTCGACACGTTTTACGTCGGCAATATTATAAGCGATAACCTGTCGCTGAAAGACCGCATACTTGTCAATACAATCCCTTCAGGGCATGACTATCTGGCTCCAATATTAGAAGCCATGAAAGAGAATTTCGTGATAAGGATGACATATAAACCATTTTACAAATCACATCCTTATACTACTACAGTTGAGCCGTATTGCGTCAAGCTCTTTCAAGACCGATGGTACTTGCTTGCCAACAATGTCGATTACGGAGATATCCTCACTTACAGCCTTGACCGCATAGAGAACATAGAGTTGACGGAAGAGAGGTTTTCCTTGCCACAGGGATTTTCAGCGTCAGATTTTTTCTCCGCATATTATGGGATTGTGACAGAAAAAGATATAAAACCAATGCGAGTTGTAATCCGCGCCAACGAGAGCCATAAATCGTATTTGAAATCATTGCCTTTACACCATAGCCAGAAACTGCTGGCAGAGAAAGACGACTATGCCGATTTTGAACTGCATATCGCACCGACATACGATTTCATCATGAGGCTTTTTCAGATGGGTTATTTGGTAGAGGTCATCTCTCCGGCCTCATTGCGGGCAACTATGAAAGAATGGTCATCCAAGATTTACGGGTTATACAGGACAAACAAATGTCCTAAACCATATAAATAGCTCTTTGACATGAATATATATAGATTTTCTCCCGATTTCTGTTGCTATTTCTGATATTAAGTTGTATCTTTGCAACAGGAGTTTTCCACGCCGATAGTCTTACCAGTTTTGGCTGCAAGACAAGTAGGGGGAAAATTCGTATATATGGAAAAGGCGTTTACTTGACGCTTTGTCTTCTCGGCGTTTCAGAACTTCGCAACTTCAGACAACCGAACAGAAGCAAAGCAACGGTGATGCCCGACGTATGCTTATATGAAGACACGGTTACACTCACACCATAAGGGTGAGTCGTATCATATATATGCATATCGGCGTGGGCTTCTGCGTTGCTCGTACTTGTTTGGTTGGGCAATGCGAAGGCCTTGAAACGCGGGGACGAGTGACTGGTACAGACTCCCGCGCTTCTTTTTTATATATACCTTTCATAATCTTAACGCTAAACTTCGGCCTATCGGGAGTTCTGCCGAAATCATTTAACGAATACAATAAATTGGAACAGAAACGTATCCACTCTTTATGGTGTGGCCGGACTTACGTTTTTAAGCTATATATTAACCTGTCTTTTATAGTTCGGGAAAGACAAACCTAAAATTTTTATATCATGTACAAACTTAATTTTCCAAACGGCAATGTGCAGACTTATAGCTCATTAAACGACTTAGCAGCTGCTGCAAAAGCATTTGGCGGTGATTACAAATCCATCAATAGCATCGATAAAACTTACGCCTTTGTGCCGAAAAAGTAATCATCCTTTCCAATGAGATTAATGTGGGACGATGACATCTGTTCCACATTAATCTCAGTTTTCAACGCTATGTAAATCAAAACATTATAGTACTAATTTCAAGCCAAGTAAATTCCAAAATTATGAAATATCTTAAATTTACAGCAATCGCAGCAATATTATTAGCGGTAACATCATGTGGAAATCAGATAACCCTCAAATCGGTAGGGACTATTGATTTGGACTCTTTGATGGTAGAAGTCAAACCGTTAGTTGTACTCACTATATATCAGAATGATATGCTCACTGATGTATACAGTGAGGTCTATTCTAAAGTTGCAGATGAATATGCTAATGAAGCCAATGCCTATAATTGGCTGATAGGTGACGATTATGCCGAACTGTTCGGCATTGACCAGGAGAATTATGAAGATATGGTTAAACAGGCAGTGGATGAATCATATAATATAGCATGGGAAAACATACAATATATCGTCAAGAACAACATATCGGAAGAGGATTTTCCCTTAGGGGATATTGAGGATATATACGCCGGTGAATTTGTCTCATACTATTTTCAGACCATAGAGGATGT
>CALUOH010000050.1 GCA_944322025.1 uncultured Bacteroidales bacterium | reverse complement strand
AGCATACGCTGCCGCTCATAGCTGTTGCTGAAAGCATATTCCAGACACTCCTCCAGCGTCATGCTGTACTCCTGCCCCTGTGCCCTTGGACAGAACACAGCCGCCACAATAAACACTGCAAAATATATACGTCTCATAGCCTCTCTTCTTAAAAAAATGACCCGCACCACTTCACCCTCACGGCTACGCTACTGCGGGTCACACACTGAAACATAATACAATATGAAAAAATTACTTTGCAAAAGTAATCCATATCGCAAAAACACGGAAGCAGAAACTGAGTGAAATGGAAAATTAGCCCCTTGAACAAAACAAATCCGCCACTCTGCAATCCCGTGACCATACCTCAACGGGACTTCACGCCGCACTCCCGCTCTTCCGCAGGGCAAGCCCCCTGATATGATAAAAAACAATAAAACAAACCCGTCCTCGCAACATTCCTTGCTGCAGCTACATCTTCCCAGTGTATCAATCTTACGTGAGGCAAATGTCGGACGTGGTCATCGTTAATTTTTGGGCAAATCGGTAAAACGGAAGCGGGGCGGGCGTGCCATGCACACCTGCTCTGCCTGACGTAAGAAGACAGGGGAAAAGAGTGGTCTCAGAGTGGACTGTGAATGGCAGAACCGCAGCACATACCGGTGTGCAAAGGCAAAGTACGGACACAAAAAAACACAGCTACTTTGGACTTAACCATTTCACTGTGCTAACCATTCAATTTATTACTTAGAAAAAACGATACAAAGTTACATACATTTCCATTGTATGCAAGTACTTCGCATACAGAATCTGCATTTTTAGTCTTATTTAAGATTAGAGCCGGCTTTCCGTATCAGCGCACCTTCTCCTATCAGCGCACCTTCTCCTATTCGCCATCCCTTTTCTCTCTCAGCCTCCTCTCGAAGCTATACTCAAACTCACCCTCATACCATCTACCGTCTCCTCTCTTGACCTTCGTCTCTTGCATATCGCTCAACCTCACGGTGTCGCTCTCAAACGACCCACCGTTAGCCTCGCCGTCCACATCTTCCAGCAATATCGCGTCCACAGGATACATCACTGGTTCTTTATACACCTCCGACCTAAACCTCCCGGCATCGTCGCTCCACATAGTGTCCTTGCCTTGCCAATAATATTCACACTCCTTTACTTCCGCCGTATCATTCCCGGCAATTGTGTCGCGCACCTCGCGCCTCTCCTTATAAGCAATGACAGCCCTCACACCCTCTATCGGCTCTCCGGCCTCAGTCGTGACACGCCCCGAATAACTGAAATCCCTCGTCGGACAGCCATACTCCATACATCCGTTCATCACACTCAGCGTCCCGAACCCGAGTACACCCACACCTTCGTACGCCACTCGGTCCATTTCCTCTGCATACGTTTCATAATTAGTTCCTCCATATTTAGCTGAAAAACTTACCGTGTCTACACTTCAAAGATGCAAAACCTCCACACAATGTTGCATCGTTCTGCACATAAAATTCCGCATGGAAAATCCCTGTCCTCTACATCTATTTTCAATCACCCAAAAGCCCATCCACCCAAAATCACACACTCCCAATCGCCACAAATCCGCATCCATAACATCCTGTACTACAAGCTGTTTAACCATCCTTCCGCTACCTTGCAGCAAACCCCTCCCTACCCTCTCCTTAGAAGAAAGACACTTATTCGCCAATATCGTTCAAAAACGTTCATATAGCAAACCCCATCACGCCGATCTCCATTATAACCACCGCGTCACATCTCCCCACCTCCTGCATACCCCTCCACACAGACCGCAGTCGGCCGCCACGCCTAAACATGCCGCCAACCCCTTGCCCCGCCCCGCACTTTTTACTACCTTTGCTACTCCAAACAGCAAACCGCATACCGGCCTATGGCTCTCAACTATATCTGGATATCATTCCTCCTCATAGCCGTCGCAGTCGCGGCGGCGCAGGCCGTCATGGGCGACCTCGCACCTCTCGGCGCAGTCATGGACTCCATGTTCTCCTCAGCCAAGAGCGGATTTGAAATCTCCATAGGACTCACCGGCGTGCTTGCCCTCTGGCTCGGCTTCCTCAAAATAGCGGAGCGCAGCGGTGTGATAGGAGCCCTCTCACGCATGGTAGCACCCTTCTTCGCAGAAATATTCCCCGGAATACCCAAGGGTCACCCTGCCATGGGAAACATCTTCATGAACATATCGGCCAACATGCTCGGCCTCGACAACGCTGCCACGCCCCTCGGTCTCAAAGCCATGGAGGAGCTCCAGTCGCTCAACCCCAAAAAGGACACCGCCACAGACGCGATGATTATGTTCCTCGTACTGAACACATCGGGGCTGACGCTCATCCCCATCACCGTGATGACCTACCGCGCACAGTTCGGCGCGGCCAACCCCTCGGATGTCTTTCTGCCGATACTCATAGCCACATACACATCTTCGCTCGTGGGCCTCATAGCCGTCGCGGTCAAACAGCGCATCAACATACTGAAACGCGCCGTCATACTCCCGCTCTCAGTCATGACCGCCGTCATAACCGCACTGCTCATCTGGTTTGCCTCCATCGACCCCGCCACTCAGCACACAGCCTCCAACATCATAACATACAGCACACTGCTCGGCATCGTATCGGCATTCGTCATAGCCGGGTTAGTTAAAAAAATCAATGTCTACGAGGCATTTGTCGACGGGGCGAAGGAAGGCTTCAAGGTAGCAGTCAGCATCATACCCTACCTCATCGCCATACTCGTGGCCATCGGCATGCTCCGCGCCTCCGGTGCACTCGACTGGCTGCTTGACGGCATAGCGTGGCTCGTCAATCTCTGCGGCATAGACTCCCGTTTCGTCGACGCACTCCCGACCGCCATCATGAAGCCCCTGTCGGGCAACGGCGCACGCGGCATGATGCTCGACACCATGACCGCCCTCGGGCCGGACGCTTTCGCCAGCAAGCTCTCCTGCATAATGCTCGGCGCGACCGACACCACGTTCTACATACTGTCGCTCTACTTCGGCTCTGTCGGCATAACAAAGATGCGCCACGCCCTCCCGTGCGGGCTCATAGCCGATGCCGCAGGACTGCTCATGGCCATCTTCGTCGGCTACCTCTTCTTCGGATAACCCCATGTACAATATATAGGAGATACATCATGATAAGCTACAACTGCGAAAACGTCCGTCCCCCGAAACTGGAGAAGCGCAAGACGAACTCATGGATAAAGGCCGTAGCGGCCAAGTACGGAAAGAGGACAGGAGAGATAGCCTACATCTTCTGCGATGACGAAAAGATACTGGAAGTCAACCGCGAATACCTCCGGCATGACTACTACACCGACATAATCACCTTCGATTACAGCGAGGGCGACACCATATCCGGCGACATATTCATCTCGCTCGACACAGTGCGCTCCAACGCCGAGGAGTACGGGGTGACATTCGACAATGAGCTGCACCGCATAATCATCCACGGTATACTCCACCTCTGCGGACAGGAGGACAAAGAGCCCGCCGCCCGCGCCGAGATGACCCGCAAGGAGGACGACGCGCTATCCATGCTCTAACTGCCGGGCTACTATGGACGAGAAGACGGAAGGCATCATCATCAGTGCCACAGAGTACAAGGACAACCGCCACATAGTCAGCATACTCACAGCCAGTCACGGGATGCTTGACTTCAGTGTACGCACGGGGCGTCACACCATAGTCCGCATCAACCACATACAGCCGCTCGCCCGCGTGCGCATCTCGGCCGACATACGCCCCACACGGCAGATACACACCCTACGGGAGTGCGCCCTGCTGGACAGCTCCGCCGCCATATCAGCCCACCCGGTGAAAGCCCCCGTAGCCATGCTGCTGTCCGAGATACTGCGCAACACCCTCCACGGGACAATGTCCGACAGGGAGATGTACAGCTACATAGCCTCGTCGGTAGACACCTACGCCGCCCTCACACGGGGAGAGGCAAACTTCCATCTCATATTCCTTATAGGGCTGACGCGCCACCTCGGCTTCTTCCCCAACCTGAGCCACTTCACGGAAGGGGTGCTCTTCGACCTGCGCGAAGGGGCATTCACGCCGTCGCAACCCCTGCACACGGACTACCTCACAGAGGAGGAGAGCATAACCTTCGCCCACCTGCTCCGCGCGGACTACTCCACCATGCACCTGTTCAGCCTGTCGCGCAGCCAGCGCAACACCATACTCGACCGCATAATGCGCTACTACTCGCTCCACCTGCCCGACTTCCATGAGCCGAAGAGCCTCGCCATACTCCGCACCCTGTGGGAGTGAGCCGCCGGCGCACTACTCCGCCCGGCTCAACGTAATATCTATCGGATACTCATACTCGCCCACATACCAGTCGCCGTCTCCGTTCTTCACCTGTACCCTCTCCACAGAGGTAAGCAGTACGGAGTCAGAGGCGAAAGTGCCGCCATTGGCCGCGCCGTCCACGTCATCGAAATACGCAGTCCTGAAATCACACGGCGGACGGTTGAGCAGAGCGGTCTCGTAGCCCCCCTCCTCATCGGTAAAGCATGTGTCGCGGGAGACAATCACCCTTATGCCCTCTATCGGCGCACCCTCTTCGTCAGTCACCGTGCCACGTACCCTCAAATCGAGGTTAGGCTCACCCTCCGTGCCGCCAATCACACATCCGCTTAAAGAGAGCATCGCCACACCCACAGCGGCCAACATCCTAAAACATCCCATATATCAATCCTCTTAGTTCAATAGAAATCACACATCGCTGCACTTCTCGCCCATCATTCTCTTCAAGAGGCACTGGGTCAGGCGGCCTTCGTCGTCGCGCAGGTGCATCCCGTTGCCGAGGCAGTAGCGGAAGAAGCGGCAGTCGCCGCACACGCCCTTGCGCATCCACTCACGGTCACGGTACTGCTGGAAGCGGTTCAGCCAGATATCCCAGAAGTCCTCCTTATAGATATTGCCCTGATGATAGTTGCCCCGTATGCTCGTGCAGGCAGACACAGCCGTCTATCAGGACAGAGGCAATGGAGAGACCGGCCTCGCAGCTGAAGAGGTGCTCACGCACTTCGCCCTCATAAGTGCCGAGGAAGCCCTCGCAACTGAAGCTCAAATTCATCCTGCCCTCCTTGCGCGTCTCCACTATAAACTCCATAAGTCCGCGTGTCTGCTCGCCGTCAAGCATCATCTCCGCGTCAGCGGCGGCACGCCCGGCGGGAAAGACCGTGAAAACGCGCCAACGGCGGAGGCCTATGCCGTAGAGGTAGTCGCGCAGCGGGCGTAGCTGTGCGTAGTTGCTCCTGTTCACGCAGGTGACCACGTCGAACGCCATGTCCGGCACGGCCAACGCCATCTTCACCGCCTCCACCGCACGGGCGAAGCTCTGCGTGTTGCCGCGCATCCAGTTGTGCTCCGCCTCGAAGCCGTCGACGCTCACCGTCATGGAGTGTAGGCCGGAGCGCAACAGCGCGTCGAAGCGTTTCTCCGTCAGGGCGAGGCCGTTGGACACCATGCCCCACGGGAAGCCGCGCCCGTATATCTCGCGCCCGCAGAGTTCGAGGTCGGGCCTCATCAGCGGCTCGCCGCCCGAGACTATGACGAAGACCTTGTGGGGGTCGGTGTGACAGCTGATGCAGTCCAGCACTTTGAGGAAATCGAGGA
Organism: uncultured Bacteroidales bacterium; assembly: GCA_944322025.1. Classification (GTDB taxonomy): domain Bacteria; phylum Bacteroidota; class Bacteroidia; order Bacteroidales; family Paludibacteraceae; genus Aphodosoma. The sequence goes on along the minus strand of CALUOH010000050.1, from coordinate 7,909 downwards.
GCGGCATGTCGGGATGCCTCGCCTCCTTGCGGCAGTCGCTACCGCAGTGGCGGCAAGAGAGGTTGCAGCGCAGGGTGCTTTCCCAGAAGAGCTGACGGAGGGGGTGCTCCGCCGCGCGGTTTTTCCTGAGCGTGCGCTCAATGCCAAGCCCCATCCGCTGCCGTAGGGTCAGCTTATCTATCCTCCTGTCCATCGCCCGTCGCCTCCTTTTTCATCTTCCTCTCGAACGAGAGTTCGTACTCGCCGCCGTCCCATAAGCCATCGCCCTCACGGATGGTGTCGACCTTAATCTCGCCCAGAGGTATCATCTCGAACACGTCCAAAGTGTCGGAGGCAAAGCTGCCGCCGTTGTCCTCACCGTCCACATCGGTCAGCACGACATTCAGTGGCATACCTCCACCCATATTAATCTCATCCATCATGAACTTGCCGTCCGCATCCGTATGGGTAGTGTCCAAAGTATAATCGTAGTCGTTTACTGTCACCTCTATGCCGGGCAGAGGGTTCTCCGCCTCGTCCGTCACAAGGCCTTTCACCTTAAAACTGAATGTCTTCTCCGGTGGGGCGTACATAGGAGCTCCATACATGGGTTCATGAGTTTCGCACGAGGAGAAGCCGAAAGCTCCGAGAAGAGCCGTGCCGATGAGGGTGCAGAGGCGCACCCATTTTGTCCTGATTGTTTTCATAGCAATAATGGTTTATATGGTTAAACATTTGGTCTGTGTCCTGCCGTCACCACTCATGCGCTCCACACGACGAACCGCCGCTATCTGCCCTGCCACCGTGGCCTGCAAAATATATTGAGCTGTAAATGTAGTGTATTTCTTCCCGTCCGCCAAACTTTTTCCAAAGAAATATTAGGGAAATCACAAGAAATTCAAAAAAACGGGCTTGGAAGCCCCGTCTGGGATGGGGTGAGGGTGCGGAGGCGTTCCGTAGGGGCTCCCTGACCGCTGGCGCGAGAGTAGGTGTTTTTAACCCAATTTCACATTAAGGGAAGGCGGGGGAGAAGAGAGGAGTGCAGGGCGGGGAGAGAGGCGGAAAGGGGCAAGGCATGGAGGTGAAGAGGCAGAGGGAAGGTCGGAAGGAGGGAAGGCGAGCAGGAATGGCGATGTGAGCAAGGGAGGTGAAGGGTGGATGAGAGGTAAACAAGGGGCAGAGGAGGGGTAAATGTTAAAGGAGAGAGGGGTGAGGCATGGCAATATGTCCGGAAAAGTATAAAGTCAGGAAATTTCGGCGTTATAAGTGTTAATATTAGTAATTTACCTCCCTGTATTTCATGACCCGTTAACATTTAAGGCGGCATTCGCAAAGAAATAGCGGAGTCTTTCACCACACCACGGCTCCAACTTTCTGACTAATGTGTATTTTTATTATGCATTTACCCCCTCCCCATACAGGTTATACACAAATAAGGCATTTATAACACACAATCCATACTTCCAAGACCAAAACTGCGTATCTTTCGCGCATCAAACTAATAAACATTAAAATCCTATTTCTATGAAAAGAGTATTTACAATGGCGGCGGCTGCACTCGCAGCAGTGACGGCTTCTGCGCAGTTCGCATCGGACCCGGGTGTCAATACGGACATCACACCCGACGTGCCGACGACGTACACCTATGAATTGGGCGCGGCACCAGACGGGAGCGTCATCTACATGAACTACTGGGGCGGTACGGAAGAACTCGACGATGCCACGGACGGCAACGGCGTGACGCTGAATACTGCCACGTATCTTCAAATCTTCGACAGTAAGGGTAACCGCACGCTCGACGCGGCGGGGATGGTGGTGTCGGATGAGAGGACACGGTCGTACTGTGTGGTGAACCAGATGCTTCTGGCTGACAGGGAGGGCAATGCGCTCATAGCCGTGTCGGACGCGCGCAACGGGTCGGGGCTGCAACAGGGAAGTCAGCTGACTTATACGCTGTACAAGGTGTCGCCCACGGGTGAGATGCTGTGGGGCGAGGATGGCGTGGAACTGGAGGGAGAGCCGGAGAACGCTGACCTTGAGGCCAAGATGAACATGATACAGATAGACAACGGCAACTATGTCGTGGCGTGGATGAAATGCGACGCACAGGGCAGTTCGCCGTTCAATATCTATATGATGTACCTCGACAAGGAGACGGGCGAGAAGCTGTGGGATGAGCCTATGGTGATAGAACCGTCGGAGAGCGGGAACTATATCATGTACCCATGGCTTGTGGACGCGGGGGCCAATGAGTTCATACTCATCTACACGGACGGACAGACACAGCAGATGTACGCACAGCGTTATGACATCACGGGTGAGGCCACATGGTCTGACAGAGTGCAGATAAGCGACGGGTACGGGCTCTCTACGGACATACCCCTGTGGACGTACCTCAAGGTGTGCTCCGACGGTAACGGGGGCGCGTTTTTGGCTTGGTGGGCAGACCCGGATTTCGACAGCCACCCGGAGGCATACGCGGCGCACGTGACATCGGAGGGACGTCTGGGCTTTGGCGCATCGTTTGAGGACCCGGTTGCCCTCAGCCTGTTCAATGTGACGGATGAGCGTTTACGCCACGAAGACCGCGACGTGGCGATAGCGGCAGGTCCCGACGGGTCGCTGATAGCAGTATTCCGCTCTGCGGAGGCTGACAACACGGAGTACCTCAAGATGTAGAAGGTGTCGAGAGGCGGCAATCAGGTGTGGGGAGACGACGGGGTGAAAATCAAGGCTACGGCAGTGGCGCAGGTGGGTTATCTCTCTATGCAGACCGCACCTGACGGCGACGTGATAGCCTTCTGGATGGAGCAGACATCAATCGACGCGGCAGACAACACGGAGGTGTACGCGGCACGCATAGACGGCAACGCGGACAACGCCACTGTGGTGTGGGGGCCGAAACTGCTCACTACACAGGTGGCATCGAAGGGGAGCCTCGCATCGACACCTATAATAGACGGCCGTTACTACCTCACCTCGTGGAGCAACATCAGCGGCGGGCAAATCTTCATGCAGCCGGTATCACTCGACGGGTCGCTCAACGTGGACGGCATCACGGCACTGCCCGACGTGCCTACATATACGGACGAGAGCTTCTTCGCGACGAACGAGGGTGAAACTGTGGTGCTCAACGCCATCAGCGAGAACCGCACGGAGGGGACAATCACGGTGTACGACATCACTGGGCGCAAGGCGATGACCATAGAGTGCGGCACGCTGGAGCAGGGCACTTCGCGCTACACCATAGCGGAGGGACGCATAGCGCACGGGGTGTATATCGCCGTGCTTGAAACAGAGGACGGCAGCCGCCTCTCCACACGCTTTATAATGAAATAACACTAAACAGAGAGTATCATGAAAAGAGTAATATCATTAATGCTGTGTATGCTGCCGCTGCTGGCGGCATACGCACTGCCCGTGCGGAACTACACCGTCACGACGGACTCGATGGGCACGTACACGGAGATAACGGACGGGACGGTGATAGCCACGTTCGAGGCGTTCCCTGAGAATGCAAACGCACGCACCGCATACTTGGAGGCGAACACGCCGGTGACAGAGGCGACGACAGGTGAGGGCTTCCCCATCGGCTTCGTGTTTGAGTTCAACAACATAATGATGGAGCGTTTCGCCGTGGGCAGCCACATGTGGATAAACCTCGGGTATGATGAGGTGACAATAGACCCGACTGTCGGAGCAGCATACCGCATTTCCGGCGCAGGCAACGTGATATGCCACGACATAGTGATGGCCAACAGCCTGCAAGCCGGCCCGGGCAGCGAGATAAGCTACAAGACCGAGGGCGCGGAGGGGCATAGGACGCTCACCGTGCAGTACAAGGACTTCTACCTCAGAAGCACGCAAGACACTGTGAGAGCCAGCCTGCAAATACGCCTTGCGGAGGAGGACAACACGGTGACGCTCATCTACAAAGGATGGACACCAAGTGAAGATTGGAGGTCAACATCCGTCTTCTATATAGGAATTGGCGGCAATGAGGCGAACAATTGGGTGAATGTAAACGGTGACAACGACAGCACATGGAATGCGCCAAATATTCTGAAAGCAACTGATGCAGAGATGAACAACTCGCCGCGCTCCATGAGTTTCAATGCCGACAACCATCCGAAGGATGGGCTGACCATCACCTTCACGCCCCCGGCATGGTGCGCCGCGCCGACGGCAGCACCGGAAGGACTGACCGTAACGCCCGGCAGCCATGACGTGAGCGGCTCATTCACCGCGACAGAGGATGCTGACAACTACCTCGTGCTGCTCAGCGAAGGGGATAGCCTCACGACAATGCCCGCGAACGGCATTTACTACGCCGCAGGCGAAGAGCTCGGCTCTGCCACAGTGCTTTACTACGGGCAGGAGACCTCGTTCTCCATGCCCGAAGACATAACGCTGGACGAGGCATCGGCGTACCACATATTCGTAGTGCCTGTTCAGGCGGAGTGTACACTCGGCCCAATGTACTGGATTGAAGCAGTGGCGACAGCCGCGTTCAACACCATGCCGGCCGCACCCGCTGACCTCACCATAGAGATGATAAGTACAGACCGCATGGCGTTCAGCGCAGAGGCCAACGCTGCGGGCAACAACATCATTGTCGGCATGACGCAGACACCAGACACCGTGTACGCGGGCATCACAGGCAACCCGCAGATGACCGGCTACTTCGGACAGCCGACAGCCGCGCTCCAAGCGGGCGAAGAGATACCCGGCGGCGGCACAGTGATATACAACGGCCCGGCCACTTCGGGCATCACAGCCGAGGGGCTCAACAGCAACGACATATACCGCTTCGCGGCATGGAGCGTTGACGCCGAGGGCAATGTCTCCACGGCACGCACCGACACTTTCGGCCTGACGCTGGGCGAGATGCCTTACAACCTTGACCTCGAAGGGCAGAATGCAGACGGCATCTACGGATGGGAGACCGAAGGCGGATGGGGAAAAAGCGGACGCACAAGTGAGGATTATGTACTCTACTGCCGCACACAGCCGTCGGCCGACGGCACAGTGACCTACGCGCAGACGCAGTGGATACGCCTCAACGAGAACCCCGGGCGCGTGCTGATGGACTATAACATCGTGTCCCCCGCCTCACACGGCAGCGGCGGTTCGGCATTCACCAACTGGGACGCGGGCGACACTCTCGCCCTGCTCGTCACGCCCGACGAGGTGAACTACGACACACTCTTCATCCAGACGGAGAGCAACCACGACGACTTCACCTCCGCAGAGCAGTACCTGCGCGCATACGGCTCGTTCGGCGACGCGTACGCCGGCGACTCCATCAAGGTGAAAATCTTCTGGCGCACACGTCAGAACCTCGACATCACGGTGAACTACCTCAATGTGGACGAGGGCAGCGACTGCATCTTCCCCACGGCCATAACAGTGACCGACATAGCCGGGCCGCAGGCCACAGTGGCATGGCGCTCGCAGGGCAACGAGACAAGATGGGAGGTACGCTTCCGCGAAGAGGGCGGCGAATGGTGCGACCCCATAGCGGTAAGTTCCAACCCCTGCACCCTCACAGGCCTGCCCACGCAGACCACAGTGGAGTTGCAGGTGCGCTCGGTATGCTCCATGTCAAGCCACAGCGACTGGTCACAGTCGGTGATATTCACCGGGGGCTACGTGATACCTTTCTCTGAGAGCTTCTCCGATGCAGGAATACAGTCCATGTGGGAAGCACGCGTAGGCACGCTCGCCACACCCACGGAGTTCTGCACGGGCGACCAGTGCAACCCGCAGTGGGGCTTCATCTCACTGATGGGGCGTTACAACTATGCAGCCATCTCCGGCATAGCCGCACGCACTACGACTGACGACTGGTTCATCTTCCCGGCACTCGACTTCGGCGACGGCAGCGTGAACTACAACCTGACATTCACCCTGACGGTAAACCAAGCGAATGCCGAAAGCGACGAGACATACTACATAGTGGCATCGCGCGACGGCGGCGAGACCTTCAACGAGGCCGACGTGCTCGACACCATAACGAAAGCGGAGCTTCCTGCATCCGGCAGCGCATCGTACACCACATCGCTCAGAGGGCTCAGCGGCATAGTGCGCCTTGCCATCTACATCAAGGCCACTAACGGCACGATATCATCCTTTCTCCTCTCGACTGTGGCAGTAGAGCCCACATGCCCCAACGACGTGCAGATAACAGTGGCGGACACCGCCTCAACGTCAGCCCGCATCACATGGACAGGCACTAAGGACGAGGGGCAGCCGTGGCTCGTCTACTGGCGCGAGGCAGGCAGCACCGCCCGCGAATACACGGAACAGCAGGAGGCAGAGCTGAACCTGACCGGCCTCACGCCGCGCACCACATACGAAGTGGGCGTGACCAAGGCATGCGCCGAGGGCGACACCGCCAAGGCCGTCACAGTGTCCTTCACCACAGAGCCTGACACTGAGTGCGCACAGGTGACCGGCATCAACGTCGTGCCGGCAGACTACTCCGCACAAATCACATGGAACGGCACAGCCATGGAGTACGAAGTGCAGTTCCGCGAGGAGGGCACCGAGGAGTGGTACACCGTCACAACAGAGGCCAACAACGTGACCATCACCGACCTCATGCCTGAGACCACATACGAATATGCCATCAACTCCGTATGCAGCCCCTACGAAGGCGACGAGAGCGGGTACACCGGAGTCAGCACATTCACGACAGCATCTATACTCTGCCCCGCACCTGCCAACATCACCGTAGAGGCGGCGCACGCCATAGCCGAAGTGACATGGGACGGCAATGCCGCATCCTACACACTCTATTGGCGCGCGGCGGACGAGAGCCAGTGGCAGACAGCCGACGCGGAGGAGAACACATACACTCTGACAGACCTGCTGCCCGAGACTGACTACCAGCTCTACATCGTGGCCCACTGCTCCGAAGAGCTCTCCAGCCAGCCGTCGGCCACAGTGACGTTCACCACAGAGCCGACACCCGAGTGCGGCGTGCCGACAGACCTCACGGCAACAGAGGTGACCGACACGACAATCGCCGTCACATGGACATCGGCCGAGAACAACCTCACGTGGAACCTCCGCTACCGCACATCGGACGAGAGCTCATACACCGAGGTGACAGGCATCGAGGAGACCGCCTACACACTCAGGGGACTCACGCCCGGCACACTCTACCTCTGGAGCGTGATGGGCAACTGCGACGATGGACGCAAAAGCAATTACGCGTCGAACGCCCGCACCACCACGGACAACACATCGGCCGTAGAGCTTGTTGACCGCGGCAGCCTGACACTCTTCGCCGCCGACGACATAATCAACGTCATCAACAGCGAACACCTCTTCATCAGCCGCATAGCCGTCTACACAGCGTCAGGCGCGCTCCTCGGCGACTACACGGTCAACTCTGAAGACAACGTCATCATACCCCTCAACTCATCGAGAGGCGTGCTGATAGTCCGCATCACCACAGACAGCGGCACTGCAGCATACAAAGTGATGGCCGAATAAGCCTGCGCATCGCGCAGTGCAAACAACAGGATGCGGCATCGACCCCTCAGGGTCAGTGCCGCATCCCTTTTTATCCCCTCAGCTCCACTCCTGCTCCTCCTATCCCGTACCCTCTGACCTCCGGCACGCACCTCCTTCCCCTCTCTCCTCTCCTTCCTCCTGACCCCTTACACCCCTGCCGCCAACTCCCCGCACTCTTCTCGCCTCTACCCCGCGTTCCCTTCCCGCTCCCCTCTTGTCTCTTTCTTCTTTCCCTCGAATTTCCCCCTTGCTGTCCCAAGTGCCCCCTGCCGTCCCCAATTGTCTAGTCCTAAAATAGCGTTACAACTAAAAAAGCAAGACAATGGAACATACAGGGAACAAGTACGTTAAGCGTGCAGAGAAACACTACAGCATCTCCTTTAAACTGGCGGTAGTGCGCGAGTAC